>NZ_JAGPOX010000300.1 GCF_019038435.1 Nocardia alni
GCCGTACTGCGGCGCCCCCGAGCCCTCGAACTGCGGGTAGCCGGACTGTCCGGGCATCTCGTGTCGCGCGGGCACCGGTCCGGGCTCGGGTGCGGGACCCCGCTGAGGGCCCTGATGCTGCCCGGGCTGGGCCGTGAACTGCTCGTCGTCACTGTCCCCTGGCACGGAGCGTGGGGGTTCGGTCATCGTGGGGGACCTTTCCAATCACCTTATTTCAGTGTGGATCTAAAGCACTAGCACGATAGGTGGATCTGAAACACTTACACGCCAGGTGGGGCTTGACGCTTGCACGCCGGGTGGGTCTGAAGCACGTGCCTGCCAGGCGGCCTTGTCCGTGGCGGGCGGTGGATCCAGAACACTTACAGGCTAAGTGATCTTGTTCGTGGTCGATGATCGATCTGAAGCACTTGCACGTTTGGTGAACTTGTCCGTGGTAGACGGTGGATCTGAAGTACTTACAGGCTAGGTGACCGTCGTGGTGGACGGTGGCCTTCAGGTGGCGCACAGCAGTTGGCGACGACACAACCGGAACCGTTCGGTTGTGTCAAGCGACCGCCCGGTGGTGGTGCCCGATTTATCGTAATGTCCGAGTGCGGTAGGGGATTGTGCTGGCAGCGAGGCATGTGGTGTGCCGGGTCCAGCCTCTCGCGGCGGCGGTCGGCCCTTTACATAGACACGCCGGGCGACGCGCGAAAGGTTGCGGAACCGCTCGCTGAAAGTGACCTGATGCGAGTAACTTGGATCGCGATGACCGCACTATTGGCCGAACGCGCCGCCGAAGTCGTGTCCGCGGCACAGCATTTGCTCACCAGGCGGATGGGTGCTCCGGTGAAGCTGAGTGATCCGATCGAACTCAGCGGAAGTGGTAGGACGACAGTACTACGCGTGCGTGTAGCCGAAAACGCCTTTTCACTCCCGCGGACGCTGATCGTCAAGCAGCTCCGCGGTGGCGCGCACGATCGACGGGCCGGCGGGTTGGCGCCCGGTGTGGCCAGTATCGACTCCGCGTTCCTCCGCGAGGCGGTGTCGTATCAGTTCACCACCGCGCTGAGCAGCGAGCATCGCCCCGGCGCGTATCTGCTGGCGCACAATCTGCCCGAGCGGCTGCTGATCCTGTCCGATCTCGGCGAGAACGCCTCGCTCACCACCGTGCTGGAAACGGGCGCCGAACCCGCCAGCCGCAACGCGCTGATGGCGTTCGCACAGGCGCTGGGTCGCATGCACGCCGCGACCGTCGGCCGCGAACCCGATTTCGTCGCGCTGCTGCGCCGGGTCGACGTGGTGCATCGCATCGACGGCATCTCCCAGCAGGCCGAGGCCGCGATCGGTGAGGTGCCCGGACTGCTGCGTCGCGAGCTGGGCATCGAGGTGCCGGGCGAGATCGCCCAGCGCATCGTCGCGGGCAACCGGCTGTTCTCCTCGGGCCGCTATCGCGCGTTCAGCCCGTCGGACCTCTGCCCCGACAACGTCATCCTGAACGAGGAGGGCGCGCGGTTCCTCGACTACGAGTGGGGCGGATTCCGCGACGCCACTTTGGATATCGCGTACGCGCTGGTGTCGTTCCCGGGCTGCCTGTGCGATATCGAGCTGACCCGTGAACGTGCCCGCCAGGTGGTGGAGGCATGGCGTTCGGAGGTCGTCGGAGTGTGGCCGAGCCTGGCCGACGACGAGGTCCTGGCCGAGCGCATTCTGGAGGCTCGCCTGATCTGGGTGTGGCTGACGACCTACTGGTTCCTACCGGCCGATCACGCCCGCATCGCCGCCGCCCGGGAGCACGGGCTGTCGGTGCCGCGCTCGGCGGCGCTGATCAACCGGTGGGCCGCGCTGGCCGAGGACGCGCGCGTTTTCGGCGACGACATTCTGGGCGACTTCGCCGAGCATGTGTCGGCGACGCTCGAGGAGCACTGGGAAGAGTAGTTCTTCGCCGTGCCGGGGAGGGGACGGATGGGTCCGCGCGGCAGAGGTTTCGCTGCATACCGACTGAATGTGACATCTGGTCGGCTCAGCTGAGCGAGTGTGATATCCAGTCGGCCGGGCCGAATAGAGGACCGGAGCGGGGTGCGTCGCGGGCGAGCTGCGAGGCGGGGAGGGTGTGTGAGGGAGAGGTTGTCGCACGTACCGACTGAACGGGATATCGAGTTGGCCTAATCGAACGACGTGACGCTCGGTCGGTCGGGCGACATGGCAACCGGCCGAACCTGAGGTTTATCCAAATCAGTTGGATGAGTATGACGTTCGGTCGGCTCAGGTGGTGAGGGGCGGCCGTCAGCGGG
>NZ_JAGPOX010000301.1 GCF_019038435.1 Nocardia alni
GCGACGGCGTCGGTGCTGCGCAGACTCGAGACCATCACGCGATGCGCCAGCTGCACGGCCTTCGGCTCGCCGGTGGTGCCGGAGGTGAAGATCAGCGTGGCGATATCCTCCGGGCCCGGTTGCTCCGGCTCGGTGCGACCGATCACCTCGGGAAAATCGGACATCCCCAGCACCCGCACCACCGGCGACTGCTCCGCCAGGCTCCGGGCGGCGGCGAGGTGACGCTCGTCCGCGATGAGTATCGGCGGCGACGCCACGCGCAGCAGAGCGGCCACTCGCGAGGGCGCGTCGCGGGGGTCGATCGAGAACGGCACAGCGCCCGCGACCAGAACCGCCATATCGGCGATGTGGAAATCCGGACTGTTGTCCATCAGCAGCCCGACGCGTTCCCCCTTCCGGAGGGCCAGCGAGCGCAGACCGGTCGCGAGCGAATCCACTTCTCGCGCATACTCGTTCCAGGTGACGCTGCGATCGGGACCGACCAGGGCGAGCGCATCGCCCCGATCCGCGACAGCGGCGCGGAACAACGTCACGAGTGTGTCACCCGAGTACACGGTCATGGTTCTCTCTTACCCTTCTGTACTGCTCGGCGAAGGCGCGGTGCGCCCGATCGCTCCTGTCGCGACGGCGGCATCGATGGACGCGCGCGCGATTCCCCAGTCGGCCAATGCGGATCGGGTGTGCTCGCCGGGAACGGGTGGTCGCCGGTCCACCTCCGTGGGGGTGCGGCTGAAGCGCGGTGCGGGCGCGGGCTGGACGTACCCGTCGACCTCGACGAACGAGGAACGCGCGCGGCTGTGTTCCAGGGCGGGCGCTTCGTCGGCGTCGAGAACCGGTGCGACGCATACGGACAGCCCCCGCGCGGCCGCGACCCATTCGTCCCTGCTCCGCTTCTTGACCGCGGCGGCGAAGATCGTTTTCATCCGCGGCCACTGCGAATGATCGTTCTGGTCCGGCAGTTCGTCCCGGATCTCCAGGAACTCGACCAGCTCTCGATAGAAGTGCGGCTCCATCGCGGCGACCGACAGCCATTTGCCGTCCGCGGTCTCGTACGCGTCGTAGTACGGCGCACCGCTGTCGACGATATTGGTCCCTCGCTCGGCGCTCCAGGTACCGTTCTGCCGGAATCCGAAGAACGCCGTTCCCAGCAGCGCGGCGCCCTCGGTCATCGATGCGTCGATCACCTGCCCCAGACCGGACCGCTGCCGTTCGACCAGCGCGCCCAGCACCCCCAGCGCGAGGATCATCCCGCCCCCGCCGAAGTCGCCGACGAGGCTCAGCGGCGGAGTCGGCGGCTGCCCGTTGCGACCGAGCATGGACAGCACCCCGCTCAGCGCGACATAGTTGATGTCGTGCCCGACCTCCTGGGCCATCGGGCCGGACTGGCCGTAACCGGTCATCCTGCCGTAGACGAGCCCGGGGTTGCGGGCGGCGCAGACATCAGGTCCGAGGCCCAGACGTTCGGTGACGCCGGGCCGGAAGCCCTCGATCAGGACGTCCGCGCGATCGATCAGATCCAGCGCCATGTCACGACCTTCGGGCCGTTTGAGGTCGATCGCCACCGACCGACGGCCCCGATTGATCAGTTCCGCGCGATGATCGTCGTTGGGGCCGACCAGGCCGCCACCGGTGATGCGGTCCACCCGGACGATATCGGCGCCCAGATCGGCGAGCAGCATCGCGCAGAACGGCCCCGGCCCGATCGACCCGAGCTCCACCACACGAATACCTCGAAGCGGCCCGGTGAACGCGCATTCCTCGGAGCCTTCGCCGCTCACCTGTCCTCCATCCCGGGATGTAGGCCGCGCGTCATCCGTCGCAGCCCGCATATCCTCATCATCAAGCCGTAAATAATTACAATGGTAAGACCATAAACTTGACAATGCCACACATGGGTGAACTACGCCACAACAAGCCGGAGCCCACCCCAACATCCAGCCGCGTCAGCGTTCGATACGGCTTACTCCTCCGCGCGCACCGGAGTGGTCAGCGCGCGGTCGTGGCCGACGTGGCGGGTGGGGCCGGTGAGGTCGATGGTGGCGGTGCAGGGGAGGTTGGTGGAGGAACTGCCGATGTACAGCTCGAGGGGGCCGGGTTCGACTATGCGGGTGAGGTCGATGCCGGTGAAGCTGGTGCGGTCGGCGTGCAGGGTGAAGGTCAGGCGGGTGGATGCGTCCGGGGGGAGGGAGATTCGGTTGAAGGCTGCGAGTTCTTTTACGGGGCGGGTTGTTTG
>NZ_JAGPOX010000302.1 GCF_019038435.1 Nocardia alni
GTGCCGGTGATGGAGGCGCGCTCCATGATTCGGATCTGGGGCCAGTAGTCGCTGGTCGCGTAGTGCTGGACGGCTCGGTTGTCCCAGAAGGCGATGGTGTCGGGCTCCCAGTGCAGGCGGACCTGGTGTTCGGGGTAGTCGGCTTGGCGGCACAGGCGGTCCAGTAGGGCGCGACTTTCGTCCTCGTCCAGGCCCTCGATGGATTCGACGAAGATGCGGTTGACGTAGAGGTGTTTGCGGCCGGTGGCCTCGTGGGTGCACACCACGGGGTGGCGCGGGCTGGGGTTTTCCGCGCGCATGCGTTCCTGCTGTTCGGGCGGGGCGAAGCGGCCGAAGGCGCGGACGAAGTCGTGTACCGCGGTCATATCGTCGATCCGGGTACGGGTTTCCTCGTCCAGGCCCTGGTAGGCGGCGTACATATCGGCGAACAGGGTGTCGCCGCCGATCTCGGGGACCGAGATGGCGTGCAGGATCGCGCCCATCGATGGTACGGGACGCCAGGTGACGTCGTGGTGCCAGGAATTCTCGAAACCGGCCACCTCCGCACCCTTTTCGAAGCGGACCAGTTCGGGATGCTCGGCATTGGCACCCAGGGCCGGGTGCACCTCGAGTTCACCGAAGCGGCGGGCGAAGGCCAGATGCTGGGCCGGGTCGACCGGCTGGTTGCGGAAGAACAGCACCTTGTAGTCGTGCAGGGCCTGGCGCAGTTCGGCGATGACCTCGTCGGGCTGCGATTCGCGCAGGTCGATGCCGCTGATCTCCGCACCGAGCGTGGTGCCGGCCAAGCGGGCGTCGAAATGCTGCCAGCGCAGTGCGGTGAGGCGCTGATGTTCGGCGGTCAGATGGGTGAACGGGCCGGCCACGATCGGATATCCCGGCATCGGGAACGGGCGCACCGTGGGTTCGGCGGTTGTCCGGGTCATGAAAACTCCTCTGCGATCCTTCTGTAGTCACTCGACTACAGTGTCTGCGCGCTACTGTAGTCGTATGACTACGGATCGCGCAACGAAGCCGTCCGCCGAGGTTCCGGTGGGGCGGGAGGCTGTCGTCGCCGCTGTGCTCACCCACGCCGCGGACCTGTTCGCCGAACGCGGCCCAGCCGCGACGTCGATTCGCGATATCGCCGAGCGCGCGGGCGTCAACCACGGCCTGGTATTCCGGCATTTCGGGACGAAAGACCAGCTCGTGGCCCGAGTCCTGACCTACCTGGCCGCCGAGTCGGTCGCCGCGCTGGACGAGGCGGGCCGCGTCGACCACTCCCTCCTGGACGAGCGCCCCCGTCGTCACCTGGCCGTGCTGGCGCGCAGCATCCTCGACGGCTATCCGGTCGCCGAGCTGCAACAGGACTTCCCGGTCATCGCCCGGATGATCGAGAAGGCCCGCCCCTTCCACACCACCGACCGCGACGCCTCCCTGGCCGTGGCCCACGTCGCCGCGCTCGAACTCGGCTGGCAACTGTTCGGGCCGTTCCTGCGGGGCGCGGCGGGCCTGGAAGATATGTCGGCCGCCGAACTACAGTCCGGCATCGACGCCGAGGCCGCCCGCATCTTCCTGACCGCCCGCACCGACTCCCCCCGCGATACGCCGAGCTGAGTCACACAGGTCTCGTGTGCACCGATGCCCCGGGGTGTTGTTCTGTTGGTCCGTGATTCCGGAACGAGGACCTTCCCGCCGACCGCGTCGCCTTGACGCGAGGCACACAGAGTTGAGCTCTGTCGGTCTCTGGTGTGTCCCGGCGTCGGAGTACAGCTGGGCAACCGCAGGAGATGAGCGAGTTCCTCCGGCGACTGATCGACGGGTTGCACGGCACTTTCGGTGACGCCCAGCCTGCTGCCCGGCCTGAAGCTGCATTCTGTGCGGCCGAATATCCGATATCGGCGTTTTCGGTGCGCAGAATGTAGCTTCAGGCCGGATCATCGGCCAGCACGAGTAGGTCACCCAGAGCTGCGCGAATCGCGCCTGGCACGTGATGAGGCAGATGCAGGAGGGATAAGCGCTCTGGGCGCGCATCGAACATCTGGTTGCGTGTGCGAAGACACCGGGTCACCGCTGGTGAGCCGGCTCTCGGCCCGGGCGGGTCTTGGAATCCGGAGTTCGACGCATCCTGCGATGGTGGCGGGAGTGTGGCGGTGGCGGCAGGGTTGTCGGTGCTGCTCGGTACGGTTGGACGGTGCGAGAGG
>NZ_JAGPOX010000303.1 GCF_019038435.1 Nocardia alni
CACCCGAACTCCCCTCCTCCGCAACAGTTCGAGTCTCCCGACCGCAACTCCCCGTACGCCGCAGCCTCGAATTCCGAGCCCTACCCCTCGAATCCGATGCCGCAGTACGAGACGCACGCGCCCGAGGTCTACCGCCCCGTCACCAATCACGAACCGCCATATCCCGGCTCCGCACCGCCGCCGCCCGACAACCGCTCCCCCTACGCCACACAGGATTCCGGGCCCTACACCTCGAATCCGACCGGGTGGCAACCGTACAACTCCCCCCAGCCGGTCGACGACCGCACTGCTGACCCCGCCCCCGAATCACCCGGAACCACACCGATCCCCGCGCAACAGCGGGCCCGTCAACCGGTGATACGCCAGCCCGGAGGCTTCCTGTCTCCGCCCCCGATCGACTCCGAGCCGATCCCGACCCACCCACCGGACGTCCCGGCGCCCCCGCAACGCCAGGACCTGTCACCACCCGACCGATACGACCCCGGGGAACCACCGGACAACCGCCCGAAGGATCCCCCCAAGCGCCTGGGCATCCCACCCTGGGCCCAGCAGTAGCCGACCAAATTCCACACCGCAGACCGTGCCACCAGGCAACCGAATTCGGGTCCTCGCCAACCTAATTCACCGCCAAGGCGCCGCACGCGGGTCGGAACTCACGCGACTACTGATCGGTCCAACACCAGGTCGTCGTCACTGCGGGCGTCGCGCACACAGTGACGACGACCGCGTGTGCTGGTACCGGCGGCCCGCTGCCGATCGTGTCGGCGTCGAGCCGCACCTGACACAACACGGTCACCGACCGGGCCGACAATCGGATTCACAGGCCGGGCCCGCTAACTCGGGTGGTCCCTTCAAAAGCAGCCTGTCGTATGGCGAACGTGGCCGGGCAGGCTGGGGGTGCTTCTCCATGCCCGGGGCGAGACGGACTCATTCCTCCTCCGCGCTGTCCCAAGGCGTCGGACAAGACCGGATTCGACTTCGGGTGAACTGCCACGACTCGGCCACGATTCCGACGCCGAGGTAGCAGTCGGCGGCCGAAGAAAGTCCGCAGTGCGGGGCCGCGAGGTATGCGCGGCTCCGTGTGGTCGACTCCCGGGTTCGGTCTGCTCGGGATCGTTCGATCCCATAGGCTGGACGATGCTCGGGCTCCGGGTATTTCGGCGACACTGCAAGGAGTTTGCTCGATGGCCAATCCTTATCAGCCGGGCACCGGGCCGATGCCTGCGGTGCCGCCTTCCGGGTACGGATGGCCCGGGCAGCCGAGCGCTCCAGGACAGGCCGGGATTCCAGGGCACCCCGGCGCCCCAGGTCAGGCTGGTGTTCCCGCGCAGCCTGGCGCCCCGGGACACACGGGCGTTCCCGGACAGCCCGGCATCCCGGGACAGACAGGTGTTCCCGGGCAACCCGGTTTCCCGGGACAGACGGGTGTTCCCGGGCAACCCGGTTTTACTGGACAGTCCGGTTTTCCGGGACAGCCGAACGCTCCGATGCAACCCGGTTATCAATCTGGATTTGCTGTGCCACAACAGCATTCGGCATCAACCGCACCCGCGCCCGTTCGTGGGCGCAACGGCGCCGATTTCGCCGTGGCCGGCCTGCTCGTGCTCTCGATGCTGCTGGAACTGGGGCATGAGTTCTGGTGGCAGGGTGGATTCGAGTGGATGGCCAAGTGGCCGGTCATAGCGTGGATCTTCATCATCTTGACGCCACTGGTGGCCCTCGTCATGCTCGTCGCCGGCAATAGCCCGACACCTGCGCGACTGACCCTCGGCTTGGCGGGCGGTGCGCTGTTCCTCCAGCATCTGTTCGCCATCACCGACAGCTTCCAGTATCCAGAGCTGAGCATGAAGTATCACGGCGGCTGGCTCGCGATCCCCGGACTACTGGTGACGCTGGCCGCAATCGTTGTGCTGTACATGGCATCTCGTCCCGAGACCGCCCGGCCCGCGCAACCGCCGGGCTGGCCGCAGCAGTTCGGGGGGCCGCAGCAGTTCGGGGGGCCGCACCCCCTCGCACCTCAGCCCCCGTCGTGGCCGCAACCCAGCCAGGGAACCCAGCAACCCGCGCAGTGGGCCCAGCCCGCCCCCGGCCAGCAG
>NZ_JAGPOX010000304.1 GCF_019038435.1 Nocardia alni
GGTGGGGCGCGGTTGTGCGCGCTCGATCAGGACGGTCGCCCGGTGGGGCCGATTCTGGAGGAGGCATCGCTCGTGGAGGCGGTGCGGTCGCGGCCGGAGGTGGAGCGGTGGGTGTGGCGATCGACTGCCGGTATGTATCGGAGCTTGCTGGCGGGTGGGGTGCGGGTCGAGCGCTGTTATGACGTGGAGGCGGCCGAGGCGCTGTTGATCGGTCATGAGCAGGGGCAGGCGGGGCAGGCGCGATCGCTGGCGGGTGCGTGGGCGCGTCTGCGCGGATTGCCCGTTCCGCCGGATGTGCCCGCTCGTGCCGCCGAGACCGAGCCGACGTTGTTCGAAGAATCCGGCGCGGTGCGGTTGCCGCTCGGCACCGACGAATTCACCGCGTTGCTGGAGGTGTACGCGGGGCAGGTGGCCCGCACTGCGGCGGCGGAACATCCGCAGCGGATGCGGATGCTGCTGGCGGCCGAGTCGGCGGGCATGCTGGTGGCCACCGAGATGTCGCGGGCGGGGATTCCCTGGCGCGCGGATATTCACCGCGAGTTGCTCGATTCCCTGCTGGGAGAGCGTCTTCCCGGCGGGATGGAGCCACGGCACATGGCCGAACTGGCCGAGGAGGTGTCGCGGGCCCTCGGTGCGCGGGTGCGGCCGGATCTGCCGCAAGACATCATCCGCGCCTTCGCCCGCGTCGGGATCGCGTTGTCCTCCACCCGGAAATGGGAGCTCCAGGAGATCGACCATCCGGCGGTGCAGCCGCTGCTGGCGTACAAGTCGCTGTACCGCCTGTATACCGCGTACGGCTGGTCCTGGATCGAGCAGTGGGTGCGCGCGGGCCGCTTCCGTCCCGAATACCTGCCGGGCGGCACGGTGAGCGGCCGCTGGACCACCAATGGCGGTGGCGCGCTCCAGATTCCGAAGGTGCTGCGGCAGGCGATCCGCGCGGATCCGGGGTGGCGGCTGGTGGTCGCCGACGCCGACCAGATGGAGCCGCGGGTGCTCGCGGCGATCTCCCGGGATCCGGGTCTGATGGAGGTGGCCGGGCGCGAGGACGATTTGTACGCGGACCTGGCGGCCCGCGCGTTCGGCGGTGATCGCGCGCAGGCGAAGATCGCGCTGCTGGGCGCCATCTACGGCCAGACCTCCGGCGATGCGCTCACCCACATGGCCGAACTGCGCCGCCGTTATCCGGTCGCGGTGGCCTATGTCGACGACGCGGCCGCTGCCGGCGAACAGGGCCGCCTGGTGCGCACCTGGTTCGGCCGCACCTGCCCGCCGGTCGCGTCGTTCGACGAGCCGGACGAGGACGGTTCCACCGGGCACAGCACACCCCGCGCCCGCGCTCGTGGCCGCTTCACCCGGAACTTCGTCGTCCAGGGCAGCGCCGCCGACTGGACGCTGTTGCTCCTGGCGGGGCTGCGCACCGCCCTGCACACGGCGGGCCTGCGCGCCGAACTGGTGTTCTTCCAGCACGACGAGGTGATCGTGCACTGCCCGGAGGAGGAGAGCGAAGCGGTGGCCGAGCTGATCATCGTCGCCGCGCAGACCGCGGGGGAGATGGCGTTCGGGCCGACTCCGGTGCGGTATCGATTCACCACGGCGGTGGTCGAGTGCTACGGCGACGCCAAGTGAGGGGCTGCGACCGATGCGCCGGGTAGATCTTCGAACAGGCCGCGCCGGATCGCTCTCCGGCGTCATTCGGACGGTGACGGATTGTCGGCGGCGCGCAGTGGTGTGGGGTCGGTGTCGTCTGGCCATACGGTGCTCAGCACGCGGCTCGGCCAGTCGTCAGGGATGCCGGCGATGGTGACGTAGCGGCCGTAGAAGGAGCCGATGAGCATGCTGGTGAGCGCGTCGAGGTCGGCGGATTTGGGGAGGTTTCCGGCCGCGAGCGCTTGTCGCAGCAGTGCGCGCCGGGGCTCGACGAGGCGGGTTTTGAACAGGTGGAGTAGTTCGGGGTGACGGTCCTCTTCGGCGAGCAGTGAGCCGAGGATGGCCAATGCGGGGATGGCCTTCAGATTGCTGTGGAAGTTCTTCAGGATCGCCAGGGCG
>NZ_JAGPOX010000305.1 GCF_019038435.1 Nocardia alni
ACAGTGCCCGATCCTGATCTGGACCGGTCACCGCAACCCGACCCGCCGGTCGACGATCCGCAGGATGGGCGGCGCCCGGCAGCGGATCTGATCGCCGCGGTCATGCTGCTCATCGCCACGCTGACGTATCTGGCCCGGCTGGTGCTGGGCTTGGCACAGCCCGGATATGCGATCGTGGCCCGCGATTTCGGGTCCCTGCTGGCCGCGATCATCGCGATCATCGCCGGGATGATGCTGGTCGTCGGGGCCAAGCCCCCGCTGGCCCGGCTGACCGGCGCGCTCGGGGCCGGCGCGCTGTTCCTGTTCGACTCGATGAATCTCACCGGCGGCTTCGTCGACGACGTGATCGGTAAGTACGGTCGGTGGGCGGCGATCCCGACCGTGGTCACGACGTTCCTGGCGATCGTGGCGCTGTATTGGGGTTCGGTGTCCAATGGCAGGCGCAAGCGTGCCGCGCGGCGAGCAGCGCAGGATGCGGCCGAGTCCGAGTCGTCCGCGGGGAGCGAGTCGCCGGTCGTCGAATCGCCGGGCGTCATCGGCGAGGCCGGGCACGACCAGGGCGCCGCGCCGCCGTCGTGGCGCTCGTTCAGCGAACCACCGGTACCGCAGCAGCCCGCCGCGGACTCGCCTGATCACTTCTCCCGGCCGTCGTTCGAAGGGCAAGGGGGGCAGTATCTTTCATCGCACCTCGGGGTGGCTGACCCGTTCGCGGCGGAGCCCGATCCCTATGCGTCACCACGGGCCGACACCGATTACTCTGTGGACGAGCGGTCGATGCCGCCGCAGTCCTGGCAGGCGGAGAACATCACGGGATCCCAGCTGCAGGATCCCGCGCCGTTCACACCCGAGCGGTTGACTCCGCCGCCTGTGCCGGGATCGCCCACCGAACCGGTTATCTTGCCGCCCTGGCAGGTGGCACGCAACGATCTCGGCGAGCAGTTCGAGCCGGCACGGGATTCGAGCCCGCCGCGGCTCGGCTCGGTACCGCGCCTGGGCGACGTTCAGCCCGGACAAGCCGCTCCCGAGCCGATGCGGGAACCGCAGCCGTACGGATCCGCCTACCAGACTCCGCCGCAACCCGGCGGTCAGACCGTCCCCCCGTGGCAACCCGACGGGGCGCCGACGGTGCCCTGGCAGGCGCACTACGACGGGGCGCAGGATTCCGGAACGCAGCCGTTCGGGCGCGTGCAGCAGCATCCCGACGGGGTCGGCACGCCGGTGGCGGCCTCGGATGTCGCGCCCCAGTTGCCCGAACGTCTCACCGCGCATCCCGAACCCGACGCACCGGTTCAACCCGCCCGGCAGCCCGAAGCCGAAGACGCCGCGCCGAGTTGGCTGTCCGAGCACGGGAACGATGCCGCCACAGAGGGTTTCGCGACCACGCCGGGGTGGAAGACGGGCCCCTTCGCCGCATTCGTCTCCGACTCCTACGTGCCCGGGCAGGGAACCCACGCGGACACCGCCGACGAACGGCCGGCGTCGCCCGCCGGCCCGGAATTCGCCGCGCCCGCAACGGCCTCGGTGTACGAACAGGGCGGGACCGAAGCGCGGCCGGATGAGGACGACACCGTCCGTGGGGCCGTCACTCCACCCTCGCCCGCCGCCGCGGCCGAGCACTTCCGGTCCGGATACGCGTCCGCGGAGCACGCGATCGACCACACCGAGACCGACGGACTACCCGCTGTCGATGTGGTCGATCACCCGACGACCGTGCTACCCCTGCCGGGGGCCGCACCCAGGTCCCCGGCGCCCGATCCCCAGCCCGGTGGGGTCGTGACCCCGGTGCAGTTCGGCTCACCGGACCCCGAGTCCGATCCGCGCGACGGCGTCATCACCCCGGACCGATTCGGCGGCCCCGAGATCGCCCCGCCGCATCCCGGCTCCACTCCCGCCTACGAATCCCACGAGACCGCGCCGATGCGCGCGAGTTCTCCCCAACCGTTCGGCCCTCCGCAGACGGATATGGCCGCCGAGTCGGACACACACGAGTCCACCTGGCACGCCTTCGATCCACCGTCCCCCCAGGATCTCTACCCGTCC
>NZ_JAGPOX010000306.1 GCF_019038435.1 Nocardia alni
TCCGTCGTCGGCAGCGTCAGATGTGTAATAAGAGACAGATCCGTCCCCCCATCGACCAACCCGCAGTAGGCGGCCAGAGCATCGTCGACGGCCGCCGGATACGGGTGCTCCGGAGCCAGCCGGTACTCGACCGTATAAGCAAGGGCCCCCGCGCGGCGGGCGATGTCAGAGACAAGACCGACGCTGTCGGCCGCCGAACCAACCGCATACGCCCCACCATGCAGATAGAGCAGCACCCCCACATCCGACCGCTCCCCAGCATCCACGGCGACGCACGGCACGCCACCGAGGAAGGTCTCCTCGACCCGCACATCCGACGGAACCGCCCGATGACCGACCATGGCGTGAAAGATCTCGCGCGTCGTACCGACGTCGTCACCGAAGTCGAGAGGCGAGCGACGAAGAAGTTCGTGCAGAGCACGAAGCTGTGCCTGGGACATTCCGGAGTTTCCTCTCCCGAAACGGATACGTGTCTCGATGGCGAATCGGAACTGGCACCAGCCGTGCCTCCGAGCCATGAACACAGTCTTCGCCGGTCAGACCAATCGGTCCAATTGTTTAATCAGATCTATCAATAGCTCCCAGCGATCAGTAGATCCACCGCTCGACACCCAGCGATACGCGGCGAAGAAGCTCGCACATGTGCGAGAGGCCACCCGTCCCTATCGCGATGCTCCGACAGACATCATCGAATGGGGCCTGCCCCAGAGGATCCCTCACACGTTTTCTTGCCCGTCTTCACCGAAGCGATCCCGAGGGGCGGGCCATCGGGTGCCGGCGCCCCCAGCCCTGGCCGCCGCTATCGTTCAACCACGGGCCACGGAGTTGGAGATTCCGGAATTCTCGATCCGGGGCGTCCCGGAATGGTAGGTGACCTTGACGCCGATGCCGGACACGGTGATGGAGTCGGCTGCGTCGACGGTGACAATATTACTGTTCCCGGAGACGGTGAGGCCGGCGCAGTGGCCCCGGACGGTCACGCTGTTGGAATTTCCCGAGACGCTCAGATAGCCATTCCCGCAGTTGACCGTCTTCGTCCTACTGTTGCCCGATACGCGGGCCGTACCACCGGGTTTGATAGTGACGGTCCCGACGCTGGTAGCCACATGGCCGGTGACCCCCGTGGGGATCGCGGCCGCGAACGCCAGCCAGACGATGACGATGAACAACCACACGGCCATACCGATCTTCAGGCGTGGGCGAATCCTGCCGACCCAGTCGCCCGCCCCGTCGCGGTCGAGATCGTAAGCGAAAGAGGTTACGCACAACGCCCGCAGAGGATTTCGCGAATCAGCCAGGATCACACCATCGATGTACTCCCGCCCCGACACGACGAGTTCACCCTGATGGCCCGCCAGCGTGTAGCGAATACGCGTCCTGGTACTCGGTCCGCTGTACAGCGGACGCGTCACCTGCCATCCGTGCGCCACAGGCAGAGGCGCGTTGTACCAAGTGGTCCCACTGTAATAAGAACCCCGAGAAAGGATCTCGGTTTCGGCGACCGCCGCGACCTCCCCCCATTTGAGCAACGCCATCCTGGTTCTCACCGCATAAAACTGGAAGCCGTAGATCACCACCAGCGTCAGGACGGCAACCACCGTGAAAGCTGCGGGTACATAGATCCACAGTGCGATCGGCGCGACCGCGACCATGAACAGTATCCACACATACCACCACCGAAACGGGAACATCTCGGCGGCAACGAAACCCGCGGGAACCTTACGCGGCGCCTCAGCCAGCCGATCATCGCGCGGCACCGCATCAACCGAGTGTGCCCCCACCGACGCCGACGCCGCCCCGCGATAGGAAGGCACAGCATCGCCGCCGCCGATACCCCCGTCCCTCGACTCCTGTTGCAGCACTTCATCTTTCGCCGACGCCAGTTGCTGCTGCAGCTCCGCAATACGCCGCGCCTCAGCAAGCTGCCGCTCGAGATCCGCGATACGCTGCTCAGAATTCTGAGGCTCCACCAAACCCATGCTATTCCCC
>NZ_JAGPOX010000307.1 GCF_019038435.1 Nocardia alni
TCGGCCGCCGCCTTCGCCGCACTCACCCGTTCCTTGCGCACCAGCGCAAACGCGTCGTCCTTACCGATCCGCCCGTCCTGGAACGCCTTCCAGGTGGCCGAGCCCGCCTGTTTGGCCTTGTCCATCAGCTCATCGACCGCCCCCTCCACGATCCGCCGATGTTCGGCCCCCGCTTGCCCGTACGCCGCCCGCGCCTCGGAAACGCGCTTGTCGTCGTGCGCGGCCTCGGCCTCGTCGAGTGCGCGCTGGGCCTCGTCGACTCGGTTTCTGGAGTTGTCGATCGTCTCCTTGGCCTGCTGTTGGTCGTGCTCGGCGCGTTCCTGCGCGGCGACGTGGCGCAGGAGTACCTCGGGGTCGTGCGCCGGCGCGTGCGCGTCGGCGGGTGAGTCGGATTTCGTGGTCGCGGTGGTGTCGTGTGGTCGTCCATCGTCCGGTCCCGATCGCCCGGTCGAGAGCCGCTCGGCCTGGCCGGGAACCCGGATCTCGGTGATCTTCGAATCCGCCAGCACCGAATCCAGGTTCTGGGACTTCGGCAGCACTCGTCCGTCGGCATCGGTCAATCCGTCGGACTTCGACCAGATATACCGGGCACCGGACTCGTCACCCAGGGCCACGACCTTGTGCACGTCCAGCGAACTCTGGTCGACCGCCACCTTGGACAGCCGCCGCGGCTCGGAGCCGAGTTCGGTGATCTCGTCCCAGCTCTTGCCCGCCCCGCCCCGCTGATACTGCGTCTCGGCGGAGACGTCGTTCGGCCGGCGCGGTGGTGTCGTCTCCGAATCCGACTTCCCCGCGCGGGAGGAGCGGATGCCGGAGCCGTTCTGCGAGTCGCTGCGCTCGGATGCCTTGCCACCTTGCAGGTGGTCGCTGGACGGGGTGACCGGGGTTTTCCGGTTCGCGGACAGCTCCGAGAACTGATCGTCGGATTTGCTTGTCCCCGTACCGATTCCGGCGGTACCGCGCCGGAGCGGATCGGTCTCCTTGCTGCCCGGGACGAACGGCGAACTCTGCTTGCCGGTGATGTCCTCGCCGAGACCGGTATCGCGACGGACGGGGCTGGAGTCGTTACCGGTGAGTGCATCGGCGCCGTTCTGGCGCAGCTCGCTGCTGGGGGCATCGGTGAGGGATACGCCCGGATCCTTATCGCCGTAGGTGCTGTCGGTGTCGCTGTCGCGGCGGAACGAGATGTCGTCGGTCGGGGTGCTGGTCGTGGTGCGTAGCGCGGTGTTGCCGGCGGGCGTGTCGGTGAGGGATGTGGGCTGGCTGCCATCGGTGCTCGTGCGCAGCGGGTTGGTGTGGGAGGTGGACCCGTCCCCGATCGTCGAGGAGGGCTGGGGGCGGGACGAGAGTGTTTGCGTCGCTTCAGGAGTCGCGTTCGAGGTGTCCTCGGGGGCGGTCACCCCGGTGCGCTGCGCGACCGGGGTGCGCTCGAGGGGAGTGCGAGTGTCCCCGCCGGTCGAGGACGCTCGCGCGGTGGAAGGATTGCTGCTCGAGCCGACACGCTGCTGGCCCGCACCTCGGGTAGGCGTCGAGCGGGTCGGGGTCGAGCGAGTACTCGAAGCCTCACTGCTTGTGTCGGTGCTGCCGTTGCGTGTGCTGCCGTTGGTGGAGGTGTCCTTACGCGAGCTGGTGATGTCCGAGGCGCCGTTGCGGGTGGTGTCGTTGCGGGAGCCGCCGACGTTCGAGGCGCCGTTGCGGGTGGCACCGTTGGTGGACGCCGCGTTGCGGGAGTTGTTGTCGGCCGGGGTGTCCTGACGAGTGCTGTCGTTGGCGGACGCGCTGGTGTGATTGCCACCGATATCCGAGGACCCGTTGCGAGTGTCACCGATATCGGAGGATCCGTTGCGGGTGGTGTCGTTGCCGTTGGCAGGCGCCCCGTTTCGGGTGACACCGTTGCCGTTGCCGTTGCCGTTGCCGTTGGTGGCGGTGTCGTCGTTCTTCTCGGAGAACCAGCCCCCGGACGTGCCAGAACCCCCCGGACGGGTGGACGGGTCGCTGATCTTGGTGTCCGAGTACG
>NZ_JAGPOX010000308.1 GCF_019038435.1 Nocardia alni
CCCCCAACCTCCACCCGCTGCGCCCCCGCCTCCGTGATCACGGTCCCGCGCCGCGTCACGCGGGCCTGCCCCGGATAGACGGTCACAGCGACGATCGGGGCATCCACCAAGGTCATGCCGCGAGGCTACCGTGGCGCCGTCGGTCCCATTCGTAATACAGCCCTTGTCCGGACTCGGCTCGCACAAAATGGAGTACTCCATGTCCCCGCGTGTTGTTGCGGCTCGCCGTCGGTGATTAGAACGTGCAGCCGTCCAGCGATTAGTCTCGCGGAAATGCCAGCGGCCATTCGGCACGCTGTCGGTACGATTACACATGTTGGGGGTGTGGAGAGTCTTGCGGTATTTCTGTACTACGGGGCCATGCGATCCCGAACGGCATTATATGCTGCCAGCCGCAGAACGGATTACGCCCGCGCTCAGGTATATAGCTCGTGGGGAGTATTTCGCCGTTTACGCCCCGCGTCGAGCCGGCAAGACAACCAGCCTTGCGCAACTGGTGGCTGAGCAGGCCATCCTCGCCCAACTTCGGTCAGCGGCAGAGGCGGCAGACCTTCCATCGACGTCGATGCCGCCCAATCCCTGGCCCGACTCGGCCGAGGGCACGGCTTTGGTAGCTGCTCTGACCTCGTGGACCGAGCGCTCTCAGAAACCGCTGGTGCTGATGTTCGACCATTTCGATGCGATACGAGGAGAGTCGCGGATCAGCGTGCAGTCGCAATTGCGCGCCGGATTTACCGGCCGGCGTAGCAGATTTCCCCATTCGGTCGTCCTGTGCGGCCAACGCGACGTACGAAAGTATCACGAAGAATTTCGCGGTGAGCCAACGTTAATGGAATCGGTTGCTCCATCCGACATCACGGTCGCAGCTGTTCGGCTGGACGACTTCACCGCCGAAGAGATATATATCCTCTATTCTCAGCACACGGCCCAGACTGGTCAGGAATTCACCTCCACCGCAATGGATCTGGCCTACCGCTACACCCAGGGCCAGCCGTGGCTGGTCAATGCCCTCGCCTTCGAGGTCATCTACGCGATGGAAGTGCAGAACACCATTGGCGACCACCACATCCAGGAGGCCAAGGCGCGTTTGATTCGTGCGCGCGCCACCCACGTGGACTCGCTGTCCGCCAGACTCGCCGAACACCGTGTAGAGCGTGTGATCGCTCCGCTGATTTCCGGTGCGCTACTCGACCCGCAGTTCATCGACGATGTGTCCTATGTACGTGACCTCGGCCTGATCGCCAACGATGACCCGATCCGGATAGCCAATCCGATCTATGAGGAGATCATCTTCCGTGTCCTGGGCGAGGGCATCGAAAGCATGATCGCGGCGAGCCTGCGAACTTCCGGCTGAGAGACGGTTTGCGTCGAAACGGTGGTCGCCGATAACAGCACCGCCGCGGCACAGATCAGTCCGGAAGTATGGGGACCGACATGCCCTCGCCGTGACGCAGGAGGGCGGCTCGGGTGACTGTGCCCGCGCCGAAGCGGTCGCGTAAGCGGTCGAGGGTGGTGTCGAGGTCTGTGGTGTCGCGGGGGAGGGCGTATGGGCGCGAGGGGGCGTTGGTGGGATGAACGGGCGTGCCTTCGAGGGCAGCCGACTCGCTGAATGAGGTCTGTGGGGGTGGGGCATTACCGGCGGAGTTACCGAACGTGGTGCGGGCGGTCGTTCGGTCGGTGACGGGGGCGCCTGGGCGGGGCCGAGAATCTGGGCCGGCGGTGTCGCGGGAGTCACGGGGTGTAGCGGGCGCGGGCGAGCTGTTGCGGGATGTGGTG
>NZ_JAGPOX010000309.1 GCF_019038435.1 Nocardia alni
GCTGCTCGGGCTCGGTGTCGGGGTGTCGGTACTCAGTGGGCACGTCGCCCTGGAGGGACGGCGGATCCGCGGGGTGGACGTGTGGACCGACGCGCTGTCCGGCGGTGTGGAGGTCGAGGTGTGCGGCCCCGGCTCCACCGAATCCAGCACCGCCGAACCGCCCGAACCTCTGATCGGCACCGCTGGAAACGCCCGCCCCAACTCCTCCGCGGTCCGCGCCGCTCCGATCACCACGGCCCGCAGCGCCCGTGACCCACACGACGAACACCGAAACGCCGCATCGGTCTTCCCGCACCACCGACAGCTCGGACTGTGCGCGACCTCCCCGGACGCACTGCGCGACAACGCAACCCCCACCTCACGCGCCGACGCCTGACGCCGTCCTCCGAACCGATCCGCCCCCACGCCATGCCCTCGGTCAGCCGCGTCGGTGCGCCGACCGGCCGAGGTCTCGCCCCCCTGCCATCCTGATCCGGACGCGGCATACCGATCGTTCTCCCCGGCGGTGTCCTGCCCGCCCGACCTCTGCCACTCATCCGAGTAGTCATACTTGCTCGATACGTTCCGAGGGGCCACATCGTCTCGATCACCGCGCCGGCCCGGTCCGACACGCCCACCCGGGCCACCACGCCCGCTCGAAACATCCCGATCACCCCGGGCCGCCTCATTCCGGTCATCACGCCAACCCGACCCGACAGGTCCACCCGAATCACCACGGCCACCCGGCACAGTCCGATCACCCCGAGCAACGTCATCCCGGTCGCCACGCCAACCCGACCCGACAGGTCCACCCGAGTCACCACGGTCACTCGATGCGATCCGATCATCGAGTTCACTCAACCCGAACAAATCATTCGGTTCGCTCTGTTCGGCGCTTCCGGACGGCGCGTTCCGGCGGCCGCGGGCGCCTGAGCCGTGCGATGTGCTCCGCTCTGCACGGGCTGGCCGTTCTCGTTGCCTTGCAGCTTCTTTCGCGTTCCGCGCGCCGCCCGCGCGACCCGAGCTCGTATCGTCCGGGAGGGCCAAGGGACCGTTGCAGTGTCGACAGCGTGCGGGTACACGGCATTTCGCGCACGACAGAGCCGGAACGTAACCCCTGCGCGGCACTTGGACGAGCACCGACTCCCCCGCCGCTAAAGCCTTGCGGGCAGCGGTGAAGGCGACGGCGGGGATGCGGACCGCGCGGGCGACCGGATCACGTTCCAGCGCAACGTCACTGTCGCCGGGGGCACTGATACGCGGCGCACACTGACGAATCACCGCCCGATCCGCGAGGAGGTCGTGCGCCCAGCCCGAGGCGACGATGGCCTGGACCTCAGCGGTGCGCGCGAAGCCACCCGCCACGAACGCCGCACCCGTCTCGTGCGCTCGCAGCATCGCCACCTCGCGCGCGTGCGGATACGGAGAGCGGGGTTCGGCGAAGGTGTCGTCGCCGTCGTCCCAGATCGCGATCAGCCCCAGATCCCGCACCGGCGCGAACACCGCACTGCGCGTGCCCACCACGATCCGCGCGGTCCCGCGCAACGCCGCCAGCCACCGCCGATACCGCGCCGACGGCCCCAACCCTGCCGCCAAGCCCACCGCCGTCTCCCCCACCAACTCCTTACACGCCGCCAGCACCCGATCCAGATCCCGCTGATCCGGAACCATCACCACCACACCACGCCCACCCTCGACAACCACCGCCGCCAACTCCGCCAACCGCCGCGCCCAGTCTTCCCCCGGCAACGCCTGCCACGC
>NZ_JAGPOX010000030.1 GCF_019038435.1 Nocardia alni
GTCGCCGACGGGGCGGGGCGCGTTGCGGGCGCCGCGCGGGAGGAGCGTGGGGTCCGGGTCGGTGCAGTCGACGTACAGGTAGGGCTCGGGGTAGTTGGGGATGCCGACCGGCAGGCGCGGCGTGTTGTAGTCGCACTGTTTGCGTGGGTAGATGCTGGCCACGGCCCAGGCGTAGCCGTCATGGAAGCCCGAGGCGACCGCGTCGGCGGACGATCCGGCCCGCTGCTGCGGGAAGAACAGCTCGTGCATCGCCGGCGCGTGCAGATAGGCCATCTGTGCCACGGTGGTGAGATTGCCCAGCAACTGCACCATGGTCGGCGAGTTGTCGGCGATGAGCGCGTCCATCGTTTTCAGCGTCTGCGGGGTCATCGTGACCAGGGTGCGGTAACCGCCGGTCATCCGCTCCACTCCGGCCAGGGTGTGATCGAGGTCGGCGGCGGTCGCACCCAGCCCCGGGGCCAGATCGCGCACGGTGCCGAGCACCACCTGGCTGTCGTTCAGCAACGAGACCGTCTGCGGCACAACATTGTCGAGCGTCGTGATGAGGAAGGCGCCCCCATCGATGATCGCGGCGAGCTTGTCCGGCGCGGCGGAACTGCCGCCCAGTTCGGTCACGATCGCATGGAGTTTCGCCGGATCCAGTTGGGCGAGAGTGCCATCCAGGTCACCGAGCACCTGTGCCAGGGTGACCGGGGTCGAGGTGCGGTTCGTGCCGACGACCGAGCCGTCGGCCAGATACGGACCATCCGAGGTGGCCGGGGCGAAGTCCAGGTACTGCTCCCCGGCCGCCGACAGCCCGGCGACCCGGACGGTGCCGGTGTTCGGGATCCGCACCCGCGAATCGATGGAGGCGACGGCCTCGACGCCGGTCCCGGCGATCTCGACCGAATCCACTCGCCCCACCCGCACGCCCCGGACCGTCACGTCCCGATCGGGCAGCAGCCCACCGGAATCCTGCAGTTCGACCCGGATCCGGTAGGTCGAGGCGAACGGATCGATCTGCAACGACCCCATCACCAGGTAGGCCGCCCCCACGACAAGCACGATCAGCAGTGCCACCCAGGACACCGTGAGCCGATGCCGGGACAGCCGCATGACCGCCGCGACCAGCACCCCACCCGCGACCCCGACCAGGCGCCCGCCGGATTCCAGCGATCGCGATGCGAGTGTGGCGGTTCCCGCCCCTGTCGTTCGTACGTTCATTGCCCGGACCTGCGCATTCGACCGTCGTGATACCCCTCGTGCCGCCAGCCGCCGTCCTGGGCTCTCGCCCCCCGGCCAGGCGGGTCCGGTTCGTGTGCCCGGCCGATGGGGCCGCTGACGAGTCCCATCCCCGGCGCTCGCCCCCGTGCTTCGGGACTGCGCGACGGCAACGGGACCAAGCCCGGCCTATCACTGCATTTTCCCGCCCCGAGACTCTGGTTTCCGAGGATTCCGCCCGAAGAATGCAGCCGGAGGCCGGTTCTCCGAGCCGCTCCCCGCGATGGCGACCCGGCACTACGCCCATGACCCGGTCTCAGGGCACGGCCGCCACACTGCACTCTGCGAGCAGACCGCAACCCGCAACCCGGCCTATCGCTGCATTTTTCCGCCTCGAAACTCTGATTCCCGACAATTCCACCCGAAGAATGCAGCCGGAGGCCGGTTCTCCCACACCCCGCGACCCGCCAGGCATCAGCGCACGGCCACCACACCGAACCGCACTCCGCGAGCCGACCCCACGCCACCACGCGACGACCCGGCCTATCGCTACATTTTCCCGCCTCGAAACTCCGGTTTCCGACAATTCGACCCGGAGAATGTAGCTGGAGGCCGGTTCTCGATTGCGGAATGCGCATATCGCGGGCACTGCCCGCAGTTCGCTCGCTCATCGTCCCGGTCCCACTACTCGGTCGTGCAGCCGCTGCAACGTATATGCCAGCGAGCCGACGAAATTGGTCCAGTCGGTCGCGTCCGGCCAGCGCGCCGCGGGGTCGCCGGGGAAGTTCGGGTCCGGGGCCGCGCCGACGGCGAACTGGGTGATATCGGCGTCGGCCGCCGCGCCGGTCGAGTTCAGGTCCTTACCGCCGACGATGGACATCGTCCGCAGGGTCGTGTCGAGGTTGGCGCGGGGATCTTCGGCGGCGGTGTTCAGGCCCGCGGCCAGATTGTTCATATCGGCGACCAGGCTGCGTTTTCCGGTACCGTTGACCGACGGGAAGCGGTCGAGCTGTGTGGCGATACTGCTCAGCTGGGAGGCCAGCGCGACGATGGATTGGGTGTTGTCGCCCACGACCTGCAAGGCCGGGCTCGCGGCCGCGATGGCGTCGTTCATCGTGGACTGCTGCGCGGCCACCGTCGCGGTCAGCGTGTCCGCGTCGTGTACCGCGTCCCGGATCTGGTTCGAGCGGTCGGCCAGCGTGCGCACGAGCGCGGTGGTCCGGTTGATCAGGTCCGAGAGCCGCTCGCCGCGGCCGTCCAATTCCGTTCCCGCGCCGTTGATCACCTTCGTCAGGTCCCGAATCACGCCACCGTTGACCAGAAGTGCGGCCCGGGTGAGGACCTCCTCGATGGTCGCGGCGGCCGAGGTGGCCGACTCGGGGATGGCGTCCTCGTCGTGCAGAAGCTTGTCGCCGGGATGCTGGGGCGGGGTCATCGCGATGAAGACATCGCCCATCGGTGTGGCCGAACGCAATTCGGCGCCGGTGCCGGCCGGGAGCGAGACGCCCGCGCGGATGCGCATGGTGACCACGGCGGCATAGTCGTGCGCGGCCATGGATTCGACCTGCCCGATGTCCGCACCGTTGAGCCGGACCGTCGCCTTGGTCGGCAGGTTCAGGGCGTTGGCGAAGGTCGCGGTCAGGGTGTAGGCGTGCGGGCCGACCGACGGCGCGGGCAGCGGGACGCTGTCCAGCCCCACACCGCAACCGGTCAGCGGCGCGACGAGCAGCACGGTGGCGGACAGTGCGATGGAAACCCTTTTCGGCGTGATCATTTCGGCAACCCCGCGATCCCGGCCAGCATGGCGACCACCCCGAAGTCCGGCCCCATATCGGACATCTTTCCGGTGTTGCAGCCCAGCTGTTTCATGTTCAGCAGGTTGCACACCTCCTTGACCATCTGCCCGTCCAGCAGCACCTTGTCCACATTGATGTGCACCCGCCCGAAGCCCTGCTTCGTATCCATCACCTGGTACGCGTTGTCGGTGACCAGCGGGAACAGATCCATGTATTCGGCGATATTGCGCTGGTAGTCCGACAGGCTGCGGGTGACCACCTCACCGTTGCCGACGGTCGAGGCCAGCGAGGCCCGGTTGTGTTGCAGCAGATCCGATGTCGTGGACAGGATCTGGTTCAGCTGCGCCCCTGTGTCGCCCGAGCCCAGGTTCTGCTGGGCCAGAAAGTCACTGGTCTGGTGAATGGCCGAGCCGAACTGACGGATCTGCTGATCGTTGCGGGCGGCGGTGGCCGCGAGCGAATCCAGGTCGTTCACGATCCTGGTGATCGCGTCGCGGGTGGCGGCGCCGTGATCGCCGCCCATCCGCAGCGCGGCGGACAGCTGATCCAGCGCGCTACTGATATCGGTGCCGTCCTGTCCGGCGATATCGGACCCGAGGCCCACCAGACCGGCGATCGGCCCGTGACCCGCACCGTCCCCGGCCAGCGATTTGGACAGCTTGTCGGCCATGGCCAAAACGTTGTCGAAGGCGATCGGTGTGCGGGTGCGGTCCAGACCCAGGACCGCGCCGTCGCTCAGCACCGGTCCGGAGTGGTAGGCGGGGGTGAACTCGACGTGCCGGTCGGTCAGCACAGAGTCCGAGACCGTGACCGCGGTCGCGCCGGCCGGGATCGGCACCGAGCGTGTCACGTTCATCCGCACCTCGACGTAAGAGCCGCGCTGCGTGATGGCGGTGACCGTGCCGACCCGCATCCCGAGCACATCCACAGCATTACCGGTGTACAGCCCGGCCGCGCTGTCGAATCGTGCTGTGACGGACATGTTTTGGCTGCCACCGGTCAGCGATCGGACCGTGAAGAAGGCGGCCACGATGACGACGAGCGCCACCAGCAGCGCCAGGCGCGTGCGGCGAGTCGGGCGGGGCAGCCGAGACGAGAGGCTCATCGGCAGTCCTTCGAGTACGGGGGCAGATTCACCTGCGGCGCCCGCCCGACCAGCGCGCACATGAACGAGTCGATGAATGCGCCGTCGGGTGCGTTGGCGTCGAGTTCGGTTCCGGCGCCGGTGAAGTTCGCCCAGGTGCGCCACGGCACGGGCAGGATCTGCAGGATGTTGCGCAGCAGGTCGTCATGGCGGCTCAGCATGCCGGTCATGGCGTTCAGATTGCCCAGCAGCTGTTGCAATTCGGGCTGATCGTTCACCACGATCGGGGTGAGGGTGTGCACCAGCGTGGTGGTGGCCGTGAGCATGGATTCGATGGCACGCTGCCGAGTGACTATCTCCTGCAACAGATTCGACCCCTGAGTGAACAGTGCCCCGAGGTTCGCGCGCTGGCCCTGGATCAGGTCGGTCAACTGACTCGTGCTGTTCAGCAACGCGCCGAGCTGATCGCGGCGTTCGGCGATCACCGCCGACAGGGTCTTGATGTTCTGCATCGCCGCCGGCAGCAGCCCCGGCAGTCCGGACAGCTGGCTCGACAGATCGGTGAGAGCGTGCCCGACCTGGTCGGCGTCGACCTGATCGAAGGTGGTCGTCACGTCCTGTAGCGCGGATTCGAGATCGTAGGGAACCTGCGTGTGCGCCAAGCCGATTCGTCCGCCGGGCAGCTCCCCCGCGCCCGCCGGGGTCAGCTCGACGTACCGATTGCCCAGCATCGTGGTCAATTTGATGGCCGCGCCGGTGCCGGATCCCAGCCGCACGGAGTGATCGATGCTCAGGGTGACCGCGATATGGTCACCGGCCAGCCGCAGGCCCGCCACATGTCCGACCGGTACCCCCGCCACGGTCACCTGATCACCGTTGCCCAGCTGGGCGGCCTGCGCGAAATCCGCCTCCACCCGCCGCTGGCCGAAGTTCAGCGAATGCACCGCCAGCGCAACGACTATCGCCAGCACGAGCAGGCCGAGCGCGCCGAACCCGAGCCACGCCTTCGAATAGTCCTCGAGTGTCTTGCGCCGCGGGACGACGCGGCGAAGTTCGCTGAGATCCATGGCGCTCACCGACACTTCGCGGTGTGTTTCGCGACGCCACCGGGAGTCGCGGCGTCGACGATCTGCGGTATCAGGGGCGCCAGGCCGGGAGCCAGTGACACGCTCACATCACAGGCATAGGCATCGACATAGGCTCCGCTCTGCCCCACTCGCGACATCCCCTTCAGCAGCATCGGCAGGTTGTCGCCGAAGTATTCGAACTTGTAGCGGTTGTCGAGGAAGTGCTGTGTGAAACCCGGTTCGCGGCTGACGAATTGACTCAGCGCGGGCTGGTCCGCGGCGACGATATCCGACACGCGTCCGACCACCCGGGAGATCTGGTCCACCGAGCCGAACAGCGTCTGCCGGTTCGACTCGAGGCCATCGAACACCGCCTTGGTCTGCCCGATGACGGTGGTCAGATTGCCGCTCTGGCGCGCGAGATCCCCGACGATGGTGGTGAGGTTGGTGATGACCCGGCCCAGCACCTCGTCCGGTCCGGCGAACGACTCCGCCAGCCGCGTGGTTTCGGCGATCAGGGTGGCGACCGCGCCGTTGTCCCCCTGGAGCGCGTTGATCAGCGCCGAGGTGATGTTGTCCACCGCGTGACGATCCAGGGTGCCGAACAGCGGCTCGAAACCGTTGAGCAGCTTGGAGATATCGAACGACGGCTCGGTGCGCGCGACGGGGATCTCCGCGCCGGCGCGCAGCTTTACCGGATCGCCGCCGTGACCGCCCCGGGCCAGCTCCAGATAGCGCTGCCCGATCAGGTTCTGGTAGGTGACCGCGGCCGTGGTGTCGCCGTAGATGGTCTGGTCGTTCTGAATCTCGAACCCGACCCGCGCCAGGGTCCCGGTCAGCGCGATCGAGTCGACCCGGCCGACCCGTACGCCCGCCATCCGCACGTCGTCGCCGGCCTTCATCCCGGACACGTCGGTGAACAACGCGGAATACCGCGCGGTGGAGCCGCCGACCCCGCGTTCTAGGGTCACCACGACCGTCCACGTCAGCAGGGTCGAGACGACGAGGAACACGATCAGCACCCCGAGTGATCCGCGGTAACTCATGACGCTCCTCGATCGACGGTCGAACTGTTCGCGGGCGTATCCGGCACAACCGAGACGGTCGTGCCGCGCGCCAGCGGGCCGAACAGGATGTCCGAGGCGGAATTCGGTGGCCCACCGAGTATTCCGGCGATCTGCCGCTGTTCGTTCACGCTGCCGACCGGTCCGATATCGGGTTCGGTGGGCGCTCCCGGTGACGCCGTGCCGAGCGATGCCGGAGCGGCGAACAACTGGCCCAGCCCCGGGGGCATTCCCGGCACCGGTGGCGGGGGTGCGAGCGATGCCGGCGGGCTGAAGTTCTTCGGATTCATCCCCGAGGGCAGTCCCGCACCGGCCGGCGACGCGACGGGCCCGGTCGTGCAGCTCGGCCCGGCCAGATTGCCGAAGCGCGGGCAGTCCGCGCGGGTGTACTGCCGGTTCGGGGTCAGCTGCACGATGACCTTCGCGGTGATCCGCTGTGTGCTCGGATTCCACACTTTGTCGAACTCGGTGGTGAGATGCGTGACCGATTCACTGATCTGGGGGAAATGCGCCGCGCCGTCGCCGAGGGTGTCCAGCGCCGGGGACAGGTGCGTGGTGATGCCGATGATCTGGTCCTCCCGGTGCGCAAGCGCGGATTCGACCGTCCCCGAGGTGTACAGCCCGCCGCTGAGCAACGCGGCGAGCTGTACACGCTGCTGCGCGATGGTCAGCATCGGCACGATCGAGTGGTGCAGCGCGTCGAGCAATTCCGGTGCGCTGCTCTGCACTTCGGACAGCGCCGCCGCCAGCGAGTCGAGTGTCGAGGGCGCCGGACGCGCGGACACCACCGGCGTGAGCCGGGTGACGATGTCGCGCAACCGAACTCCGGCGTCCTCGATCGCCGCGCCCCGGCCGTCGGTGGCCGCCGCCAGCGTCGCCAGCACGCCGACGGCGTTGTCGGTCCTGTCCCGGCCGACCGAGGCGATGATCTGCCGCAGCCGGTCGAGCGAGGATTGCAGCCGCACCGTGGCGAGGCTGCGATCCTGGACGATGTGCGCGCCGCTGCGCAGGGGCGGCGCATCGCCGTTGTCCAGCAGTTGCACCGACGGCACGGCGAACACGTTGCTGGGCACCACGCGCGCTGTGACGGTGTTCGGGATCCGGACGGCGTCGTGCGGGTCGAGACTGATTCGCACCTGGTTCATCCCGGCCTCGGTGGCCGCGCTCACCCCGGTCACGAGTCCGACCAGGACGCCGCGGTACTTCACGTCGGACTTCGGCGGCAACCCGTCGCCCACGTCCGCCAGCACCGCGGTGACGGTCACCGAACCACGGAATACCCCTTGCGAATTCGCGATCATCAGCCCGGCCGCCACGACGACCGCGATGATGACGCACATCCCGGTCACCAGCAGCCGCACGGCGGACGGCCCACGGCCGTCCGGTTCGAACATCGTCGCCACGAATTACCCGCTCACACTCGATGATTCCGCGCGTTTACGGGTTCGGGGTGAACCGGACGTGCAGATCGCTGAGACCACGCAGGATGAACGTCGGCTCGAAGTTGTACTGGCGCTCGTCGGCGGGACCGTGCTTGTCCACGTCGATCTCGATGTCGAGCATGCGATCGAGGATGCGATCCAACGACACCCGGCCCTCCACCCGCGCCAGCGGCCCACCCGGACATGTGTGCGCGCCACGACCGAAGGCGATGTGCTCGCGGTAATTCGCACGGTCCAAACGGAATTCGTACGGATTCTCGAACCGCTCCGGAGCCCGATTGGCCGCGCCTGGGCACAGCATCACGATGGAGCCCGCCGGTACCGGAACATCGCCGACCACGGTGGACTTGCGCGCCAGCCGGAACATGCTCTTGACCGGCGCGTGCAGCCGCAGCGCCTCCTCGACGAACACCGGCAGCAGGCTGCGGTCCTCGCGCAGGGTCCGCTGCAGTTCCGGATTCTCGCCGAGCACCCGGATGGACGCGGCGAGCAGTTTCGCGGTGGTCTCCTGGCCGGCGCCGAAAACGAAGGTGGCCGAACGCACCACGTCGATGACCTCCGGCGTGGAGCCGTCGGGATACTTCGCCTGCGCCAGCTGGGTCAGCACGTCGTCGCGAGGGTTGGCCCGCCGGTCGGTGATGTACGAGCTGAACTTTTCGTCCAGCCATTCCAGCGGGTTGGTGCCGACGCTCTCGTGGTCGAGCGCGCCGACCTGGCTGCCGGGCCGGTCCCCGGCGAGCACCGCGCGGCACTCGTCGTGGTCCTCCTCCGGCACCCCGAGCAGATCGGCGATGACCAAGAGCGAGAACGGTTTCGCGTACGCCTCGACGAATTCGCACGTGCCGTCGGCGAGGAACTCGTCGAGCTGGCGGTCGGCGAGGCGCCACATGAACTCCTCGTTCTCCTTCAGCCGTATCGGGGTCAGCAGCTTGCTGAGCACCGAGCGCGCCGCGGTGTGCTGCGGCGGATCCATGGTCACCATGTGCTCGTACATGGGCAGCTCGGTCCGGTGCCGCTCGATCTGCTCACTGATGTCGTCGCCCTCGGGCGTGAACGGCAGCGGCGGGAACGGGCCGCCGACCGCGATGCAGGAGGAGAACGATTCGCCGTCCCGCAGCACCTGGCCGGTCTCCTCGTATCCGGTGACCGCGAGTACGCCGTAATTCGGTTCGCGCACGACCGGGCATTGGGCCCGCAAATGTTCGTAGTATGGATACGGATCCGGAACCAGGGCGGGGTCGGTGAAATAGTCGACGGTATCGAAATCGACCATGGTTGAGAGCTCCTGACATATGCGGAGGTATAGGAATTCGGAGGTGGGTACGTCGGACGGCGGCAGCAGCCTCATCACCGCTGTACGCAGCACTTAGGGGGCGAGTCGTCCGGGCCGAAGCCCCTCGAATCCACTCTCGATGATTGTGCGTAGCGCCACACGGCGAGTCAATAGGTTCAGCGAATTTTTAGAATAATTCCCAAAAGCAATTGCAGACGCGCGAAAACACATCTATTGCCACCTCCAGCAATAGAAATTAAAAATGTCCGGGCAATCGAATCACCGCCGATCACCTGAAATTATGAAATGCTCAAATTATCTCATTCGATCGGACGGCCCCGATCAGAAGCACCACCCCCCGACGGAGGGCCGACGACGCGGCGCGGTTGCCGTATCAGATTGCGGCGGAGTGCGATCCAGGCTCCGAACGCTGCGAGCGCCGGGTCGTGTCGACCACCGCCTCGACCGCAGAGGCCACGCCGGACAGCAGTGTCGCATCCGGTTCGTCGCGCCCCTCGACCGCGGCCCGGGCGGCCGGCACGTTGTTTCCGGTCAGGCGGCGCAGGACACGATCCAGGATCGGCAGCATCTCGGTGATCTCGAGTGTTCCGTCGGCGACCTGCCCGATCAGCGCGAAGGACATATTGACCAGCACCAGCCCGACATCCTCGACATACTCCGGGTCCGCACCACCGAAGATCCGGGCGGCCACCGGCAGCACGGCCTCGAAACCCTGCGCGTCCAGTCGCGGGCCGCCGGGCTCCGTGCGGGCGCGATGGAAGGCCTCCAGCATGCGCGGGTTGCGCTCCCAGGGTTCGAAGACGTGTCGCAGGATCCTCATGAGACCGTCGTGCAGTGTCTCGCCCGGCATCGGGGGCGAGAGATCGGGGTAGGCGTTGGACGCCATCCAATGTTCGAGCGCCGCGACGATCAACGCGTCGCGGGTGGGGAACAGTTTGTAGACCGTGGCCAGGGACACATGGGCGCGCCGGGCCACCTCCCGCAGCTGCACTGCGTCGTAACCGTCGCCCAGTAGTAGTTCCAGCACGGCATCGACGATCCGTTTCGGCGCGTCGCGCCCGACCGCCCTGCTCATCCTTGAACCGTAACACGGTTACTACTGTAACCGAGTTACTACCGAGACACACCCGATTGAGAACATCATTCTCAAACCCGACAATTGCCCTTCGCCTCGGAGTAGCCTGCCTCACCGGGTAATCGAGTTACCCGTCACGACTCCCGCTGTCGAGAGTCCAGATCTCAGGAGTGACATGGCTACATACGTACTGGTGCACGGCGGCGGACACGGCGGCTGGTGCTACCGGAAGGTGACGCGCCTGCTGCGCGAGGCCGGGCACGAGGTGTACGCGCCGACCCTGTCGGGCCTGGCCGAACGCGCCCATCTGCGGCTGGCCGGCATCGGCCTGGACACGCACATCCAGGATGTCGCGGCGCTGCTGCACTACGAGGATCTGCGGGAGGTGATCCTGGTCGGGCACAGCTACGGCGGCATGGTCATCACCGGGGCCGCCGATCGGGCGCGCGAACGCGTCGGACGGCTGGTCTACCTGGACGCGGCCAATCCGGTCGACGGCCAGTCGCTGGTGGATGTCGCCGGACCGTACATCGAGGCGACCAGGCCTTTCGGCGAGACCGTCGAGGGTGTCGAGTTGGTGCTGCTGCCGATGGAGAACGCCGCGGCCTTCTACGGCGTCACCGATCCCGCCGACGCGCGGTGGATGGACGCCAGGCTCACCGCGCATCCGTGGCGCTGTTTCGAGGACAAACTGCGGCTGAACGACCCCGCGGCGCTCGACACGCTGCCCCAATACCACATCGTGTGCACCTCCACCCTCGCCACGCGCGAGCCGGACCTGGTCGAGCGGGCGCGCGCGGCCGGGCGGCTCTGGGATATCGACACCGGGCACGACCTGATGGTCACCGAGCCGGAGGCGGTGACCCGGGCGCTGCTGGAGATCGCCGCGGCGTAACTTTCCACCCGCGCCCGAACGGAAACCGGGTTCTCTTTTCTAGAGAACCCGGTATGATCGAGCGATCGGGCGTGCGCCGGCAGCAGCGGCGCACCCTCGAACAGAAAGGCAGCGTAGTGCGGTTCATCTTCCACTACCCGGAGGTCTCCGGGTACGACGGCGACCTGCTGGACACCGGCCCCCTCGGTGAGGTCGCGGTCGCCGCCGAACGGGCCGGATTCGACGCGCTGTCGGTGAGCGAGCACCCCGTTCCGGGGGCACGCTGGCTGGGTGCGGGCGGGCATCAGACGCTGGATCCCTTCGTGGCGCTGGGCTACGCGGCCGGGGCCACCCAGCGGATCCGGCTGCTCACCAACCTGGCGGTCGTGCCGTACCGCAATCCGTTCCTGCTCGCCAAGTCGGCCGCGACGCTGGATAAACTCTCCGGCGGGCGCGTGATCCTGGGGCTGGGCGCCGGCTATCAGAAGAGCGAATTCCACTCCCTGGGAGTCGATTTCGACGAGCGCAACGCACTGTTCGACGAGGCCCTGGACGTACTGCCGCAGCATTGGAGCGGCGAGCCGTTCAGCTACGAGGGACGACATTTCAGCGCTCGCGACGCGATCGCCCGGCCGCGACCCGTGCAGGATCCGATACCCATCTGGATCGGCGGAAATTCGGCGCTGAGCCGTCGCCGGGTCGCCGCACGGGCCCAGGGCTGGATGCCGATGACCGGCGGCGGCGAACTGAACGCCACCGCTCGCACTCCCGAACTCGGCACCGTGCCCCAGCTCGCCGCGAAGATCGCCGAAATCCGCTCGGCCGCGGTGCAAGCCGGGCGCGCCGACCATATCGACCTCACGTACTCCTACTCCGATCCCGCGCTCGCGGATCCCGCGGCGGAGGCCGACCGGCACCGCGAGGCATTCGCCGAATTGAACAAGGCCGGGGTCGACTGGATCCTGGTGTCCTGCCGCAGCGGGGACGCCGCCGCCACATTCGAGTTCCTCGCCGCATTCGGTGCGACCTATCTGAACTCGAACACTCCGGCATCGACCGCCGCACACTGAAAGGGATCGCCATGGGATGGTTCGAACAACGCAGCGGGCTGGACGGCACGGTCGCGGTGATCACCGGCGGCGCCGGCGGTCTCGGACGCCAGATCGTGATCGACCTGGTCGCCAACGGGGTTCGCCCGGCCGTGCTCGACACCGACGCCGAGGCGCTGGCGGCGCTGGAGGCCACGCTGGCCGAGACCGCCAGGGAGAACGGACAGGCCGGGTCCGATGTCCTCCTGCGGGTCGGCGACGCCCGCGACGCCGACACCATGACGAGCCTGTTCACCGCCGTCGACGAGCGCTGGGGACGACTGGACACGCTGGTCAACATCGTCGGCGGCACGTTCCGCGCCCCGTTCACCGACACCAGCCCGAACGCCTGGAATGCCTTGCTGCGCATGAACTTGACGCACGTGTTCCAGGCATGCTCGCTGGCGATCCCCCGCATGCGCGCGGGCGGGCGCGGCGGCAGCATCGTCAACATCACCACGATCGAGGCGCATCGCGCCGCACCCGGCTACGCGGTGTACTCGGCGGCGAAGGCGGCCGTGACACAGTTCGCCCGCACACTCGCGGTGGAACTGGCGCCCGACGGCATCCGGATCAACAACGTGGCACCGGATTTCGTCCCCACGCCGGGCCTGCAGCGCATGGCCGTCGAGCTGAACTCCGATCAGGCGTTGCTCGACCCGGTAGGCGTGCGTGTGGCCATCCCGATGGGCCGGCCCGGAACGCCCGCCGACATCGCGGGCGGTGTGGTGTTCCTGGCTTCGAACCTGTCGAGCTACCTCACCGGCACCACCCTGCACCCCGACGGCGGCACCTCGGCCTCGGCCGGCTGGTTCAACTGGCCGGAGGAAGGCTGGGCCAACCACGCGCCGCTACACCTGCTTCGCGACGGCGACCGCCCGGCGGCGGCCTCCACCGAAAGGCTTGTGGAAGAGTCGATATGAACGCGACGACCACCGAAACCCGACCGCTGCTGCCGGATTGGCACGCGCTCTACGCAGCGATCACCTCCGGCGCCGAGCACGCCGCGGGAGAACACCCGGTGATCCACCTCGCGCACGCCCTGGCCATGTCCTATCGCGCACCGTTACTGGACGATCCGCAGCTGGTGGCCCGGCAGCGCGCCGAATACTCACTGATGATCGACGCCTGGATCACGCGGGGCGCGCACCACTCGCCCGCCGGCCCCTCGATCGGTTCCTACGTCGACCAGATGGCCTGCCTGGCCATCGAGGCCGAACGCCTGCTCATCACCGACGGGCCGGTCGGGGAGCCGCTGTTGCGCGCCTGGTGGAACCTCGCCGCCCTCGCGGCGGGCTGGGCCGAGCTGACCGCCGACCTGGTCGCCCCGTACCACGTATGACACTCGAATCTCGCTGACACGAAAGATCATTCGTCCAGCCGGAACAACCGCCGCGTCAGGCTCAGCAGATGGCCGCGCAGGGTGTCGTCGTCCAGCTCCGCGACTACCGGGTGTATGGCCGCACCGCCGATCGCCGCCGCCATCATCGCGGCCTGCACGCGCATATCGGTATCGGGCTCGGCGCCCGCGAGCACGGCGAACAGCCGCTCCATCAGCCACGCGAACGGCTCGTACTCGGCCAGGAACCGGATCATCACCGGATCGCCCTGCAGCACACCGACCAGATTCCGGCGGCGGACCGCCAGATCGACCACATCGGTGAGCAGAACCTCCCGCGCCCGCACATCGCTGTCCTGCGCCTCGGCGGCGGCGACCGCGGCCTCCAGCCACGACAGTTCGATCTCCGCGACCGCCAGGACGATCTCGTCCTTGGTCCGGAACTGGTGATAGACAGCGGCTTTCGTGACGCCGAGGGCGTCGGCGATCATTTGCAGCGACGTACCGCTCACTCCGCGTTCGGAGAACAGGGTGAGGGCGGTATCCGCGGTGCGGCGCTGCGCGGCGGTGTATCGGCGCGAGGTCAGCGGCTCGCCGGTCGCCTCGCCCACACTGTCGTCCGCCGAGCTCATGTGAGCGAGGATAGCCGACCGTGGGTAGCCCCTTCCATTTCCGGAGAATGTCGTTACCATTCGAGGGACCACACTAGCCGATCGGCTAGCCTCAGCATCATGGTGAGCGATCACCAAGGCCGCCACGCGGCCCCGGAGGTGTCCATGACCGCCAATTCCCCCGCCCCATCACCGGAAACCGGTGAGCTGATCCTGCTGTGGACGCTACCCGTCCTGGCCGTGCTGTGGATCTCCGCGTTCTTCCTGTTCCCGGGGTTCACGCATCCGATGTCTCCGGCGCTGTCGGCGGATCAGGTCGCCGAGTTCTATCGAAATCCGGCCAATCTCACCAGGATTCGGTACAGCATGGTCGTATTCAACTGGTTCGGCGTTGGTTTGATCCCGCTGCTGACGCTGCTGGTCATGCAGATCCGCCGGATGGCGCACCGCACACCCATCTTCTCCTACGCCCTGCTGTGCTGCACCGCGGGCGGGCCGACGATGTTCCTGGTCGCGAACCTCTTCTGGTTGGTCGCGGCGTTCCGTCCGGAGCGGGATCCGGCACTCACGCAGTTGCTCAACGATCTGGCGTGGGTCACCTTCAGCGGCGGGGTGCCGTTCCTGGTCGCGCAGAGCGTCGTGCTGGCGCTGGCGATCTACCTCGACAGGCAGGCTCAGCCCGTATTCCGGCCCTGGGTGGCGCATTTCAACGTGCTCGTCGCCGTTGCCCTCACGCCGGCGGCCTTCGTGGGGCTCGCGCTGAGCGGGCCCATGGCCTGGAACGGGCTGTTTCCGTTCTGGGTCAAGAACATCGCGATCGGCGTGTGGATCGTCGTCATGGGAGTCGTTCTGGCGCGGGTGATCTATCGGCGGCGAGCCGGGGAACCGGCCCCGCATATGGCGGTAATCGCATGAGTACTGTTGCGGCAGAGCCGGTTACCATCCCTACCGGCCTGCGCGGGTTCGCCTGGCAGTGCCGGAACAATCCGAAGCGGGAACTGTGGTTCGCGTGGTGGTCGCAGATCGCCTTCTACAGCGTGTTCACCCTGTCGTTCTTCGTGCTCACCCGTACCCAGCCGCCGGAGAGCCCGGACTGGTCGGCCCAGCGGGTGGCGCAGTGGACCGCCGGCCACCACGACGGGCTGATCGTCGGGTTCGCGCTGATCTTCCTGGTCGGCGGGTTCACCTCGCTGAACAACGCGCTGATCGCCTATTCGATGCGGCGCATGTCGGTCAGCCGCGCGTTCGCCTACTCCTATCTGCTGATGTACGCCCTGGCCGCGGTGCCCGGCATGCTGCTGATGTGCCTCGCGTTCACCGTCGCGGCGATGCGGCCCGGCCGCGAACCGCGCCTGCAGCTCTGGCTCTACGATTTCGGGTTTCTGTCCTTCGTCGGCACGATGGGCGTATTCCTGCTCGGGTCGCTGATCTGGATGCTCGCGATCCTGCTGGACCGAAACGGCGTGTTTCCCAAGTGGTTCGGCTACCTGAACCTGTGCAACGCGCTGACCGAGATCGTGGTCTCCCCCGCGTGGGTGTTCAGGCACGGCCCGCTGGCATGGAACGGGTTGATCGCCTGGTGGATCGATATGGTCGTCTTCGCCATCTACACCGGCGCGTTCATCATGCTGTTGCGCGCCATGATCGGGCGCGAGGACTTCGGTGACGGACCGCTGCCGCCGCACGCCGAACCCGCCGAGGTGACGCGATGAGCACGACCACCGAAAAGCGTAGTGAACCAGCACGATCCGTGCCGGGCCAGCCGGACATGTGGTTCTTCGTCCTGTTCGAGACGCTGGTCTTCACCAGCTATCTGGCGGTGTACCTGTTCAATCGCACCCAGCATCCCGAACAGTTCCTGCGCGCGCAGTCCCATCTGAGCCTGTCGGCAGGAGTGTTCAACACCATTGTGCTGCTGACCAGTTCGTGGGCAGTGGCCCGCTGCGTGCAATCCGCCCGTGCGGGAGCCTGGGCGGCGGCGATGCGTCACGCGACGCTCACCGGGCTGCTCGGCGTGGTGTTCCTCGTGTCCAAGATCCTCGAATGGGTGCGTGCTGCCCGGCAGGGATACGGGTTCACCAACGACGAATTCTTCTCGTACTACTACTTTCTCACCGCGATCCACGCCCTGCACCTGCTGATCGGCTTCGTCGCCGTCGGCGTCATCGTCTATCAGCTCCGCAGCCCGGCCCGGCGCTCCCTGCGGCTGATCGAGACGGCCGCCACCTACTGGCACACGGTCGACTACCTGTGGATCGTCATCTTCGCCCTGCTCTACATCGTAAGGTGAAATCCTTTGCGCACCAGACTCTTCACCGCGTGGGTCGTACTGACCACCATCACACTCGTCTACCTGTGGGTGGATGCGGGTGACAGCGGCGGCGCCCGGGTGCCGAACACCGTGATCACCACGGTCGTCATCCTGATGGCAACCATCAAGGTGCGCATCGTCTTTCGCGAGTTCATGACGGTCCGGGCCGCACCCACCCTGCTGCGCCGCCTGACCGACCTGTGGGTGCTGTTAATTGCCGCGGCGCTGCTGGGCAGCTATTACGCCGGGTTGGCTATGCGGTAGAGGAGATTCGAATCCACGCGCCGGGCTCCGCGTCATACCCGCAACCGCAGCCGACCCAGCATCGGAACTCCGCCCAGCACATATAACCTCGGCACAGCGAGTATCCCTTCACCGCACTCGACCGGGCCGTCGAAGCCGGTGATCACGAGGCCTTCTGGGTGGCGGGCCTGACACGACGTCGTGCTGCGCGGCTCCGGCAACGGCAGAGCCGCCGACACCGTCGCCTCGCTGCGAGCGACGACGGCGCTACTCGGCCCTCCGACCAGGCGCTCACTCACCGACTCGGAATATACGTATCGCCCGGCGCGCCGAAGTATCGACGAGTCGTGCCGGGATGCGAGCCGACCGTGGACGTCACGGACCGGCACAGCTCAGTGTGCCTGGAACCCGCTCACCGCCGGATGCGCCTCACCGATCTCCACGGCAGCCCGGTCCTGGAAGAAACCGAGGTGATCACGCAGGATCTCGACCTCCGGGTACGGCTCGCGGTATTCCCACGCCACGGGTTCGGTCGCGTCGGCGAGCCGCCAGTAGCTCGCCTGCCCCTTGAACGGGCACCGGGACGTGTCGTCGGCGGTGACCAGGTCCTCGGAGCGCACGTCGGCGCGGGGCAGGTACAGCACGATGCCGTGGTTCTGCTCGGCGACCAGCAGGGCGCTGGTCGAGTCGGCCAGCAGCCGATCGCCGACGCTCACCCGCACCCGATTGCGGATGCGATGCACATCGATGCGGTAGTCGGGCCACTCGACCCAGCCAGAGGTTTCCATGTTCTCTCCTCGATAGTCGTCGGCGCGATCGCCGGTTGCCACCAGTACCGATCGACACGGGAAGCGGCCGAGATATTCCCGTCGCACCCGCCGGGCCACGCCGGTCGCGTGTACCCGCACCATCGCGTGCTGGTTGTGCGGGCACATCGCGGCCACCGATCGGGGGTGTGCCCCTGCAGGTCGTCCGACCGTACCGGCACGATCTCCCCGACGGCTCGGGTCGAATGCGGCGTCCATTCGCTTACAGGGCCGCCGAATTCATGAGCCGAGGCTCGAGCCGCCGTGCTCGCCGGAACGATCCGGGTCGTGGGGCTCGCCCCGAGTCCGATCGGCGGGCCCGTCCTGCCCATCCTGCCCGAGTACACGCAGGCAGAAGACTGTGACCCGGTCGATGTCCGCCACGGTCGGCGTGGTGTGGCGCCACAGGTGATCGCCGAGCGTGCCGACCACCGCGTGAGCGAGCAGCATCGCGTCGGACTCCGGCGTCGCGCAGTGCAATTCGGCCAGCGTCGGAGCCAGCAACTCGGCCAGGCGCGCGCTGGCTGAGGAGGCGCTCGGGTCCATCCCGGCGCCCGGGCCCGCGGCGTTCCACAGGACGGCCAGTGTCGCGGCGGCGATGTCGTCGTTCGCCTGGGACAGCACCGCCGCCACCCAGCGGCGCACCCGGGTGCGCGGGTCCGGTTCGCCCTGCATCCGGTGCGCCACGTAGCCGCTGAGCCGGACCGTTCCATCCTCGAGCACGGCGGCGACCAACGCGTCCTTGGACGGGAAGTGCCGATAGAAGGCATCATTGGACAATCCGGCCGCGGTCACGATGTCGGAGACCCGCGGGCGTGAGCCGGTACCGCGTTCGCGCATCACCGTCAGCGCGGCATCGAGCAGTCGGCGCACCTCACCGGCGTATTCCGCGCCGCGCTTGGTCAGCGCGCGCTGGGCGATCCGGGCGGCGAGGCTGTCGTCCGGTTCGGTAATACTGTTCTCGCCCACGAGAACAGTATTCTTGGATTGCGGCCTGTGCGCAATTGCCAGGTCATAGAAAGGGAATCCGGTGCCCGAAACCGACACAGCCGACACCGCAGGTCCGGTGAACGCCCCGATCCGCGTGCTGAACCTGGACGGCCCCACCAACTTTCGCGACCTCGGCGGTTACCCCACCGCCGACGGTGGTCAGACGCGCTGGGGCATGGTATTCCGTGCCGATGCCCCCGCCCGGCTGACGCCCGCCGATCATACCGCGATCGAGCGCCTGGGTCTGCGCGTCGCCTACGATCTGCGCACCGACTACGAGCGCGACCGATCCCCCTCGGCACTGCCCGATTCGGTGCGCCGCGAGATCCTGGCGATCGGCGGCGACGCGACCTACACCGCCATCCGCGGCGCCGGCCAGGACGTCCCCGAGGACTTCCTGCACCGCATGTACCTGGCCATGGCCGACGCCGACGCACCGATATTCGGCCGCCTGCTCACCGCCCTGTCCGCGGGCGAACTGCCCGCCCTGATCCACTGCACGGCGGGCAAGGACCGCACGGGCGTCGCCGCGGCCCTGCTCCTGGCCACCCTGGGCGTGGACGACGCCACCATCCTGGACGACTACGAACTCAGCGCCATCCATTTCACCGACCGCCAGATCAGCCGTGTACTGGCCAAGCACGGTGAGATCGACGCGGCGCGGTACCGCACCTTCTTCGGCGCGCCGCGCTCGGCGATGGAAGGTCTGCTGACGGCGTTGCGAGAGGGGCACGGCAGCGTCGAGCAGTACCTTCTGGACGCTGCGAACGTCGCGCCCGAGGCGCTGGACCGCCTTCGGTCGACCCTGGTCACCCCGCTCATCGAGCCGGATATCGGGCAACCCGGCTGACAGACCGGCTTCGAGCGATTTCCCATAGCAGCCGAGCGCGGCCCGTGGGATCGGCTCGAACACCTTCCCCGACGAGTCGGCGATCTCCTGAGCGATAAATCTCTTACCGCTAAGATATAGTAGTGGACCGTACCCACGTCGTCCCGAGGAGATCCCGTGTCCGCTGCCGTGACCGACCAGCATCCGTACAGCCCCGCCGTCGTGGCAGGCGGATTCGCCTTCGTCTCCGGCGCACTGTCGGTCGATGAGAACTATGTGCCGGTCCCCGGCCGGGAGGCGGCCCTCGGCGCCGCGGTGGAACGCACCCGCGACCGGCTGGCCACCGTCGGCGGCGTCCTCGCCGACATCGTCAAGCTCACCTACTACGTCACCGATCTGTCGCTGCGCGAGGAGGCCAACCGGCAATTCCTCGAGCTGTTCGCCGCGCCGCGCCCGGCCCGCACCTTCGTCGAGGTCAGTGCGCTGCCCTACGGCGCCACCGTGGAGATCGACGCAATCGCGCAGGTGCGCAACGGATCCGCGGCCGAGTAGCCTACCGGTACCGTCATGTCGATGTCCGAGACTTCGTCCGGCACAGTGGGAGGAACCGTGGCTCGCCAGTCGAAACCAGACCGGGACGCGGTCGATCACATTGTCGCGCAGTGGAACGAGCAGTGGCCTGCCCTGGACGTCTCGGCGCTCGAGGTGTTCGGCCGGATGCACCGCAGTTATCTGCGCTATCAGTCCGCGCTGGCGGCGCTGTTCGAGCAGCACGGCATCAACATGGCCGCCTTCGATGTCCTTGCCGCACTGCGTCGCTCCGGACCGCCGTATCGGATGACCGCCGGGCAGCTCGCCGATACAGCGCTGGTCACCACCGGCGGGATCACGTTGCGGGTGGATCGGCTGGAGAAGGCCGGACTGGTGGAGCGCGAGCGGGATCCCGACGATCGGCGCGTGGTCTACACCTGTCTCACCCCGGCCGGGCTGCGGGTCGTGGAGGAGACCGCGGCCGACCATTTCGCCAATGAGGCGCGCATGCTGACCGGGCTCACCCCCGACGAGCAGCGCCGCCTGGCGGGGTTGCTGCGCAAACTCGAGCAGTCGATCATCACCGCCGAAGCGGGCGACCCCGCCGCCGTGGGCACGGCATAGCGGAACTCTCGGCGGCGAGGTGAGTACCGAAGCATTGCAACCCGAACGTCGTCACCCGGGGCACGTCCCAGGGGCTCAGCCGCCCGAACCTGCCTGAGCGAGATCGAGCGCTGCGCGTCCGGGTCACAGACCCCCGCGCCGCGCGGCGGCTACCGCGCCGCCGTCTACGAGCAGATCTGTTCCAGTGACGAACGTGGCGTCCGGGCCGAGCAGGAACGCGGCCGCCGCGGCGATGTCGGCGGCGGTGCCCAGCCGCTTGGTTCCGGATGCCGCGACCATCGCACGCATCCCGGCGCCGGACTCGTTCGCGAGTTCCTGACGACCCATCGCGGTGCTGATGACTCCCGGACTGATGCTGTTCACCCGCGCGCCGCGCGCACCCCACGCCATGCTGGCCACCTGCACCCGTATCTGATTGGCCCGTTTGGCCACCGCGTAGGCCGCGCCGGGCTGGGCCAGGTCCGAGGCGGTCAGCAGCGGTAGCTCGAGCAGGTCGTCGGAGGGGGTGGACGCCAGCGCTGCCTCCGCTTCGTCGGGCAGGTACCCGGCGGTCAGGCTGCCCGCCATACTGGCGATCACCACACCGGCCCCACCGGGCGCGATGACCTTCTCGAACTCGTCCAGGAAGAACGCGACCCCGGCCAGATCCACCGCCAGGATCGCCGCGGTCGATGCCTGTGCGGGAGACAGACCGGCGGTGTGCGCCACCGCGGTCACCGGTCCCAGCGCCGCCGCCTGCTCGGCCAGCGCGGCCACCGAATCGCGACGGGACACGTCCACCGACTGCGACCGGACCTGATACCCCTCCTCGGTCAACATCTCCGCGACGCGCCGGAGGGCCTTCTCGTCGAAGTCGGCCAGCACCACCTGCCGCCCGGTCCCGAGGCGGCGGGCGATCGCTTCACCCATACCGCCGACGCCGATTACCACGAGTACCTCGGTCATCGTGCTCCTTCGCACCAAATGCAATACGAATCGTCTCGCTTTTGGATGGAGAGTACACCGCTCGTAGGCTGAGCACGTCATGACTCAGTCCCGTCGCGGCCCCAAACGCAGCGAAACCTCGCGGCGAGCCATCCTCGAGGCCACCCGCGACATCGTGCAGGCCGACGGCTACGACCGGCTGTCGCTGGACGGCATCGCCCGCCGCGCCGGCGTCGGCAAACAAACGATCTACCGGTGGTGGTCGTCCAAGGCCGCCGTCGTCGTCGACGCGGTCCTGGACGGATTCATTCAACTGCCGACGCTCGCCGAACCCACCGGAACCGACACCGTCGAGGCATTGCGCGAATGGCTGCTCGCCTTCCACGAGCAGATCGGCTCCCCGATGGGCGCGGCCCTGGCTCAGGGCCTCACCGCCGCGGCGGCCTCCGACGCCGACGCCGCGGCACGCCTCTACAGCCGCTTCACCGGCCCCCTGCGCGAGCACCTGCGTCAGCAACTGGCCACCGCGGCCGGCCTGCGCCCCACCGCCGATCACCTCGCCGCCGCCGACGCCCTGATCGGGGCGCTGATCTTCCTGACGCTTTCCCGGCAACCGATCGAACCCGGCTATCTCGACGGGCTCCTCGACGTCACCCTCAACGGCCTGCGCACACACCCCTGAGCACCTGCGTGCCGATGTCGCGCATCACCGACAACACCTCGTCGCGCACGGACACTTCACCTTCGGCCCAGTTGGCGATGACCGCATACGCCACCGTTCCCGCACTGCCGGTGACGACGCCGACGTCGGCTCGCACACCGATATCGGTGCCGGTCTTGTTGCGTAGCAACACCCCACGGTCGGACACCGTATGCGCCAGCGGATCGAGTCCGAACGCGGACGCGACCATCGACATATCCACGCCGAGCGACATCCAGTCCGCCAGACGCCGAGACACGGCCGGTGACACCACTTTGTCCTCGACGACGTCCATCATCAACCGAGACAGTTCCCCCGCCGTGCCGACAGACAGCATCGGAGGGTCATCGGGTGACCTGTCATCGCGAACCCGGTCGAGCAAAGCCGTTGCGCACAGGCCCATCTCGTCGGCGAGAGCCTGAACGCGCCCGAGCCCGACATGGTCCAGCAGAACGTTCGTAGCCAGGTTGTCGCTCACAGACGCGATCAACACGGCCAGATCGGCAACACTCAGCGCGTCGGCACGCAGATGCTGCCAAAGCCCAGAATCACCGACCATCAACGAGGGCTGCCGCGACAACAGCAGATCCCCCTCCAACTCGCCGGCCTCCACCTGTCGCGCAACCTCCGCCAGCAACAGCAACTTGCCCACACTCGCCGTCGACAACCGCCGATCCGCCCCCAATTCCGCAAGCACACCACCCGAGCGCGCCCGCAAGCAGACCGACCACGTCACGAAAGGCAGCCGCCGCCCCGCATCGGACACCACTGCTTGAATCGGCGAGATCGTCATCGCCAGATGCTAAGCGCCGCCGCAACGCCGCTGCTCCTATGCGTCATCAGGGAGTTGATTATTCGCCGACGGGAAATACCTTACTTGCAATTCTCAAGTATGAGTGACAAACTCAAGTCCTCTGTGAGACCGAGCCAAGAGGGGGCGCCCGTGTCCAATGCCATCGAAGGTGTGCGGCCTGCCTGGGTCGATGACCGCCTGTTCCCGTTCGAGAGTCACTTCGTCGAAATCGACGGGCACACCGTGCATTACGTCGACGAGGGGTCGGGCCCCACACTGCTACTCCTGCATGGCAATCCGACCTGGTCGTTCCTGTGGCGCGATGTGATCCGAGCTCTGCGCGACGACTTCCGGTGCATCGCCCTGGACTACCCGGGCTTCGGTCTGTCGACGCCGAAGCCCGGCTACCGCTACCTGCCCGAGGAGCACGCGGACGTGGTCACCGGGTTCGTCGACGCGCTCGGCCTCGAGGGGGTCACTCTGGCCGGGCAGGACTGGGGCGGCCCCATCGGGCTTGCCACCGCGCAACGGCGGCCGGGTGTCTTCGACCGGTTGGTGCTCGTCAATACCTGGGCCTGGCCGGTCAACGGCGTTCTGCACTTCGAGGCATTCTCTCGCATCATGGGCGGATTCCCGATCCGCTTCCTGGTCCGGCGATTCAACCTGCTCGTCAACGCGTTCATCCCCACGGGCCACCGAAGGCGGAAGCCGACCGCAGCCGAGGTGACCCACTACCGTCGGGCCCTGGACACCCCCGAGCGGCGCCAGGCCTCCGCGGTGCTCCCCGGCCGGATTCTCACCAGCCGGGCCTTCTTCGCGGAGGTCGAAGCTGGTCTTGCCGACCTCGCCCACCTGCCGACACTGATCGTATGGGGTGACGCCGACATCGCCTTCCGTACCCAGGAGCGCGAGCGTCTGGAAGCGACCTTCCCCGAGCACAAGACCGTGATCGTCGAGGGTGCCGGCACCTACGTGGAGTCCGACGCGCCGGAGGAGTTCGTCGCCGCGATCCGCGACTGGGCAGCGACGCAGCGCGGAGAGGTAAATCGTGTGGATGAGACAAACCGGTAGACCGCCAAGTCGAGGTCTTCCGATCCGGTGAACTCGGTTGCCGCCGATCCCGGATGAGTCACGCGGAGGCGGGCAACGAGAACGGGACGGTAGGCATCCATCGCTGACCGCCCGAGACACTCCACGGCCAGCCTAAATGTGCCCGCGGAACGCGCCGTTCCGAACACCGACATCCGATCGGCTCCGCCACAGCGGCAACGTCGTCCCCACTGCCTGCCCGCCGATCCGGGCGCCGCGCAGACGCCACCGCTCGGCAATGGTGAGGATGCCCCCGGCGATCAGGAAGATTGCCGCCAAGAGCGCCCCGGCGATCGCCAAGCCGCGGATGTCCGCGATCGAGGCGATAATCGAGATTGCGGTCGCTGCGAGCCCGATCAGCAACAAGACGAACCCTGGCCAATATCTGGCATTCGCCACATCTTCCATGGGCTGCGCCTCGTCGGGACGGGCGATATCGACGGCATTATCGAGCGGGGGGATCTCCTCGCCACCGTTCATCATCATCGTGTCAACACCTCTAATTCGATTGCCGGGAACTGCTTGTGCAATACCCGGCAATTCCGGCACGAACCACCACGTTCGTCCACGCGACACCTATCGGAGCCTGCCCGATGATCCACGGCGTGATGATCTGCCGGACGCCGATGAGATCAGCACCCGGGCGTGGCGTATTACGAAATCACCCGGCTTCACGACCGGACGGGCCCCGGTTACCCGAGCGACCGCGAACTAACCGACCGGGCAAGGTTTCGGGCCGCCGGCGATCATCGCGGTTTATCGGGTTCGGCTGTTGTGGAGCCAGTTCAGGTATTCGGAGAATCGTTCCACATAGGACAATGGTGTCGGCGCCGCGGCCATGGTGTCCGCGTGCCGTCGCACGTGCCGGTACCGGTCGATCCTGTCGTCCTGGTACGCGGCCAATGCCGGTGCGATATCGGCGCGACGCAGGCAATCACCGAGCACGCGGGCGTCCTCGATACCCAGCGAGGCCCCGGACCCGATGTGCGGGGACATCGCGTGTGCCGCGTCTCCGGCGAGTACGACCCGGTCGCTGGCCCAGCGAGAAATGGCGGGTACCACGGCGACTCGGCTGTGCAGGACCGATTCTTCGGGGGTGGCCAGGACGGCCTCGCGTAGCGCGAACGGCCATGTCCCGTCGTGCAGGTTCGATACCCTGGCGAGGGCTTCTTGCTTGCCGTTCCTGGCGGCACTGGTGGTGGCGCCGAATTGGGCGATCACCCAGCAGCAAGAACCGTCGGCGAGGCGCATGAGCGCCCCTCGGGTGCGATCGCGCCCGAGCACGGGGCAGCCATCGCCGATCTCGCCGTCGAAGGGCAGCACCGCCCGCCACACGTGGTGCCCTCCCTGGTGACGGCTCTCGGTGCCCGGGGCGAGAATCGCGCGCACCCGCGAATTCAGGCCGTCGGCGCCGACGAGCAGGTCCGCGCGTTCGTGATCGCCGTCGGCGTAGTGAACGGTGACGCCATCACGGTCTTCGACGTAATCGACGAGTTCCTTGCCGGTGCGCAGGTCGTCCTCGCCGACGGCGGAGGCGAGTAACGCGCTGAGTCTCGGGCGATAAACGGTCCGGGCCGGTGGCATTTCGGTCGTGTCGAACTCGGCGCCGGAGAAATCGCGATAGCGCACGACACTCCGTTCCGATTTGATCTCGGCCAGCCGCACGCCGAGCCCGAGCCGTTCGAGTTCCCGGATCGTGTGCGGCCACACCCCGAGAACCGCGCCGGTCTCCCTGATCCGCGGCGCCCGCTCCCGGACCGCGACCTCGAAACCCGCCCGGCGCAGGGAAAGTGCGGTGCTCAACCCGACGATTCCCGCACCGGCGATGATCACCCGGCCCACCGCAGTCCTCATACAGGTCCTTCACCAAGTCTCGAAATGCATGACATCCGCGATCGGCTTCCGCTTGACCGGACGGAACGATCGGGCCGGCCACCCCACCGCCATGGTCACGCCGATAATTTTGTGATCCGGCACGCCGAGCAGTGCTCGGACACCCCTGGTGTTGAGATGATGAATGCCGGTCGGCGCGATCCCCAAGCCCAGCGCCCTTCCGGCTACGAGCATGTTCTGCGTTGCCCCGTACATAGCCGAGAACTGGTAGCGGTCTTCTCTCGGGTCGCCGGGAACCCACGACGATCCGCAGACGAAGATGAGAACCGGCGCCTCCCGCAGGGTGGTCAACAGGTGATGCGCACCCTCTCCCATACGACGCTTCACCGGGTCGGTAGCACCCGCGAGCCGCGCGCGGACGGCGTCGAGTGACGAGATGTCGGGAACCATGGTCTCGTGCAGACGCGCACGCTGTTCCGGTGACTTGACCACGACGAAGTCCCAGAGTTGAGAGTTCTCGGGACTCGGCGCCCTGGTGCCGGCCCAGATCAGTTTCTCGATCAGCTCGTCCGGCACCGGCTCGTCGGACAACCACCGCATGGTCATGGCCGACTCCATCGCCTCAAACACGTCCATGCTGTACCTCCACGGTTTCGCCTTTCGAAAACAGTCGTCTCCCATGGGAGCCGGGCCTAGCCGAGCTGGGAGAGGGCGCAGGCGAGAGGCTCGAGCACCGCCGGGTCGAGCGGCGGCCGCAGGGGGATGATGGCGAGCCCCAGCCCCTCCTCCCCCAGCGCCGCTGCCGACGCGACGGTGGCTCCTATGTCGCCGTCGTACATCACGGGGCTCGACAGGAGAATCTCGCTGGGATCTCTGCCCAGGTCGTCGCAGTGGGCATGCAGGACGTCCCTCTTGCGGGCGAATTCCTGTGGGGTCCCGCCGAGAAAGCTCCAATGCTGCGCGAAGCGGGCCGCCGTGCGCAGGGTGCGCTTCTCACCGTTACCCCCGATGCAGAGGGGCGGGTGGGGGCGCTGGATGCCTTTGGGTTCGTTGCGGGCGTCGGTCAGTTGGTAGTACCTGCCCGAGAAGGTGGTCGTCTCCTGGCTCATCAGGCTGGTGAGCACCTCGCAGGCCTCCTCGAACCGGTCGCTGCGCTCGGCGGGCGTACCGAGCGGAATGCCGTAGGCGGCCGATTCCTCCTCGTTCCAACCTGCTCCTATCCCCAGCTCCAGCCGGCCTCCGGAAATGATGTCGAGGGCCGTCGCCATGTTGGCGAGGACGGCGGGATGTCTGTAGGGGATCCCTGTCACCAGGGTTCCGAATCGGAGCCGCTTGGTCGCCTGGGCCAGGGCGGTCGTGACCGTCCATCCTTCCAGGCACGGCCCTCGGCTGTCGGAGAAGATGGGATAGAAGTGGTCGAAGGTCCATCCTGATTCGAAGACTTCGATGTCGTCGGCCACCTGCCAGACGGTCAGTATCTCGGCCCAGGTGGTGTTCTGAGGGGCAGTCCTGAAAGCGAATCGCATGCCGTGCTGCGTCCTGTCTCGTGGTTCCTTCGTTGCTCAGCGCGGATCGGCTGCGTCGTCCGGCGTCGGGTGATGCGTCGAAGTCCGGCAAGCCTATGCCCAGACTCGGACATCACAACCGTTGTTAGTCCGAATCTAGACCCAATTAGGACGATATTCGGACTCACACAACGTACGTTCCGCAAGAGAGAGAAGTCAATGACAGAAGTCCCGCGCAGGCCGGATATGACCCCCGATGACGCATTCGGGCACACGCCCGAGGGATGTTCGGGTCGCGGAAGGCGTAGGTTTCACCGAAGCGGAGACTCCGAATATCGGCTGTTAGGGTCGATATCCGGATTTGATGTCGCTACGATGTCCGAGTCAAGGAGGTTCACGTGCGCGAGCTCGACCCGCTGGACAGAAAGATCTTCGGCCTGCTGGCCGAGAACGGGCGCATGTCCAACCTCGAGGTCGCCGCACATGTCGGCGTGTCGGAAAAGACTGTGCGCCAGCGGATCCGCCGATTGATCGAGCGCGACGGTATGCGGGTCGTAGCCACCATGGACCTCGCGGCGCCCCCGTCGCGGCTCATCGTCCTGGTGCGGGTCGAGTCGGGCCGGCGATTCGTCGTCGCCGACCGCTTGGCGGCGATGCCCCAGGTGGATGAGGTCCACCTGACCACGGGGGCTTACGAACTGATCGTCCTGGCATCGTTCGAATCCGACAGCGACGCTCTCGAGTTCTACGTCCGCCACATCGAGCAGGGACCTGGAATCGCGGAGTCACTCTCGACGCACGTCGTCGAGACGATCACCCGCAGCACCGCTACCCGCCCGGACCACTTCGCGCAGTTCGACGAGCAGGCGTCGACGGTCGGCAGCATGTCCGAACTCCTCGACCTCGCCTGCGACGTGGCCACCGCGTCGCTTGGCGCCGACCGAGTCCACGTGGCCACCGGGAACATCCGGCCCGCCGACTCGGCGCTGTCCCCGTCGCCGTCCGCGATGCGCTGGCGGGGCCTGTCATCTCGCTACGTCGAAGAAATCCGCATCAAAGGTCAGGCCGAGGGAGTCATCCTTCCCAACATCGTCAAACACAACCAACACGTCTTCGTAGCCGACGCCCAGACCGACCCGCTCTTCCAATCCGTGACCGACCTCGTGCTCTCCGAAGGTTTCCACAGCTGGATGGGCATGCCGGTCTGCAGCGACGACACCCGGCGCGGCACCCTCTGCCTGTACTGGAACAACATCATCACCTACCGGGAAGACCTGGTCCTGCAAGCCCAGGAACTGGCCGACACCCTCGGCAAGCACCTGACGCGTTACTCGCCCGAATCACCGGACGCCTCGCCGGCGCCGGCCTGATCGGCCAAACCCGCTGCCGTCGAGACGAATTCCATCGGTCCATGCCTCGGGAAGAATGCTGTCGCGCACGCCGACGCCACCCCGGCCACTGAAATCGCCGTGGAGACAGCGGGTTCCAGATCGTCGGGATGTGCGACAGCCGGATCCCGTTCGCGATCATCGACATCCGCATCGCGCTCGGCATGCTCTTCAACGTCGTGGACGACGAGTCGCTCACCCATCGCGACTATGACGACGCGCCGGGCCGACGGCGATATCTGCGTCTCCCGGGCCGATCCGCACTGCTGTCCGGGGACCAGCTCACCTCCCTCACCCGTTCGCTGCGTGTATCCAATGCTGTACTGCGACAAGTCGGCTGGACACCCCGCTACCCTTCCGCTCACGAGGGACCGGCCGCTACCGCCCGCGCTCTCCAGAGGACCGGTCCCGGCAGCAACCTCTGATAGCTCCAGCAGCATGGAAAGCGTTGCGCTCGCATCGGTTCGACAGCGCCGGGCCGGGTAAGTCGCGACCATGACGGTGATCGACCAGAGATACGAGAGCCACTCGGTACAGGGCGGCGAGGTGCGGACGGACGGCCCCCAACAGGGACTGGCCGATTTATTGCTACGAGTGGCGGCCCGCGATGACGACGCGTTCGCCGAGTTCTACCAGCGGACCCACCGTCGGGTGCTCACCTCGGCCCAGCAGGCCCTCGGCGGCGGGCTCATGCTCGCCGAGGAGGTCTCCCAGGAGGTGTACCTACAGGTTTGGACGCGTGCCCACACGTACCGGCCGGACAGGTCCACACCAGTCGGTTGGCTGATGATGCTGACGCGCCGGCGTTCGGTCGACCGGTTCCGTTCCGAGCGCAACGCCGCCGACCGGGACACGGCCTACGTGCGCCGGGAAATACCGATGCCGGACGATCTGGTCGCCGAGACGGTGAGCCGGCGCCTGGATGCCGAGCAGGTGCGGCGCGCGATGTACGCCCTCTCGCACGACCAGCGAACCCTGATCACGATGGTGTACTACCGCGAGTGGACCCACCGCCAAGCCGCGGACTACCTGAACATCCCCCTCGGGACGGCCAAGAGCCGCATCCGCACCGGCATTCTGCGCCTGGCCTCGTGCGTGGGTGAGCGACTGCCGTAAGCCGTTCTCGAGCCCCGACCGGATCCTGGATGCCCGTGGTAGGGGGATGTCCAGGATCACACGACACCCCGAGGATCATCTCGCGACACAAGCCATACAATCGGCGAAAGTATTATTCCTTGGCGACCGTACCGGCACGCCACCACCCGGCTCCCGGAACTCCGATGTCGCCCGAGAAGGAATCGCGATGATTCGACACTCACTGCTGGCGCTGGGCTGCGCACTCGCCGCCGCGTCCGCCGCCACCCTGGCGGGATCGGCCTGGGCCGAGGCGACTCCGGCCGGGACGCAGTACGTCGCAATGGGCAGTTCCTACGCGTCGGGGCCGGGGCTGCCCGACATCATCAACCAGGCGTGCATGCGATCGGCGCAGAACTACCCGCACCAGGTCGCCGCCGCCACCGGACTCCGTGTGGTGGACGTGAGCTGCAGCGGCGCGATCACGGCCAATATCCTCAACCGGCCGCAGCACACCAGGCGCGGCGCGGTGATGCCGCCGCAGATCGCCGCCGTCACCACCGATACCCGGCTGGTCACCGTCAGCATCGGTGGCAACGATCTGAACCTCGTCGGCTCGATGCTGACCGACAGCTCCTGCGCCAAGATCACCGGGTCCATGCCCCGGCTCTGCGAACATCTCACCGGGCACCGGCCTCCGACCGCTGCCGCCATCGCCACCGTCGAGCGGTCGATCACCACCGTGATCTCGATGGTGCGTGCGCGCGCCCCGCACGCCACCGTGATGCTGATCCAATATCTGCCCGCGTTCGACAAGTCCGCTACCACCTGCGCGGCGGCTCCGATGCCCGCCTCGGAAGCGGCCACCGTCCGGCAGACCTACGACGACCTGTTCCATGCCACCGGCCGCGTGGCCGCGCAGACCGGCGCCACGGTGATCTCCGTCCCGGACGCCGAGGCACATACCGCCTGCAGCGCCGACCCCTGGGTCGCCGGCTACGTCGGCCCGCCCACCGCCGGACACGCGGCCATCCGCGCCGGGGCCTTCCACCCGAACCTCGAAGGCACGACCCGGATCGCGCAGCAGATCATCGCCCGGCTCCGGCACTGAGCGGCTGGACAGCCGCCAGTCTGCTCGCCTGCTCGTCGGCCTGCGCCCGGTAGAGCCGGCGCAGTCGTAGCACGCCGAGGTCGTGCTGGTAGAGGTTCTCGGCCCGGTCGGCGTCGACGGCCATGCCCTCCAGCATCTCCCGGTCCTGTTCCAGCACCTGCCAGTGCCGCTGTTCGAGTTTGGTCCGGTACAGGAACCTCCACACGTCGCGTTCCCAGCCGGTGACGCGGCGGTAGCGCCAGAAGAAGACCGCGGTGCGGCGCTGATCGATCGGGGTGCCCATGCCGACGATGCCGAACGGACCGCCGGGTCCTGCGGTCGCCGGGTAGGGAATTTCCAGGTCCAGCCAGTCGACTCCGGTGCGGCAGAACTCGACCCAGTCGAAGTTCACACCGCGCTGATCGGTCTTCTCGAAGAAGAAGCCGCGATCGGTCTCCCGCACACGGAAGCGCGCGGTGGTCTGGCCGCCGAACATCGTGTGCGACTCCCGGTGCAGGAAGGCGCCGTGCATCGGGTCGAGCACATTCTCCAGTGCGAAACGCCACGGAGCGTCCCATTCGACGTAGCACAGGAAGTTCGAAATGCCGTCGGCGACCAGGGGATCCGGCAATTGGAGCGGGCCGGGTTCGGCGGCCGGGTCCAGGCCGAACCAGGCCAGCACCGCGCCCGCCACCTCGCGCACCGGCAGGCTGCGCACCAGCTGCTTACCCTCCAGACTGCAGCCGGGCATAGCGGGCACAGACAACACCGTGCCCTCGCCGTCGATCTGCACGCCGTGGTAGCGGCAGGCGATACGGTCGCCCAAGTGCTGGCCCTGAGACAGCGGCGCCCCGCGGTGCGGGCAGCGGTCGGCGAGCATCCGCAACGTGCCGTCGGTCCGACGGAACAGCAGCCAGTCCTCCCCGAGCCGGGTGACGCGCAGCAGGCCGCCGGGTGCGATGTGATCCGAGGGACAGATCGCATGCCACTGGTCGCGCATGCCGGTGGTGAAGATGCGATCGGCGCTCAGCGCGTCGCCGGTGTGGATATCGCTCATGCTCATGCTCCCAGCCGTGCCATCTCGGTGGTGAAAGTCTCCGCGGTCCAGGCCTTTCCGTCGGGACCGTGGATGCCGACGCCGTTGAGCCCGGCGACCAGGGCTTCGAGGGTATGCTCGCCACGGCCGAAGATCTCTTCGATCGCCCCGGCGAGTTTCATTTCGTACGGCGTGGGGTCTGCCGAACGAGATTGATGGACAACGAGATAACTCATCGTGTTCTCCTACAGATCGAGTACGAGCTCATCGGACAGCGCCCGGGAGACGCAGATCATCATGGTTTTCCCGGATTCCCGCTCGGTGCCGGACAGCACGTCGTCGCGGTGGTCCGCAACGCCCTGCAGCACAACCGATTCACAGCTGCCGCAGATGCCTTCACGGCACGAATACGGTGGATCGAGCCCGGCCCGCTCGAGGGCGTCCAGGATGCTGACGCCCGGGGCGGCCACGGTTTCGATACCGGATCGGTGGCACAGCACCCGGACCGCACGCTCATCCGAGACATCCTGTGCGGTGGTGCTTTTCGGGGTGAACCGCTCCAGCCGGACGCTCTCGGCGGGCCACGCGCGGCCGTGCTGTTCGACGGCGGCGAGCATGCCTTCCGGGCCGCAGCTGTAGACGAGGGTGTCCGGATGCACGGCGCCGAGCAGGCCCGGCAGATCCAGCCTGCCCTCCCGGTCCTCGCTGACCAGATGCACCCGATCGCCGAAGGCCCCCAGTTCATCGAGGAAGGCCAGGCCCGCGCGGGTGCGGCCGCCGTAGTGCAGCTCCCACTCAGCGCCGCGCCGCTGCGCCTCCCCTATCATGGCCAGGATCGGAGTGATCCCGATGCCGCCGGCCAGGAACAGGTAATTCGGCGCGTCCAGCAGATCGAAGTTGTTGCGGGGACGGCTGATCGAGATATTCTGGCCGGGTCGCAGCGATTCGTGCACGTACCGCGAACCGCCGCGGGTGCCGGGGTCGCGCAGCACGGCGATGCGATAGGCGGTCTTGTCGGCGGGATCACCGCACAGCGAGTACTGCCGGATCAGGCCGCCGCCGAGATGCAGGTCGATATGTGAACCGGGGGTCCAGTCCGGCAGCGCGGCGCCCTCGGCGTCCTCCAGCCGCACCGAGACGATATCTTGTGCCTCCCAGCGTAACTGGCGGACGATCAGGTCGAGAGTGTCGTTCACGACCGCGCCTCCCCGGCACTCGGCTCCGTCGTGCGCCGTGTCGATGATTCGCTCCGCCGCATTCCGCTCATCGCGGGTCACCACCTGTCGTGGACACCGAGACCGGCGGGGTGAAAACGGCGGGCATCGGGCCGTACGCCTCCAGGTCGACCTCCACGATCACCGGCGCCCGCAGGGCGGCGGCGCGGGCCAGCACCTCGTGCGCCTCGCCGGCGCAGCGGATCACGGCGTAGGACACACCGATCGACTGCGCGAGCAGAGCGAAGTCGGGAGTCGTCAGATCCACGGCGTAGGTGTGGGTTCCGTTGGCGTGCTGCATGTTCCGCAGCACGCCGTAACCGCCGTCGTTGCAAACCAGCAGTACCAGCCACGGCCTCTCCTGAGCCATGGTGAGTACTTCACCGAAGTGCACGGCCAGGCCGCCGTCGCCGCACAAAGCGAGGGTGGGCCGGGTCTCGTCGGCCAGCGCCGCGCCGATCGCCATGCCGAGACCCTGGCCGATACCACCGCCGCGCGGGAAGACGTTGGCGCGCGGGTCGTAGATGGGTAGCAGCCGGTTGCCCCAGGAGCTGGAGGCGATGGTGACGTCGCGGGCGATCACCGCATCCCTCGGCAGGGCCGCCCGCACCGCGTCGCTGAGTACGGCGTGGTCGCCGAGCCCCTCGCGCTGCGCGGATCGCACCTGCGCCCTGGTCCCGCGGCAACGCTGGGTCCACGCGTTGCCGACCGCGGCGAGCCTGCCGGAATCCAGGACGGCCCGCAGGAATTCGCCGATCTCCCCCACCACCGGGACGGTGACCGGGAATACCCGGCCGGGTGCGGCCGGATCGAGGTCGACCTGCACGTGCGCGGCCGGGACCGGGATGGTGTAGTCGGCGGTCTCGTTGGAACGGAAGTGCGTGCCCAGCGAGAGCACCAGATCCGCGTCGGCGAGCAGCGCCCGGCCCGCCGGGGCGGTGGCGTAGTTGCCGATGCACAGCGGATGATCCTCGGGCACCGCACCGCGACCGGAGTTGCTCGTGAAAAGCGGTGCACCCCAACACTCGAGCAGTTCGATGAGTTCGACGCCCGCGCGCGTGACGCCACCGCCGGCCCAGATCACCGGGCGCTCGGCGGCGGCCAGTGCCTCCAGCGCCACGGCGACCTGCGCCGAATCCGCCTGCGGCGGAGTGGGAATCACCAGCTGCTCACCGGTGACGGTCTGCCCGGCGTATTGCAGGTCGATCGGCCATTCGACACTCACCGGACCGCCCGGCCGCGACAGGGCCCTCATCACCCCGTCGCGCAGCACCTTGCCCGCGGCGTTCGCGTCGAGAATCGTTGCGGCATGCGCGGATACGGCCAGCAGCATGCCGAGCTGATCCTTGGTCTCGTGGATGAACCCACGGCCGGAGCCGAGGTAACGGGACTCGACCTGACCGGTCACGTGCAGCACCGGCGTCGCGGCCGACAGGGATTCGACCAGCGCACCGGCGGCATTACCCGCGCCGGTGCCGGTGCTGGTCAGGGCACAGCCCAAACCTCCTGTGGCGCGGGCATATCCGTCGGCCGCATTGACCGCGGTGGCCTCGTGCCGGACCGGCACGAACCGCAGTTCGCGGGCCACCGCCTCCACCAGCGGCTGGTTGTGCACGCTGACGATGCCGAACACCGTGTCGACACCGGCCTCGCGCAGCACCTGTACCAGCAGATCTCCACCGTTGGGCATAGGTTGTTCCTCTCAGACGTAGCGGGCGACGCCACCGCAGACGTCGAGATCGGCGCCGGTCACATAGGACGAGCGCGGGGACAGCAGGGTCACGACCATCGCGGCCACTTCGTCGGCACGACCGAAGCGGCCGAGCCCGACACCGCGGTCGGCGGCGATCTGTGCCTCCCATTCGGCGAAAGACTGTGCGGTGCCGGACTCTTCGTAACGACGACGCCACTGCCCGGTGTCGACCAAGCCCAGCGATACCGTATTCACCCGGATGTTCTCCGGCGCGAGTTCCAGCGACAGCGACTTGGTCAGGTTCAGCAGTCCGGCACGAGCGGCGCTGGTGGTGACCAGACGGATCTCCGGCTGGCGGGCCAGTACCGCATTGATGTTGACGATCGCGGCGGTATCGGAGCGACGCAGCCACGGTAATGCGGCGTCGACGGTATTGAGCACACTGGCGAACTTCAGATCCAGCTCGTCATGCCAGTCGTCCAGGGTCGCCTCGGCACGCGTCGCCATACGCGAGCGGCCCGCGTTGTTCACCAGACCGTCGATGCCGCCGAAACGCTCTGTGCCGGAGGCTATCAGAGATGCGACCGCCGCCGGATCGCGCACGTCGCAGGACTGCGCGTGCACCCGTTCGGCGCCGGGGAGGGCCTCGACCGCAGACCGCAGACGCGACAGGTCGCGGGCACAGGTGATCACCCGCGCGCCCTCGGAGAGCAACAGCCCCACGGTGGCCAGGCCGACGCCCGAGCTGCCGCCGGTCACCACGTACGTGCGGCCGTTCAGATGTAGGTCCATTGTCGAGTCCTCCTCGGGGACAGTCGAAATCAGTGCAGGACGAAGCCGCCGTCGACGACCAGCTGCTGCCCGGTGATGTATCCGGCCTCCGGGCCGAGCAGGAACGCCACCGCGCCGACCAGATCCGACGGCTGTTGCGGCCGGGTCAGCGCACGGTTCAACCGGTAGAGCTCGTGCCGATGCGCCGGAACGAATTCCGCGGATTCACTCTCGGTCAGGCCCGGCGACACCGTGTTCACGGTGATTCCGAACTCACCCAGATCCCGTGCCACGGTCCGGCTCAGCGCCGCCACCCCGCCTTTCGAGGCGATGTAATGCGACAGTCGCGGTGAACCGTAGAGCGCCGCGTCCGAACCGATGGTGACGATCCGGCCACCGTCACCGGCGGCGATCAGGGCCCGTGCCGCACCCCGGGTCACCAGGAAGGTGCCGCGCAGGTTCACGGCCAGCACCCGATCCCAGTCGGCGACCTCGAGCTCGTGAATCGCCTTGCCGCCCACACCATCCGCCAGCGCCGCGTTGTTCACCACCCCGTACAGCGGACCCGCGGCGGCGATGGTGGCGAACATGGCGTCCACCGACCGCTCGTCGCGCAGATCGACCGGTACGAACCGGGCGTCGACACCGTCGGCGCGCAACTCGGCGGCGGCCGCCGCACCCCAGTCGGTGCGCAGATCGGCCAGCCACAGCGTGGCCTCCTGCGCACCCACCCGGGCGGCGATCGCCTTGCCCAGCCCACGCCCGGCGCCGGTGATCAGGATCGTCTTGCCTCGCAACATCAGTCGCGGCTGATCCCGTGCATGGCCGAGGTCTCCGGGTAGGTCGGGACCTGCGGCTTCCGCGCGCCGATGACGACGCAGAACAGTGCGGTGGTGTCGCCGTTGTTCTTCAGGCTGCGCGGCACCCCGGCCGGTACGACGATCATGTCGCGGTAACCGAGCGTGCGCTTCTCCACCTGCCCGTCCCGGTGGACACCGACCTCGATCTCACCCTCCAGCACGAAGAACGCCTCCTCTGCGTCGTGGTGGGTGTGCTCCGGCCCCTCGGCCCCCGGCGGCAGCATCATGTTGGAGAAGGTGAATCCCTGCGATGGGATGGTCCGCCGATCGCCCTCGTGATTGCCGGTCGCACCGGAGCCGACGTAGCGAATCTGGGCCCGCCGGAACTGATCTCCGGCCTTGGCCTGGAAACCCAGGGCGTCCCAGTCCTCGTGACGGCTGGCCTTGGTGAGGATCAGCGAATCGGTGAATTCCTTCAGATCGGAGTTCTCGTAGTCCATGGTGGTGTCTCCTTCTCTCTCGAAATCATTGGCAGGCAAGGCTTCAGGACGCCCGCAGACGTTCTGTGATCTGGACGAACGACTCGGCCCAGGCGTCGAACGCCTCGGGTCGCTCCTGGTTGGCCAGATGCCCGGCCCCACGCAGGGTCACGAACACCGCGCCCGGAATGCCGCCCGCGAGAACCTGGCTGGCGGCCTCACCGGTGACGGTGTCCAGATCACCGCACAGGACCAGGGTCGGGACGTCGATGCGGGGCAGGTCGGCGGTGTGGTCGGTGTCGGCCATGGCCATTGCGGCGCTGCGATATCCGGCCGGGCGAATCGATGCCGCCATCGCCGCGGCCACTGCCTGAGTCTTCTCCGGATCTGCCTGTGGAGAAAGCACTTTCGGTGCCCTCTTGGCCGCGAATGCCGTAGCACCGTCGGCATCGAGTTCGTCCGCGCGCGCCAGCATGGCGGCCGCGCCCTCCTCGGTGGCGCCGGAGCCGACGGTCGAGCTGCCCAGGATCAGGCTGCGCAGCAGCTCGGGATGCCGCAACGCCACCCGGGTGGCGATCACGCCGCCCCAGGACATGCCGAGCAGGTGGGCCCCGCGCCGACAGCGGTCACCGATCAGCTCGGCGACCAGGTCGGCGTATTCGTCGAGGGTCAGCGGCGCGGCCGGGTCGGCGCTGCGCGCATAACCCGGCGCGTCCCAGGCCAGCAGCCGCAGCCGGTCCGGCCAATCGGCGAACTGAGGCGCGAAAGTATCTGCGCTGCCGCCTATTCCGTGCAGCAGCACGATATCGGGACCGGATCCGAGATCGGTGACGTGGAGGTCGCTCAGTGTCGATGATTCGCACGCAAGCCCGCTCATACCGCGGCGCCGATCTCGGAAACCGGTACGGCGCCGGGGATCTGCGCGCGCAGTTCCGGAAACTGCTCGAACGCACCGAGATCGGGAACGCCGGCCATATGGGTGCGCACATCCTTGGACGGCGGGCCCGCGGTGCCCCAGGTGTCCGACAGCTCCGGCACCCGTCGCCACACCCGGCACAGCCAGCTGTCCTCGTCGACCTGCGCGATGCCGTTGGTGTATTCGCAGACCAGCCCGCCCGGATCGGCGAAATAGGAGAAGGTGTTGTCGCCGGGACCGTGCTTGCCCGGACCCCACATCGGGACCACGCCGTGGTGCCGTAGTCGCCCGATGCCGCGCATGAAGTCGTCGACGGTCGGCATCTGATAGGCGACATGATTCACCGAGGTCCAGCTCGCCTTGTTGAACGCGATGCTGTGGTGATCGGTGGTGCAGCGCAGGAATGCCATCTGATGTTCGGACCAGTCGGAGACCCGCATGCCGAGCACGTCGGTGTAGAACGCGACCGCGGCGTCGATGTCGACGGTGTTCAGCACCACGTGGGTGACACCGACCGGCACCGCGTCGCCGCCGAGCCGGGGCACGGCGAAGGTGTCCGCGAGCAGTTCGATCACCCGGCCCTCCAGGTCGGCGAACCGTAGGCCGTAGCCTCCGCCGACCGTGTCGGTGGGACCGGGTCCGGCCAACAGCGGGATGCCCCTGGCCTCCAGCCGGCGAGCCGCGGCATCCACCTCGGCCGGAGTAGCGACGGCGAAGGTGATGCGGCCCAGTCCGTTTCGTTCGGCCTCGGTCAGTTGCAGGATGTGGTGCTGAGTTCCGGTGCCGCGCAACCACGCCACGTCGGTGTCGCGTTCCACGGTCCGCAGACCCCAGATTCCGCTGTAGAAGTCGGCGGAATCGGCGAAGGCGACGGTGCGAAGTTCGACGGATCGTAGGGCGCGTAGACGCGCGATCGGTTCGTTCATCGGCTATTGCCTCCAGTCAGCTCGGATAGTTCAGCGGTAGATATATGGATGCGCGAGGTCCGCTCCGGAAACCTCAGTCCGCCCACGAGTTCGGTTCGGACTCCAAGCCCAGGTAGAGGCTCTTCTGCCGGGAGTAGCCCGCCAGCGCGGCCCGCCCCTTCTCCACTCCCAGCCCGCTCTCCTTCACCCCGCCGAAGGGGGTCGAGATGCTGAACTGCTTGTAGGTGTTGATCCACACCGTGCCGGCCTGCAAGCGGCGCGACAGCCACAGCGCCCGTCGGTAATCCCGGGTCCAGATGCCCGCGGCCAGCCCGTAGACGGAGTCGTTGGCCTGGGCGATCAGATCGTCGAGGCCACGGAACGGCAGGGCCACCAGTACCGGCCCGAAGATCTCCTCCTGGCATACCCGCGCCGAGTTGGGCAGGCCGTCGACGATCGTCGGCAGGTACCACGCTCCTGCGGGATCAAGTGTTGGATCTTCGGGAACCGCTCCACCACAACGGATCCGGCCTCCCTCCTCACGGGCGAGATCGACGTAGCGGCCCACCGCGTCACGATGGCTGGGATGCACGAGCGGCCCCACCTGCACATCCGGTCGCTGCCCCGGGCCCACTCTCAGCTCGCGGGTCTTGGCGACCAGTCGGTCGAGGAATTCGTCGTAGATGCTCGCGTCCACGAACAGCCGCGATCCGGCGACACAGCTCTGTCCCGACGAGGAGAAGATGCCGTACACGACTCCATTCACGGCCTGGTCCAGATCGGCGTCGTCGAGGACGATCGTCGGCGACTTGCCACCGAGTTCCAGGGAGATCGGCATCAGCTTCTCGGCGGCGACGTGCGCCAACGTCCGGCCGGTCCGGGTGCCGCCGGTGAAGGTCACCTTCCCGACCCAGGGGTGCCTGACCAGCGCGTCGCCGACCACCGACCCCTTGCCGGGCAATACCGACAGCAGCCCCTGCGGCAGTCCGGTTTCATCGATCAGCCGTGCCAGCGCCAGCGACACCAGCGGCGTCCACTCGGCGGGCTTGAGCACCACGGCATTTCCGGCCGCCAGTGCGGGCGCGATCTTCTGCGCGTCGCTGGCGATCGGTGAATTCCACGGCGTGATCGCGCCGATCACGCCGATCGGCTCGTAGGTGCTCATGGTGAGGTAGTCACCGCGCGGCGTGGTCAGATCCTGGTCGAAGGTTTCCAGTGCCGCGCCGAAATAGCGGAAGGTGCCGGCGGCGCTGGCCACCAGCGCACTCGTCTCGGCGAGCGTCTTACCGGTGTTGAAACTCTGTAGCAGCGCAAGGGATTTCGTGGCGCCCTCGATGGCGTCGGCGATCCGGTACAGGTAGTGCGCGCGCCGGTGCGGCAGCAGATCCCGCCATGCCGGGTCGGCGACCGCCGCGACCGCGGCCCGCACCGCCGTATCCGCGTCCGCATCGGTGGTCTGGGTGATCGTCTGCAGGACCGCACCGGTGGCCGGGTTCAGCACCTGCCCGCACGGACCCGACGCCTGCTTCCAGTGCCCACCGATCAGCGCCTCGTCCGGAATCGGCTCGAACACAAGCGTTTCGCCGACTGCCATACCGACGCCTCCTCACTATCTAAGCCTTAAATATCTTAGTGCTTAAATATATAACCAAGGATTGCCCGCTCGTCAACCGCTGCGGCCGTGACGCGCCCCGACACTCGGCGTACAAGATGGATGAACCCGGCCGCATCGCGATCGGACAGCTCCAAGGCCACCATCTGCGTCAGCCTTGAAAGCGCATCCGCACCGAGCCGGCGACCGTTCAGTGAGGCAATACAGACAGTGCTGCCCCGGCGGCAACATGACGACGACTCCGTGTCGCCCCGGCCTCGCCTAACTCCACCACCCCAGAGGCCGACGGGTAGCACCCCTCACCACCGAGCGAACCACCGCCGGGCACGCCCTCGCCGACGTCGAAGACACGGGGAACGCCTATTAAGCCTTCGTTTCGACCGCCGGGCCGAGTTACCTTTGGCCTTGACTTCTTTGCGCTAAGACTTTAGAACTGCTTAGCACATGGTTTTTCTGTGGCCTGACGCACAGTCGCATGCCACTCTCGCGGGCGCATCCCGGTCTTCGAACGACCCGGACGGGCCTCGAAAGGAGTCCCCCGACGTGAGCGAGCTTGCGAGCGAACCATCGACACGACGCGCATCGCGCAGGACGGAGCCAAGTGTCAGCGGGGCGGAGTCGGGCGATTCGACCGCTATGTCCGTCGTGCCGGGCCCGGCCCGCGGTACCGACATCCGCTGGCCGGTTCTCATCCTCGGTTTCCTCGCGGTGCTGCTCGACGGCTACGACTCCACCGCACTCGGCCTGGCGGTGCCGACGCTCTCGCATACCTGGCACGTGCCGGCCTCGCATTTCACCGCCGCCCTGTCGCTGACCAGCCTGGGCGTCGCCATCGGCTATCTGACCTGCGGCCGGCTGTCGGCGCGCTATGGGCGGCGCGGGGTCGTGACGGTGGCGGTGGCCGCGTTCACCGTCGGCTCGCTACTCAACGCGGTGGTGCAGACGACCACCGAACTGTCGCTGGTGCGGCTGTTCACCGGACTGGGCCTCGGCGCGGTACTGCCGGCGGCGGTCTCGCTGGCCACCGCGGTGAACCCGGCCCGATACCGCCAGATGATCGCCATCTTCGTCGCCATGGCCATCGCGGTCGGCGCCCTGATCGCCGGCCTGCTGGGCGCCCGGCTGATCGGCCTGTATGGATGGAGGTCGGTGTTCATCGCCGGCGGCATCGGATCGGCACTGCTGATACCGGCCCTCTGGTTCGGCCTGCCCAGCGAGACGCCGGACAGCGCCTCCGCGCCGCCGACCCCCGAATCCTCCTCGGTGACCCGCCTGTTCGACGAGGGCTACCGACTCCGCACCACGCTGCTGTGGGCATTCGGCCTGCTCATGTTCGGCGTGTACTTCATCTTCTCGTCGTGGTTACCGACCCTGCTGACCAGCTACGGATTCTCCGCCTCACTGGCGCCGCTCGGCTCGGCCGCCCTGGGCGGCGGCAGCATCCTGAGCGGACTCGTGCTCATGGCCGCCGGCGTGCGATACCGAATCGCCTCGATTCTCGTGGTGACCACGGTAATAGCGATCGCCTTCCTGGCCCTGTCCTCCCGCCTCGGCCCGGACAAAGCCCTCCTCCTGACCGTCTTCGCCGGCGTCGGCTTCGGCCTCCAAGCCGCAATGATCGGCCAAACCGGCCTGGCCGCCACCATGTACCCACCCCGAACCGCCACCACCGGCGTCGGCTGGTCCGCCTCCCTCGGCCGGATCGGCTCCGTCCTCGGCCCAATCGTCGGCGGCGCGATGCTCGGCCTAGGCATGCCGACCCGGACAATCGTGCTGGCGGCATGCGCTCCAGTGCTGGTCGCCCTGGTCCTGATCACCGCCCTGCGTCGACGAACATCCGTGGCTGGCGAGGCATTTGAGTAGCATTTAGTCATGCCAATCGACCCCGCCCACCAGACCTCCCACCCGTCGCGGAACACTGAAAAGCACACCGGCCTGAGTCAACCTTAAACGCAACTCAAATGCCACCAAATGGTCCCTAGTAGCATTTGAGTTGCGTTCCAGGTAGCATTTGAGCATGCCCGTCGATCTCTCCCGCCTCATCGCCAAGCTGCGGTCCGCAGGCGGAGACTGCACCAACGTCGAGGTCAAATCAGCTGCTGGCGGACTCCCGGAGTCGCTGACCAGCACGCTATCTGCTCTCGCAAATCATCCGGGCGGTGGCGTAATCATTCTGGGCCTGGACGAGCGCAACAACTTCAATCCCGTGCCGTTGTCCGATCCGCAAATTCTGAAACAAGGACTGGCCAAGAAAGCCCGCGCATTCACACCACCTATTCAGTTGACGATCGAAGACGCATCAACCGACGGTATGCATGTGATCGTTGCCATCGTGCACGAATGTGCTACCTCGGCCAAGCCTTGCAGGGCAAGCTCAACAGGCGCCGCCTACATGCGGGGATACGATGGCGATTTCCGGATGTCACCGCTCGAGGAACAGGCATTCCTGGCCGCTCGCGAACATCCCACATTCGATCGCCTGCCGGTGACCGACGCGACCCTGAACGATCTCGACCCGGATCTGATCAACGAATTCACTCGCACCGTCCGGCAACAGGATCGGCTCGGACTGGGCCGGTTCGAAGGTGAAGAGCTACTCCGCCATGCGGGCGTGCTCACCGCCGACGATATCCCGACTCGCGCCGGGCTTCTAGCACTCGGCATCTACCCACAGCAGTGGTTTCCGAATTTCGTGATCCAAGCTGCTGCAGAGCGGTTACCGACCGACCCGTTGAGTGTCCGAGCGCGCAACCATGTGATTGTCTCCGGGCCGATTCCACGCATGCTGGACGGGATCTTGGACTGGGCCGGAAGAACTTTCGACAGCAGAATCTCGAATCGGTCAGACGGCCATGTGGTCAATGTGCCCGCCTATCCACTAGTGGCGTTTCGCGAGCTTATTGTCAACGCGATTCTCCATCGCGATCTCGATGAGTGGTCGATGGGTATGGCGGTCCAAGTCAGACTTCGTTCCGACCGACTGGTCATCGGCAACCCCGGTGGTCTATACGGCATTACCGTCGACCGCCTCGGCCAGGAAGCAGTAACCTCGGCACGGAACCAGTGGCTGGTCAGGATCTGCCAATACCTGCAATCGCCAGGCTACGGCGGTCGCGTCGTCGAAGGTCTCGCCACTGGAATGCCGATGATCACGCAGTCGCTGATCGAGGCCGACCTACCGCCAGTCCGTTTCGACGATGCAGGCATCCGGTTCACCGCGATCCTGCGACAGCCAACCCGTAACCGTAAGGTTGAACACGCCGACTTCAGCCGGTCAGCCACAGATACCAGCTCAAAAGCGCCGGTCGTACGAAAATCACTTGCGGGTGACAATCAACGGCCAACAACGACTCGCGAGAAGATTGTCGAGTTCCTGAAAGACGGGCCAGCCAGCGTCGCCGACTTGCAGAAATGGCTCGGGCTGTCGGCACAGGGTACTCGCAAAGCACTCAAAAATTTGCGTGACGAGGGAATCGTCCAACAGGTGGGCGGTCCTGGCAAGGCAACCGTCTACCGGCTGATTCCCTAGATCATCCGGCCGGAGCCTGCGCGGCGGAAACGAGGTGACCTGGTTCGACGGGTCGGCCGAGGAATTCGTCTACAGGAACACCCTTACACCGGTAATCCCCGGCACCGCACCGAAATTGAACACAGAACGCCTATCCACCTACCGCCCCAGCTCCGGCCAAAACCCACCCCTCGGGATCGCATAGGCGCGCGACCGGGCGCGATTCACTGCACTCACGGTTGCTTCTCGACCGCGGCCAGCACTCGCGCCGCCTCCCGGGTGGCGTCGTTATTCGGTTGTAGCCCAAGGGATCCGGCGAGTTTGGCGCGGATGTGGTCGGCGATCGTGGTTGGCGGGTATTTGCTGGCTGAGCCTACACACGAGGGCAGGGTTTCGATTACTGCGTCGATATTGCCGTCGTGGAAATAGGCTGCGCTGCGGCGTCTTTCGACTTTGCCGTTGACGACGGGTGGGTGTACTCGGTGGAGGGTTGAGAGCCAGCGTTCGTTTGTCCAGCGGGACATCAGGTCGCCGAGGTTTATCAGGAGGGCGTTGTCGGCGGGCTGGACGTCGTGCCAGTGGTCCTCGGCGCCGAGGACCTAGGCCGGGGACTCGATCGGCCCACAGTACGGTCACGATGCCGTAGTCGGTGTGCTCCCCCATTCCCACCAAGTCGCCGTCCGGGTCGACGGTTCCCGGCGGGAGCGCATAGTTGTTCATGCGCAATACGTCGAGCGAGTGGTTGGCGAAGTCGTCGAAATAGCCGGGCGGTAGGTCCAGGGCGTCGGCGAAGACGGTGGTGAGGGTGCGGGACACTCGTGTCGCCTCGGCGAAATACGCTTGTACGGGTGCGCGGAAGTCCGGGAGTTTGTTGCGGCCACAGGTTTTCCGCGTAGTCGGTTGCCGGGAGGTCCACTCCTGGGTAGTCGGATGCGGCGGCGCCGATGTTGAACGCCTCGAAGAAGTCGTTCATCCGGTTGGCCGACGTCACTCCCAGGCTCAGGCTGAGGCTTTCGCTCTTGGGTGGCGAATATCCTCGGTTGATCTCCGGTGGTGTGCGGTATGCCTTCTTGGCCTCCAGGTTCAGCGCGAAGAACGAATCCATCGCCGCGGCGAACTTTTCCAGCACCGGATCGGATACCCCATGCCCGGTGATCTGCATGAATCCGACGGTGCACGCCGCCTCGTCGACCGCGCGGGCGACGGCGGCCCGCTCGTCCGCCGAACCTGCACCGACATAGGGCGAGATATCGATGACCGGGATATGGAATGTCATGGCGGCCCTCTTTCGTGGACAACCATCCGCCCTGGTGATCATCGCGCTCGGCGGGTGCCCCTCAGGGTAGCGTCAGACGGCCGGAATCCGCGCGATGATCTCGCCGTGCACCAGCGAGATCCAGCCGTCCTCGGCGTCGGCCCACGCTCGCCACGCGGCGCTGATGCGCTGGAGGTCGGCCGTTGTCGCGAGGCCGCTGTCGACCAGCTGGCGGGCCAGGGCCGAATCGGTGACGCGCTCGGCCCACATGCCGCCCCACCAGTCCCGCGATTCGGGAGTGGAGTAGCACCAGGTGGACGAGGTCGCCGTGACGTCGGTGAGGCCCGCGGACCGGGCCCAGGTCAGCAGGCGGCGGCCGGCGTCGGGCTCGCCGCCGTTGGCGCGAGCCGCCGTGCGGTACAACCGAAGCCATTCGTCCAGCTCGGGAAGCAGTGGCCACCAGATGAATCCGGCGTAGTCGCCGTCCCGGGCGGCGACCAGGCCCTCCGGGCGGGTCACCCGCCCCATCTCCCGCAGGGCCGCAACCGGATCGGCCACGTGCTGGAGCACCTGATGAGCGTGCACGACGTCGAACGCGCCGTCCGGGAAGGTCAGCGCATGAACGTCCTGGACGCTGAATTCGATGTTGGACGCCCCGCGTTCGGCGGCCAGGTCCCGCGACAGGGCCAGCTCGGCGTCGCCGATCTCGGTCGCCGTCACCCTCCCCACCCGGGTGGCGAGATCGACCGTGATCGTTCCGGGTCCGGCGCCGATGTCCAGCAGCGAGGCGCCCGAGTCGAGATGGGGCAGCAGGTACGCGGCCGAGTCGGCGGCGGTGCGCCGACGATGCGAACGCAGTACCGATTCGTGATGGCCGTGCGTGTATTTGGTCACGAGATCTCCCTTCGTCAGGGGCATCTTGCGCGGCCCCACACCGGAAAGTCCATATACAAGGATATGCCTCCCATACTCTGAGATACACCCGGGTAACGCCCGACCTGTCGCCGCCGATTTGCTCGGTCTCTCGCACCGGACGACCGGCGGTGACTCCTCGGCCCAAGCCAGGCTGCCGGTCCAGCCTTCAACCGCACCGCGCCGGTCACCAGGAAGAATCACCAGGCCACGATCGAACCCCTGGCCATCGACATCACCGACGCCGAGGCGCTGGACCGGCTGGCGCCGCATGCGCAACCGACTTGTCGGGCTTACTCGGCCCTACTGCGCAGGGCGGCGTACACCCCGCCGTCGACCAGCAGATCGATACCGTTGAGGAAGCTGGCCTCCGAGGACAGGGCGAATGCGACGACCGCCGCGACCTCGTCCGCCCTGCCCGTGCGGCTCAGCGGCGTGGCCTCGACCAGACGGGCCATGCCGGCATGCTCAGCGGCCTCTTGACGCCCCTGCGGGGTGTCGATGATGCCGGGCGAGACCGAGCAGATGCGGGCGCCGGCGGGGCCCAGCCGAACCGCCTCGCGCTGGACGAACCGGTGGACGCCGCGCTTGGCCCAGCCGTAGGCCATGCCCGTGTCCTCCAGGGCCACGCCGAGCACATCGTGCAGCCGGTCGAGGAACTTCTCGTCCAGCGGATCGTCCAGCACCGCCAGCGCGGCCGGGTCCGGGGTGGCGGGATCCAGGAGTGGGGCCATCGAGGCGAAACACACTGTGGCCGTGGTCGGTCCGGCCAGCGGGCGCAGGGCCTGCGCCAGGAGCGCGGTACCCACCAGGTCCACGGTGAAGATGCGCCGCCAGTCCGCCATGCTCGGCGAGATTCCGGCGGCATGTGCGACCGCTCGGAGCGTGCCGAGTTCCCTCGCACGCGCCGCCAGCCGGTCCAGCGCCTCGGCATCGGTGATGTCGATGGCCACGGGTTCGATCGTTGCCCGATGATCCTCACCGGCGAGCCGCTCGGCGGCAGCCGCGGCGCCCGACGCGTCGAGATCGACCAGTAGCAACACGTCGACCATCGCCGCGACCCTCTGCGCACAGGCGAAGCCCATACCGCGACCACCGCCGGTCACGATGCCCACTTCGGTCATTTCCACTCCTCGATCCGTAGGGGTTCGTCGCTATCGACCGGCCACCGGGGCCCAGCACTGGCTCATCCCGGCCTGCGCCCGCCGATCCACCAGTTCCACCCGGAAGCCCTGGGCGCCGGACAGGAAGGCGAAGAAAAGCTTCCCGTCGGGCATGACCCGGCCGGCCTCGAGGTCCCAGCCGTGTTCGCGCAGCGCGGCGGTGTCGGCCGTGACATCGTCCGACCAGTATCCGAGGTGGTGAATCCCGCTGCCGGGCACCGGCTCCCACAGCGTGCCCGCGACCGCGCGCACGACCTCGAGCCGAGGTTCGGTCACCGAGAACGCGCACGACAACTCGACCGTGTGCACCCCGTCCGGACCGGTGACCTCCACCGCGTTGCCCACGGTGATCCCCCACTCGTAGCCGAGCACGCTCGTCAGCATCGCGGCCGTCGCGTCCGGGTCGGTCGTGACGATCCCCAGGTGGAAGCGGTCCTTCGGATCAAGAATTGCGTTCTGATTCACGAGAAGAATATTCTCATTGTCAAAGAGGAGGCGCAATGGCTTGGGATTTCGAGACCGATCCGGCATATCAGGCAAAGCTGGACTGGGCGGATGAGTTCGTGCGACAAGAGGTGGAGCCGCTGGATCTGGCGTTTCCACATCTGCAGTTCGTGCCACTGGACGGCGGACGGCGCAAGGCCATCGATCCGCTGAAGGAGCGCGTGCGGGAACAAGGGCTGTGGGCGACACATCTGGGCCCGGATCTCGGCGGACAAGGATATGGGCAGCTGAGGCTCGCGCTGCTCAACGAGATCCTGGGGCGCTCGTCCTGGGCGCCGATCGTCTTCGGCTGTCAGGCCCCCGACACCGGCAACGCCGAGATCATCGCCCACTACGGCACGCCCGAGCAGAAGGAGCGCTACCTGCGCCCCCTGCTGGACGGGGAGCTGTTCTCCTGCTATTCGATGACCGAGCCGCAGGCCGGCGCGGACCCGACCCAGTTCACCACGCGCGCCCGGCGAGACGGCGACGACTGGATCATCGACGGCTGGAAGTTCTTCTCCTCCAACGCCTCGACCGCCGCGTTCCTGATCGTCATGGCGGTCACGAACCCGGATGTCAGCGCGTACCAGGGCATGTCGATGTTCCTGGTGCCCGCGGACACCCCCGGTATCAAGATTGTGCGTAACGTCGGCCTCTACGGCGAGCCCGACAACGAGGGCCAGCACGCGCTGATCCACTACGACGGCGTGCGGGTGCCCGCAGGGGCGCTGCTGGGCGGCGAGGGGCAGGCGTTCGTGATCGCCCAGACCCGGTTGGGCGGCGGGCGAATTCACCATGCCATGCGCACCATCGGCCTGGCTCGCAAGGCGATCGACATGATGTGCGAGCGGGCGCTGAGCCGCGAGACGGCCGGAAGCCGTTTGGCGGACAAGCAATTCGTGCAGGGCTACATCGCCGACTCCTACGCTCAGCTCCAGCAGTTCCGGCTGTTCGTGCTGTACACCGCGTGGGAGATCGACAAGTACAACGATTACAAGAAGGTGCGCAAGGACATCGCCGCGGTGAAGGTCGTCATGCCGACCGTGCTGCACGACATCGCCTGGCGCGCAATGCAGGTGCACGGCGCGCTCGGTGTCACCAACGAGATGCCGTTCTTCGGGATGGTGCACGGCGCGGCCGTCATGGGCCTGGCCGACGGACCCACCGAGGTGCACAAGGGCACGGTCGCCAAGCAGGTACTGCGCGACTACCGGCCCACCGACGACATGTGGCCGACCGGCTGGATGCCCCGGCTGCGTGAGCAGGCCCAGGAGAAGTACGCCCAGTTCCTCGAGCACGAAGTAGGTAACCAGTGACCATCAGCACCACTCCGACACTCGACACCACCCGCCTCGGCGCGTGGATGGACGCCGCCGGCCTGCCCGGCGCGGGTGCGCCGATCGAGCAACGCTTCCTGTCCGGCGGCACCCAGAACGAGATCTACGTGATCACCCGCGGCGATCACACCAGCGTGCTGCGCATTCCGCCGGTATCCGCCCCGGCCGAGCGCGACGCCGGGATCCTGCGCGAATGGCGCATCATCGAGGCGCTGGACGGCACCGACGTGCCGCACACCGCGGCCATCGCCGCCTGCACCGACCTGTCCGTCCTGGGCCGCACCTTCTACCTGATGGGCTTCGTGGACGGCTGGTCGCCGATGGAGAATCACGGCGTCTGGCCCGAGCCGTTCGCCTCCGATCACGCCGCGCGCGCGGGACTGGGCTACCAACTCGCCGAGGGCATCGCGCTGCTGTCCCGGGTCGATTGGCGCGCGAAGGGTTTGCAGGATCTGGGCCGCCCCGATGGGTATCACGAGCGTCAGGTGGCCCGCTGGCTGGACTTCTACGCCAAGATCGACGGTTCCCGCACCCTCGACGGGATGGCCGAGGCCACCGAATGGCTGCGTACCAATCGGCCGCTGGACTACATTCCGGGAATCATGCACGGCGACTATCAGTTCGCCAATGTCATGTTCCGCCACGGCGGTCCGGCAAAGCTCGCGGCGCTGGTGGACTGGGAGATGGGCACCGTCGGCGACCCCAAACTGGATCTGGGCTGGATGCTGCAGGGCTGGCCGGAAGACACCAGCGACCCGGCGCTGGCGAACCGAGGGTATGCCAATATGCAGTACATGCCCTCGAGCTCGCAGATTCTCGCGCACTACGCCGAGGTGTCCGGGCGTCAGGTGGACGATATCGACTACTACCTGATCCTGGCCAAGTGGAAGCTGGCCATCGTGCTGGAACGCGGTTACCAGCGGGCGAAGGGTGATGTGAAACTGGAAGCGTTCGGTCCGGTCGTGGTCGACACCATGCGATCGGCGGCCGAACTCGCCGAGACAACGGAGTATCGCCATGTCGGATGAACTGATCGTCGAGCGCCACGGCGCGGTCCTCACCGCCCGCATCAACCGTCCCGAAGCACGCAATGCCCTGAACGGCCAGGTGATTCGCGGCATCGGCGGAGCGCTGCTGGAGGCCGAGCAGAATGTGGAGATCCGCGCGCTGCTGATCACCGGCACCGGCGACCGCGCCTTCTGCGCGGGCATGGACCTCAAGGCGTTCGCCGACGGTGGAGATCTTGGCGGCGACACCCCGGAGGCCGCCGCGTATCACCGTCTGGGCCAGGGCAAGACCGGGATTCCGGTGGTCGGCGCGGCGAATGCCACGGCGGTCGGCGGCGGTCTGGAACTGCTGATGAGCTGTGATGTCATCGTCGCCTCCAGCGCCGCGAAATTCGGCCTGCCCGAGGTGAAGCGCGGACTGTACCCGGGCGGCGGCGGCACGTTCCTGGGCACCCGGATCCCGATGCACGTCGCCCTCGAGATCGCCATGACCGGTGACCCGATCACCGCCGAGCGGGCTTATCAGCTCGGCCTGGTCAACGTCGTCGCCGAGCCGGATGAGGTTGCGTCCGCGGCGTTGTCGATGGCCGAGCGGATCGCCGCGAACGCCCCGCTGAGCCTGGCCGCGATCAAGGAACTCGTGCGCGTCGGGGTGACCGACGCCGCGGCCGCCACCGAGCGCACGCCGCACTGGCATCAGACGGTGTTCGGCAGCCAGGACGCCAAGGAGGGCGCCCGCGCATTCGTCGAGAAGCGCACACCGGTCTGGCAGGGACGCTGAATGCGCGCGGCGGTCTGCCCCGGCTACGGCGACCCGGAAGTCGTTGCCGTACAAGATCTCCCCGCACCCGTCCCCGAACCAGGGCAGGTGCGGGTGCGGGTGACCGCCGCGGCGGTGAACTTTCCCGACGTGCTCGTTCTGGCGAACAAGTACCAGATCAGCGTGCCGCCACCGTTCGTACCAGGCAGTGAATTCGCCGGCGTCGTAGATGAACTCGGAGACGGGGTCGACGAATTCGCCCCCGGCGACCGAGTCACCGGCACCGGCCTGTACGGCGCCTTCGCCGAACAGGTGGTGACGAAATCCGCATCCCTGTCCCGCATCCCGGACGGGATAGACGACCGCGACGCCGTCGCGTTCGGAGTGGCCTACCGCACCGCGTATCACGCGCTGCGGTCGGTCGCCCGGGTCCGTGAGGGCGATCGGGTGATCGTGCTCGGCGCCGGCAGCGGCGTGGGCCTGGCGGCAGTCCAGTTGGCCCGCTGCCTGGGCGCGACGGTCACCGCGGTGGCCTCGTCCCAGGAAAAGCTCGACGCCGCAAAGTCCTGCGGCGCAGACCAACTCATCAACTACCGCCCCGCGACCCCCGACACGACTCCAGCGCAAACCCTGCGCTCGGCGCTACGCACCGCCCTACCCGACGGCGCCGCCGCCGTCCTGGACCCGGTAGGCGGCGACCTGTCCGAACCCGCCCTCCGCGCCCTCCGCCGAGGCGGCCGCTTCGTCACCATCGGCTACGCCTCCGGGACGATCCCCCGCATCCCCCTGAACCTGGTCCTGGTCAAGAGCATCCAAATCCTGGGCTTCCAGTTCCAAGACCTGGACCCCACCGAATTCCACCGCAACGAGGACGAACTCCGCGCCCTGCTGACCACCGGGCAGGCCCGGCCGCACATCGGCGCGGTGTTCCCGCTCGACCAGGCCGCGCAGGCTCTGCGTCTGGTCGCGGACGGGCGGGCGGTGGGGAAGGTCCTGCTGGATCTGAGCTGAACCCGTCATCGCACGTGGCGATCATTCCGCCGTTCCCCTGCCCCGACACAGCACGGGATCGGCGTTCGCATCGCCAGAAAAGCGTTGAGTCTGCCGGTTCCCTGCCCGATCGCTGACTTGCAGCGTGGTCCGCCGGTGTGGCTCGGCCGAATTGCGTTAGCTGCCCGTTAGCCTGCGGTTATGAAGCCGAGCGGCAGTGATCAGAACCCAGAGGTCGGGTCCGGCGCGGAGCAGCGGACATCGGGCGACAAGGTGTCCAGGCGCGGGATGCTGCGCGGAATCGCGGCGGCTGGCGCGGGCGCCGCGGTCGCGGGCCCGCTGCTGGCCGCCTGTGGTAGCTCGGACAGCGACGGCCCGCCGGGCTACGGCACCGGGATCAACGACGGTTTCGACGGCAAGATCGAACTCGACGTCCGCGACTCCACGCAGGACTGGAAGCCGTTCGAGCTGAAGAAGGCCCCCGACGGGGCACCGAACGTGCTGGTGATCCTGTACGACGACACCGGAATGGCGTCATGGTCGCCCTACGGGGGCCGGATCAACATGCCGAACGCGCAGAAGCTGGCCGACAACGGCCTGACCTACAGCCAATGGCACACCGCCGCGCTGTGCTCGCCCACCCGGTCCTGTGTGCTGACCGGCCGCAATCACCACGTGAACCGGTTCGCGTCGATCACCGAGGGCGCGACCGGATTCCCCGGTTCGGCCTCGCGCCTGCCCGCGCAGTGCGCGACGATCGGGCAGGTTCTGCAGGCCAACGGGTTCAGCACGTTCTGGGTCGGCAAGGACCACAACGTGCCCGAGGAAGACGTCTCGAGCGGTGGCAGCAAATCGGAATGGCCGGTGCAGAAGGGGTTCGACCGCTTCTACGGCTTCCTCGGCGGCGAGACCAACCAGTACTACCCGGACCTGGTCGAGGACAACCGGTTCATCGACCAGCCCTACAGCCCCGAACAGGGATACCACCTGTCGAAGGACCTGGCCGACAACGCCATCAAAATGCTGGCGGATCAGAACTCGACCAATCCCTCCAAGCCCTGGTACATGTGGTTCTGCCCGGGTGCGAACCACGCACCGCATCAGGTCCCCACCGAATGGGCCGACAAATACAAAGGCCAGTTCGACGACGGCTACGAGGCATACCGTGACTGGGTGCTGAACCGCATGATCGACAAGGGCATCATGCCCAAGGGCACCGCCCTCACCGAACTCAACCCATTGCCCAAGGACGTCGCGGTGCCCACCGACGCGGTGCGGCCGTGGAACACCCTGAACGACGACGAGAAGCGGCTGTTCTCCCGGATGGCCGAGGTCTTCGCCGGCTTCTCCGAATACACCGACGCGCAGGTCGGCCGACTACTCGACCACCTGGACAAGACCGGCCAAATGGACAACACCCTCATCTTCTACTGCGCCGACAACGGCGCGTCCGGTGAAGGATCACCCGACGGATCGGTCAACGAGAACAAGTTCTTCAACGGCTACCCCGACGATCTCGCCGAGAACATGAAACTGCTCGACCAACTCGGCACACCGGCCACCTACAACCACTACCCGACCGGCTGGGCCGCGGCCTTCTCCACCCCGTTCAAAATGTTCAAACGTTACTCCGAATACTCCGGCGGCACGTGTGACCCGATGATCGTCCACTGGCCCAAAGGAATCAAAGCCAAAGGCCAGATCCGCCACCAATACCATCACGCGATCGACATCGTGCCCACCATCCTCGACGCTGTCGGTGTCAAGATGCCGGAGGAGTTCAACGGCGTCAAGCAATACCCGCTCAACGGCGTCTCGATGCGCTACAGCTTCGATGACGCCGACGCACCGACCACCCGAAAACGCCAGTACTACGCGATGCTGGGCACCCGCGGCATCTGGGACAGCGGCTGGAAAGCCTCGGCGGTACACGCGGCCATCAGCGACAAGGGACACTTCGACCAGGACAAGTGGGAGCTCTACCACGTCGACGAGGACCGCTCCGAGTCCAAGAACCTCGCCGACCAGAACCCGGACAAGCTCAAGGAGCTGATCAACGCCTGGAACGAAGAGGCCAAGGACAACTTCGTCCTGCCCCTCGACGACCGCACCGCGGCCGAACTCCTGTCCGTCGAGCGGCCGCAAAGTGAGCCGCCACGAGACACATACGTCTACTATCCGGGGACCTCACCGGTTCCCGAGGGCGTGGCGGTCAATATCCGCGGCAAGTCCTACAAAATCGTCGCCGACGTCGAGACCACCCCGCAGTCGCAAGGGGTGATCTTCGCGCACGGCTCCCGGTTCGGCGGGCATGTGCTGTTCATCAAGGACGGCACGCTGCACTACGTCTACAACTTCCTCGGAATCCCGCCCGAGCAGGACTTCGCGTCCTCGACACCCGTGCCGGCCGGCAAGCACACCCTCGGGATGGAATTCGTCAAGGGCGACAAGCCCGGCCCGAACGGCGAATCCCTCGGCACCACAACGCTCTACATCGACGACAAGGCCGTCGCCACCGGTCCGATGCGCGCCCAGACCGGCAAGTTCACCCTGGCCGGTGACGGTCTGTCCGTCGGTTACGACAGCGGCGACAACGTGTCCCAGCAGTACACGAGCCCGGGAACCTTCACCGGCGGCACCATCGACAGCGTGACCATCAGCGTCGGCAAGGAAACCTACAGCGACCTGCAACGAGAAGCAGCCCGCGCATTCGAGACAGACTGAGCGACAACCAGATCCGAATACCGAGCACAGGTCCGCGGCCGCCACTGAGCTGGGCGGTCGCGGACCGGGCCCGGCCGCTGGTCGCAGACTGCCGGCGGGCAAGGTCCTGCCGGGTCCGAGCTGACGGCGGGGTCCCACACGTGGCGATAATCCGTGGTCCCTGTGTGCAGGAGGTGGAATGATCCGGTGGTCGAATCGAAGTCCTGGGACAGGGTGTCATGCCGATCAGTAATCAGCAGGTGACTGCGCATCGTTTTCTCCGAATTCTCTACGAGGACAGCTACTATCCCGATCATCTGGTGGATCGGGGTAGGGCGATTCTGCTGGAGTTGTGCGAGCGGATCGAGGACGAGCGGCCGGCTGATCTGGCCGGGTTGTATGTGCTCACCCAGGCCGCTACCGAGGAGTTCAACGCGCTCGAGGGCGAGTTCGATTCGGCGGGTAGTGAATTCGATACTGTGGCTCGTGAGGATATAGGTGAGGATTTCTGGTTCGTGGCCCGTGCCTATGGTTTTCAGGATGCGGATTCGGAGGAGTTGATCTCTGGCCGCGAGTGGTGAACGCGGTAGGAGCGGACAGCCGAACGGGGTCACAGTTCCGTGCTCATCCTCCAGGGTGCGCGGCGACAGGGTCGAGTGCGAGCAGGGCTGCGGTCAGTGCGTCGACGTCGATCCGGGTGCTGTGGCCGTTGGTGATCACGATATCGCCACCCACCAGTACGGTGTCCACGATTCGTGGTGTGCCGCAGGTCAGTAGCGTCGCTCCGGGGTCGGTCATCGGGAGGCAGGCGAAGTCGCGGTCGAAGCGGAGCAGGGTCAGGTCGGCCAGGCGGCCGGCGGTGACACCGCCTGGTGTGGGTGCGATGGGCAGGCCCAGTGCCCGGGACGCACCGTCGCAGGCGATCGCGAGCATCGACGCTGTGTCGAACAGGTCGGCTCGGCGGGCGTGGGCGCGTTGGACGTAGGCCCCCGCGCGCAGCGTCTCCAGCATGTCCTGGCGGTCGTTGGATCCGGCGCCGTCGACGCCCAATCCGACCTGGACGCCATCGGCGAGCAGCTCACGCACGGGGGCGACTCCGGATCCGAGTCGCATGTTGGACACCGGATTCCACGCGACGGCGGCGCCCCCGGCGGACAGGGCACGGCGTGCGTGCGCGTCTAGTTCGACGCCGTGCACGGCGAGCAGGCGCTCGTCGATCAGACCGCCCTCGGCCAGGTAGTCGATCGCGGACATGCCGGCGTGCTCGCGGCACATCGCGTCGTCGGTGCCGGTCTCCGACAGGTGGATCATCACCGTGAGGCCGCGGTCCCGGGCGAATGCGGCCGCGGTGCGCATGCCCTCGACCGTCAGCGAGCGGGGGTTCGGGACGGCCAGGCCCAGCGTGACGCGATCGCCGGCAGTCGCGGCGAGCCGGTCGACGTCGGCTAGTGCGGTATCCAGCGGCTGCATCAGGCGTGGGTCGAAACCCCAACGGCGAGTGGGATCCTCGCGGTCGGCGATGCCCCTTCCGAGGACGGCGCGCACACCGACGTCCGACAGCGCGGCGAGGACGGCGTCGTGCACATCGGGCGAGGGGTGCGGCCACATGTGTTCCACGAGGGTCGTCGTACCGGACAGCAGGCCCTCGAGCGCGGCGGCCACGGTGGCGATGTAGGCACGCTCGGGGGTCACCGCGTTCATGGCCTCGCCCACCGCGAGCAGCCACTCCAGCAGCGGTCGGCCCTCGCCGACACCGCGGCACAGTGACTGCTGGAGGTGGGTGTGGGTGTTGACGAAGCCGGGGACGAGGTGACCACCGGCCCCGTCGAGCACACCCGGTCCGGCGAGGTCGGGAACGTGGTCGCGAACGTCGGTGACGAGCCCGCCCGCGATCAGTACGTCGACGTGCGGGCGCCAAGCCGTTCCGGTCCACACGGTCGCGCCGGAGATGGTGTGGACCTGGGCGGCGTTGCGCCGCAGCGTGAGGGGCCTCACCGCAGGCCGATCGAGCGATCGCCGAACCGGGAGTCGAACAGCGCGGCGGGGTCGAGCTTCGGGTCCACCTTGGCGCCCTGCGCGGCGAGCAGCGGCGCGAGATCGGTCACGAACGCGCGCACACGCGCCGGATCGTACGTGCCGACCGAGCCGTTCTCGTTCGCGATGAGGTTCTCGGACTTCAGAACTCCCGACGCGTACTCGGCCTCGGCGAGCGAGTACGTGGAGTAGGTCGGGTCCTTCGCCACCACGTCGGCGATCAGTTTGTCGGTAGCCGTCGGCGACGTGACGAAGTCGGCGTCCGCCTGCTGCACGATCGGCACCAGCTTCTTCAGGCACGGCGTCAGCTGCGCGAGCCGGTCCGCCCGGACGGACACATTGGACGCGTACGGGTCGAAGCCCAGCTCCGAGAGGAGACCGTGGGCGACGGGCTTGTTCCACGCCGAGATGCTGTGTTCGTATTCCCACGGCTCGGCGTCCGCGTAACCCTGCTGCACGATCGACGAATCGCCCACGAACCGGGCGGGGCTGCCGTCGTAGCTCGTGTCGAGCTGCGAGTTCTTGACGTAGCCCTTGGCGAGCAGCCAGGTCGGGAATGTCTGCTCCTTGGACACCACGACGGTGGCGTGCGACGCGGCGAGCCCGCGCAGGGTGAGGCCAGGGTGTTTGGCCGGATCCCACATCAGGATCGCCGGATTGTGCGTCAGCAGCGGCGTGACGCCGACGACCCGCTGATCCGAACTCGCGGCGACGATCTGGTCTCCGTGCACCAGTCCGAGGTCGATCGACGAGTCGACGTACATCTGGGACGCGACCGACTGAAATCCGATCGCGGAACCGCCCGACTTCAGTCGCAGCTTGATCCCGGTGTCCTTCCCCTGGGCCACCAGAGTTCCCGTGACCGACTTGGTGGTGGTGTCCACCGTGTAGTCCGGTCCGAGCAGCTGGAACATCCCACCCATGTCCGCCTGCGGCTGCCACTGCAACTGCACGGTGAGCGTGCCCGGGCAGAGGCCGGCGAGGCGCTGCGCGGCGGGCGCCGGGGCGAGCGAGACCGCCGGAGCGGGGGTGGTCGACGAGCCGCACGCGGTGAGGGTGCAGGCGCCGGCGGTCAGCGCGGTGGCGAGGGTGGCCGCGCGGCGCGCGAGACGGGCGTGAAAGGGGGACATCTGTTCTCCTGCAACGGGATCGGACGTGGGATCGAAGGACCGGGAGTGGTCGCGTGCGCGGCGGCCCGGGCAGGCCGACGGCGCCGGGGACGACTACACGGTCGCGCACCGAGCGATAGTCCACAAGACAAGGAGGTGCATGTAACAAGATATTCACAGCACGGTATGCACACCGATTACATGCAATTGAGAGCCTGAAGGCACATCGAGAGCCGAATCTGCCCACAGATCGTTCCCATATCGGAGGTTCCCTTGCCATCCTTCGCCCCGCTGATCGACACGCTCGGCGATGTCGACGCGCGGTACCTGAAAGCGGACGACCAGGTGTCGTTCCACGAGGTGTCGATGACCTACCCCACCGGGACCACCGCACTGTCGTCGGTGTCGCTGTCGGTGCGCCACGGCGAGTTCGTCGCGATCGTCGGGCCTTCGGGCTGCGGCAAGTCCACCCTGCTGCGCCTCGCCGCCGGGTTGGAGCGACCGTCCGCCGGCGCGGTCGCCGTGGGCACATCGTCGGTCGCCTTCATCTTCCAGGAGCCGACGCTCTTGCCCTGGGCCTCGGTGCGCCGCAACGCATCTCTACTGGTCGAGCTCGCCGGGATACCGGCCGCCGCCCGCCGAACGCGGGTCGATGCCGCATTGGCCGCGGTCGGTTTGGACGACTTCGCCGACCAGTTGCCCAAGGCGCTCTCCGGCGGCATGCGCATGCGGGTGTCGCTGGCCCGCGCGCTGGCCCTCGAGCCCGAGTTGATGCTTCTCGACGAGCCCTTCGGCGCGCTCGACGAACTCACCCGGCAGCAGATGCAACTGCAACTGCTGGGCCTGTGCGAGCGCGGCGGCTTCACCACGGTGTTCGTGACCCACTCCGTCTCCGAGGCGGTGCTGCTCGCCGATCGGGTGGTCGTGATGTCGGCACGCCCCGGGCGGATCGCGGCCGAGATCGAGGTCGACCTACCGCGGCCTAGGGGCGCGGGCAGACCATCGGGCACCGAATTGCGGTTCGCGCCCGAGTACACGGACACCGTCGCGCGGATCTCGGGACTGCTACGGGGTGTCGCATGAGCGAGCGCAGCGATGAACACGGCGGAGCCCGCACTCTCGCCGGTGCGCAGCCGGGCCAGAGCGGACACAGTACGCGAACCATCAACACAATCGCCCCGGCGGTCATGCCGGAGGCAGATGTCAGCGAGGTGAAGGCATGAGTGCGCGAACAACGAAGACTGTCCCCCTGCGGTTATGCCGGAGGCAAGTGTCAGCGAGGCAGAGGTATGAGCGAGCGAACAACCAACATGATCACCCCAGCCGTCACGCCAGAGCCGAGCGCCAGCGAGGTGAAGGCATGAGGCGGCGAACAACCAGCACAGTGGCCCCGGCGGTCATGCCGGAGCCGAGGAGCCGCGAGGTGAAAGTATGAGTGCCGTACTGGATCTTCCGATCACCCAAGTCGCACAGGCTACTTCGCCGCCGCGGCGGCTCGCCGTCCGATTCGGGCGTGGATCGGTGGCCGTCGCCGCGGTGGCCGCGGGAATCGGGCTGTGGTACATCGTGTCCTATCTGGTGCTCAGCCCGCAGCGCCGGTTCCTCCTACCGGCTCCACATACAGTGCTCGCGCAATCGCTGCTCGATCCCGCGCACCTTCACCCCATGCTCGTCGCGCTGGGCGTGACCGCGAAGGTGGCCGGGATCGGGTTCGTGGTGGCCGCCGTGATCGGGACCGCCGTCGGCTCGCTGATGAGTCAGGCATGGTGGCTCGAGCGTGTGATCTTCCCGTATGCCGTTGTGTTGCAGGTGGTCCCGATCCTCGCGATCACACCGCTGCTGGGCCTGTGGTTCGGTTACAGCACCACCTCGCGGGTCGCGGTGTGCGTGATGATCGCGTTGTTCCCGATCATCACCAACGCCCACTTCGGATTTCGCTCCGTGGACCCGGGCCTGCACGAGCTGTTCACGCTGGGACGCGCGTCCCGCCTGCGGCGCCTCGTCCGGCTCGAGCTGCCCGCGGCATCGCCCTCGATCCTGACCGGGCTGCGGATCGCGTCCGGCCAGGTGATCATCGGGGCCATCATCGGCGATATGTTCTTCGCGCAGGGCCAGCCGGGCATCGGCACCCTGATGGACGACTACCGGGCGCAGTTGCGCTCCACCGATCTGATCGCGGCGATCGTGCTGGCCGCGGTGTTCGGCGTGGTCGTCTTCGTCGCTTTTTCCACGGTGTCCCGGCTCGCGGTCGGGCGCTGGCACAGCTCGGGAGGTGCACGATGAGCGATTCCACCACTGCGGGAGACGATTTCGTCATCCCCACCGTCGACCTCACGCCCTATCTCACCCCGGCGAGGTCGGCCGCGACCGACCCGGCATGCGCGGCGGTCGCGGCGAGCATCGACGATGCCTGCCGCACAGTCGGTTTCCTCCAGATCGTCGGGCACGGCGTGCCCACGTCCGCGATCGACGGGCTCGCCGGGGCGATCGATGGCTTCTTCGGTGCGCCACCCCAGGCCAAGCGCCTGCTCAACAGGCCGGGCGTGAATCGCGGTTACACGCCACCGAAATCGGAGTCGCTGAGTATGAGTCTCGGTGTGGCTCCGGCGAATCGGATGAACGACTTCTACGAGGCGTTCACCGTGGGAACCGAGGCCGACGCCTATCCCGGGCTGGATCTGCCCGAGGCCGACTACCCGGCCAACCATTGGCCCGAGACGCCAGGATTCCGCGCTTCCGTGCAGGCATACATGCGCGAGGTGCGTGACCTGTCCCGGGCGCTGCTGCGCGCCTGCTCGGACGCGCTGGGAGTGGGCCCGGACCATTTCGACGACCTCGTCGACCACTCCATCGACACCCTCAAGATGAACAACTACGCATTGGCCCCGGGCGCGATCGAAGTGGACGGGCCGCTCACCGGGATGGGCGCGCATACCGACTTCGGGATCCTGACCGTCCTGTGGGCCGATCGCGTCGCGGGTCTGGAGGTACTCGGACCGGATGCCGTGTGGCACCCCGTCATGCCCGCCCCGGGGGCCTTCCTGGTGAACCTCGGCGACGCCTTCGCGCGCTGGACGAACGACCGGTGGATATCCACGCTGCACCGCGTCGACCCGCCGGTGGTCGACGGCCGGATCGAACGCCGCCGGTCCGCGGCCTTCTTCTTCGACGGCAACCACGACGCGGTGATCGAGCCGTTGCCCGGCACCGTGGAGCCCGGTGCGGACGCCTACCCACCGATCACCGTCGCCGCGCACCTACAGGCCAAGCTGGCCGGTATGAAGCGCGGCACGGCGCCCGTCGGCGCCGACCGCGAGGCCGCCCGGGTGCTCGGCGCCCGCCCTTGACTTCGAACCCCTTGCCCGACAGGAGCAGACACACGATGACCGAGCAGTACCGCATGCGGGAGCTGACCCTGGAAAGCCGGATGGGCGGCCCGGGAGTCGAGACCGCGCGCAGCATCCCGCGGATCGACCTGACCGACCGGGAGGCGCGGCGCGGCGAGATCACCGATCAGCTGTGGCGCGCCGCCACCGAGATCGGATTCTTCCAGCTGGTGAATCACTCGATCCCTCGGCGTCTCGTGGACGCGGCGTTCACACGGGCCGCGGAGTTCTTCGCGCTGCCCGAGCCGGCCAAATCCGCACTACCGCTGGATAAGCCGAACAACGCGGGGTGGGAGTACTCGAGCCAGGTCCGCCCGTCGGTGGGCACACCGGACCAGAAGGAGTCGTATCAGATCACCCGTCCGCACATGGCCGGCCTGTGGCCCGCCGAGCGGGACATGCCGGGGTTCCGGGACTTCATGCTGGGGTTCGAGCGTCAGTGCTGGGAGCTCGCGATGTGGGTGCTGTCCTGCTTCGCCGACCGGCTCGGCTTCGATCGCGAGTTCTTCGCCCGCGCACACGATCCCGGCTCCGCCGAGTACCAGTCGACGCTGCGGCTGATCCACTACTACGCACTGCCCGAACAGTTGCGCGGTCAGCCCGGCACCTGGCGAGCGGGCGCGCACACCGACTTCGACTGCCTCACACTGCTGTTCCAGCGGGACGGGCAGGGCGGCCTGCAGGTCTGCCCCGGCCGCGAGGCGGACGCCCAGGAGTGGACTCCGGTGGTACCGTCCGACGACGTGATCACCTGCAACATCGGCGACATGCTCATGCGATGGAGCGACGACGCGCTGCTGTCGACCTTCCACCGGGTCCGCGTGCCTGGTGCGGGCGAATACACCGGGCCGCGCTATTCCATCCCGTTCTTCGCCCAGGCCAACCGCGATGTGATGATCGCGCCGCCGCGCGGCGCCTATCCCCCGATCACCGCCGCCGAGTACCTTCGCCAGCGGGTCGCCGCCAACTACGCGGGCCCCACGGCGTGAGCGCGCCGGTCGAAGCCGGACGAGGGAAGAGGACGGCGCTGGTGGACGGCGGTTCGGAGGCCCTGCTCGGGGAGGCGGTGTACCGGAAACTGCTGGACCGCATCTTCACCGGCGAACTGCGGCCCGGTGCGCCGCTGAGCGTCCCCGCCCTCGCGTCCGAGCTCGACGTGAGCCGAAGTCCGGTGCGCGACTCGGTACAGCGGCTCGTGGCCGACGGTTTGGCGGTGCACACCCCCCATGCCGGGGCGCGCGTCGCCCACGTGGATGAACGCGAGATCGCCGATGTGCTCGCCGTCCGGGAACTGCTCGACGGGTACGCGGCGCGAGAGGCGACGCTGAAGGCGACGGCATCGGACGTGCGGCGACTGGTCACACTGATCGAGGGGCAGCAGGCGCGCCTGGCCGAGCCGGCCGACGCGCTCGGCGAGGCAAGGCGCGACCTCGAATTCCACACCGCGGTCCGCGATCTCGCGGCCAACAGGGCGCTGAGCGACGCACTGCACCGACTCGACGCCAAGGCGCACCTGTACAACTCGGGGCTGTGGTCGGACGAGGAGGGACGCCGATTCGCGGTCGCCGAGCACACGGCGATCGTGCACGCGATCCAGATCGGGGACGCCGCGACCGCCGACCGTGCCGCGGCGGCGCATGTCGCCGCGCTCGCCGTGCGGATGCGCCGACTGACCCGGGCCATCGATCTCGGCGGGAATTCACTGGCGCCCAGTTGATTACAGCGGATACCGGCTGACGACCCGCCAGGGGTCGACCGGGCACGTCATCGACACTGGGGACGTCGCCGGATCACCGGCGATCTCCCCGGATGTCGTGTCGCTCAGCCTACTTCGATCAGGTCTTTGGTCAGGTGGTCCAGTGGACCGCCGCGGTGGAACGATTCGATCGCGGGGATCTGGTCCGCGTCCACGCGGGCTGCCGCCAGGGCGCGGGCCTTGAACGCGCGGGCCGCTACGGACAGGCGGTGTTCGACGTAGCCTGTGCGGCAGTCCAGTTCGTCCGGGCAGCCGCCCCAGAGCATGACCTCGCAGGTGTGGTCGTCGAGGTTGGCCAGGATGCCGTCACGGATTCGGGGGTCGGTCTCGTATATCGTTCCGGCGACCGCGATCTCGCGCGGCCACATGGTCCCGCCGCGAGGCGGCGGGGCGATGAGCGCGGGCTCCAACTCCACCAGCCGCGCGCCGAGGATGCGCAACGGCGTCGGATCCCCCGGGTCCGAAACAGCCACGGTGACTTCCCATCCCGCCATCGCGCGATCGAACAGCCAACCGCCGGTGTATCGGACCGCGTCCAGCACGGTGGGGGCGAGGATCGCCATCCGGTACCTCAGGGGGTGCCGACGGGCATGAGTGATCGCGTCAGTGAGCGGGTGTACTCCGTGAACGTCTGATTCAACGGTATCGAGGGGTCGAGCAGCCATGAGATTTCCATCCCGTTGATGAATGCCATGATCTCCACAGCCTTGACGGCGGGGTCTATATCGGTGCGGTACCGGCCGGCGCGCTGACCGCGCCGGATACCGTCGGCGACGGTGTCCACCGCGGCACGGTATCGCTGGAACAGCCGGTCGCGCAGGGGCGCGTCCGGGTCCAAGTTCTCCACGAGCAGCACGATGTACATGCCGATCAGATCGGGTGAGCGGGAGAACCGGCCGACCGCGCGCCGCACCCCTTCGATGATGTCGCCCTCGCGGTCGGCGTGCATTTCGTCGTCGGTGTCACGGACTTCCAGCACCGCCTGGAGCAGGTGTTCCTTGGATTCGAAGTGGTGCAACAGCCCAGCGGTGCTCACACCCGCCTCACGCGCGATCTGCGCCAGCGTGGTCGAGCGCCACCCGTTGCGTGCCAGCAGTCGCTGTGCGACCGCGAGAATCCGCAACTTCCGCTCCTCGCCCTTGGCGAGCAGCGAATCGTACGGACGTACGCGCTGACCGGACACCGAACTCCTTCGTCCGAGAAAACCTACTGAACACACAGTAGGTTGGTTTGACCGATGTGACAAGGGTCTCATACAAGACAATTTTCCGGGGCGGAATCGGCCCGGCGCCGCGAGCGCTGACACACGTTTCAGTCCGGTCGCCGTCGATCACGGACCATACCGCCGATCCGGCGGTGGATCGCATGCCTCCACCGATTACCGCAGGTGAGCGGCGGAGCGTTCGCTGTCGGATCACTGCCGCGTGGAGCGGTGTGCGCGCCCGGGCGCGGGCGCGCACACCGCCCTACTGGGCCCCGTCCTCGTGCACCATCCAGTGCACGAAGCGATGCAGGGGATACATCGCATCGTGCGGGTTGCCGATCGTGCTCGGCCCCGCCTCGCCCAGATGAACGATGCGCTGGGCGCCGCCGCTTGCCAACTGATCGCGGTAGGCGTCCATGCGGTCGAACGGGTAGAAACCGACCGTCTGGGTCGCCACGTTCACGTATCGCGTCGCCGCTTCGAGGGATTCGACGCGGACCACGTTGGCGGTCTTGGTGATCGGGTGGAAGTCGACCGGCTCGTCGGAACGGATCACCACGCCGCTGCCGTCGGTGTGGCCCCAGACCCGGAACTCGTCGTCGAGCATGGCCAGGGTGTCGATCTGCTCGCGTAGATCCGCCGCGAGCGGGCGGATGTCACCGGAGGCGGCGGCCAGCGCGACGATGCGCGCGTGCAGCAGTTCGCAGAACCGGTCCGCGGCATCGGTATCCGCCTCGACGAAGACGAAACGGCTTGCCACACAGGCTTCCTGATTGAGCACCATGACGTCGTCGGCGGCCAGTTCCGCGGCGGTGCGCAGGGTCTGGTCGGTGTCGAACGCCTCCCGGCCGACCATCGAGATCGACGTCTTGGGGTCGAAGGAGACCAGTTGCAGTCCGGGACCGAGGTACCGGATCACGTTGTCGATCGCGTCGCCGCCGCCCCAGGCGACGATCTTGTCGAAGTACTGCGGACGGTACAGCACGCGCTCGACGGTCTCGTCGCCGCCGCGCCAGTACGCCGCCGACATCGACGCGACGATCGGATGCTGTGGGTCGATATCCGCCATCGTGCGCAGGATCGCGACGGTGGTGAACGGATCGCTGGAGGACATCTTGAACAGATTGACGGCCTTGACCATCGCGCCCTGAGCGATCGACTTCACCGCGACGCCCGGCGAATTGCCGGGCAGCACGTGCACCAGGCGGGGCGCGAAAGCACGCACGAAGCTGCGTCGGCCGGTGAAGTCCCGCTTGGGAATCCACTCGTCCAGCGCGCGGGGATCGGGGAAATTCTGCTCGACCGTGGCCATCAGCATCCGGCGATCCAGATATTCCGCCGCACCGCTCACCTGCCGGGCCAGCACCGCGCGGGGCAGCACATGGGTGGAGGACATCCGGTCGATGCAGTCGACGACGAACGGATTGTCCGGATCACGCAGTCGCACTCCGGTTTCCACCAAGAAGTCGATGATCTCCGTGAGCGGGACGTTCAGCAGCGGCGGGACCTCGTGCCGCGGATACACCGCCCGGTCGAGGTCCAGGCGCGGGGTCGTGAAGCGCACACCGAGATCACGGGATCGATGGGTTGCCTCGGCTCCCTCTACCAGTTCACCTCGCAGGAAGAAGGGAGCGGATACTGTGTGATCAGTTGCGACAGTAGTGGATTCCATGGTGCTCATACGATCCCCCGCACATACGCGTCGACCGTGCCCGCACAGCCGATCTTGTCGTCACCGGCGAGATCGGCGTAACGCACGATGTCGTCCCGGACCGAGGGCCCTTTGCTCCCGCAGGCGCACGGGTCCAGGCTCAGCGAGACCTTGTCGCCGGTGATCACCCCACCCCATCGGCCGTCCAGCGCCAGATCGAAGAACGCCGCGCGGCCCTCGATCTCGCCGGATGTGTGCGGCAGCAGCGTGTCTCCCGACTCGTCCAGCACGAAGGGCACCAGCCAGGGCGGCACGTGGTACCGGTTGCCCTTGCGGCACTTCGGCATTCCGGAGTTGAGCTCCTGCATGGAGTAGTTCTGGAAGTCGCGCTCGGGCGGGATGTTGAAGGTATCGTGCACGAATTGCCGGTAGTCGGGCGGCAATTGGGCGCGCTTGAGGCCGCCACCGACGTACAGGCAGTTGTCCGGGTGGAAGTCCGCGCCCGAGTAGCCGCGCTCCCGCACCAGCGTCGCCGCCTGATACAGCGCGTTCCACATGCCCGCGATGTACAGCTTGTCCGTGCGGCATCCGATCAGCGCCTCGACCGCGTCCACCATCGCGCGGTCCATGTTCTGCTGCCGCTCGGCGGAGGTCCGCTCGTAGTCCGCCAATTCCTCCGGCCGCGCTGTGCCTTCGGCGATCTTCTTGCGCAGCACCACCATTCGGGTCAGCGCGCCGATCGTCAACGGCGGCAACGACAGTCCGACCCGAGGCTTGGACGGATCGGCGAAGGCCGCGGCCTGCGCCTCCCCGGTGACCCGGTTCTTGGGCACGGCGGCGGTGGCGGCGATACCGACCATCCGCCGGTCCTGGGCCGGTTGTACGCCCGAGCCCCAGGAGAACACGTTGACCGTGTCGCGGCGCGACCAATCCATGTCCGCCTCGGAGGCGGGCAGCATGGCCGATTTGCCGGTGGTGCCGCTGGAGCAGGACACGTAGTGGCCCGCATCCGCCAGACGCGCGATCCAGTCGTCGATATCGGTGATCCCGGACGTCTCGACCGGGCCGATCGGATAAGGACAGACCGTGCCCAGCCATTTGCCGAGCCGATCCCAGCGCTCATCGATCAGGAAGCTCTCGGGGTAGCTCTTGTAGACCGAGTGCGGAAACAACAGCGGCACAACGTCTTCGAATCGGCCGATCGTCGTGATCCCCGCCTCGCGGGCGCGATGGTCGAGCAGTTTGATCCGCTCACGGCGTTCGGTGAAGCGCTCCTCCAGTGCCTCGAGCTGCGTCTCGCGCAGATCGGCGGCCGAGTGGTCGAAGCGGTCCGGGGCGTCGATCAGCCCCGTCAGTTTTTCTCTTGCCGAGCTCATTGCGGCATCCTTTGCCAATGATGTCCGGTAGGGCCGGACCCAATTTAATAGCACCTCTAACGTATCATTAATCGCGATGGGAGCGACAGTGGCAGCAACGCAGCAGCCCGGGCGGCGGGGCGCCGGGCGGCCCACCCGCGCGCAGGCCGAGGCACGGCACGCGGAGTTGCTCGACACCGCGCTGACCCTGTTCCTGGACAACGGCTTCGAACCGACCACCATCGAAACCATCGCCGCCGCGGTGAATATGACCAAGCGAACCGTCTACGCCCGCTATCCGGACAAGGCGGCATTGTTCTTGGCGGCGGTGCGCCGGGCCATCGAACGCCAGATCGTGCCACCGGATGTGCTCGACGCCATGGACACCGGCGACCTCGAGCAGACCCTGGAGGCGGTGGCCCGGCTGCGGATCCAGCAGGTGATGACGCCCCAAGGCCTCGCGCTGCAACGCATCATCAACACCGAGAGCTACCGCTTCCCGGAGATCTTCACATCCAACTACCTGACGAGCGCCAAACCGGTCGTCGACTTCGTCGCCGCCGTGCTCGACCGCGCCATCGCCGCGGGCGCCCTGGCCCCCACCGACCCCGATCAGGCCGCCCGCGCCTTCATGAGCATGGCGATCGGCGGACAGGTGCGATCGATCGTGGCGGGCCTGCCGCCGACGCCCGCACAGCTGGACGAGCGGGTGCGGTTCACCGTCGGGCTGCTGCTCGACGGCCTGCGGCCGAGGAACTGAACAACTGCTCCCTCCTGGAGTCCCGGTCGCGCCCTGGTGTTCGGCTACGCCCTTCGCGAGAATCGCAGCTGCACGAGTCCTGGATGGCATGGATCCCACAATTTCTGACATCCTCGAGGGATGGCAGGTGAGCGGCAGATCGTCTTCGTGGTCTTCGATGGGGTGAAGTTGCTCGACGTGTCCGGTCCGGCCGAGGTGTTCGCCGAGGCCAACCGGTTCGGTGGCAGTTACGCGCTGACCTATGTGTCACCAGACGGGCAGCCCGTGGTGACGTCGGTGGGGATCACTCTGCCCGTCGCCGGACCGGCCGCGCACGTCCGGTCTGCGGACACCGTGGTCACCGCTGGCGGGGACGTGCTCGCGACCGAGCCCGTCCCGGAGGATCTGATCACCGCGATCACCCATCTGCGCACCCGCACCCGCCGCCTGGTGTCGATCTGCACCGGATCGTTCGCGCTGGCCGCGGCCGGGGTCTTGTCGGGGCGTCGCGCGACCACGCACTGGCAGCACGCACGGCTGCTGTCCCGCACCTATCCGGATGTGCGGGTGCAGCCCGACGCGCTGTTCGTCGAGGACGACGGTGTGTTCACCTCCGCGGGCGTCTCGGCCGGGATCGACCTCGCGCTCGCCCTGGTCGAACAGGACCACGGTCCCGGCCTCGCGCGCGAGGTGGCCCGCAGCCTCGTCATGTTCATGCAGCGCCCGGGCGGGCAATCCCAGTTCTCCGCACCTCTCGAGGTCCGGCCGCCCAGCACGCCGACCCTGCGTACCGTGGTGAACCTCGTCTCGGCGCAGCCCGCCCTGGACCACAGCACGAACAGCCTGGCCTCGCGTGTCGGCGTCAGCGCCCGCCACCTGGCGCGGCTGTTCTCCACCGAATTGCACACCACCCCGGCGAGATTCGTGGAACAGGTGCGCGTGGACCACGCCAAATCCCTGCTGGACGCCGGGCGTGGTGTCGCCGAGGCCGCGCGGCTCGCGGGATTCGGCAGTTCGGAGACGATGCGCCGCACCTTCGTGACCCGGTTGGGAATCTCCCCGAGCCAGTACCGGGCGCGGTTCGAGACCACCGGCTCGGGCCGTCCGGCGACGATCACCGACTGAGAGTCCCCATCAGCCGAGTGTTCTCACTGGAACATGCACCGGCCTCATGGAGGCTCACGCCCGAGGCAACTCCTCATCACCGGCAGCCGATCGCTACCGCGCTCGGGGTGTGGGTCCACGCGTCGGCGCCGCGCAGCGGATACGGTGGGGGTGGCAGGCGCCGACCTACGACGGGAGTTGCCGTGACGGGCGAGAACACGACCAGGCTCGCCGTGCTGATCGATGCGGACAATGCCCAGCCCTCGATCGCGGATGGGTTGCTGGCCGAGGTCGCGAAGTACGGCACGGCGCATGTGAAGCGGGCATATGGCGACTGGACGAGTTCGAATTTGAAGGGCTGGAAGGAACAGTTGCTCGAGCAGTCGATCCAGCCGATCCAGCAGTTCGGGTACACGACCGGAAAGAACTCCACCGATTCGGCGATGATCATCGACGCGATGGACCTGCTTTACACCGGCAATCTCGACGGTTTCGTCATCGTCTCCAGCGACAGCGATTTCACCAGGCTCGCCAGCCGAATCCGTGAATCCGGGCTCACCGTCTACGGATTCGGCCAGCGCAAGACGCCGAGCCCCTTCGTCGCCGCCTGCGACATCTTCATCTACACCGAAAACCTCACCAGCACAACGGAAGAGTCCGACACCGCCAAGTCGCACAAGACCACGGCCAACCAGCTCAAGGGCGACACCAAGCTGATGAACCTGCTGCGCAACGCCGTCCACGCGGCCTCCGACGACTCCGGCTGGGCGACCCTGTCGAGCGTCGGCTCGATCATCAACAAACAGCGCCCCGATTTCGACCCCCGCACCTACGGTTACGGCAAGCTCGGCGAACTATTCGCCGCCACAACACTGTTCGACCTCGAGGGCCGCCGCCCCGGCGAGGGCAAACCCGAGGTGACCTACATCCGCCGCCGACCGGACCGTTAAAGTATTTCTGCTGAATCCCGTTGTGTGCTCTACGATCTCATCTCCCGGTGACAGCATGAGTTCCAGCGAACCCGCGATCGTTCCCGAGCTACTCGTGACCGACATATCGAGAAGCATCACGTTCTGGTGCGGACTCTGCGGGTTCGAGATCAACTACGAACGTCCGGACGAGGGCTTCGCATACATTTCCCGCAACACCGCACACATCATGCTCGAGCAATACCGCATCGGCCGGAACTGGGTCACCGCACAACTCGATCGGCCCTTCGGACGCGGAATCAACTTCCAAATCAGCGTCTCCGACCTCGCGCCGATCCTCTCGGCACTACGCCACGCCGACTATCCGCTGTTCCTGCCGCCGGAAACGACGTGGTACCGCATAGGCGGCGGCCGAGAGGTGGGAGTCCGGCAATTCCTCGTCGCCGACCCCGACGGATACCTCCTTCGGTTCCAAACCACCATCGGCCGCCGAGCGACTACCGGATAAGCAGACACGTTCCAGAGGTGCAGCCGGTCGGCGTTGAACCCGCCATCGGCGGTCTTGGCGATCACTACGAAGGCGAGTTCGGACCGTGCCGGCTCGGCGGTGAAGGGTATTTGCGTTGGGTGCAATACACAGTTGCGAACATTGCAGTAGACAGCAAGTGCTGAACCCCCGAGACTGAATATGTGCCCGGGTGATCCACCGGATTCGGATCGCATACGACCGAATTACGAAGCGCACGAGCATATTACGAATTGCAATCATCGCCCCATGTGGGATTCAGGAGGTTTGTTCATGCGTGTATTCGTTACGGGTGCCAGTGGTTGGATCGGGTCCGCTACCGTCGATGACTTGCTAGGCGCCGGTCACGACGTCGTGGGACTGGCTCGTTCCGAGGCGTCCGCGGCCGCGATCGCGGCGAAGGGGGCGACGGCTCTGCCCGGTGATCTCGATGATCTCGAGGCGCTGCGGCGGGGTGCGGCCGAGGCCGAGGGGGTGGTTCATCTTGCGAACAAGCACGATTGGGCAAACTCCGCCGAGACCAACCGGGCCGAGCGGGCGGCCGTCGAGACGATCGCTCAGACGCTGGCCGGCAGCGGCAGGCCGTTCGTCCTCGCCTCCGGGTTCGGGGGCATGGGTCCGGGGCGGCCCATCGCGGAGTCCGACCCGTCGCCGGCGGTCGGTCCGGATTCGATGCGCGGGGGCAGTGAGAACCTCGCGCTCGACTATGTCGAGAAGGATGTACGGGCCATCGTCGCCCGGTTCGCGCCGTCCGTGCACGCCATCGGTGATCACGGCTTCCTCTCGGCGATCGTCGCGGCCGCGCGCCGGCACGGCGTGTCGGCCTACATCGGCGACGGCTCCACGGCCTGGGCCGCGGTGCATCGCTCCGATGCGGCGCGGCTGATCCGGCTCGGACTCGAGCAGGCGCCCGCCGGATCCCGGCTGCACGCGGTCGCCGAAGACGCCGTCGCGGCGCGTGATATCGCCGAGGCCATCGGCCGCACGCTCGACATTCCCGTGGTGTCGGTCGCGCCCGAGAAGGCCACCGAACATTTCGGATTCGTCGCTCGGTTCTTCGGGATGGACATGTCCGCCTCGAGCGCGCGCACGCGCGAATCGCTCGCGTGGACCCCGTCCGGACCGACATTGATCGAAGACATTCGGACCGGCGCCTACGCCTGACCGCTTACACCTCACAAGGAGACGAAAACCCATGTCCACCGAGACATTTGACACCAACGTCACCGCATTCATGCTGGTGAAGACCAAACCCGAATGGCTGGCCATGTCGGTCGAGCAGCGTTTCGCGACGTTCGAGGCCGAGATCCTGCCTGTCATCAAAGAGAAAGCGAAGGATGTTCGATCGCGCTTCTACGACACCGAGTTCTATTCGGCGCGGGTGACCGACATCTGGGTGTGGGAGGCGCGCGATCACGAGTCGTATCAGCTCCTGGTCGAGGCGCTGCGCGAGACACCTTGGTGGGACCGGTATTTCGATGTCGCCGAACTCCTGGTCGGCGTCGAGAACGCCTACGCGAAGAACTACGGCAGGCAGGCGGTGGCCAGCGTCAACCTCTGACGCCCATGGCCGGGGGGATCTGCTGCCGCAGCCATTGGTGGACCGGATCGCTGTCGTGGCGCACGTGCCACGCCAGCGACACCGGGATGAGCGGCAGATCCAAGTCGACAGGGAAGATCCTGGCGCCGCTGACCGCCGCCACCTGATGGGCGTAGCGCTCAGGAAACAGGCCGATCAGGTCGGAGGTGAGCACGATGTGCGCGGCGGCGGTGTAGCTGGGCACCACCGCCGCGACGGTGCGTTCGAGACCGTGCCGCTCCAGGGCGGTGTCCAGCGCCCCACGCGAACGGCCCCGGCGCGAAACCACCACGTGCCGAGCCGATGCCAGCCGCTTCGGACTCATCTCCGAACTCACCAGCGGATGACCGGCCGCCATCATCCCCACCATCTGCTCCTGGAACAGCAGCCTGCTGCGGATCTCGGGCCCCTGATATCCGATCGACCCGAGATCCAGATCGACCCGGCCGTCGCGCAGCGGCGCGAGATCCTCCTCCCCCTCGGCCATGAACCGCAGCCGGATACCGGGCGCGACGCCGCGGGTCCGCTCGAGCAGGGCGGCCGGGAGCACGCTGATGAACACGTCGTTGGCGCGCAGGGTGAAGGTACGTTCCAGCGCGGCGAGGTCCGGATCTTCCCCGGCCCGCATCAACTCCCGCGCCTCCTCGAGCAGTTCGTGCAGGCGGGACTGGATCGCGAGCGCCCGGGGCGTCGGCACCAGCCCACGCCCGGCGCGTACGAGGATCGGATCGCCCATCGCCTTGCGGATCCGATCCAGTGTCCGGCTGGTCGCCGGGACACTCAGATGCAGCCGTTCCGCGGCACCTGTCACGCTCCCCTCGGCCAGCAGCACATCGAGCGCGTTCAGCAAATTCAGATCTATGTGCGCCATAAGCAACTGATTATGAGAACTATTGCGCAGAACGGCAATTACCGGAGCCCGCCTCGGTCGGAAATCCGTGTCGAAGGCCGAATCCGAGCCCGCCGCGCGATCCAGGGCCGGGCTGCCTCTGCTGCCGATCAACTGCGTCCGCTCCGTACGGTGAGCGTCGGATCGAACTCCCGGGAGTCGGCTCGTCACAACCGGAAGGCGATGTCCGGCGAACCGGACGCACGGGGCTCGTCTCCGTCCGGACGCGGTGGCGGGGATGACGTCGAGGCGGATTCGATCGAACTCCGGCTGCCGTCGGTTC
>NZ_JAGPOX010000310.1 GCF_019038435.1 Nocardia alni
GGTGTGATCACCGATCTCGGTTTGCGGACCAGCGATCCCGATATTTACGCCGTGGGTGAGGTCGCAGCGGTGGAGGGGACCTGTTACGGCCTGGTCGCACCCGGTTACACCACCGCCGAGGTCGTCGCGGACCGGCTGCTGGGCGGCACCGGGGAATTCCCCGGCGCGGACATGTCCACCAAACTCAAACTCCTCGGGGTGGACGTGGCCAGTTTCGGTGACGCACACGGCGTGAGTGAGGGCGCACTGTCGGTGGTGTTGCACGACGCGGCCAAGGGCACCTACGCCAAACTCGTCGTCTCCGACGACGCCACGACACTGCTGGGCGGTGTCCTGGTGGGTGACGCCTCACAGTACGCGGCACTACGCCCCCTGGTCGGTGGCGCGTTGCCGGCCGAACCCGCCGCGTTGATCTCCCCCGCCGCAGCCGAATTGGGTGCCGACGCGTTACCGGACACCGCGCAGATCTGTTCGTGCAACAACGTGAGCAAGGGCGCGATCTGCGGTGCGATCGATGAGGGCGCCGCCGACGTGCCCGCCATCAAGGCGTGTACCAAAGCCGGAACCTCCTGCGGTGGGTGTGTTCCCATGCTCAAGAAACTGCTCGAGCAGTCCGGTGTGGCGATGTCCACCGCGTTGTGTGAGCATTTCACCCAGTCACGGGCCGAGTTGTTCCAGATCGTGCAGGTCACCGGTATCCGTACCTTCTCGGGTCTGATCGCCCGGTACGGCACGGGAACCGGCTGCGATATCTGCAAACCCGCGGTGGCCTCGATCCTGGCCTCGACCTCGAGTGACCACATCCTGGACGGGGAGCAGGCCGCACTGCAGGACACCAACGATCATTTCCTGGCGAATCTGCAACGCAACGGCACCTACTCGGTCGTGCCCCGCATGCCCGGCGGTGAGGTCACCGCCGATCAGCTCATCGAGATCGGCCGTATCGCCAAGGATTTCGAGCTGTATGTGAAAGTCACCGGCGGTCAGCGCATCGACCTGTTCGGCGCGAGAGTCGAACAGTTACCGTTGATCTGGCAGCGGCTGGTCGATGCCGGGATGGAATCCGGGCACGCCTACGGCAAAGCACTACGCACCGTGAAATCCTGCGTCGGCTCGACCTGGTGCCGCTACGGGCAGCAAGACTCCGTCGGCATGGCCGTCCTGCTCGAGAAACGGTATCGAGGCCTGCGCTCACCCCACAAACTCAAACTCGCCGTCTCCGGATGCGCCCGCGAATGCGCCGAAGCCCGCGGTAAAGACGTCGGGGTCATCGCCACCGACAACGGCTGGAACCTGTACGTCGGCGGCAACGGCGGGTTGACCCCCAAACACGCGGTGCTGCTGGCCGGCGACCTGGACGACCACACCCTGATCCGCTACATCGACCGCTACCTGATGTTCTACATCCGCACCGCCGACCGGCTACAACGCACCGCACCCTGGCAAGAATCCCTCGAAGGCGGCATCGACTACCTACAACAGGTCGTATGCCAGGACAGCCTCGGCATCGCCGAGGAACTCGAAACAGCGATGACACGCCACATCGCCGGATACAAAGACGAATGGGCCGCAGTCCTGGAAGACCCACAGAAACTCTCCCGATTCGTCTCATTCGTCAACGCCCCCGACCAAGCCGACCCCACCATCGCCTTCGACGACACCGGAGAACGCAAGGTACCGGT
>NZ_JAGPOX010000311.1 GCF_019038435.1 Nocardia alni
AGTGGTCCCGCCCGCAAGTTCTTCGGGGGTCAGTGCCCGAGGTAGAGGTTGCAGGCGCAGTCGAGGGCTTCTTGGGGACTACCCGCGGTGAATCCTGTGGGCAGGATCTGGTTTTCGTACTTGCCGCTGCTGGCGAGGTAGAGGCCGAATCCCCAGACCGATGCTGATCCGCCGTAGCGGAGCCGGATCAGGGGCAGCCGGTCGCCGTCGGCCAGCTCGCCTTCGATGTAGGCGAATTGGCCGTGGTAGCGGACGTGCAGGCTGGTCAGCTGGGGCCAGTGTTGTGCGGCGTGTCGACGCAGCCGCTGGGCCAGAGAGGTCTTGGTCGAGTCCGGGATCGCGGGCATGAGGTCATCTTGCCGTTTCCGGTGTGTCGATCATGCTGGGGTGGCGAACTCGGGCAAGGTTGTGCAGTCTCTGCCTGGAAGCTGTTGTGAAAGACCGGTTTTCGTGCCTGTTCCTCGTGCCCGCCAGATCGTGTTGACCGTGTCCGAGCGGCGCCGGCTCGAGAAACTGGCGTACTCCCGCACCGCCGAGAGCGGGTTGGTCGTGCGTGTCCGGATCGTCCTGGATGCCGCTCGCGGCTACTCGAACAACACGATCGCCGCGCGGCAGGGAGTGCATCTGGACACAGTGCGCACCTGGCGGGGCCGATACGCAGACCACGGCCTGGATGGGCTGCAAGACCGGCCGCGTTCGGGCCGGCCACCCCGAGTCACTCCCGTCCAACGTGCCGAGATCAAGGCCCTGGCCTGTCAGTTGCCGGCCGAAACCGGCGTGCCCCTGTCACGGTGGAGCAGCACCGAGTTGGCCACCGAGGCAATCGGCCGGGGCATCACCGCGGCGATCTCGGCCTCGACCATCCGCCGGATCCTGGCCCAGGACGCGCTCAAACCATGGCAGTACCAGTCGTGGGTATTCATCCGCGACCCGCACTTCGCCGCGAAAGCGACCCGAGTACTCGACCTCTACCAGCGGATCTTCGACGGTGTCCCACTCGACGAGAACGAGTATGTGATCTCCTCGGACGAGAAGACTTCGATCCAGGCCCGCTGCCGCTGCCACCCGACCCTGCCACCCGGGACCGCCCGCATGATGCGAGTCAACCACGAATACGGCCGCGGTGGCTCTTTGGCCTACCTGGCTGCCTACGACGTGCACCATGCCCAGGTATTCGGGCACTGCGCGGCCAAGACCGGGATCGTGCCGTTCATGACCCTGGTGGAGAAGGTGATGACCTGCGAGCCCTACGCCTCGGCCGAACGGGTGTTCTGGGTGGTCGACAACGGATCCTCGCACCGCGGCCAAGCTGCAGCCGACCGGCTCACCGCACGGTTTCCCAACGCGGTCCTCGTCCACACCCCAGTCCACGCCTCCTGGCTGAACCAAGTGGAAATCTTCTTCTCCATCGTGCAACGAAAGGTCGTCTCACCCAACGACTTCACCAGCCTTGACCAGATCGAAGACCGACTCACCACCTTCGGGCGCCGCTACAACCAGACCGCCCGGCCCTTCGAATGGAAGTTCACCCAGACCGACCTCGAGAACCTACTGGCCCGGATCGAGCGGCACGAACAGAAAGAGCACTCCCAACAGCCCACCGACCGCACTCACCAGACTGCCGCATCACCGGCAGCCGCGTGAACCCCCGAAGAACTTGCGGGCGGGACCACT
>NZ_JAGPOX010000312.1 GCF_019038435.1 Nocardia alni
CTCCCGCCCGCCCAGCCATGCCACCGATGCGGCGGCGGCCCTGGACCTGTTCTCCGACGATCCCGGAGTTCCGCTGGCGCGCTTGCGAGTTCGCTCGGACTTCGGCTGGGTGCTCGACCAGTATCCGATGTATCCGGTGGCGGTGCTGCCCGGCGGCGACGTCGAGGCCACGATGCGCTTCGCTACCCTGGACTGGATGGCGCGGCTGTTGCTGGGCTTCGGCGCGGGCGTCACGGTGCTGGGGCCGATCGAGCTGGTGAACGCGGTGCGCGAGCGTTCGGGCGCGGCGCTGTCGGCCTATGCGGCGCTGGACGGGGCTCACCCTGGGCCGGAGCAGCGCGGCGCGGGCCAGGACACAGCGGACGGTTACGGGGATGCGATCGTCGAGGAGGTCGGTCCGGCGTGACGTTACGTGTGACGGTGCTCGGAGCGGGCAGCATCGGGATCTTCGTGGGCGGCAAACTCGCCGCGGCGGGTGCGCGTGCCACCTTCGTGGGTCGCCCGCGCATGCTCGCGGAGATCGGCGAGCACGGGCTGCGGCTGTCGGACCTGGACGGCGGGAACGATCGTGTCTCCCAGACCGCGTTCGCCACCGAGACCGAGCCGGAATCCGCTGTCACCGCCGACCTCGTGCTGATCACGGTCAAATCCGCGCAGACCGCCGCGGCGGCGGAGCAATTGGTGAACCGGGTGCGGCCGGGCGCGGTGGTGATCAGCCTGCAGAACGGCATCGGCAACGACACCGTCATCCGGGAGATCCTGCCGTCGTGCGTGGTGCTGGCAGGGATGGTGGGTTTCAACGTCGTGAACCACGGCAGCGGACATTTCCACCGCGGTACCGAGGGCGTCGTCGCGGTGAGCGCCGATCCCGCCCTCGAACGGTTCGTGCCCCTGTTCGCCCGCGCCGGACTTCCGCTCGACGTGCACGCGGACCTGCTGCCGGTGCAGTGGGCCAAGCTGCTGCTGAACCTGAACAACCCGATCAACGCCCTGTCCGGCCGGCCGCTGGCCGAACAACTCGGTGCGCGCGACTACCGGCGCTGCCTGGCATTGGCGCAGGCGGAGGCGTTGGCGGTGATGCGCCGGGCCCGGATCCACCCCGCCCGGCTCACGCTGGTGCCGCCGCGGCTGATGGTCCGCGTGCTGGGGCTGCCCGACGCGCTGTTCACCCGCTTGGCGGCGGGCGTGCTCGCGGTGGATCCGCAGGCCCGCTCGTCGATGGCCGACGATCTGGCGCTGGGTCGCACGACCGAGATCGCGTGGTTGTCCGGGGAGATCGTGAATCTGGGCACGATGGTATCGATGCCCACGCCGGTCAACGCGCGGCTGGTGGAGCTGGTGGGCGTCGCGGAACGCGGGGATACCCGCCGATGGAGCGGCCCGGAGCTGCTGGCACAGTTGCGTGCGGCGAAGTCCGGTGCTGTCGGCGCCGACCGCCCGAGCCGGTCGGACCCTGTCCGGTAGCATCGGATATACCACAGTCTTTGGAGGTTATCGATGGGTACATTTGGCCCGACGCACTGGATCATCATTGTGTTGTTGGTGCTCGTACTGTTCGGCGCCAAGCGGCTGCCCGACGCCGCCCGGGGGCTGGGGCGTTCGCTGCGCATCTTCAAGAGCGAGATGAGCGAGATGCAGTCCGAGGGCTCCCCGGCCACGCACACCAATTC
>NZ_JAGPOX010000313.1 GCF_019038435.1 Nocardia alni
GTACGGGGGTCGGTGTTGATCCCATGGGGATTGTCGCGGTCGTGCATATCTCGCCGGATGCGTACCGCGGCAACACCACTCGGTTGGTCGCGGCGATCACCGAGGCGGCCGAGCGGGCCGCGCGGCAGTTGTTCGAGGGGCCGATGGAATCGGTCGCGCCCGCGAAACCGAGTGCGCTCCCGTCTCCTCGGACCCCGGCGCCGCTGATCGCACCTACGACAGCCCGATGGGACCCGTACAACGGGCGACCGGGGGAACAGGTTGTGGGCCCGTCGGATTGGGACGACGACGTGGAAGGGTACGAGGGGCAAGCGCGCTCATGGTTGCGCTGAGTATGCGGTGCGGTCGAGCCGAGCCCGGAATCGACTACTGGGCGGTAGGATTCGGCTGCGTATGCTGAATGGATGCTGGCTCTTCGTGGCCGGACCTGTTCCCGGACCGTAGTAAGGCGCGCGTGAAGACCTCGACACAGGACACATGGTGAGCGGCGATGTCGCCAGGAGCCCGCGCGGACGTGGCCGCCCGGTCTCCGACGGACCACCGACCACCAGGCAGGACATTCTGCATGCCGCGCGTGAGGTGTTCAGTGAGGTGGGCTTCCAGGGTGCGACGTTCAAGGAGATCGCCGCTCGTGCCAATGTCACCAGGCCCGCGGTCAATCACTACTTCAAGGACAAGGCCACGCTGTACTCGGCCTTGTTCGACAGCACCCAGGACGAGGTCGTGGGCGTGGGGCTCACGCGCGCGGCGGCGAAAGAGACTCTCGCGGCCCAGCTGACGGCATTCCTGGCCGCGGCCGTGCAGGCCGATTCTCAGGATCGTACGTATGCCCGATTCATCGCCTCCTCGTTGCTGGACTCGGTGCGGCATCCGGAATTCCACGAGCGGGCGCAGAGCCAGCTCGACGGGGTCCGGCAGTTCCTGGGGCAGGCGTTCGACAATGCGGTCCGCGCCGGCGAGATCACCGAAGACCCCGACAAATCCGCGGTGATCGAAATGCTGATCGCGGTGATGTGGGGAATGGGTATGTACGCGGGTTTCATCGGCAGCCATGAACAGCTGAAATCGGTTGTCGCGCAATTCACCCGACTGCTGGAAGGTAGCCTCTGGTGAACGGCGGTCCGCCTACCCGGGCCCGACGGCGGCATTTTTCCGGACGTGCTGGATATGTTCGAGGAGGCGGACCAGCACGACTTTCGCCGACTCCCTGAGCCTGACGTCACACAGCTGAACAGGTATGCCGGGCGGCAAATCCAGCGCCTCGTAAACCTCCTGCTCGGTGTAGATGTCGGCGCCGTCGAAACAGTTCACGGCGACCAGGAACGGAATCCGGCGGGATTCGAAGTAGTCCACCGCGGGGAAACAGGCGTCCAGCTTGCGGGTGTCCGCGATCACGACCGCTCCCAGCGCGCCGAGCGAGAGTTCTCGCCACATGAACCAGAATCGGTCCTGTCCCGGTGTGCCGAAAAGGTACAGCACCAGTTCGGGATTGAGGGTGATACGACCGAAGTCCAGCGCGACCGTGGTCGTGGTCTTTCCCTCCACACCGGCCAGATCGTCTATGCCGGCGCCGAGCTCGGACAAACTCTCCTCGGTGCGCAGCGGCAGGATCTCGCTGATCGCGCCCACCATGGTGGTTTTCCCCGCCCCGAACCC
>NZ_JAGPOX010000314.1 GCF_019038435.1 Nocardia alni
TCGGATTCGTCGCGTGCATCCCGTCGAACAGGACCTTGGCCATCTGCGCGTGTTTGTCTTCACGGGTGGCGAAGTGCTGGTCGAGCGGACGCCGCAGTTGCGAGTCGTAGAATCGGTCGACCTTGGAGATGGGTCCGGTGCCGAACTCGTCGTGCATGACATCCTCGACCCCGCCGGTGGGATTGCCCCGCGAGGGCGTCAGCAGGGTGCCGGACATGCCGGTGATGTGGTCGAAATGACCACCGGAGAAGATCTGCTTGCCGGTGATGGACAGCGAGTACTCCGAATCCGCGGTGATCTCCAGATCGTGTTTGGCCTCCAAGTATTTGGCGAATCCGTTCCACCGGCTCGAGCTCTGTTTCTCCGGATCGTCCATGACCTGATCGTTGGTCTGCGAGGCGATGATCTTGATTTTTCCGTCGTCACCGACGTGGTAGTCCGAATTCTGCTCCGGCCCCCACTCGGCCTGTGCCGCGTGCGCGTACTCCTCGGCTTCGCTGTCGTCGACACGCTTTCCGAGCATGTCCTCGAGCTTGGCCCGGCCGGTCTCGGACAGCCGGGAGTCGAATATCCCGCGCCGCTCCATATCCTTGCCGAAATCCTCGGGTCCCAGCGCACCGGATTCCTTGGCGTGCTGCAGGTTGTCCCAGACCTCGTGCACGTTGGCCGCGAACGCCTCGTCGGCTTTGCCGGCCGATCCGGGAGACAGGACGTAGTGGGTCTGCTCATCGATCAGCTGTGCGTCGATCTCGTCGATGATCAGGTCGCCGCCCGGGAACGGTTCGAACCGATCGGGCAATCCACGGCCTTCGGCCGCGGTGTCCAGCAGCTTCTTGTATTCCTCGATCGACGGTGCCTGGTCCAGGGATTTCCGCAGCTCCGTCAGGTCGTCGGCGGGCATGCCGCTTTCCTTCAGCTTGTCGAACACCGCCTGGGCCTCTTTGACCGCGCGGAAACCGTAGTCCTGTGCGGTGCCGAGGACGATCAGCTTGCGTCCGGGCTCCCGGGCCGGGAACGGCTTGTCCGAATCCAGGTGGTACACGTCGATACCGAGGCTGTGATCGCCGGCCACCAGATGCTCGAACTCGTGCTGCATGTGCGCCACCAGCGGATCACTGGAGGTCATCACGTGCGCGATGCCCTTTTCCAGCGCCGCGCGGGTGGCCCGGGTGATCGCGGTCAGTTCCTTGCCCTCGCCGGTGTCCATCTCCACCGGGCCGTGGTGCATCAGGATCTCCGCGGTCACCTGCGTCCATCGCAACACCTTGCCGCCCGGGATATCGTCACTGACCGTGCCCCGGCGCATCAACTCGATCTGCGCCGCCCGGGACTCCTTCTCCGAACCGGAGACGATCCGGGCCTCCAGTTCCTTACCGGACAGGGTCGCCAGCGCACCGGTCTTATCCTTTCCGGCCTGGATGTCGTAGTACTCCAATAGGGCCTCGGCCGCCGCCTTCGCCGCACTCACCCGTTCCTTGCGCACCAGCGCAAACGCGTCGTCCTTACCGATCCGCCCGTCCTGGAACGCCTTCCAGGTGGCCGAGCCCGCCTGTTTGGCCTTGTCCATCA
>NZ_JAGPOX010000316.1 GCF_019038435.1 Nocardia alni
CCCCATGAGCGCCTGTCGATCCCACTACCGTACGGCGGCGCATACGCCCCGTCCTACGTGCCGCCCAGATAAGCCACCGCAGAACAGCCCACCCAAGCTTCAGGAGGACTTCGATGAAGAAGACGATCCCGGGCACCGTGCTCGACGCCGAGGCAGAGACAGAGGCAGAGGCAGAGCCCACTAACGGTAGCGCGCAGCCCGATCCCTCCGACGAATTGATGGAATCGCTTGCGCGCGAGAGAGCATCGTCCCGCCCGACGGTGCGCGGACTCGTCTCGTGGTATACGGGCGATGTCGCAGACGAATCCGCCGACGCCGCGGTCGAGCCGAAAGGCTCTGCGACGAAGCGCCCTACGGACGCGTTACTCGCAGCGAGTGCAGATGACGGCGCGGTTGCGGACGACAGCGCGTCGGCTCGAGGGAAGGGTGGTTCGGCCACGACTGTGAGCCGTACTGGCATCGGCACTGATGAGGTTGCGGCTGAACGAGTCGCGACCGAAGGCGCGCCTGGCCGGGACTCGAAGGGCCCGGCCGCTGCTGTGAGCCGTGTCGGCCTGGACGGTGGTGAGGTTGTGGCTGGAGGCGCGCCCGGTCGGGACGCGGGTGGTCCGGGCGTGGCTGTGAGCAGCGTTCATCAAGCCGTTGGTGACGTGGCTGATCGGGTTACGACCGAAGGCGCGGCGGGTCGGGACCCGGGTGGCGCGACCGCGAGCCGTGCTGGCCTCGGTGCCGATGGTGATGTGGCTGATCGGATTTCTGCCGAGGGTGCGTCGGGTCGGGACGCCGCCGGTCCGGATACGACTGCGAGCCGTGCTGGTCTCAGCGCTGATGGAGTTGTGGCTGAAGGTGTGTCGGGTCGGGATGCGGGTGGCGCTACCGCGCCTGTCAGCCGTGCTGATGATGGGGCTGATCGGGTCACGACCGCAGGCGCGCCTGGTCGGGACGGGGGTGGTTCGGCCGCTGCTGTGAGCCGTGCTGGCCTCGGCGCCGATGGTGATGTGGCTGGACGGGTTGTGGCTGAAAGCGTGTCGGATCGGGACGCCGTTGGACCGGCCGTGACTGCGAGCATTGCTGGTCTGGGTGCCGGCAGTGCTGAGGCTGATCGGGGTCCGGGTGGGGGTGCGTCGGATAGGGATGCGAATGGGTCGGCCGCTGCTGTGAGCCGTGTTGATCACGGTGCTGATGGTGGGGTGGCTGATGGAGTTACAGGCCACGGTGCGTCGCATCGGGACGCCGTTGGACCGGCCGTGACTGCGAGCACTGCTGGTCTGGAAACCAGTAGTGCTGAGGCTGATCGGGGTTCAGGTGGGGGTGCGTCGGATAGGGACGCCGCCGGTCCGGACATGGCTTCTGATAGCGTTGACGGTGGGGCGGATAGTCTTGTGGCAGTGCGGGTTCGCAAGCGAGCGGCCGGGGCGAAGGGGCGTATCGGTTCGAGGCGCCGCGGCAATGCTGCGGATACTGATGAGCCGGATCGTCGTATGCTGTCGATGGGGTCAGGTGCTGCGACTGCGGTGCGGGGACGACGGTGGTGGCTGGTGCGC
>NZ_JAGPOX010000317.1 GCF_019038435.1 Nocardia alni
CCGCCCGCACCCCCCGTCATGCCGCCGACGCGCAATCGGGCGGCGCTGCCGTCGCTGGCGATATTCTTCCTGGTGATTCTCACAGTGGGGGTGGCGCTGACTACCCATTTCTTCCCGTTCTTCATTTTCCCGGCGGTGTTCTTCCTGTGGGTCCGCGGGCGCCGTGGCTGGGGGCCGGGGTATCGCGGCCGCCGTTCCTACCGGATGTGATCGCTCGGGCAGGGTGTGCTCGAGGTTCTCGAGCACAACTCTGTCGTCGGTCGGGTCCACGGCCATCGTCGGTACCGTCACGTGCGCGGCGATAAGCCGCTGAGTCATCCGATCGAACCGGTGTGAGTCGTGCGATCGATCCAGTGCGAGCCGCGCGGGTCGGTCCGGTGCGAGGCGTGCGGTCGGACCTGTCGTCCGGTTCGCTCATCGTGTCGTAGTCCCGAAGATCGGCTCGACGTCTGGCATGTGCGGATATCGTCCGGGAACCGAGCGGCTGAGTCAGAATGAAAGGGCACCGAGTCGGGGTCGGGGGATTGTCGGCATCGGCCGACGGAATGCGGGGAAAACCATGAGACCCAACAAATTCGCAGCGACCGCCGTCCTGGCGATCGGCGCTCTGGGACTGTCCGCCGGTGTCGTTCAGGCACAGGCGATTCCGGCCGAGACCGGCATCCAGGGCAGCGGACATCAGAATGTGATCATGCCGGGCACGGATATCCAGGTCACCGGCATCCAAGGCACGGGCCACCAGGGTGTCGATCACGGCATCCCCTATACCGTGACACCCGCCGCAGACGGTTCGGGCGTGGTATCCACCATCACCACTGGACATTTCGCCCTCACCCCGGACGCCCGGTCGGTCGCCCTGACCGACGCCGCGGGCAACACCGTGGTCACCCTACCGCTAGGTCTGCAAACCACCGCCGGCACCGTCGGCCTCACCCCGCGCATCGACAACAGCGGCCGAACCCTCACGCTCACACCGCAATCCACCGTCCGCCCCATCGACGACTATTCCGACACGATCGCCCGCAAGCAATACAACGCGGCCGTCGGCGCAGTGATCGGCGCCGGCATCGGCGCAGTACTCGGCTTCTTCCTGGGCGGCGTCGGAGCCCTGGTCACCATCCCGATCGGCGCAGGCATCGGCGCCCTGATCGGTTACAGCACCCCCTGATCAACAATCGCCGACAGCTCGCCCCGAACCATCCACCCCGGAGCTGCCCGCAACCACCCTGCCAAGCATGTCCCTCC
>NZ_JAGPOX010000318.1 GCF_019038435.1 Nocardia alni
GGTGTAGGGGGAGTTGAGTCCGAAGGTGGGGGCGATGGCGATGGTGTTGTCGGCGTGGGAGGAGATGCTGCTGTTGGTGAATTCGAAGCGGTCGATCGCCGTGGTCGAGCTGGTTTCCTCGATACGGGGTGAGTGCAGGGTGAATTGGACCGAGGTGCCGGTGACTGCGTGGCCGCGCGGGTGTGGTTGCGGGGTGGGGAGGTTGGCGGTGTCGTCGAGGTTGAGGAAAGGTGCGGTGCTCTCGGGGCCCAGAGGGGTGTCGGCGCCGCTTTCGGCCAGTGTCGTGAGGCGTACGCCCATGCCCTCGGAGCTGCGGGTCTGCCTGTTGGCGCGCAGCGACGGATCGACGGCCAGCAGTGCCCTGCCGAACTCTGGCAAACCGTCGAAGTCGTAGATCACGATCGGCCGCGCCGGTTGCCAGGCCGGTCCGGTGAGCAGGTGCTCTGCGGCGGTTCGCATGTCCACCGTGGCGTCGCCCGTCGGGGGTGCTGGGAAAGGGGGGATGGTGGGGTCGAAGCGGTAGGTGTCCGGTGCGGAGTGCGACGGAGCGGGTGCCGGCTTGGGGTCGAGTTCGGTCTCGGGGTCGGGTTCGGTGATGGAGCTGGCGTCCGAATCATCGTCCCGGTCGAAGACATCGGAGAGGTCGGATTCGGGGTCCGAGTCCGAGTCCGCGGGGGACTCGATAGGTGTGTCGGCGCTGTGGAAGCGGTGGCGCGACAGCGAGTCGAGGGTGTCCTGCTTGGAGTGCACGGGAGGTGCGGGGATGGCGACGGGGTCCAGCGCGGGTAGGACCTTCAGGTACCGTCCGGCCTTGACCAGCATCTTCCCGGCGGTGGACAGGCCGTCGCCGACGCTGTCCAGCAGGTAGGTAGCCAGCGATTCGGTCCAGGGCCGCCAGTTGACCTCGACGGTGTGCAGGGTGCGGAGTTGGAATTCGACGCCGTCGTTGCTGCGCTCCCAGGCGCGGCGGTCGCTGCTGGCGGTGAGGGTCTCGCTGTGGGCGCCGGTGCGCTGGATGTTGACGATGTTGGGTACGGGACGGTGGCCGTTGTCCTGTCCGCCGGGGGTGAAGCTCAGCTGGTGGGCGCGGGTGCGGTTGGTGCCGCTGCTGGTGCCGAGGGCATGCCCGTACACGTTGTCCAGGGCGGCGGTCGAGGGTACGCGTTTGCCG
>NZ_JAGPOX010000319.1 GCF_019038435.1 Nocardia alni
GCCCCGTCGCCGAACCCCTCGTCGAGGAGTTCACCGCCGCGCTACGCGCACTGGGCGCCACGGTCGCCACCGGACGTTTCGGCGCCCACATGCACGTATCCCTGGTGAACGACGGGCCCGTGACGCTGCTACTCGAGGCGTAATCCAGAGCCGACCGATCAGCGCGCCGAGAGCGGTACCGACGCGAAATCCATAACCGCGAGGCCGTCCGGCCGAACAAGCGCGTGCCGGATCCACAATGTTCGCTCAGTGCACCGCCAGCGCGTGCAGCCGCTGAGCCAGCGCCCGGAACACTACATAATTCGGAATCACGCACAGCGGCAACGACTCCAGCGGCTCGGCACGTCCGCTCACCCGCACGCTCAACCAGCCGCCCACCACCGCGAGCTCCGAGATCCGCGACCACGGCACCGATTCGGTCGCCGTGCCGATCTCACTCGCCGACAGCCACAACGGCTCGAACTCCAGCCGCCCGCCCGCGTCCATCCGGGCCTGCGCCTGCGGCACCTGCGCGTCGAGAATGCCCTGCTCGATCGCCACTCCCCACTCCTGCGGCCGCTCGAGGCGCCTGTCCAGCACGACCGGAGTGCCAGCGGTGTCGACGAGGGTATAGCGATACGAGATTTGATGCGCCGCCGGATTCTGCACCGCGTGCACAATCTTGCGCCGGACGATGGTCGAGTCGTAGCGAACCACTCGGACCCGCCTCTGCTCGGAAATCACACACCCCCGCTCATACAAATCGAGCCGAATACCCCGCTGTCGCGTACCCGCGAACCTCAGCCAGCCCAGATCGGCCAGCAACCGAGCACCGCTCACCACCGCCACGGTCGCTCCGAGAACCCCCACCTCCACCATGTCGCCGACGAACCCGCCCACCGTCGTCACCACCGCCGCCCCGGTGAGACCGCCGTCGACAATCGGCCACCGTGCATCAATCACCCGGGGCCGGTAAGTACTCCGGTACTCTCCCAGCCCCTCCCGCAGGGCCACCACACGCACAGCCTCCAGCTCCCCCAAAACCTCGCACGCAGCGGAACCCATATCCAAATAGTGCCCACC
>NZ_JAGPOX010000031.1 GCF_019038435.1 Nocardia alni
TCCGTCGTCGGCAGCGTCAGATGGGTATAAGAGACAGGTGGACAGCTGGGGGGTGTCGATGGAGTACACCTGCTCGTAGCCGTCGATCAACGTCGGTTCCTTGCCCGGAATCGTGCCCTCGGACTGGCGGACCCGGCCCTCGATGTGCTGGCGGCCGGGCGGCGGTTCGGCGATCGGGGGCAGGTGCGAGCCGTCGGCGGCCCCGACCAGACCACGGTTGACCAGTAGGACCCGGCCGTCGTCCAGGCGGAATTCGGCCAAGACGCCGTAGGCGGGCTTGTCGTTCAAGCGTTGCAGCCGCTGTAGCACGGTCGAGCCGGGCACATAGCTGCCGTCGGCGGTGACGCGCCGCCACTCGGTGTCCTTTGTGCTCGAATGCCCGAGCATCGTGGTGACCGGGACGGGGTCGGCCTGCACCGAGGAGGCGATCAGGTTGTTGCGGTGCGAGGTGCGGATGTTCTTACCCAGCTGCCACGGCGCGAGCACGGTGAAGCACAGGTAGGCGAAGGCGACCACCACCAGGAACAGGATCACCCAGTTGGGTCGCAGCAGGAAGGTCAGACGGCGCAGGAGGTTCATCGGGGATCACCGTCGGCGCCGAGCCGCTCGCGCACCCACTCGAGCAGGCCGGGGACGGCCGCCTCGATCTTCTCGCGGACCTCTTCGAAATCTCGATCGTCGCCGTAGTACGGGTCCTCGACGTCGGGGCCGGGAGCGTGCGGGTCGAAACTGCGCAGCAGGCGGCTGCGCCCGGTGGGCACCCGCAGCTGCCGCAACGAGCGCTCGTGCCCGCGATCCATGCCGACCAGCAGATCCGCGTCGAGCTGATCGCGGCCGATCCGCTGCGCCACATGCCCGATCGGGTAGCCGTGCCGCTTCAGCACCGCCGTGGTGCGCGGATCGGCGTCCTCGCCGGCGTGCCACGCGCTGGTCCCGGCACTGCTCACGCGCACCCGATCCGCGAGTCCGGCCCGCTCGACGTGCGCGGCGAAAATCTTCTCGGCCATCGGCGACCGGCAGATGTTGCCGGTGCAGATGAAGGTCACGTGCAGATCGCCCACGACAGCCATTGTGTCGGTTCACCCTGTGTGACGGCCACGTAGGGTATATCGCTGTGCCCGAGGACACCCCGGCCGCGCGCAGCTCGCGGCCCCCATCGTGGCCCTCACCAGGGCCTGCGCCCGTTCGCGCCCAGGTCCGCGACGCGGTCGGACCGGTCGGCGCCCGTCCATTCCCGCAGGGCCGGGTTGCGGCGCAGCCCGATCGGCCAGCGGATTCGGATGCGGCCGGTGTGCCCGCCACCGGAGCGGATCAGGGTCCGCCGCCCGCCCCGGGATCGGCGTTCGGTCGGCAGAGGTCCGGTCGTGGTCGGGATGTCGAGCCTGCGTCGGTGGTTGGTGGGGAGCGGTCCGGTCGTGGTCGGGATGTCGAACCCGTGTCGGTGGTTGGTGGGGAGAGCCCCGGTCGTGGCCGGGATGTCGAGCCCGCGTCGGGCGATGTGAGCGAATCGGTGCTTGCCGCACGACGGACCGGCGGGGGCGCGGCCCGGACGTGCGATGTCGCGAACGAGGGCTCGATCGAGGTCGATCGGGTCAAGCTGCGGCATCACGGTGATGTGGATGTGCGGCCCGGGATGCTGGACTTCGCGGTCAATGTGCAGGGGAGCGGGCCGCCCGAGTGGTTGCGGGAGCGGCTGGCGGCACGACTGGGTGCGTTGGGGAGCTATCCGGGTGAGGCCGAGGAGTTCGCCGCCCGGTCCGTGGTGGCGGCGCGGCACGGGCGCGCCCCCGAGGAGGTGCTGCTGCTGGCCGGGGCCGCCGAGGGGTTCGCGATGCTGCCCCGGCTGTCGCCGGGCCTGGCGGCGGTGATCCACCCCTCGTTCACCGAACCCGAGTTGGCGCTGCGCGAGGCCGGGACGCCACTGGCCCGGGTGGTGCTGCCCGACCCGTACGTGCTCGATCCCGCGCTGGTGCCCGAGGCGGCCGATCTGGTGGTGCTGGGCAATCCGACGAACCCCACCTCGGTGCTGCATCCCGCCGAGACGATCCTGGCGCTGCGGCGGCCGGACCGGGTGGTCGTGGTCGACGAGGCATTCGCCGACGCCGTGCCCGATGAGCCGGAATCACTTGCTGCCCAGTCCCTCCCGGATGTTCTGGTGCTGCGCAGCCTGACCAAGACCTGGGCCCTGGCGGGCCTGCGCTGCGGATACTTCCTCGGTCCCGCACCCCTGCTGGAGCGCCTGCGACACGGCCGCGCGCACTGGCCGCTGGGCGCCCTGCAACTGGAAGCGATCGCCGCGACCGGCGATCCCGCCGCTGTCGCCGAATCCCGTTCCCGCGCAGTGCGAATCGCCGCCGACCGCGCCGCGATGATTTCCCGCCTGCGTGAGCTGGGCATCGCGGTCCACGAACCCGCCCACGGCCCGTTCCTGCTGATCCGAGTCCCCGACGCCGAACTGCTTCGCAAACGCCTGGCCGAACTCGGCGTCGCGGTCCGCCGCGGCGACACCTTCCCCGGTCTGGACCCCGGCCACCTGCGCCTGGCGGTGCGCGCCCCGGCGGAGGTCGACCGCCTGATCGCGGCCCTGCACGAGGTCGGACTGTGATTGTCCCGGCGAATCCGTCTGGGGTGCAACGGGTTACTGTGCATCCGGCGAAAAGTGCAGGGGTGACCGATAGGTTTCGGAGGCGGCCGGGCAGTACCCCGGCTTGTTCGATCGGGTTGTCGTCCTAGCATGCTGCGGGCCGTCGGTGCGGTACCCGATGCGGTCCGCCCGCGGAACCGGTGGGTGATGGTGTGGCGGAAGATCAGTGGTCGAGCGTAGGAGGTACGAGGTGGTGGCTGTCCTTTCCGCACTGAGCGCCGGCATCCCGCGTCGGTCGAGCGGGCTGTCATCTCGGCATGCCGGCGGCTGGAGTCCCGGGACTCGAGACTCCGGCCGATTGCCCGGTTCGATCTCGGCCACGAGCACCGCGGCCGGCGGAGGAGGTTTCGGATGGCACGGGTGACGTTGGGTGAGCTGATCGCGGTGCTGGACGCCGCGTATCCGCCGTCGCTGGCCGAGTCGTGGGATTCGGTGGGGCTGGTGTGCGGGGATCCGGGGGAGGCGGTGTCGCGGGTGATGTTCGCGGTGGACGCTACCGCGGCGGTGGTGGACGAGGCTATCGGTTGGGGCGCACAGGCTTTGGTGGTGCACCATCCGCTGCTGCTGCGCGGGGTGGACACTGTGGCGGCGAGTACGCCCAAGGGGGCGCTGCTGCATCGGCTGATTCGCAATGGGTGCGCGCTGTTCACCGCGCACACCAACGCCGACTCCGCCGACCCGGGTGTCTCCGATGCGCTCGCCCACGCGCTGGGATTGCGGGTGAGCGGTCCACTCGAGCCGAAATCGGCGGCGGGCGTGGATCAGTGGACGGTCAACGTGCCGCTCGAGCATGCCGACGCGGTGCTGAGTGCCCTGTTCTCGGCCGGCGCGGGCGGCAGCGGCAACTACGGGGAGGCGGCGTGGCGGGCGCCGGGCACCCAGCAGTTCCGGCCCCTGCCGGGCGCGGAACCTGCCCTCGGCCGCATCGGTCAACTCGAACGGGTGGCCGAGGAGCGGATCGAGGTCGTCGCGCCGCCCTCGGCCAGGGGTGCGGTCCTCGCGGCCCTGCGTGCCGCGCACCCCTACGAGGAGCCCGCCTACCACGTGACCGAACGCGCGGCCCTGCGCACCGGCCAGGGGCTCGGGCGCGTCGGGGAGCTGCCGGAGCCGGAAACGTTGCGCCGCTTCACCGCTCGCGTCCGCGCCGCACTGCCCGGCACCGTCTGGGGCGTGCGCGCGGCCGGCGATCCCGAACGCAGGATCTCCACGGTCGCCGTCTGTGGCGGCGCGGGTGATTCGTTCCTGGGCACGGTGCGCCGGCTCGGCGTGGACGCGTACGTCACCGCCGACCTGCGCCACCACCCCGTCGACGAACACCTCCGCGCGGGTGGACCCGCCCTGGTCGACGCCGCCCACTGGGCCACCGAACAGCCCTGGTGCGCCCAGGCCGAGGGCATCGTCCGCTTCGGCCTCCCAGCCCTCGAGACCCGCGTCAGCACCCTGCGCACCGACCCCTGGACCGTCGGCACCGTGGACTGATCACAGCCGCCCCGGTGACACGTTCGTCCGCCGCGGCCCAATGGGTGTGTCATTCGGTCGGCGTTGCGGCGCTGAGGATTTCGGGGCTGCCGGATCAGACGACTGTGATATTCGGTCGGTTGGGCCGAACGAGTGTCACACAGGGGCGACATGGCACTCCTTCTGTTGCGCAACGGATCCGACTGGCCCCGAGGGCCAAGCGTCGCATTCGGTCGGCTGAAGCGGATGAATGCGGGTCCGAGCGGTCAGGCGGTGTGGATGGTGGGCTCGTGGGCGATGGGGAAGTTCATCGAGTTGGCGATGTAGCAGCGCTTGTGCGCCTCGGAGTGCAGGTCGCGGGCCGTATCGGCGCGGGCCGGGTCGGTGATGGTCACCCGGGGACGAAGGGTGATCTGCTGGAAGCGCTCGTCGTCCATGACGCCGACGGCGGCGTCCCGGTAGTCCGTGACGACGATTCCCGCGTCGGCGCACAGATGCAGGTACCACAGCATGTGGCATTCGGACGCGGCCGCGACCAGCAGCTGTTCCGGATTCCAGCGGGTGGGGTCGCCCCGGAACTTCGGGTCGGCGCTGCCCGGAATCGGGGGCCGTCCCGGCGCCCGCGCCTCGTGGTCGCGGGAGTAGGAGCGGTAGTCGGTGGTCGCCCCGCTCCAGCCGACCTCGATCTCGTACCGATGTTCACTCACGGACAGAGGTTGGCACATCAGCGATCCTGCCGCCGCTGGATTATCCCGTCCGTCCTGTGAAACGGCGCGGACTAGGTGAAACGCCGGGGTTGGGGTGCGAGGCGCCGGGTGGAGAGTACGGTGGAGAGTCTGTGTCGGTTCACCCGAGCCGAGGCCGTGCCGATTTCGGGCACCTTGTGACATGTCCATAGTTGTCGAGGAGTACGTCCCGCGTTGAACAACGTCGAACAACCGATCCAGGCCAAGCTGCTCGACCTCGCGGCAGTCGATGCCGAGCTGACGCGGATCACACATCGCCGTAAGGTTCTGCCCGAACAGCAGGAGGTGGAGCGGTTCGAGGCCGAACGCACTTCCCGTAAGGATGCGGCGGTGAAGGTCGAGATCCAGCTCGATGACCTCGACCGGGACATTCGCAAGCTGGAGACCGAGGTCGACGCCGTGCGCAAGCGCGAGCTGCGCGACCGGGGCATGCTCGAGAACAGTTCGGTCGGCGCCAAGCAACTCTCCGAACTCCAGCACGAGCTGGGCAGCCTGGAACGCCGCCGCAACGCGCTGGAGGACGATCTGCTCGAGGTCATGGAGCGGCGCGAGGCCGCGGTCGCCGACCACGAGCACAGCGGGGCCAACCTGACCAAGGCCGAACAGGACCTCGTCGAGGCTCAGCGCCGCCGGGACGACGCCCTGGCCGATCTCGATGTCGCGGCCCAGCGCTGCGCCGGTGATCGCGAGAAACTTCTCACGGCCTTCCCTGCGGAACTGTTGTCGGTGTACGACAAGCAGCGCACCCAGCACGGCGTGGGCGCGGCGCTGCTGCAGGCCCGCCGCTGCGGCGCCTGCCGGATCGAACTGGACCGCGGGGAGATCGCCCGGATCGCCAAGGCCGCACCGGATGCCGTGCTGCGTTGCCCCGAATGCGGTGCGATCATGGTGCGCACCAAGCAGTCCGGGCTGTAGTCGTGCGGGTGATCGTCGAGGCGGACGGTGGTTCACGGGGCAATCCGGGCCCGGCCGGATACGGCGCGGTGGTCTGGGATTCCGATCATCGCGCGGTACTGGCCGAGCGCAAGGAATACCTCGGCGCCACAACCAATAACGTCGCCGAATACCGTGGGCTGATCGCGGGCCTGGATGCCGCGGCCGAACTGGGCGCGCGCGAGGTCGACGTCCGTATGGACTCCAAGCTCGTCGTGGAGCAGATGTGCGGCCGCTGGCAGGTCAAGCACCCGTCGATGATTCCGCTCGCCGAGCGGGCTCGAGGGCTGGTCGCCGGCTTCGACCGCGTCGGATTCACCTGGATTCCGCGCAAACAGAACTCGCACGCGGACCGGTTGGCGAACGAGGCGATGGACGCTGGCCGCACCGTCGACGAGGTACGCGATGCGGATCGCGCTGCGGGACAATCGGATACCAGGACCGCTGCCGCCGATCGGGAGTCGAGCCCTCCGGCCGCCGATCGGGTGGGAACCGCGGCGCGCTCGGCGGCGGAAGCTGCGGGAACGGCTGTCGGTGTGGAGCGCTCGCTGCCGAGTTGGATCGACGAGGCGGCCGATGCCCGTGCGGCGCAGGCGAAGTCGGACAGTGCGCCAAGCCCCGGCTGGACCGGGGCGCAGGGGCGGCCCACTCGCTTCCTGCTGCTGCGGCACGGCCAGACGGAATTGTCCGTGCAGCGGCGTTATTCGGGGCGGGGGAATCCGCCGCTGACCGCGCTCGGGCGCGAGCAGGCGGCGCGGGCGGCGAAATATCTTGCGGCCAAGGGTGATATCGCCGCGGTGGTGACCTCGCCGCTGGGGCGGGCGCAGGAGACCGCGCGGGCGGCAGCAACCGCACTCGGTGTTCCCGTGCGGGTGCTGGATCGGCTCATCGAAACCGACTTCGGTGAGTGGGAGGGGCTCACGTTCACCGAAGCGGCGCAGCGTGATCCGGAGCTGCATTCCCGATGGCTTCGCGATTCGTCCATCCCGGCGCCGGGTGGCGAGAGCTTCGACGCGGTGCGGGAGCGGATCGAGGCGGCGCGCGCCGATCTGACCGGCCTGTATCCGGGCGAGACCATCGTGGTCGTCAGCCACGTGACCCCGATCAAGACCCTGCTGCAACTGGCCCTGGGCGTGGGCCCGTCCCTGCTGTACCGCCTGCATCTGGACCTGGCATCACTGTCGATCGCCGAGTTCTACCCGGACGGCGGTTCTTCGGTGCGTCTGGCCAACGAGACGTCGTATTTGCAATAGGTCGGCCATCCGGGAAGCGCCCGTCATTCTCGGATGCCGGGAAGTATCTGTCATTCCGGGATGACGGGCTGAACGGCTCCGGCGTGAGGCTGTGGGCTTGCCGGTAGGACGGGCATGCATACTGAAATTCACTGGCCCATAATGTATTTGACGGTCGGCCCGGCGGTCCAGCCGCCGTCGACGGCGAGTTCCGCGCCGGTGATGTAGGAGGCGGCGTCCGAAAGCAGGAAGGTGACCGCGTCGGCGATCTCGACCGGCTCGCCGACCCGGCCCATCGGGGTGTTCGGATAGTTCCCCTCACCCTGCACGATGCCGATGACCGAGGTCATCGGGGTGTAGGTCATGCCGGGATGGACCGAGTTGACGCGGATCCTGGCGGTTCCCAGCTCGACCGCGGCGATCTTGGACAGCCCGCGCACACCCCATTTGGACGCGCCGTAACCGGCCGTCAGCGCCATGCCCATCAACCCCGCGGCCGACGAGATGTTCACGATCGCACCGCCGCCGCGCCGAGTCAGCTCCGGGATGATGGTCTTCATACCGATGAACACACCGGTCAGATTGATGTCGACGACGCGCCGGAAATGTTCGACGGTCTCCTCCGCCACCAACCCGCCGGTGGTGACCCCCGCGTTGTTCACCAGGCCGTCGACCCCGCCGAACTCCCGGACGGCGAACTTCAGCGCGGCCTGCCAGTCCTGTTCGGAGGTGACGTCGTGGTGCAGGAATCGGGCCCGCTCGCCCAGTTCCGCCGCGGTGGCCTTGCCCTCGTCGTCCAGCACGTCGGTCAGCACGACGTCGGCTCCGGCGGCCAGCGCCTGCCGCCCGGCCTCGGCGCCGAGGCCGCGGGCGCCGCCGGTGATCAGGATGGTCTTGCCGGTGAGATCTATGGTGGTCATGTCCTCTCTTCTATGCCCCGGACCCGGCTCGATACCGCGTGAGTCCCGTTGAGCGGACCGCTCAGCACAGCCCGGCCAGCTTGTACAGCACCAGCGATCCGGCGACCGCGACGTTGAGGCTGAGCCCGGTGCCGATCATCGGAATCTCCACGGCCAGATCCAGCATCTCCAGCCCCTCCGGCGGAATGCCCGTGCTCTCGTGCCCGAGCACCATGACCGTGCGCCTGCGGGCGGCGGGCAGGTCGGCCAGGCGAATCGACTCGTCGGTCAGTTCGACCCCGACGATCGCCGATCCGCCGCGTCGCTGCCGGTCCAGCCAGCGCTCGGCGCGGCCGTCGACCCAGTGCACACAGGTCCTGCGCCGCAACGTATTTCCGTGTTCCAGTGCCTCGGGCACCCACGGCCGCCGCGGTACCGCCAGGCATGCGCCGACCGCGTCGCAGGTGCGCAGCAGCGTGCCCAGATTGACACCGTATTTGGGCCACAGCGGGGCGGCGATCAGATGATTCCAGCAGGAGTGCGAGCGGGAGCGGCGTTGACCGCGGATCTCGGCGGGCGTCCGCGCCCGCGCGGCGCTCATCGTCGCTCGGGAAGTGCCTTCCCAAGAGATCTGACGTACTTGTCGGTCTGGTGGTCTCGTCCAGCGCCCGGTAGGTGTCCGGGTCGGTGGTCGGAGTTGGTACGACGCATCGTGGGATAGGTGCTTCGCGGCGCACCGGGGCCATCGCCGAGGTGGAGTGTGGAATCGTCCACCGGAACCAGATCAACGGTACATGCTCGTCGCCCGCTCGACATCGGGGCCTGCTCTACGGCGGTGCCGCGCCGGGGCGTTCAACGCAGCGCGCGCGACATCCGGTATTCCGGGGCCGAGTGCGATCCCTTGGTATCGCGCGTATCTCCGGTCGGGGTGAAACCCATTCTGCGATAGAGCTTTTCGGCCGCGGTATTACCCTCCATCACCCACAGACGCAGTTCGGTGTGCCCGGCCGCGCGGGCCCATTCGCTCACGGCCTCGATCAGCCGCACCGAAACTCCGGTGCCTCGCGCCTGCGGTGCGACGAACATCGTCACCAGCAGGGGAAGCCCGTCCTCGTGCAGTCCGCCCGCACAGCCGACCACCTCCGAGGAGTCCTCGGCGACGAATATGGTGCGCGTGGTGAACCACTGCCGCCAGTGCGCGTCATCCCACGTCTGCGCCTCCTCCAGCAGGGTGGAGAAGATCCCCGGCGGAGATCCGGCCAGGGCGAGCAGCCGCGCGGTCCGCGCCGTTTGCCACTCCTGCGCGGGCACCTGTCGCACGATCATGAAACCGATACTGCCCCGTTCGAGCGCGAGTGGGCAATCGGATTTCCTACGGCCGCAGCACCGACACCAGGAAATCGGTCTGGTCGTAGACGGCCTTCTCGAACCAGTCGTCGAAGTAGATGTCGAAATGACCGATCGGATACCGTTTGACGATCGCGTGCTTGGTGCGCTGGGCCGCCTTGAGCGAGGTGCGGATCGGCGCCACGGAATCGTCGTCGCACAACGAGTACAGCACCGGCACCTTGATCCCCTTGGTGCGCCGCCACGGGGTGTCGAACAGCACCCGCATGCCGATGCGCGCGGCGACCTTCGGCTTGTACGTCTCGCTCTCCTCGGCCAGGCGCCCGAACCCCTCCGGTACGTCCCGCGCGCCCATCAGCGCCGCGGAATGCCTGCGGCCGGCCAGCCGCACCTTGATCGGCCTGCGGATGAGCGTGCCGATCAGCAGGTCGAGGGTCGCCATGAACCCCGTCCGGAACAAGCCGATCGGACCCTTGGCCCCCGCAGAGGCCCAGCCGCTGGTGAACGGGCACTGCGCGACCACCGCCGCCAGATAATCGTCCTCGCGTGCGATGGACAGCACGTGCCCGCCGCCGAACGAGGTGCCCCACAACGCGATTCGCGTCGCGTCGAAACCCTTCACGGTGCGCGCGTACTGGATCGCCGCGCGCCAATCGTCGCGCTGGCGGCCGATGCTGATCAGCTGGCGTGGTGCGCCGGTGCTGGCCCCGAAATGCCGGTAGTCGAACACGAGCGCGCCCATTCCGGCGGCGACGAACCGACGTGCGTACCGATCCAGTCCCATCTCACGGTTTGCGCCGAGCCCGTGCGCCATGATCACCAGGGGGCGCGGCTTGGGCGGCCCGTCCGGCCTATAGAGCCACGCTGCACACTCTTCGCTTCCCGACGGGAACCCCACCTCGACACGCTCCATGGGCGAATACGGTACTTGTTCGCGTTCGGTCGCGCTGCGCTGGATCCCCGGTCGGGGCGGTAAAACGGGCCGAAGTGGGTAGCCGGGTGGGCCCGCGATGCGCGATACGGCATAATTTGCGCCGACGAGTCGGTCGGGCGACCGCGTCGCCGGGAACGGGCACAACTGTGCCGCTGCCCGGCTTCGAGGAAAGTCCGGACTCCACAGAGCAGGGCGGTTGTTAACGGCAACCCGGGGTGACCCGCGGGACAGTGCCACAGAGAACAGACCGCCGACGCACACGCGTCGGTAAGGGTGAAACGGTGCGGTAAGAGCGCACCAGCGCCCCGGGTGACCGGGGCGGCTCGGTAAACCCCGCCCGGAGCAAGGTCGAAGGTCGCACTCCCCGGAGTGCGACTGCGCGGATGTTCGAGGGCTGCTCGCCCGAGTCCGCGGGTGGACCGCTCGAGGTGCCCGGCAACGGTGCATCCAGATGGATGGTCGCCACCTGATGCGAATCAGGTACAGGATCCGGCTTACAGACCGACTCGTCCTTTATTTTTAGCCTCCGCTTCGCGGCGGCGGGTTTTCGGCGCCCTGGGGGCGCGTCGGGGTCGATGCCGTGGACCTGCCGATAGCACGGCTGTAGGGGTTGGACTATCCGTCGTGTGCTTCGAGCTCGGTCGCCAGCGTCTGTTGGGTGGCTGCCCACGACGCCAGGAGCGCTAAATTGTCAGCGGTCGGCGTGCCCGTGGGTGCGGTGTAGACGTTGAGGTGCAGGCCGGGCTCGGCGGGCAGCTCCAGGGACTCGACGTCCAAGTCGAGCCGGTCCACGATCGGATGGTGCACCCGCTTGCGTCCGGACCGGTGCAGCCGCACGTCCCGAGATGCCCACCGCTGCCGGAATAGCTCACTGCACGTTGACAGTTCGCCGACCAGGGCGATCAGCTCCTCGTCGTGCGGATTGCGCCCGGCTTCCATGCGCAGCTTCGCGGCCACGTTACCGGCAATGTGGTCGTAGTCGACAAAGAAATCTCTGGCCGCCTCGGGAGCTAGATAGACGAACCGCGCGGTGTTCGCGGGCCGTCGCGGGTCGGCCAGCACCGGTGAATACAGCGCGCGGGCGAGTTGATTCATGGCCAGCACGTCATAACGGCCGTTGCAAATCCAAGCTGGCGCATCGGTGATGGCATCGAGCACCTGCTGCAGCGTCGAGCGCACCGTCACGGCAGGCCTGCGCCGGCGTGGGCCGCTGGGCGCCCCGGATCGGCGCGCGAGGTGGAACAGGTGGTCGCGCTCGGCCTCGTCGAGTTGCAAGGCAGAGGCCAACGCGTCGAGCACGCCGTCGGAGGCGCCGGCGAGGCTGCCGCGCTCGATGCGCACGTAGTAGTCGACCGATACCCCCGCCAATAACGCTACCTCCTCGCGACGCAGACCTTTGACCCGGCGATTGCCGCCGTAAGCGGGCAGGCCCGCCTGCTCGGGTGTGATGCGGGCGCGACGCGAGCTGAGAAATTCCCGGATATCGGTGCGTAGATCCGTCGTGGCCATACCCCTCACCGTAAGGCTGTCCCGCAGTCCAAGGGAGGCACTGCGGGTACCCCGACGACTGCGTTGAGACCCGACTTGGGGGCCGTCGGCCGCTGGTAAAGCCTCGCGCCGATGCCTAGGTACCCGATGCGGTTGTGGCGATGCCGCCGTCTACCGGGATGATGGCGCCTGTGAGGTAGGACCCGGCCCGACTGGCGAGGAACACGGCGATACCGGCCATGTCGTCGTCACGGCCGAGCCGGCGCAGAGGGGCCTTCGCCGCGATCGTGTCGCCGATGGCATCGAGGGTGGACGCCATCATCTGCGACGGGAACGGTCCCGGTGCTACCGCGTTCACCGTGACGTGCTGTGGGCCCAGCTCTCTGGCAAGCACTCTGGTGAGTTGATGGAGTGCCGCTTTGCTGCCGGCGTACGAGTAGTTGGGCGACTCGGCGACGTGGATGGCGGCGATACTGCCGATGTTGATGATCCGCGCGGGATCATCGGCGGTGCCGGCCCTGCGAAGCGCCGGGAGCAGCGCCTGCACCAGCCAGAACGGCGACTTGAGGTTGAGGTCGATCACTGTGTTCCAGGCCTCGTCCGGGAACGTCGCCAGCGGCTCGCGCCACATCGCTCCCGCGTTGTTGACGAGGATGTCCAGGCGTTCCGAGTCGACCTTGACAAGATCAGCGAGGCGCTGACACTCGTCGTGCCGGGACAGGTCGGCGGGGATTGTTCGAACGTCGCCGAATTCGGACAGTAGATGCTGTGCCTCCGCGCACGTGTCTGCATTGCGTGAGCTGATAATGACGCGGGCGCCCGCCTGGAGAAGGCCGCGCGCTATCATCATCCCAATGCCCCTGGTGCCGCCAGTGACAAGGGCGTACTTCCCACTCAGATCGAAAAGTTCCGTGTGAGTGGTGAATTGGTTGTCCGCCATTGGTCTCCGCCCTTTCTGTCGTGGAAGAATGCGCCGACCCGGTCGCGCATTCCGCGCAGCTGAATTGAACTGATGGGGGTAAAGCTGCAATGTGTGTCCATGGAGTGTTCGCGGCGCTTTCGGGCCGACTCGACCAGATTGACAGGCGTTGTGGACGTGTGGGAGACCCTGGGGATACAGGTACTGTGAGAGCCCGGTTGCTTCCATGGCGACTCACGGGTTCCAGAACGAATAAACGCCACATGCGCAGAGTGTCAATCCATTAGGCAAGGGGGGTCTCTCAGTACCTGTATCAGGAGGGGCTCCCCGCGGGCCGCAAGGCCTGCTTAACCTGTGGTCGGTTTCCGGCTGAACGCAGGGAAGCAATGGGCCAGATAATCTTTTCCGAAGGAGCACCTCTAGTGCAAAAGCGCAAACTTGGACAACAACTCGAAGTTTCAGCCCTGGGGCTCGGCTGCATGGGCATGAGTTTCTTCTACGGTTCGCCCCCGGACCCAGCCGAGATGACGAAGCTGCTGCGGGCGGCGGTTGACCGCGGCGTGACTTTCTTCGACACCGCCGAAGTCTATGGCCCTTTTACCAATGAAGAGCTCGTCGGTCAGGCGCTGGCTCCGGTGCGGGACCAGGTGGTGATAGCCACCAAGTTCGGTATCAAGCACGGCGAACACGGGCCGACCCCGACGTCGGGGGTCGACAGCCGACCCGAGCAGATCCGCCGAGCGACCGAGGCCTCGCTCACCCGTCTTCGAACCGAATGCATCGACCTGCTCTATCAACACCGCGTCGATCCCGACGTGCCCATTGAAGACGTGGCCGGCACGGTGAAAGAGCTGATTTCCGAAGGTAAGGTCAAGCACTTCGGTTTGTCGGAGGCCGGCGCGACGACGATCAGCCGCGCCCACGCTGTGCAGCCTGTGGCGGCGCTGCAAAGTGAATACTCGCTCTGGATGCGAGAGCACGAGGCCGATATCATCCCGACCTTGGAGAAGCTGGGCATTGGTCTGGTGCCCTACAGTCCGCTCGGGAAGGGCTATCTGACCGGCAAAATCGATTCCAGCACGTCGCTGGCCGACAACGACCTGCGCCGCTCCCTGCCGCGCTTCACACCGGAAGCACGACAGGCCAACCAGGCACTGGTCGAGCTGCTCCAGCAGATTGCCGACGACAAGGGAGCTACGCCGGCCCAGATCGCCCTCGCCTGGGTGCTGGCGCAAAAGCCGTGGTTCGTGCCGATCCCCGGCACCACCAAGCCACACCGCCTGGAAGAGAACCTAGGTGCACTCGACGTCGAGCTGACGCCCGGCGACCTGCAGCGTATCGAGGAGACCGCGGATCGAATTCATATCCAGGGCGGGCGCGTTCCCGAGCAGTTGAAGTCACTGTTCGGCCGCTGACCCGCTCGAATTCCGCACCGGCCTCCGTCTGGTCGAGTCTGGTGCAGTTGGTCGACGTCGCCGGGGGTTTTCGGTGCTCGACGGCGCTGCCGCCGGGCACGTTCATCGGTTGCGTTGGTGGGGCATCGCACGCTTGTGGTGATCGTGCTCGCGCGGTGGGGCTGGCGGTGCAATGATCGATGCATCAGCCCGGTTTCGTTGGTGTGCCGGGCGACTCGCCTGGTGGTGCGATATGGATATTCTGGGCATCTTCGGCACGCTTGTGGGGGTGGTTGTCGTGGTGGGTGGGATCACGATGAGTACGGGGCTGCGGGTGGTGCAGCAGTACGAGAAGGGGCTGGTGTTCCGGCTCGGGCGGGTGCGGGAGGTGCGCGAGCCGGGGCTGCGGATGCTGATTCCGTTCGCGGACAAGATGCGCAAGGTCTCGACGCGGATCGTCACCATGCCGGTGCCCGGTCAGGAGGGCATCACCCGTGACAACGTCACCGTGCGGGTGGACGCGGTCGTGTATTTCCGGGTGGTCGATCCCGTGCAGGCGGTGGTGGAGGTCCAGGACTACCTGTTCGCCATCGCGCAGGTGGCGCAGACCTCGCTGCGCTCGATCATCGGCAAGAGCGAACTGGACGATCTGCTGTCCAATCGGGAACAGCTGAACAAGGGGCTCGAGCTGATGATCGACAGCCCGGCGCTGTCCTGGGGCGTGCACATCGATCGGGTGGAGATCAAGGACGTCGCGCTGCCCGAATCGCTGAAGCGTTCGATGTCCCGCCAGGCCGAGGCCGAACGCGAGCGCCGCGCCCGCGTCATCACCGCCGAGGGCGAACTGCAGGCCTCGCAGAAACTCGCGGACGCGGGCGCGACGATGGCCGCCGCGCCCGCCGCCTTGCAACTTCGCCTGCTGCAGACGGTGGTGGAGGTTGCGGCGGAGAAGAATTCGACGCTGGTGCTCCCGTTCCCGGTGGAACTGTTGCGTTTCCTGGAACGTTGGACTCCGCCCGAGCAGGCCGCCGCCGCGCCCGGGCCCGATACCGCCGCACCCGACGACGCCGCCGAGACGGAGTCCGACGGTCCGGCAGGGGAACTCGAATCACACCCGCTGCTCGCCGAGCCGGAACTCCGAACCGGCGCCACGGACGTCGAGACCGCCGAGCGGGATCACCCCGGGGACTGATCCGGTCGCGGTGACCGCGGACCCCGGCGACATCCTCCTGCGGAGCGCGCCGGGACCGATACGGTAGTGAGATGAAGTTCGACGAGATCGTCATCGAGACCGATCGGCTCGACTTCCCGGCGCTGGCCGTCGGCGAGGGTCCGATCGTGGTGTGCTGGCACGGATTTCCCGACCACCCCGCCACCTTCGGACCACTGGCCGAACGCCTGGTGGCCGCCGGCCGTCGAGTGGTGACCCCCTACCTGCGCGGACACCATCCGGCCACGGCGGACGCGATGCGGTACGCCGACGGGCTCACGATGGCCGCCGACGCGGCCGCGGTCGCTGAGGCCCTCGATCCCGACGCCGGTATCGATATGGTGGGCCACGATATCGGCGCGGGCATCGTGGCGCGGGTGGCCGCGGCGTGGCCCGAGCGGCTGCGGCGGGGCGTCACCATGGCCGTGCCGCCGCCGGCGACGCTGCGGACCCTGTTCGCCGATCCAGAACAGCAGAAGCGCTACTTCTACCTGTGGATGTTCCAGGTGCCGGGAGTCGCGGAGGCGATTCTGACCGCGAATCACGCGCTCGTGGACTATCTGTGGGCGAGCTGGTCCCCGGGCCTGGATCCGGGCGAACACCTGGATCGCGTGCACGCCATCTATGGTGACCCTTCCTTGTCCGCCAACGCATTACGGTTGTATCGGGCCAATTTCGATACCTCCCTGCATGATCCCGGGCTGACAGCCCTGGCGGCGAAAACCGAAGCCCCGGCCTCGATCCCGCTCCTGGTTCTGGCGGGCGAGCGGGACGGCTGTATCCCGCCCTCCGGGTTCGCCGCCGCACGAGACGGCCTCGCTCCCGGTTCTCGCGTCGAGACGATTTCCAGCGCAGGCCATTTCATGCACCTGGACAGGCCCGACGTGGTAGCGACGGCGATCCTCGACTGGATCGACTCGTAGCCCGGCAATTTGATCGGCCCGAGCATTACCGGTGTGTGAACCCGTGTGTCTCGGAGGCAAATTGATGCGACGTATCGGCAAGGGGGCTATCGTTATCCGGTCGAGATCTCTGGTAAAAAGGACCCTTGTGACCGGCTCTGTAGTGGGGCGTTGGCCGGTAATACGCGACGTTGTCGCCTGCGGGTTCGTGCTGGTTCATCCCCGGTTCGGTTGCCGCGTAAAGGTACTGGTGCGACGCTGAGCGCGTGTATACGTCCGCGCGGCCGCACAGGGGGTACGCCGAGATCACCCCGGCTTACCGGCTTCTCGACATAGTGCACAGCACGGCTCTCCGGTGGGCCGAGCGACGGCTGCGCAGTGAGTTCACAATCCTGTTCGACGCCAATACGATTCACGATTTCCTCTACGACTCGTACGAGGAGATCGGGTCGAGCGCCGCCGTGCGGCTGTATCTGCCGCTGCTGGCCGAGCGCTTCGCCCGCGAGCGGTTGCATCTGCGGGCCAAGGTGGAGGGCCGGGTCGAGCACGCGATACCGGTGGTGCTGTTCCTGTGCACGTACAACGCCGGGCGTTCCCAGATCGCGCTGGGCTTCTTCGAGCACTACGCACAGGATCGGGCGCTGGGCTGGTCCGGGGGGTCCGAGCCGAGCGGCGGGCTGAATCCGGCGGCCGTCGCGGCGATGGCCGAGAGGGAAATCGACATCTCGCATGAATTTCCCAAGACCTGGACCGACGAGATCATCGGGGCCGCGGACATCATCGTCACCATGGGGTGCGGCGACGTGTGCCCCCTCGCGCCCGGTGTGCGGTACGAGGATTGGATCGTGGACGATCCGGCGGGGCTGTCGGTGGCCGAGGTACGCCCGATCCGCGACGACATCGAACGTCGCGTCAGAGGATTGCTGACCGAACTCGATCTGCCCCTGGGGTTCTGAGACTCACCGCATCGGATATATGACGACGGCGGCCCCGATTCGGGACCGCCGGCGCGTCGTTCGATGACCGGTTGTCTACCCGGCCGGACTGATCACCAGGATCGATGCCCAGTGGGCGGCCTGCTCGGGACCGAGGACGGGCAACAGATAGTCGTAGACGATGGACGACATACGGTAAAGAACTCCCTCACGGATCGGCTGGTGTTGTCGCACTAGGACACACCCGGGCGTAAATGGACGGCCCGGGTCACACCTGGCACAGGGTAACAGCGGCCCGATCGATGTGCAGGGAGAGCGAACAATCGGGCGGAATCCGGCATACGCCGCACAGCGCGCAGACGGTGGTGGCCCGGATTGTCCGATCTCGCCCGGGGACATGTCGTACGGCGGTCAAGGGGGGTGAACCCATCCTGGCGGCCGCGTGTGAGTGATGTCTGTTCGCTCTGATGGCGGGCGTGGATCACATGTCGCGCCACGCCCATTGATTGCTCGGGATTACATGGCGTGCCGAATGTCCGATTCGCGCTGGCGTGGTCGGCTGGGTACCGGCCGCCCGGTCGATGGATGCCGCGAATGCGCAGGCACCCCATGCCCTGCCGGATCCGCCTGCCCGATGCGCGGCCGCCGCCCGTCCGGAATCCGGCAGATCCGGCCGAGATTCGATTGTTATCGGCGTGTCGAGCGTGGCGATCCGCTTTGAAGTGGCCGGAACGGTGACTGACGTCATAAAGTGTTGCGGGTTGGAAGGTTTCATCGGCGGGGGTGCCGGTGAAACCAAGGGTGTCCACGAACTTCGGAAAGCAGGTTCTGTTTATATGCGTGTAGTTCGCAAGTTGGTTGCCGGTGCGCTGGTTGCCGGTGCCGCTTCGGTTTTGGCTGTGCTCGGGACCGGGTCCGCGTCCGCGGTCGCAGTCACGCCGATGGCGGGTGGGGTTCAGGTCGACCTCACCCCCGGTGACACCCAGTGGGTGCACCAGACTCACTTCGGGGACACCCTCGGTGCGCTTCCGCACCCGTCGGCGGCGTCGTTCGGACAGGCGCTGGATTCGGCGGCCGATCTGTCGTCCAAGTATCCGGATGGGCGGGTCGTGTTCACCATCTACGGGCCGATCGATCAGCTGAACGGCACGATGCTGGCACTGCAGTAGATCACGCAAGGCGCGTTCCGATCGCCGCAGTGCGAGCCATGCGGTCGGGAACGCGCTCATTGCACCGAAATTCGGCCGTCCCCGGGCAGTTCGCCCGGGGACGGTTTTTTCATGCCGCCCGCATCTCGTGTCGGGTCGTTCGAGCCCGCGTCGCCACTGCGGCACGTGATACGCGGGCGCGTGTCATCGGTGATAGTGGGTGCGCACGAATTCCGTGGCCGCGGGGTACTGTTCGAGCGCCTTGCGCGCGGCGTCGGCCTCGGACTGGTAGAGCCGGTCGAATGCCGAGGTGCTCGCGGCGCGGCTGCGCCCGGCGGCCAGGTGGATCGTCGTCATGGCCTCGATCGCGTCGCGGTGGTCGCCGAGCACGGACTGCAATTTCTTGGCGCGCTCGGCCAATTCGGTGGCCGGATCGCCCAGCACCTGCGCGGCCGCCTCGGCGCTGTAGCGCAACCGCTTGGCGTACTTGCGGATATCGTGCAGGTGCTCGATCCGCTCGGATTCCCCGACGGCCGGATCCGCGCGCACCGCGGCCTCGTCCCGCACCAGGCGGCGCAGCCCGCCGAAGTCGTCCCGCAGTACCGTCGAGAACACCCGGGTGGCCTCGGATCCGGCACGCCGCGAATGCAGCGGGGGATCGCGGCGCAGGTCGAGCAGGGCGGTTCGCAGGCGTGCGTAGCGGGGGCCGTCGAGTTCGGTCAGCAGCCGTTCGTGCGCGGAGACATACAGCGCGCGTTCGTGCTTCACCAGTCCGCGAATGGTGCGCAGCTGGGCCTTGCGATTGCCGTCCGGTGCGGACGGGGCTTCGGCGAGCGGTGTCGAGTGCTCGCTCCGATCGCCCGGCCGGGCCGATCGATACTCCTCCAGCAGCGCCGCGAACCGTTCTCCGCGCACCTCCGCATCGCGTGCCTCGCCGAGAAGTCCTGCCAGCCAGCGCAATTCTTCGCGGATCTCACCGGCGGCCGAGGCGCGCAACACCTTCCGATACGAACGCAGCACGCTGCGCAGCCTCCGGGTGGCCACTCGCATCTGATGCACCGAGTCCGGAAGATCCTCGCGCACATCGGGTTCGGCCCGCAGCAGCCGGTCGACATCGTCGTCGATCGCGGCGACGAGGGCGGGACCGGCCGTGGTGTTCATCAGCTACCCCGGAACTTGTCGGTGGCCTCGATCAGCTGGTGCACGATGCCGGGTTCGGAGGCGGCGTGCCCGGCGTCGGGGACGATGTGCAGTTGCGAGCCAGGCCAGGCGCGGTGCAGATCCCACGCGCTCACCGCCGGGCAGACGACATCGTGCCGGCCCTGCACGATGACGCCGGGAATGTCCCGGATGCGGTCGATGTCGCGCAGCAGCTGGCCCTCCTCGAGGAAGCCCTGGTTGACGAAGTAATGGTTCTCGATGCGGGCGAAGGCCACTGCGAAGCGTTCCTCACCGGACTCCGTGACGCGGTCCGGATTCGGCAGCAGGGCGCTGGTGGCGCCCTCCCAGGTCGACCATGCGACGGCGGCGGCTGTCGCGACCCGCTGGTCGGGGGAGTGCAGCAGTGTGTGATAGACGGTCACGAGATCTCCTCGACGCGCGCCTTCCGGCACCGGCGCCAGGAACTTTTCCCATTCGTCAGGGTACACATATCCTGCCGAACCGTTGTAGTACCAGTCGATCTCCTTGCGCCGCAACAGGAATACCCCGCGCAGCACGAGTTCGGTGACGCGCTCGGGATGCGTCTGGGCGTACGCCAGCGCGAGTGTGGAGCCCCAGGAACCGCCGAACACCTGCCAGCGGTCGACGTCCAGATGGGTGCGGAGCCGCTCGATGTCCGCGACCAGATGCCAGGTGGTGTTGGTCTCCAGGCCGGCGCCGTCGGCGATATGCGGGGTGGAGCGTCCGCACCCCCGCTGATCGAACAGCACGATCCGGTACGCGCTCGGATCGAAGAACCGCCGATGCATCGGGGCGGTCGCGCCGCCGGGGCCGCCGTGCAGGAACACCACGGGCTTGCCGTCCGGGTTGCCGCACTCCTCCCAGTAGAGCCGCTGGCCGTCACCGACATCGAGCAGGCCGTGCCGATTCGGTTCCAGGGGCGGGTACAGGGTGCGCATCAGCCCAGAATGCCCGACGCGAAACTCTGCAGGTTCAGCGCCTGCAACGCCCGGGTGCGGATGTCGGGACAGTTCTTGATAGTGATGCGGTCGATCATCCCCTTGTCGGCCAGCACCCGGGCGCTCATCGGCAGCCCACCGTTGCCCAGCGCCCACTGGTGCACAGTGATGTTCAGCGCGGCGCCGCCCAGCGTCGGACCCTGCACGTCCCAGTCCGACAACTGCGGCTTGATCTGATCGCACAGGCTCTGGCCCGCCGAGTCCGAGGGATCGGCCTGCGAGGCGCTGCTCGTCGAGGTCGGGGTGGTCGTGCCGGTGGCGGTGCTCGACCCCGGACCGCTGGATCCGGCGGGGGCGGGTGATCCGCTGGTCCCGCATCCGGCGACCGCCATCACCGCGGCGAACCCCGCGATTCCCAACGCTCCGCGAGTCGTCCACTGGCCCTGAGACATCTGCACCCTTTGCCTACCCTTGTAGCGAATCCTTCACATCGAGTCTGCCATTGGTTACGCGCACCGCACCACTTCACGGCGCCGCGAGCAGACCACGGCCCCGGCTCGCGCCCGGGTCAGACGGCGATGCCGGACCACTGCGTGGCGGTATAGGGCCGGTCGCCACGGGTGCCGTCCCACGCGCTGATGATCAGCGTCAGATTCGACGAATCGGTGCTGCCGGGGTGGATGTAGCCGCCGTACAGATTCCTCAGCACCGGCAGCCCGACGTGGCCCGGCATGGTGATGTCGCCGACCACCTGCGTCTTGGGGTCGGTCCAGATCCGGTCCGGCCGGGGTGCGGTGCGGGTGCGGATGCTGTAGTCGGTGCAGTCGAAATAGCTCATGACGTACTCGCCGCCGATCCGCTTCACCGAGAATTCGCCGATGTTGTTGCCGTTGTCGAACAGCTGCGACGCCGGGGCCTGCGCGGCGGGCACCCACTGCCAGCTGCCGTTCAACCACGCCCAGTTCTGGCGCGCGGAGAAGGTCCCGGCGAAGAAATCGGTCGGCAGATAGCGGAACAGCTGGATCCGTCCGGCGTCGCCGGTGTAGTTGTGGCTGCCGTTCCACGCCTTGCTGAAGATGTAGAGGTAGCCGTCAACGGGGTCGACACCGGCGAACGACCACATCAGTTCCAGGCTGCCGTTGCTGCCCTGGGCGGCGCCCGGCCAATGCGTGGGGAAGTCCAGCCAGGTGGCGCCGTTGTCGTCGGAGTACGCGACACCGCCCTGCAGCGAGCCGTCGTTGGCGCTGCCCGGCGCGACCCACTGATTCACCGAGGTGTACTGGATGAAGATCCGGTTACTGCCGCCCACGTTCAGAGTGATTGCGTCATTGGGGATTCGGCTGACCTCCGAGCCGAATCCGTTGTCCGCGTTGTGCTGATAATTGAACAGCTGGGCACAGGTCGGATGCGGCTGTGACCAGGTGAAGGTGATCGGCGAGGCGCCCGTGGCGTCGAATGCGCTCTGGTACAGCATCACCGGGCTGCCGATATACGGATCGGTGGCCTCCTGACCGGTGAAACTGTCTCCGAACACGTAACCCCATGTGTTGTCGTACCGGAGGTAAGGGATACCGAGATCGGCAGAGCCGAGACCGTATCCGGACGCCGAATCACCGGCGTTGTCGCACAGATATGTGCCCTCCTGGGACATGAATCATCCTTCCCTCATCAGGTAGTACCGGCCGGCAGCTCAACGGCATACGGCGCCAAGGTCACTCGGCTCGGCGGTCGCGAAGTGTACGCGTCACACGATGCCGCGCAACTGTTGTACGACACGATGCCCCCGGTCCCGGGCACACAGGCCGCATAACGCAAAGTATCCGGTGTGCCATGGTCGCACACCGGATACTTCGCGATCGAGCTCGGTTTCGTCCTAGAAGCTGTGCTCCGGCCCCGGGTACACCCCGCGCCGCACCTCGTCGGCATAGGTCGCCGCCGCCTCGCGCAGCTGATCACCCAGGCGCGCGAAATGCTTGACGAACTTCGCGGTCTTCCCGCTGGTGTAGGCCGCCATGTCCTGCCAAACCAGAACCTGCGCGTCGCATTCGGCCCCGGCGCCGATGCCGACGGTAGGAATGGTCAGCTTGCGGGTGACCTGACCGGCCAGTTCGGCCGGGACCATCTCCAGCACCACCGCGAACGCGCCGGCCTCCTGCACCGCGATCGCGTCGTGGACCAGTTGCTCGGCCGCGTCACCGCGACCCTGCACCCGGAATCCACCGAGGGTGTTGACGCTCTGCGGGGTGAACCCGATATGCGCCATCACCGGGATCCCGGCGGCGGTCAGCGTGGCGATGGTGTCGGCCGCGCGCTCGCCGCCCTCGAGTTTCACCGCTTGCGCGCCGCCCTCCTTCATGAACCGCACCGCGCTGGCCAGGGCCTGTTGCGGTGAGCTCTCATAGGAGCCGAACGGCAGGTCGGCGACGACCAGGGCGTGCGGCGCGCCGCGTACCACGCCGCGTACCAGCGGGATCAGCTCGTCGACGGTGATCGGCACGGTGGTGTCGTAGCCGTACACCACGTTGGCGGCCGAATCGCCGACCAGCAGGACCGGGATGCCGGCCTCTTCGAACAGCGTCGCTGTGGAGTAGTCGTAGGCGGTGAGCATCGCCCACTTCTCGCCGGCGGATTTGCGCTGCGCCAGGTGCTGCACGCGCGTCTTGCGCTTGGGCGTCTCCTTGGCGGCGCCGTAAGCAGGGGTTTCCGTTTCGGATGCGGACATCATCGTCTCTTTCGTCGGTGCCTCGAGGCCCACTGGGTCCCCGGGTTGATGTGACGTCTTCAGGATGCCACCGGGCCGGCACCCGGCGAAGGGGTAGCGACCATGGACTTCGTCACAGAACGACCGCCGACTTGCGCTGAAGCGACCATGGAGTTCACCACGGCCGACGAGATGCGAGGATCTTCGTCATGCCGTTGTTGCGATCCGGTCGCGTCGCCGCCGTCGTGGCCCTCATGTGTGTGGCCGCCGCGTGCTCTACGTCGTCCAAGCAAGCCCAGCCCACGCCCAATACCGCCGCGCTACAGAAGTTCTATCAGCAGGTCCCGAAGTGGGGCAGCTGCGATGGATTCGGTGACGCGGACGACCGGATGCCCAAGACCGCCGAGTGCACCCACATCAGCGTGCCGATCGACTACGACAACCCCACCGGCCCGACCGCGCAGATCGCGGTGTCCCGGATCAAGGCGACCGGCCAGAAGATCGGCTCGCTGCTGTTCAACCCCGGCGGCCCCGGTGAGGCCGGTATCTGGATGGCCCAGCAGGGCCAGGACACCACGCTGGCGCAGCGTTTCGACCGGATCGGCTTCGACCCGCGCGGCACGGGCGACTCCTCGCCGCTGATCGAATGCCTGACCGCCAAGCAGTGGGACGCCGAGCGGGCCGAGCCGAACAAGCTCAACAACCCCGCGGGCATCGCCGCGCAGGAGACCGAGGACAAGCAGTTCGCCGCGCATTGCAGCCAGCGCACCGGCAACGATTTCCTCGCGCATGTCGGCACCCGTGAGGTCGTGCAGGACATGGACGTCATCCGGGGCGTGCTGGGCGACGCGAAGATGAACTACGTCGGCTACTCCTACGGCACCCGCCTGGGCTACACGTACGCGGAGAAGTTCCCGGACAAGGTCCGCGCGATGGTGCTGGACGGCGCGGTCGATCCGGACGAGGGCCCGGTACAGGACTCGGTCGATCAGGGCGCGGGCTTCCAGAAGGCGTTCGACATGTACGCCCAGGACTGCGCGAGCAAGCCAGACTGCCCGCTGGGCCAGGACCCCGCGCAGGCCAACGCCCAGTTCCACAAGCTGGTCGACCCGCTGTGGAACCACCCCGCGCCCACGCAGGACGGCCGCGGGCTGGTCTACAGCGACGCGATCACCGGCGTGCAGAACACGCTGTACGCCAGCGACAACTGGGATGTGCTGTCCAAGGGCCTGACCGAGCTGCGCGCCGGCGCCGGCGACATCCTGCTGAAACTGGCCGACCTGTACGACGGCCGCCGCAAGGACGGCACGTACGACAACTCCCAGGACGCGTTCCTGTCCATCCACTGCGTCGATGATCCGGCCATCAAGGACCGCGCGGTCGCGGCCAAGGAGGACGCCGAATACCGCAAGGTCGCCCCGTTCCTGGACGACGGCCACGGCACGAACATGTCCCCGCTGGACACCTGCGCGTTCTGGCCGGAGCCCAACACCGAAACCCCCCACAAACTCTCGATCCCGAGCCTGCCCAAGACGGTCGTCATCTCCACCACCAACGACCCGGCCACGCCGTATCAGTCGGGTGTCGACCTGGCCCAACAGCTGAACGCCTCGCTGATCACCAACCGCGGCACCCGGCACACGGTCTTCCTGTCCGGCGGCGTGCCCTGCGTGGACAACGCGGTCTTGGACTACCTGATCGACCTGAAGCAACCGGCGCAGGGGTTGACCTGCGGGTAACGATGTCGTTTCGGCCAACCCCGCCAACGTGACCACCAACGCGCCCAGCGGCGAATCGTCTCTGTGCGCCGGAAATCTCAGGCGGAGGCTATAACAACCCGCCGGAGCGAAGCGGAGGCCAAAAACGCAGCTGATATCTATAGCGCGTCGATGACCCTCATGTAACACGGATTTAACTCGGCATGCTTACGCTCGCGCGTATGGATCGCCAGAAAGAATTCGTGCTGCGCACGCTGGAGGAGCGGGACATTCGGTTCGTGCGACTCTGGTTCACCGATGTGCTGGGGTATCTGAAGTCGGTGGCGATCGCTCCCGCCGAACTCGAGGGCGCCTTCGAGGAGGGCATCGGGTTCGACGGGTCGGCCATCGAGGGCTTCGCCCGCGTCTCGGAGGCCGATATGGTCGCCAAGCCGGACCCGTCCACCTTCCAGGTGCTGCCCTGGTCGACCAGCCGGGGCAATCAGCACTCGGCGCGGATGTTCTGCGATATCGCGATGCCGGACGGCTCGCCGTCGTGGGCCGATCCGCGCCACGTGCTGCGTCGTCAGCTGAACAAGGCCGGGGATCTGGGCTTCAGCTGCTACGTGCATCCGGAGATCGAATTCTTCCTGCTGAAGGACCTGCCGGACGGTTCGGCGCCGGTCCCGGCCGACACCGGCGGCTTCTTCGATCAGGCGGTGCACGATTCGGCGCCCAACTTCCGCCGGCACGCCATCGACGCGCTGGAGTCGATGAGCATCTCGGTGGAGTTCAGCCATCACGAGGGCGCGCCCGGCCAGCAGGAGATCGACCTGCGCTACGCCGACGCGCTGTCCATGGCGGACAACGTGATGACCTTCCGCTACCTGATCAAAGAGGTCGCGATCGACGAGGGCGTGCGCGCCACGTTCATGCCCAAGCCGTTCTCCGAATATCCGGGCTCGGCGATGCACACGCATATGAGCCTGTTCGAGGGCGAGGCCAACGCCTTCGCCGATCCGGACGATCCGAACAACCTGTCGGAGACCGCGCGGGCGTTCATCGCGGGCATTCTGGAGCACGCCCCGGAGATCAGCGCGGTCACCAACCAGTGGGTGAACTCGTACAAGCGCCTGGTGCACGGCGGCGAGGCGCCGACCGCGGCGTCCTGGGGCCGGTCGAATCGCTCTGCGCTGGTTCGGGTTCCGATGTACACGCCGAACAAGTCCTCCTCGCGCCGGGTGGAGATCCGTACCCCCGACTCGGCCTGCAACCCATACCTGACCTTCGCGGTGCTGCTCGCGGCCGGTCTGCGCGGAATCGAGAAGGGCTACACGCTGCCGCCGGAGGCCGAGGACGACGTGTGGTCGCTGACCGCCGCCGAGCGCCGGGCCATGGGCTTCAAGGAACTGCCGGCCAGCCTGGACGACGCGCTCAAGGCGATGGAGCGTTCGGAGCTGGTCGCCGAGACCCTGGGCGAGCACGTGTTCGACTTCTTCCTGCGCAACAAGCGACTGGAGTGGGCCGGCTACCGCGCGCAGGTCACGCCGTTCGAGCTCAAGGAGTACCTGGGCCTGTAGATCCCACGCCGGAGCGCCGGCGAAGCCCCGGACCGCCACGAGCCGGATACGATTTGTCCGGTTTCGTGGTATGCCATGCCGCGATGTGCGGGCCACCGTGTAATTTTGGCAGCATGGTACGGCCACCGACCGCCCGTCCCGCGGTACCCGGCGTGGGAAGGCTCGGCCTGCTCGAGCCGACTGCGGCTCAGTCCCTGCGGGAGTTGGCGTGGGACAACGTCGACAGTGTTCCCCTGCTGTGGGCACTGTCCCGTTCGCCCGACGCGGATCTCGCACTGCTGACCCTGGTCCGGTTGCGCGAGCAACTCGGAATCGGCTGGGCGGCACTGGATTCCGTATTACGCACCGATACCTCACTGCGCGGCAGACTGTTCGCGCTCATCGGCTCGTCCAGCGCGTTCGCCGATCACCTGGTCGCCGACCCGCAGGGCTGGCAGTTGCTGCACCGCCCGGAGCTGCCCACCCGCGAGGAGCTGATCGCCGATCTGCTCGAGGTGGTGCGGGCCACCCCGGAGACCGGGGAGTTCGCCGGACCGATGCTGTACCGCGCCGGTTTCGCGGGTCCCGACGCGGTCCCCCTGCTGCGCAAGCGGTATCGGGATCAGCTGATGCTGCTGGCGGCGATCGATCTGGCCGCCACCGTCGAGAACGAGCCGGTGCTGCCGTACCAGACCGTGGGCAGGCATTTGACGGATCTGGCCGACGCGGCGCTGACCGCCGCGCTGGCGGTGGCCGTGGCCCGGGTCTGCCCCGACCAACCGGCGCCCGTGCGCCTCGCGGTGGTCGCGATGGGCAAATGCGGTGCGTGCGAACTGAATTACGTCTCCGATGTCGACGTGGTGTTCGTCGCCGAACCGGCCGACACCACGGCCACGCGCCTGGCCGCGGAGATGATGACCGTGGCCTCCAACGCGTTCTTCGAGGTCGACGCCGCGCTGCGCCCGGAGGGCAAGGCCGGTGCGCTGGTGCGCACCCTGGAATCGCATGTCACGTACTACAAGCGCTGGGCGCGCACCTGGGAATTCCAGGCGCTGTTGAAGAATCGCCCCGCCACCGGCGATCTGGAACTCGGCGAGCAGTACCGCCGAGAACTCATGCCGATGGTCTGGAGCGCCTCGGAGCGGCCCGATTTCGTCGCCGACGTCCAGGCGATGCGCCGCCGCGTGGAGGATCTGGTCCCGGCGGATCTGCGCGAGCGCGAACTCAAACTGGGCCACGGCAGCCTGCGCGACGTGGAGTTCGCCGTGCAGCTGCTGCAGCTGGTGCACGGCAAGGCCGACGAGAAGCTGCACGTGCAGGGCACGGTGGAGGCGCTGACCGCGCTGGCCGACCGCGGCTATGTCGGCCGTGACGACGCCGCGAACCTGACCGCCTCGTACGAATTCCTGCGTCTGCTCGAACATCGCCTGCAACTGCAGCGGCTCAAGCGCACCCATACCCTGCCCGCGAGCGACGACGAGGAGGGCATGCGCTGGCTCGCGCGTGCGGCGCATATGCGCCCGGACGGCCGGCAGGACGCGGTCGGGGTGCTGGCCAGCGAGATCAAGCGCAACGCGGTGCGGATTCGCCGCCTGCACGCGAAACTGTTCTACCGCCCACTGCTCGAATCGGTGGCCCGCATGGACGCCGCCGCGCTGCGGCTGAGTCCGGCCGCGGCCGTGCGCCAGCTCGCGGCGCTGGGTTACGCCGCCCCGGAAAACGCGCTGGGCCACCTCAAGGCGCTGACCGGCGAGGTGGGCCGCAAGGGCCGCATCCAGGCGCTGCTGCTGCCCACCCTGCTCGAATGGCTCGGCGACACACCGAATCCCGATCAGGGCCTGCTCGCCTATCGGCGAGTGTCCGAGGGCCTGGACGATCAGACCTGGTTCCTGCGCGAGCTGCGTGACGAGGGCGCGATCGCGCAGCGGCTGATGATCGTGCTCGGTTCCTCGGCCTACCTGCCGGACCTGCTGATCAACGCCCCGGAGACCATCCGGATGTTCGCCGACGGCCCGAGCGGTCCGCTGCTGTTGAGTCCGAAGGCCGCCGATGTGCGCGGCGGCATCATGTCGGGCGCGGGGCGCTACGAGGATCCCCGGCGGGCGGTCGCCACGGCCCGGTCCCTGCGCCGCCATGAGCTGGCCCGCGTCGCCTCGGCCGATGTGCTGGGCATGCTGGAGGTGCCGCAGGTCTGCTCGGCGCTGTCCTCGGTGTGGGTGGCGGTGCTGGAGGCCTCGCTGCAGGCGCTGGTCCGGGCCAGTGAGGCCGAGCTGGGCCACAAGGCGCCCGCGGATCTGGCGGTGATCGGCATGGGCCGCCTGGGCGGTCTGGAGCTGGGCTACGGTTCGGACGCCGATGTGCTGTTCGTCTGTGATCCGCGGTCGGGTGAGGACGAGACGACCGCGGTGAAGTGGGCGAACGGCATCGCCGAACAGGTGCAGCGATTGCTCGGCGCGCCGAGCACCGATCCGCCGCTCCAGGTGGATGCCGGCTTGCGCCCGGAGGGCCGGAACGGCGCCCTGGTGCGCACGCTGGCGGCCTACGACGCCTACTACCGCCAGTGGGCTCAGCCCTGGGAGGTACAGGCCCTCCTGCGCGCCCATCAGGTCGCCGGCGACGAGGGCCTGGGCCTGCGTTTCCTGCACATCATCGACCCCGTGCGCTATCCCACGGGCGGCGTCTCGGCCGAGGCGGTCCGTGAGATTCGGCGCATCAAGGCGCGCGTGGATTCCGAGCGCCTCCCGCGGGGCGCGAATCCGGCCACGCACACCAAACTGGGACGCGGCGGCCTGGCCGACGTGGAGTGGACGGTCCAGCTGATGCAGCTGCGCTACGCCCACGAGGTCCTCACCCTGCACAACACCTCCACACTCCAGTCCCTGGATGCCATCGAACAGGCCGACCTGCTCGATTCCGACGACGTGAGCCTGCTGCGCGAGGCCTGGCTCACCGCCACCCGGGCCCGCAACGCGCTGGTCCTGGTCCGCGGAAAACCGGCCGACCAGCTGCCCGGCCCGGGCCGTCTACTATCGGCGGTCGCCAAGGTGGCCGGCTGGCCCAACGACGACGGCAGCGAATTCCTCGACCACTACATGCGCGTCACCCGCCGCGCCAAGACCGTGGTCGAGCGGGTGTTCGGCGGCGACTGAGGTCGACGGAATTTCGATCACTTGCGCAGCGCGAGGAGATGGAAACATCGCGCGACATCCCGATAGGGATCCCGTTGGCCTGCCAGCCATTCGGCCACGCAGATATCCGCGAGCTGGTCGGTCGGCGGGGGAGTGGTGAGATGGTCGACGAAAACGCCTACTCCATACCATGCCTGGACCTCGGCGCCGAAATTCTCGAGAGTCTCGGAAACGAATCGACGGGTGTGATCGTAGGTGGGCAGCGACTTGTCGTCTTGATCCTTTCCGGTACGCAGGCTTGCAATTGTTGCCTCCCACCTCCCTTGCAGGCCACTCCGCATGGCTATCGCGTCCCCATTGGTGGAGAGCACGGATACCAGCCCCGTCGGACGTACGAGGTGGACCAGCTCGCACAGGAGTGGAGCTGGATCCGGCATATACATCAGGACACTATGGCAGCATGCCAGATCGAAGCCTGTCCCGATTTCCTTTCGAGCATTCAGTCCATCGCCCAAAACCAGGTCGATGCGTGTACGAACAGCTTCGGATTCATTCGACAACCGGCCGCGGGCGTGGTCCAGCATTGCCTTGTCGATATCCAACACTGTGACGTGGTGTCCTGCTCGGGCGAGTATTATTGCCTGCATACCGAATCCGCCGCCCACGTCGGCTATGCGCAAAGGCCCGGTGGGCATGTGTTCTTGCAATGCGTATGTTATGAGCTCGAATCTGAGTTTCCCGGCGTTTCGCGTGTAGGCATCGGCCAGCTGTGAGCTGTGCTCGAGCCAAAGATTTTTCATGATAATCCTGATTGCTGTACTGAGCTTGGCTCGCGCGTCATGTCGTCAGCCGGTCGCAGCGATCGGTTTCTTGTCTCTGGAGTTCGTCACGACCGCCGATAACCCCAAGAACAAATAGCACGCGGCCGTTACCGCTATGACGGCGTGTTCGGACCATACTGCCGCCAGCGCGACCCCTCCTGCGATCCCTAGCAGCGCGAGTCCTTCCATCCCGGCGCTGGCGACCGACATCACACGCGAGATCTCGGATCCGGTGGTTGTGGTTTGCAGTGTGCCGTATACGGCTGCGATCAGCAGTGTGCCGGCAAGTGCCGAGAGCATCTCGAAGATGATGACCAGAGGGTACACAAGTGGATGTATGTCTGCTGCGAGGAGTAGACATACGGTTGCCGCGCAGGACATTCCGCTCGAGGCGGCGATCAGCGGCCACATTCCGAGCTTCCGCAGTATCCGGTGGGCCAGTAGCCCGCCGCCGATACCGCCGATCGCCCCGCAGGAGTATAGAACCCCCACGAGTGCGGGAGACACATCGAGCTCACGGATCATGTACACGAGCGTCACCGGAGCGATGAGGCTGCCCACTACGCCTGACAGCCACAGCAGCCACACCTCGAACCGACGGGTGATCCTCAAAATAATCATCGAAATCGAGGCGCCGGGCGCGGCGTAGGCCGTCGGCGAATCGCCTTCGCCAGTAGTTGCTTCGGAAGTCTCGATATGGCGTAGCGGCCACAGAAGCCCCACCGAGAACAAGTTCATCACGGCATCTACCAACAGAATCACAGGCGCCGGAAGGAGTTTCATCAGAGCAGGACCGCCGGAACGGCCCGCGATATCGGCTGCGCTGCTCATGCTGTTCAACATGCCAACCGCCTGAACGCGCCGGTCGGAGGGAACCAGGCTGTTGACGGTTGAATGACCACAGCTCGCGACCAGCGTCTTCGCCAGCATCACTACGATGACGCCGCCCAAAAGCGTTGGCAGAGTGAGTACCCCGAGCCACCACAGCAGCGGGATCAGACAGGCGGATCCCGCTGCCAGTAGCTGGCTGAGGGCTTGCAGAGGGATTTGTCGCTGATGCGCGTCGACCCACGCCGAGAGCGGCAAGCGGGTGACAAGACTGACGGTCAGCGTCGTGGCGGTGACCGCCCCGACCGCCGAGGGACCACCGTGCAGGGTAACGACCACAACCAGAGGGAGCACAGCCTCGGCCACTGCCCCGCCGGTCAACGCGAATGCCCGTGATGCGAGATAGATTCGGATCGCTGACGCGGCTCCGGTAGTGGTCATGAGCGAATTCCAACCGTCACTATCGAGCATCCAGCACTGCAGCAGTCACCGGTGATGTCCTCGTCACGTATGAGCCGGGGGTGTGGGACTCCTGCGATAGGAACCAGCTCGGTCAGTGTAACGGATCGACCGTCGGCGAAGTGAACGGTTGCGTCATCGGTAATGACATCGATGTGTATGCGAGCTTCGTACTTCACAACCGAGAGGGGCTGATTATGCTGACCGAACCCTATATGAAGCCCGGGGCGCCGTTCGTTCATGTGGGAGTTGAGTGCGATGAATTCGGGTATGCCCCGATTCGTACCGAACCCGAGTTCTCCGACATGCATCGAGTGAGAAAATTCGAAAGCCCCGCAGAGGAGGTCGTGCATCGCCGCATTTTGGCAATGAAAAGACTTGATCTCCGAGTTTTGCAGCTCGAACGTGATCGGTGTGTCGGCAAGACGCATGTCCAGATCGGTGATGAAGTTGCAGTTAACAGCACCGTCCGCAACCAGGGTGCCGTCGACCTGCGCCGGGTAGGTGGCAATCTCCCCTGGCGGTAAAATCGTGAACGCGCCTGGGCGGAGCTTTCCTCGATTACTGATCCAGTCATATTTTTCCTGATCGAGCTGGATCTGGAGATCCGTTCCAGCGGCCGAGGTCACGCGAATATTGGATTCACCGCTGAATTCTGCCAGCAACGTAGCATTCAGAGATTCCAGCTCGTCCGGGCCAAGGGTAAGCGCGTTCTTGAAGAAACTGTCCGTCGCGCTGATAATGCGTAGGATTCTCGTCCGGGCCGCGCCGTAGCGTTGGAAGAGCGGGGTGAAGACCTCGAAGTGTGACATTGTATCTCGTTCGAGGGTGACGACGATCAGATTGCCGCGGAAATTTGCAGGGTCAGGCAGTTTCTGGTCCAGGCGATCGGTAAGCTCAGAGTCGGCCAAAGGGATCATGGGAACCGATATCCATGAAATCTCGTGGGCGGTTAGAAAGACGCCACAATGAGCGGCATAGACTCGGCTGTTCGGAGTATAAACCAGTGCAACGTAGTCGTCGGCACTGATTCTGGCGAATTGCTCGAACAGATGTGCAACGCCGATTTCCACGGTTCGCGGTAGCGTAGTGTCGTGGAGAGTGGATATCATGGTGAGTCCTAACTGAGAAAACCGTTCGACAATATTGAAAGAAGAAGTCTCGAGCCGGCTAGGGCACCGAGATTCGGGCCGTATCGGGTACCGGTCAGCTCCATGAGATCGACGCCTATGATCGTTTTTCTCTCCAGCAGAAACCGAAGATGTCTCGATAACTCGCGGGGAACCAGTCCTCCGGATACCGGCCAGGCCACTTCCGGTGCGAATGCAGGATCGAGAACATCGATATCGATAGTTATGTAGACAGGCGCTCGGGCTGGAATACTCTCGTAAACCCTGGACGATCTCGCCCAGTCTCTCGCCTCGTCAGCCGTGATGCAGGTAGCACCTTGCATGTGCGGATTCTCGCCGCTGCGCGCATAATCTATTTCTCGAATGCCGATCTGAAAGACGTGGGCGATACGGTCCAGGTCGAGGATATGAGACATGAAGTTGCCATTGAAAACTCGAGAAGGTGAGGCAGCTTGGAGGCTACGGTCCGTATGAGCATCGAACTGAACGACATAAATACCGTCAAATCTTTCTACTGCAGCCTTGATTGCGCCGAGAGTGAGGCTGTGTTCACCGCCTATCATAAGAGGTTTCATATCTGCTGAATAGACCTTCGATGCGATTTCATGTACCGCATCGATCGTATATTCAAGTGACGAACCCGACGGTGTCAGCAAATTACCTAGATCGGTGGGCAGTATATCTGCGATTGGGATAGAATTACCACGGTTCCAGTCCCAGATGGAGTAATCGCGATTTTCGGCTGGTTTGCCCTCCAGGTACGGGAATGCCCCGCGTATCGCTGCGGGGCCCAGGCTGGGGTTATTGTCCGTGTGTAGACAGTCGAACGATACTGGTAATCCAACTATAGCCCAGGGGGATCGTATGGGAAGGTCGAGTTCCTCTAGAGCTCTGAATTGTCCGATCGTTCGACTGGGTTTCTCGAGAATGTACTCTACTTGGCGAATGCTACTCATCTTACGTATTCCGTTCGAATACCTTGCATGATACTGTCGAACAGCGCTCGACCAATATCAGTCCACTCTGCGGTCTTGTCGAGTATTTCTAGACACGCCTGTAACTTGGTGCGGTCGTTTACCATCATCCGGTATTCATCAGAACCTTCCGGCGCAGACGAATATTCGACCCACCGCGCGAGACCCTGGTGCATCCGCCACAGCACAAACGCCGCGTGCAACGTTCCGAAGAGGGGCCGGGGGTCGGGTCGAAGCGGATGGCTGACCACGAGATTCGGATTGGTTAGATAGGTGATGCGGGCGGTACGCAAGAACATAGAATGATGGCCGCATTCATGGAGAAGCACTTCCATCGTTCGTGCCGTGGTATCGAACCAATGAGTACCTGCGAACACTATTCCGAACATTTGGTCATGTGAGGCGGAAAGTTCGGTGCGATCGAGCACGAGGACCCTATCGATCAGCAGTGACATCTCGACCGCAGCCTCCGGCCAGCATTGCTTGATACGTTCCAGGGCAGATGCGATTTTATATCTGTAATTATCTATCCCGGCTGCCAGGGTAGACTTTGATGCGCTGGCTCCTCCATAGACATTTCCGGAAATTATTTTCAGTGCCGCCTGATCTTCTTCGGTTGCGTTCTCTTTGCCGATGACGTCGATGGCTCCAAACTTTTTTGTTGCAGCACGATTCAAGGCTCTCGCTACCGGCTGAATATCCGATACGGTCAAATGTCCTCTCGGAATGAGTGTCAAGGCCGCCCAGTATGCCTCCGGCGGCATTTCCCTCAAAGCGCTGACGCTTGCTGACAACTCGCTGATCGAGGCCAGTTCGCTGGCTACCGAAGAACTGTGTCGTGCGTATACCTCGGCCAAATGACTCAAACAGATGGCGGGTGTCGTATAGAAGTCTTTCACCATGGTTTTCCGTGTCCGAAACTACTCAACTCTCCTGGCCCGCTCTTGCCGTAGCTTCGCGGACAGCAAGAGCGGGCTTGTCAGGAGAAGTTATCGAGGCTGATCATCGATGAAAGTCCGGTATGCTATATACCAGACATCGCCATATGCGCCGCGGCGCATATCATCGATGTCGCCGGGGAGCGTCACTTCCTGAGCTTCCATCTCCTCCAATGTTCTAGCCAGGAGGTTGTCGTAGTCGAGTTCGGTGGCTTCGGACTGAATTTCGGCTGGCTTTGTCACGTGTATCCATCCATCATTTGTCGAGTTTTGTATTGTGTAATGCAATTGGTTTGTTTTGAGTACTACCACCTCCGCGGGAATAATGAGATGAGCCCACAGCTCAGGTTTGTGATCCGGACTCGGTGGAGGTCTGCCGCGCGCGCCAGCATCCCGTCTCGCTCCGGAGCTCGGAGAGCGAATATCCTGCAAGTAGATTTCACCGCGGTAGCGGATCAGATGTTCTGTCGGCTCAGCATCGCAAATATGGATAGCCGGAAGAGTGCTCAATGCAGCCGGCGGTCGTGCTATGCGATCCGATAGTCGCTTGGCCATCAGCCGGAAGTACCGGATGGTAGTAACCACTCACACTACAGGTGTCAGCAAACTCCTCAGCCGGTCTCGGCATGGGACTCTCGCTGCGCGCATAGGTGAATTCTTCGTAACACAAGATTGCCCGCCCCCTTTTTTTCAACGTTGTTGTCTCCCCGGCAACGTCTATGTGCCAAGAGTGTAGTGCATCATGAGCTCACAGCGGTAGGCGGAATCGAGTCCACTGCACGGCGGTGAAAGTTGGCGCTCAGCGCTTCGGCCTTGCTGACGCCGAACCTTCATGTGCTATCGCTGCCGGATATTTGAAACCTGGGTTTCTCACGAAACCAGTCCGGACCGGACGGATGGCGCCCTCGGCTATCCGGCTTGTGCATAGGGAGACCCGTTGGGCTGTGCCGGGGTAGCCGTGGCACCGGCGTGGCGGTGACGAAGCCAAGGTGGTGCGGGGGGAAGTGGTCACGGTCACGGTTGATGAGCTGGCCGACCCGATGGCCGATCGGTGAGATCCCGGCGGCCGGGGTCGAGTGGAGAGGTAGAACGAGGCACCCCGGGGCGGGTATCCGGGGTTCGACGTGCGCTGAAACGGGTGACGTACGTCAGGTCACTCTTCGATACCGATGTTTGCTGCCTGAGGGTTAACTGTGAGCGGTTCAGGTGTCGGCTGAGGGATGGGCATGCGGTGCGGCGGCTCGCGGTATGCTGGGATGTGAATTGCTGTTCGGTTGCCGGATTGTGATCCGGGTGTGGATTTCGGTGTGGGACAACACATAACCCATTGCGGGGAATGTGTTCCGCGCGGTATCGGTTAGATACGACGAGTACGCATTGTGGCGCCGAATCCGGGCAGGTCGGCGAGCCGGTGCCGAGACGAGGGATTTTGCCGATTCGGCCGGATGACGCGGGTCTGCCGCGGGCCGATTCGTGGGGTCCCGCGACCCGGAACCTGCGTTCCGCATAATGTGTCGTTCAGGACGCGACCATCGGGAGGACCAGATGTCGAGGATGTTCGTGGACGTGACGCACGCCCACCTGCCGCTGACCCGTGCATCTCGGGGGCTGTGAGGTGGCGGATCTGAACGCGGCAGTCTCCGGATATCGGACCTATAGACAGGTGGCCCTGCAACCCGCTCGTGTGGTCCGCTATCCGCTGATCGGCGTGCTGCTGCTGGTCGGCGTGGTGCTGGTCTACGCGGCCGATCGGGCATCGCGCCAGGGCGTCGACCGGGGCTGGTTTGTCGCGGCCTCGCTGTCCGGCCTGTTCGTGGCGCGCGGGCTGCATCTGCGCCGCCCCATCACGCTGCCGCACCTGACCGCTGCGGTGATCGTGCTCGGCCTGTCGAATGTCGCCTATCGCGGCGCGCATCCGCTGGTCGGATTCGTATTCCTGGCCGCCACCGGACTCATCCTGATGCTGCCGCAGGGCTCGCGCCCACAGCCCGAACAGCGCTTGCGGATCCAGGGGCTGGTGGACGAGACGACGCTCGACCCGCTGGCGCCGTTCGCCCTGCACTCGTCCAAGACCTACTTCTTCAGCGCGGGATCGACCGCGGCCATCGGCTATCGCACCCGGTTCGGTATCGCGGTCGTGGCCGGTGATCCGGTGGGCGACCGCGCCGAGTTCGGCCGCCTGATCGAGGAGTTCTCCGAGTTCGCGATGGACCACGGCTGGCGGATCACGGTGCTGGGCGCGAGCCCGGAGGTCGGCGAGCTGTGGCGCACCCGCGCGGCGAACCACCGCGGTTTGCACTCGATACCGATCGGCCGCGACGTGGTCGTGGAGGTGGCCGGCTTCGATCTGGTCGGCCGCAAATTCCGCAATCTGCGCCAGGCGGTCAGCCGCACCCGCAACTTCGGCGTCACCACCGAGATCGTGCCCGAGCGCGAGCTGACCCCGGCGCTGCGTCAGACCCTGTTCGACATCGTCGACGAATGGCACCACGGGCGCCAGACTCGCGGCTTCTCGATGATCCTGGACCATCTGCTGGACGGCCGGAACCCGGGCATGCTGCTGGTGATCGCTCGTGACGACTCCGGCCGGGTGGTCGGCTTCCAGCGGTACGGCGAGTCCAACCACGGCACCGAACTGAGCCTGGACGTGCCGTGGCGGCGCAAGGACGCCCCGAACGGCCTGGACGAGCGGATGATCGTGGACTTGGTCGACTACGGCCGAGAGAAGGGTGTCGCGCGCATCTCCCTGGCCTTCGCCGCCTTCCCCGAGCTGTACAGCGACAAGGACCGCACACGCATCCGGCAGGGGTTGTACCTGCTGGCCCGCGCCCTGGACCCGATGATCCGCCTGGAATCCCTCTACCGGTTCCTGCGCAAGTTCAACTCCTTCGGCGACCAGCGTTACGTGCTGCTGCGCTGGCGCGAGATCGTCTTCACCGGCGCGGCCCTGCTGACGCTGGAGTTCGTCCCGCACCGCAAGCAGATCTAGGCCCCGCCCCCGAGCGGTCATCCGGGCATGCTCGTCGTCATCCCGGCATGCTTGTGGCCGGAATCCGCGGCGATGGATTCCGGCCACAAGCATGCCGGAATGACTGCGAGCGTAGCGTGCCGCGCATGGGATTCACCGTCGAGCGTTTCGACCACATCGTGCTCAACTGCCGCGATGTGGCGGCTACCGCGGCCTGGTACGAGCGGGTGCTGGGAATGCGGGTGGAGACCTTCGGTCCGGCCGGGCGCACGGCGTTGCGGTTCGGCCTGCAGAAGATCAATCTGCGGCCGGTGAGCATGGCCGCGGACGATCCGGGCTGGGTCACCGGCGTGGTCGCGGCGGCGGGGTCCGAGGATCTGTGTTTCGTCGCGACATGTACGCCGGGGGAGGTGCGTGATCAACTGGTCGCGTGTGGCGTGGAGATCACCCAGGGGCCGGTGGTGAAGGTGGGCGCGCTCGGTGAGATGGTCTCGCACTACTGTCGTGATCCGGACGGGAATCTGGTCGAAATCGCGGTTTACCACTAGAGGTCGTTGGGCCGCTTGACATTCGAGGATCTTTCATTCGAAAGTAACCGGGTGTTGGAAGCCACAGATGTCTCCCGGACCGCGCTGCGCAAGGTCGGCGTACGGCTGGTGCCGTTTCTCGGGTTGCTGTATTTCGTGAATTACCTGGACCGGGTGAATATCGGGTTCGCCGGGCCCAGCGGCATGAAGCACGATCTCGGGCTGTCCGAGACGGTGTTCGGGTTCGCGTCCGGAATCTTCTTCCTCGGATACCTGGTGCTCGAGGTGCCCAGCAATCTGGCGCTGCACCGGTTCGGTGCGCGGCGCTGGATGGCGCGGATCATGGTCAGTTGGGGCGTGATCGCGACGGCGATGGTATTCGTGCCGAACGCCACCGTGCTGATCGTGCTCCGGTTTCTGCTGGGTGTGGCGGAGGCGGGATTCTTTCCGGGCATTCTGCTGTATCTGACCTATTGGTTCCCGCAGCGATACCGGGCGCGGATCGTCGCGATGTTCATGGTCGCGGTCCCGCTCTCCACCGCCATCGGGTCCACGTTGTCCAGCCTGGTGATTCAGTACGGCGGCGGCGTATTCGGTTTGCGCGGTTGGCGTTTCATGTTCCTGGTGGAGGGTGTGCCCGCACTGCTGCTGGGCGTGGTGACCTGGTTCTATCTGACCGACCGGCCCGAGCAGGCACGCTGGCTCAGCGCGCCGGAAAGACAGTGGCTGGCAACCGAACTCCTGCGCGAGGAGGCCGAGCTGGAACAGGCCGAACAGTGGACGCTGCGCAAGGCGCTGACCCATCCGCGGATTCTCGGCCTGGCCGCGATCTACGGTGGCATCGCCTACGGGCTGTACGCGCTCGGATTCTTCCTGCCCACCATCATCGCCGGATTCCAGCGTCAATACGGCACGCACTATTCGGTGGTGCAGCGTGGGCTGATCGCCGCCGTGCCGTACGTGATCGGTGCGGTCGTGATGGTGTGGTGGGGCAGGCACGGCGACCGGACGGGGGAGCGGCGCTGGCATGTCGCGCTGCCGTCCATCATCGGCGGCGTCGCCATTCCGATCGCGTTGTACCTGGGCAATCCGTTCGCCGCCATGACCGCCGTGACCGTGTGCGCGGTCGGTGTGCTCGCCGGCCTGCCCACCTTCTGGGCGTTGCCGAGCACATTCCTGTCCGGTGCGGCCGCGGCCGGTGGGATCGCGCTGATCAATTCGCTGGGCAATATCAGCGGATTCGCCGCGCCGTACATCACCGGGTGGCTGAGTGATTTCACCGGGACCGAGCGCGCGGGGCTGTGGGTGGTCGGGATCTACATGGTTCTGGCGGGTCTCTGGGCGTTGGTGTTGCGGCCGCGGCGGGAGTGACGGTCGTATTCCCGTCTGTGATGTGCGGGCTCGCGGTGGGGAATAATCGCCCGGCCGCTGGGTTGATCAGCGTGAGCCGTGAAAGGAATTCATTGTGGCGAACGGTTTTTCGGCGGACGGCCTGAAGGCGCTGAGCGAGAACCTGGCGGGGTACGTCGATCGCGGTGAGGTTTCCGGGATAGTCGGGGCGATCTATCGGCACGGTGAACTCGTCCAGGTCGACACGGTGGGGTGGCGGGATCGCGAGGCGCGGCAGCCGATTCGGCGCGACACCATTTTCCGGCTCGCCTCGATGACCAAGCCGATCACCACGGTGGCCGCGCTGCAACTGGTCGATCAGGGGTTGATCGCGCTGTCCGATCCGGTCGAGCGCTGGCTGCCCGAATTGGCCGATCGCATGGTCATGCGCGATCCCGACGGCTCACCCGGGGATCTGGTGCCCGCCGTCCGGCCGATCACCCTGGATGATCTGCTCACCTATCGGCTCGGCCTGGGCTGGGGCAGGTCTTCCCTGGGGCCGCAACTGTTCTCGCTGACCGTAGAACCGATCGGCAGCGCCCTCGGCGTGCCGGGCGTCGAGGCCCTGGACGCCGACACCTGGATGCGCCGAATCGGCGAACTGCCGTTGATCGCCCAGCCCGGCACGCTCTGGCGGTATCACACCGCCTCGGACATCCTCGGCGTGCTGGTCGCCCGGATCGCCGGAAAGCCGTTCGACACCGTGCTCGCGGAACGCATTTTCGCGCCGCTGGGCATGCGGGACACCGGTTTCGTCGTGCCCGTATCCGCCCGGGATCGGCTGTCGGTGCTCTACGACCGAAGCGGGGCGGTCGTGGACCATCCGGAATCGACGGCGTGGGCGCAGGATCCGCCGTTCGCCTCCGGTGGCGCGGGATTGGTGTCGACGGTCGACGATTACGCGCGGTTCGCCGGAATGCTGCTGGGGCAGGGCGAACTCGACGGGACGCGAATCCTGTCTCACGAGATCGTCGAGCAGATGACACGTGATTACCTCACCCCGGAACAACACGCTGCGCCACCGTTCAATCCGCCACTGGGCCAAACCATCTGGGACGAACATGGTTTCGGCTACGGCGTCCAGGTCCGCACCAGCGTCGCGGACCCGGGGCCGAGCCTCGGTGCGTTCTCCTGGCCCGGTGCGTTCGGTACCGCCTGGATCGTCGATCCCGACCGCGATCTGGTCGCCATGCTGTTCACCCAGTCCAGTGGCATCATCGTGGCCGCCGAATGGCAGGTTCCGTTGGGCGACGATTTCTTCGGGCTGCTCTACCGGGCGCTGGAGGATTGAGCCTCAGCCCGCGTCCACGTGCTTGTTCAACCAGTCGAGCAGATCGGTGAGTACCTGGTCCTGTTCGGGCTCGTTGAAGATCTCGTGGTAGAGACCGGGATAGCGCAGGACGGTCAGATCCTGTGCGCCCGCGTCCCTTTCGATGATGTCGGCGCCCGCCGGATTGGCGAGCGCATCGGCGGTGCCCTGCATGACCAGGGTGGGGACGGTGAGCTGTTTCAGGCGCTGGACCACGGTGCCGGTGCTCAGCAGAATCTGCGCGGCCGTCCGGGCGGGCAGTTTGCCGCGGAATACCAGGGGATCGCTGTCGTAGGCCCGGACGACCTCCGGATCACGGCTGATCGTCGACGAATCCAGTTTCAGTACACCGAGATTCGGTGTCCACCGCATCAGCAGCGGGGCGAGTAGCCGCTGCACCGGATTACCCGCGTCGATCACCAGGGGCGGCGCGGATACCGCGATCCCGGCGACGTCGAGCGGGCCGCGGGTGGCCAGGTACAGGGTGATCAGGCTGCCCATACTGTGCCCGAGCACGAACCGCGGCACACCCGGATGCTGTCTCGATGCGATATCGAGCAGGGTGGCGACGTTGTCGGCAGCGCCGTCGACCGAATCCACATTGCCCTTGCGGCCGCCCGAGCGTCCGTGGCCGATGTGATCCAGCGCGTACACGGCGAAGCCGGCGTCCGACAGCCGGCGTCCGACATGCTCATATCGCCCGGAATGTTCCGCGACGCCGTGCACGAGCGCGATCACCCCGCGCACCCGTTCCTCGGGGAGCCAGGCACGCCAGAATATTCGCCCGCCGCGCCCGTCGAACTCGCCTGAATCGCTGTGGACCACCATCGCTCCGTTCGCCGCCCATCGCCGCCCGATGCGCCGGACGTCGCGTCGTGCCATTCTCCCGCCTAACCACCGGGAGGGCACGTGATCGCCACGCCGGATATGTCCGGGCTATCGGGGTCGTCGGTCGATCAGAAGGCGCAGGCGAGCGCGGTCGCGTTCGAGGCGGCGGGCCTCGTAGGCGATGGGGAAGTAGCGCAGGCGTTCGGGCAGCAGGGGGACCGTGCGGCCGATGATCCAGCCCAGCACCCGCATGATCGCCTGATCGGTGGTGGTCCAGGTCAGACCGAGCTTGTCGCGCGCGACCGCCGGGGTAGTGCCGACGGTGAAGAAATACTGCATACGGCCGACCGGCGCGGTCGCGGCCCGCCACAGCGGCGCGAGCGGACGGGGCACGAACGCGGGCCGCCCGATCTTACTGGTCACTGTCAGGAAGTCGCGGGAAACGGTGGTCGCGACCAGATGGTTCTCGACTCGGTCGTGGAAGAACTCGAGCCATTCGGCATACGTATCCGGAATCTCCTTGGGCGCCACGGAGAAATTACGCATCAGCTGTACAACCTCCTGGTAGTACTGCTGCTTTTCCTCCTCGGTCAGCGGCGTGCGAGTGAAGGGCCGGTTGCCCTCGGTATAGGCGTACACCGCGGTGTGCAACACCCACGCCCACGGCCCGGACGACAGCGCGGTATGCCGAACCTCATGCGCATCAACGGTATTGAGCGTGGTGTGCATCTCCCGCAGCCGATCCGCTTCCCCAAGCGCCTCCTGCCCGCCATAGATCCACATCATCACCGAGGCGATACTGCGAACCGCGCGCCCGACCGGATCGGTCCGAAAGCTCGAATGCTCGTCCACCACCGCCGCGATCGACGGCTCCATCGTCTGCAACAGAAAAGCCGATCCGGCGGTGAACGGGAAAGTGATCAGCCCGACCTCGTCCCACATGCGACTGTCGGGTCCGAACGGCCGGCGGGGCTCTCGATCGGCTCGCTCGGATCGGCTGACTGGTGTGGTCACGAGATCTCCTTCGATCACATCCGCGTGCTCGAGCAACACTCGATGAGAAACTTACCGCCAAAGCTTCTCATCATCTCAGTGCGAAGGCAAGGCGCTACGTACTCGGCCGACGGCCGAGGATCGTTCGACGCAGTCCCTCGTCATCGCGTAGCCGATGGCCGCCGTGGGGACGAGGCGCTCGGCACGATCTGCGGGAACTCGGAGACCCCTTCGCCGCCGACGACTTCCACTGATCGATTGCGGCGCGGCAGGTACTGTTCGCCGGGTGAGATCGATAGAAAGGAGTTATGTCAATGGATTATTTGGCCCAGGTGATAACACTGTTCATGCAGTCGCTGAGCGCTTCCGCGTAGTAGTACGGCCGCCAGCATGACCTTGCGGCCCTCGGCATTACTTTCTCCTCGCGCGGAATCATCCTGAGCCTCGGTCGGATTCGGCTGGGGCTCAGGACTAGCGACGCGCCGTTGGCATCTACAGCGCTTCCCTCGGCTGCCACCCCCACTCCTGATCCCCTGCAACCGCTTTCGCGGTCTGACGGTGCATCCAGGCCGTGGCCGGCGTCGCAACTCATTTCATCTGAGGGTTACTCGCGGGGAACATGTTGAGCCATAGCTGAGTAACCTGGGAGACAGCTGCGAGGTACGGAGGGATTTCGATGCTCAGGCCAGCGGCGAGTCGCTCATAGCGGTCCGGCCACGATTCTGGCAGTTGCGGGAGGTTGTCAGGCGGTTCGGTGTGATCGCGTTCCTTCCATACGGATCGGACCGCGGCTGCTGCTCGTTCCGGTGCGAGCAGACTGTGTTCGAGCAAAATGTTGAGATCGACGAGGTCGCGGACCCGGGAGTTCTCACGTTCCCCGAAATCACGGAGCATCCCATGGAACTTCTCCGCCGCATGTCGGTGGATATCGACCGCTTCGACCTCGACTGCTGGAATGTCGGCGAAGGCCAGGGAGTTGGGTATCGCGAGTTTGTCGGTGGCATGAAGTTCGTGGGACCGGGGAGACACGTCGAGTTGAATGCGTCCGAAGGGCTTGTCGGCCAGTTGAGCGCTGACGTTGGTGCGCCAAGTGGGGAACCCGCCGCTGTCGTCGCGTAGTCGTTCTGGTGGGTTGGCGGTGAAGATGAAGTAGTCGCGGTCTCGGTCGGGGGTGAGGATGTCGATGAGTCGCTCGTGGAGATCGACCGTGCTGTTGACGTCGTCGCGCAGCCCAAGGTCGATGTCTTTGGTCAGTCGCGCACCGTCGTGTAGACGCACCTCTAGCGCCATACCGCCTTTGAGTACCCACTGCCCCGGCTCTGCCGCTTGGATGCGGGCGATTATGCGTTCGAACATCACCCGTCTGCGTAGCCGGTCCAGGCTGGTCCTGGTCTCGGTAGATCGCGCCAGCAGTCGGCGCTCCAATGCGGTGCGCAGTGCTTGCGCGGATTGGTAGGTCATGATGTCTCCGCCTGTTGGATCGCACGTTCGATGTACAGCGCGGCACGGGGGTCGAGGCTCTCGGCGCGGGAGCGGAGGCGGCGAGTGGTGATGAGGCCGGTGCGCCGCGCGTCATCGATCGCACGGGCGAGTTGGTCTTCGTCGGACGCGTTCGTGGCGATGTCAACGAGGGTGCGCAGTGGCGTGGTCACCCTGTACCCCGAGCGTTCGGAGACATCATCTGCGGGCAGGTGAGCATAGTGAAGGGCTACGGCATCGTCGTGCATAGTGAATCCTGGTGGAACCGTAAGGTGAATACGTCCGGATTCGAACTCGCCGATGCCATGCACTGTCGCGGCGGACTCGTGTGACACCACTGCTCGGCTTCGTGACCACAAAGTCCAGCGTGCGAGTTCATCATGCGTGCCAGGAACCCACTCGACCAGGCGGAACAGGCCGCGATCAACGCGCCACCAGTTGCCGGCTTCAACGTGATGGGCCTGCGCTTGGTAGGAGTAGCCCAGTGACTTCGCCTGTGCGGCAGTGAAATAGCCGCCCTGCTGGGCGGCGGCTTCGAAGAGTCGCCGACGGCGTTCGCGTCGATCGGTGGACACTGCCCTATAGTACAGTAAAACTTTAGTTCCAGAATGAACCGATCGATAGAAATCAACTTTAAGTTGAGTATTGCTGGCCGCAGGGTTCTCTCCGAGAGAAGTCGACGGGCTCGGTGTGGATCCACCGACCGGCGGCGGGATCTTTCGAATCGGTGACATGTGTCGGTCCTCGGTGGGAAGCTCGGATTAACCGCACGTGTCGGACTCCGGGAGTACACATGGTCGAGAGAGCGAGTACGCAGGCGGCCACCAACGGCAAGGTGGTGACGGCTCAGCGGCCCGAGGACATCCGCAATGTCGTACTGGTCGGGCATACCGGTTCGGGGAAGACGACGCTGGTCGAGGCGTTGGCCATGGAGACGGGGGCGGTGACCCGGGCCGGGAGGGTCGAGGACGGCACCTGTGTGTCGGATTACGACGACATCGAGCAACGTCAGCACAGATCGGTGCAATTGTCGGTGGTGCCGGTGGCCTGGGAGGGGATAAAGATCAATCTCCTGGACACACCAGGGTATGCCGATTTCGTCGGCGAGCTGAGGGCCGGTCTGCGCGCTGCGGACGCGGCCCTTTTCATTATTTCCGCCGCCGCGGGCGCCGAGGGCGTCGGCGGGCAGACCCTGGCGCTGTGGGAGGAGTGCGCCGCGGTGGGCATGCCCCGGGCGCTGGTGATCACCCATCTGGACGCCGCCCGCGCCGACTTCGACGACATGGCGCGCACGTGCGCCGAGATGCTGGGCGGCGGCGCGGCCGATCGTGTTCTGCCGCTACATCTTCCGGTGTACGGAGAGCCTGGCGGCGACGGGCATCGCCCGGTGGTCGGGCTGGTCGATCTGCTCACCGAGCGGGTCTTCGACTATTCCGCCGGTCTGCACACCCAGACCGCGCCGACGGCCGACCAGTCGGCGGCGATCGAGCAGGCACGCGGCCGGCTGCTCGAGGGCATCATCGCCGAGAGCGAGGACGAGACCCTCATGGACCGCTATCTCGAGGGTGAGGAGATCGACCTCGCGACGGTGGTCACCGATCTGGAACGCGCGGTCGCACGTGGCACCTTCCACCCCATCCTGATCGCCGCGCCACCGCCGGAGGGCGCGCGCGAGGGACTGGGCATGGTGGAGGTGCTCGACCTGATCACCCGCGGATTCCCCACGCCCGCCGAACACGTCGTCGCCGCGTCCGATCCGGTACACGGCTCCGCGCCCGCCGGGCTGGCCTGCGATCCGAAGGCCCCGCTGGCCGCCGAGGTGATTCGCACGACGTCGGATCCGTATGTGGGCCGCCTGTCGCTGGTGCGGGTGTTCGCCGGAACGCTGCGCCCGGACGAGACGGTGCACGTCTGCGGCCACGGACAGAGCGGGCACGACGCGCCGGATCACGACCATGACCTGGACGAGCGAGTGGGTGCGGTGTCCGCGCCGTTCGGCAAGCAGCAGCGCCCGCTCGCCGAGGTCATCGCCGGGGATATCGCCTGTGTCAGCAAGCTCGGGCACGCCGAGACCGGCGACACCCTGTCCGCGCGCGAGACCCCGCTGCTGATCGAGCCGTGGCCGATGCCCGAACCGCTGCTGCCCGTCGCGGTCCAGGCGCACAGTAAGGCCGATGAGGACAAGCTGTCCCAGGGCCTGTCCCGGCTGGTCGCCGAGGACCCGACGGTCCTGCTGGAACAGAACGGGCAGACCCATCAGTTGGTGCTGTGGTGCCTGGGCGAGGCGCATCGTGATGTCGCGCTGGAACGGCTGCGCTCGCGGTTCGGGGTGCAGGTGGACATGATCGACCACCAGGTCGCGCTGCGCGAGACGTTCGCCTCCACCTCGTCCGGGCGCGGGCGGCACGTCAAACAGTCCGGCGGTCACGGCCAATACGCGATCTGCGAGATCGAGGTGAATCCGCTGCCGGGGGGTTCCGGGATCGAATTCGTGGACAAGGTGGTCGGCGGGGTCGTGCCGCGACAATTCATTCCATCCGTGGAAAAGGGCGTGCGTGCCCAGGCCCTGCGGGGCGTGGTGGCCGGGTATCCGCTGGTGGACGTGCGGGTGACGCTGTACGACGGCAAGTCCCACTCGGTCGACTCCTCCGACGCGGCCTTCCAGACCGCCGGGGCGCTGGCGCTGCGCGAGGCCGCGACGGCAGCTCGGCTGAGCCTGCTCGAGCCGATCGCCGAGGTGAGCGTCACCGTTCCGGACGACTATGTCGGCGCGGTGCTGAGCGACCTGTCCAGTCGCCGCGGCAGGGTTCTGGGCACCGAACCAACAGGGCCGTCCTCGGCCGCGCGCACCGTGATCCGCGCCGAGGTACCCGAACTCGAATTGAACCGTTACGCAATCGACCTGCGCTCCCTGTCGCACGGCGCGGCCCGGTTCACCCGCGCGTACATCCGGCACGAGCCGATGCCGCAGCAGTTGGCCGACGGTATCCGCACGAAGGCGGGTGCACCGGTCTGAGCGGAGCCCCTCTCCGGTGGGTCACCGCCGATCAGCGCCCATTATCCTGGGAGGCATGGCAGCAGGTAAGGGCGGCGGCAAGCCGTCGAAGGAAGCGAAGTCCGCGGAGAAGGCGGCGCGCAGGCAGGCGTCCAAGGAGCGGCGCAAGCAGCTCTGGCAGGTGTTCCAGATGCAGCGCAAGGAAGACAAGCTCCTGCTGCCGCTGATGATCGGCGCCTTCGTCGGTATCACCGTGATCTTGGTCGTCATCGGCCTGTTCATTCACATGCAGTGGTACCTGCTGCCGATCGGCCTGGTGCTGGGTGGTCTGGTGGCGTTCATCATCTTCGGCCGCCGCGCCCAGAAGCACGCCTACACGCGTATGGAGGATCAGGCCGGTGCGGCCTGGTGGGTGCTGGACAATCTGCAGGGCAAGTGGCGGCCCACCCAGGCCGTCGCCGCGACCGCCCAGCTCGACGCGGTGCACCGCGTGCTCGGCCTGCCCGGCGTCATCCTCGTCGGCGAGGGTTCGCCGCACCGGGTCAAATCGCTGCTGACCCAGGAGAAGAAGAAGGCCGCCCGGCTGGTCGGCGACACCCCGATCTACGACATCGTCATCGGCAACGACAAGGATCAGGGCCAGGTCCCGCTCAAGGAACTGCAGCGCTACCTGACCAAACTTCCCCGCAATATCGATGCCAAGCGCATGGATCTGCTCGAGGGGCGCCTGACCGCCCTGGCCACCCGCGGCGGCCCCGCGCTGCCCAAGGGCCCGATGCCCGGCGGCGGCAAGATGCGCGGCGTGCAGCGCACGGTGCGGCGGCGCAGCTGATCGGTCGGCGACTAGCGGGAGCGGACGAGGCCGGTTCCGGTCGCGCGGTCGTGCATGCCGCGGCCGTCGGAGTCGGCGAACAGGGCCGGGACCACGAAGATCAGCAGGATCTGGCGGACCAGGGCGCGGACGAAGCCGACCGGGGCTGCGGCGTCGACCCGGGTTACTCGCATGCGCAGGAAGAACTGGCCGGGGGTGAAACCGAACAGCGTCACGGTGACGATGCCCAGCACGAACCAGACCAGCAGGGTCGGGGTGGACAGCGCGCTGGTGATCGCCTCGAAATGCGAGGGCGGCTGCTGACCGGCCGCGACGTGCATCTTCGCGATGATGTGGCCGGGGTTGGGGCGCACGATGAGCGCCGCGAGACCGGTCGCGATGATCCAGTCGACGAACAGGCCCACGGTGCGTCGCGACATCGAAACCAGCGATCCCGCACCGGATTCCGGCATTCCCAGCAGCTTGCCGGGGTACTCGTCGGGATCCGGGCCGCCGCCTGCCTCCGCAGCTTGGGATCCGGACAGCCAGGAACCGGTGATACGCGCCATGCATTCAGCGTAGCCACGGCCGTGGGAGCGTAGAGACCGGCCCGACAGGATGTGATATTCGACCGACCGCCCCGAACGGTTCGATGTGACGACATCAACACGGTCGCGATAATTTTCACGGCCTTTACATCCGCCAACGTGCGGCAATGGCAGGATATGCCTGCCGGTGGAGCATGCTCGGCGATTGCCTGGCCGACTCCGACAACGCGGGTGGGCGCTGACCCGCAGGCGAGCACGACGTGTAACACTGGCGAAACACAGCCTTGATTGCGGGGAAACACCGCGTCCATAACGTTCAGCAACGATGCCCAGCAATCGGCACAGGCTGGGAACCGATCCGTAAGGAGTACTAAGTGGCGTTCAGCACGGCCGACGAGGTCATCAAGTACATCAAGGAGGAGGAGGTCGAATACGTCGACGTTCGGTTCACCGACCTCCCCGGCGTAGCGCAGCACTTCTCGATCCCGGCCAAGGCCTTCACGGCCGACCTGGCCGAAGAGGGTCTGGCGTTCGACGGCTCCTCGGTGCGCGGCTTCCAGTCGATCGACGAGTCCGACATGCTGCTGCTGCCCGACTTCAGCACGGCGCGTCTCGACCCGTTCCGCGCGGCGAAGACGCTGAACCTGAACCACTTCGTGCACGACCCGTTCACGCGCGAGGCCTACAGCCGCGACCCGCGCAACATCGCCCGCAAGGCGGAGGAGTACCTGCGCTCGACCGGTGTCGCGGACACCGCGTACTTCGGCGCCGAGGCGGAGTTCTACATCTTCGACTCGATCCGCTACGACTCGGCCATGAACGGCTCGTTCTACGAGATCGACTCGATCTCCGGTTCCTGGAACACCGGCGCCGAGTTCAACCCGGACGGTACCCCCAACCGCGGCTACAAGGTTCGGCCGAAGGGCGGCTACTTCCCCGTCGCGCCGTACGACCACTACGTCGACCTGCGCGACAAGATCTCGACCAACCTGCAGAACGCCGGTTTCGAGATCGAGCGCGGCCACCACGAGGTGGGCACCGCCGGCCAGGCCGAGATCAACTACAAGTTCAACACCCTGCTGTCCGCGGCCGACGATCTGCAGCTGTTCAAGTACATCGTCAAGAACACCGCGTGGGCCGAGGGCAAGACCGCCACCTTCATGCCCAAGCCGCTGTTCGGTGACAACGGTTCGGGTATGCACGTGCACCAGTCGCTGTGGAAGGACGGCAAGCCGCTGTTCCACGACGAGGCCGGCTACGCGGGCCTGTCGGATCTGGCGCGGCACTACATCGGCGGCATCCTGCACCACGCGCCGTCGCTGCTGGCGTTCACCAACCCGACCGTGAACTCCTACCACCGCCTGGTGCCGGGCTTCGAGGCCCCCATCAACCTGGTGTACTCGCAGCGCAACCGCTCCGCCGCGGTCCGCATTCCGGTCACCGGCAACAACCCGAAGGCCAAGCGCCTCGAGTTCCGCGCCCCCGACTCCTCGGGCAACCCGTACCTGGCCTTCGCCGCCATGATGATGGCCGGCCTGGACGGCATCAAGCGCAAGCTCGAGCCCGCAGCCCCCGTCGACAAGGACCTCTACGAGCTCCCGCCGGAGGAGGCCAAGAACATCGCCCAGGCCCCCACCAGCCTGTCCTCGGTGATCGACAAGCTCGAGCAGGACCACGACTACCTCACCGAAGGCAACGTCTTCACCGAGGACCTCATCGAAACCTGGATCGAGATCAAGCGCACCCAGGAGATCGCCCCGGTCAACCTGCGGCCGCACCCGTACGAGTTCGAGCTGTACTACGACGTCTAAATCGTCTGCAACACAAGCTCATTCCTGAGCCCCGGTCGAATCTGACCGGGGCTCAGGGTATTTCAAGGCTCTCCCATTTCCATGGAGGAGATCGATCCTCCGGACCGCCGGGTTTCGGTCTGCCTTGGGCGCCGCGAGACAACCAGCGCCGGCGCGATTCGATTGGTAGCGTTCTCGTGTGGCACAGATTCGAGAAGCCGACGAGATACCCGGCTTGTCCGGCGGCGGTCCCTACAGCTGGCACCCCGAATTCCTGAACGACCATCTCTTCTGGCTATCGCATCTGGCGGCTTTCTTCCACGATTCCGTGGTGGACCGGTTGCTACTCGGGCCGGACTATGAGGCGGCCTACGAATACCGGGACGCCATCAACGCCCTGCCGGACTGGCCGCTGTTCATGGTCCCGCTCGAAGACGGTCGTCGCGTTTACCTCTGCTACTGCACCCTGCCTGATGATATCGGCGTCGTCTTCTTCATCCACGACCCCCGAAACTCCCGGACGTTAAGAGCGGCCGACGCCGAGCGTGGCCAGGACGGCTACCTGTATTGGCCCGAACTGCTCGGCCTTTCCGACACCGACGGTCGTGCTGCGCGGCTGCTGCTGCTCCTGCCGATGCTCGAATTCGAGGACCTGCCCACCGACGCGGCGGCGATCCTGTCAGCGGCCCTCACCGAACTGACCGCCGTGGACGAACCGGATGAACTCGCGGCTACGCTCATCGCGAGTGGTACCCGATCGCTCGTTCAGCGCCGGGCCGCGTTGCCTTCCTGAGTCGGCGGGGCGGCGATCGGCGGGCTCACGGACGAGGCCACGGCTGCTTGAATAGCGATGTCGCGCGGGTGAATTAGGCAGGCCTGTTTCTAAAGGTCGATGACGACTTTGCCCTTCACGCGTCGACCCGCTTGGAGTTCGACTGCGGTGCGGATTTGCTCGATCGGGAAGTTTGCGGCGATGGGGACACGGAGTCGGCCGGTCGCGATCAAGTCGGCGAGTGCTTCCAGGGCGCCGGGGGTGGCGTTGGCTCCGTTGGCCGGTGTGATTCCGTCGATCTGGGTGGCGATGGTGGTGATGCGGGCGTCGGGGACGCCGAGTGCCCTTGCGGCGTGCACTGTCTCCGTTCCGAAGAGGTCGATCGCAGCGGTAACGCCGCCGGGGGCGAGGGTACGGACCCGGTCCTCCAAACCGTCGCCGTAAGCGACGGGCTCGGCTCCTAGATCACGCAGTAATCGGCCGATGCCGCCGATCCCGTCCCGATCACGCGCGCCCCCGCGATCCGGGCCAGTTGAACGGCGAACACGCCGACTCCGCCGCCCGCGCCACCGATCAGCACCGTGTCATCCGGTCCAGGCTCGATGACTGCCAGGGCGGCCGATGCCGTGCGTCCGGCGATCGTGAGGGTGGCGGCCGTGCGGTCGTCGACGCCGTCAGGGGTGTGATGGGCTTCGTTCGCCGCGGCGCCGCCGGCCACGTCGATCACCACGAAGTCGGCGACCGCGCGCGACAGGGCGCCGCCGAACACTCGGTCGCCCGGCGCGAAGCCGGTCACTCCGTCACCGACCTGGTCGACCACTCCCGCATAGTCGGTCCCGAATCCGACCGGTAGCGTCAAGCCGAATCGGCCGGCGGTATCCGCATCAGCGGTCATGAACCAGTCCATCGGGTTGAGCCCGGCAGCGGTGACCCGGACACGAACCTGTCCCGGTCCGGCCTCTGGAATGGGAACCTCGCGGATATCCAGTACTTCAGGGCCGCCGAACGAATCGAGCTGAACCGCCCGGCTTCCGCGATCACTCCACACCGGCATGCTCGCCTGCCTCTCGGTAGAAGGAACACAGCGAAACGGACTATGCTCCGCTTATATGGGCGACTGTAACACAAACGGAGCGTGATCCGTTTTGACTGAGGCGGAGACCCGCGCGCCACGGGCGGACGCAACCCGTAACCACGACCAGTTGCTCGCGGTGGCGACCCGCGTGTTCGCCTCGGCTGACACCGAGCCGTCGATGCGTGCGATCGCCCGTGCGGCCGAGGTCGGCATCGCCACGCTCTACCGGCACTTCCCCACCAGAGAGTCGCTGGTCGATGCGGTCTACCGAGGCCAGGTCGTGCGGCTGACGACCGGCGCCCGCGAGCTGCTCGACCAACTGCCGCCGGCCGCGGCGATGCGGCGCTGGATGGACCTGTTCGGCGACTGGATCGCGACCAAGAACGGCATGCTCGACACACTGCTGGCGATGATCGAGACAGGCGAGATCGCCCACGGCCAGACTCGAACCGAGCTACTGGCCGCCATCACCACAATCCTCGACGCCGGCCACGCGGCCGACGACCTCCGCCGAGACGTCCCCGCCGAAGACATCGCCGCGAGCCTCATCGGCATCTTCACCGTGGCCCCCAAACCCCACCGAGAAGTCCTCGCCAGCCGCCTGCTGGACCTCCTCATGGATGGACTGCGGCCGCCAGCCCGCCGGTAACCGCACGGGCGATAGGCCAACACTCCACAGTCTGCGTAGGTGGCCCTGCCGAGGAACACCTCGACCAGCCGTCTCTATCGCGAAGCGCCGCTGATATCGAGGGTGCGCGGTGTCAGCTACGGCCCGCACATCGGCTACTCGAGACTGGTGGTGGGGCTTGACGATCTGTAAGACCATCTCGCCGCCCGTGAGTGAACGTCCGGCCGCGAGTGGAGCTGGTCATGTATGAAATCCTACCCATTGCATACATTGGTGGGTAGGATTTCATACATGACCAGCTCCGGGAAGCGCTTGTTCGAGCGGCTGTCACAGCTACCGCCGACGTTCACCGCGCACCTAGCGGCGGTCGTTGGGCTCTCTGCGCGTGATTTGGCGGCGCTGCGGGATGCAGGTGAGGTCGATGAGCTTTCGCATGGCGTTTACCGGCGTGCTGACGCCGAGTCGACTGCGCACCTCGATCTGCTCGCTGTGTGCACACGAGCGCCGCGTGCGGTCGTGTGTGGGGAATCTGCTCTGAGTCTGCACGAACTCATCGATGACATTCCGCACGAGGTTCGCATCGCCGTACCGCGTGGCAGCCACCGGCCTTCGATCAAGTACCCGCCCACCCGGGTCTCGCAGTACGCAGTCGCTACCTTCGACTTCGCGATCGAACAGTTCGAGGTGGCGCCGGGAGAATCTGTTCAGGTCTACAGCGGAGCCCGGTCGATCGTCGATGCCATGCGCTCGAGGGGCGCGGAGGGACGTAGTCTCGCGCTATCCGCGCTCAACCGCTATCTGCGCCGTAGCGGTCAGCAGGGTGTCGCCGACCTCCAGCGCGCCGCACGTGAACTCGGTGGGATGTCCGTCCTCCGTCCAGCCATAGAAGCGGTGCTTGCCTGATGCCGAATCCGACTCGCGATACGACCGCGGGCCGCGTTTACAACGACCTGCGGAACCTGGCTCGCCGTAACGGCGCTCCCACAGACCAAGTCATGCTCGAATACCTGCTCGAACGCTTCCTCTACCGCATCAGTGTCCACCCGCTCGGCCAGCAGCACTTCGTCCTCAAAGGTGGCCTTCTGCTCGCCCAGTTCGGAGCGCGGCGTGTTACCCGCGATATCGACATACTTGGCCGGGCATTTCCTGGAGAGGAAGAGGAGATCATTCGTCGGATCACACAGATCGCTGGTACAGATGTCGATGATGGTGTGATCTTCGAATCCGACACTCTCACAACCGTGCCCATTCGTCAGGACGACGAGTACCACGGCCTGCGACTGGCCATGAATGCAACGCTCAGTCGCGCACGCCTGAAGCTACAACTCGACGTCAGCTTCGGCGATCCCATCACTCCCTCCCCGGCACGGATCGAATACCCCCAATGTCTGACAGCGGCGACCTTCTCGCTCTACGGCTATCCGATTGCCACGGTCATCGCCGAAAAACTCTCTACTGCAATCGCTCTCGGCGATCTCAACACCCGAGATCGTGACTATGCGGACCTCCATCAGCTCATCACTCGTCACCAACTCGACGGCAATGAACTAACCACCGCGCTGCACAACACCGCTAGCCACCGGGGCATCCAACTACGCTCACTCACCGACGCGATTTCTGATTTACCGGTTCGACGCCAAGCGCCTTACACCGCGTGGCGCCGCCGCCAAGGCGAAGCAGGCAAAAACTACCCCGACAACTTCACCGATCTCGTCGCCACCGTCATTGGTTTTGCCGACCTACTTACAGTCGATACGGCGCAAAACCTTAGATGGGATCCCACCACCCGAGCATGGCTGGCGAAGTAGCCGAGGCCGAAATCGGCCTCGGCTCAGGCCGTTTCGATTAGCCGCCGAAGCGGGCCAAGACCGAGGTGGCCTCCTGGGAGGCGGTGCCTTCCTGGGCGAGGTGGGCCATTTCGGGGGCGATTTCGCGGCCGTGGTGGGCCATGGCTTGGGCGTACAGGCGACCCGCGCGGTAGGAGGAACGGACCAGCGGCCCGGCCATGACGCCTGCGAAGCCGATTTCGGTGGCGACGCGGGAGTGTTCGACGAATTCTTCCGGCCTGACCCAGCGGTCGACCGGGTGGTGGCGGGGGGAGGGGCGCAGGTACTGGGTGATGGTGAGGATGTCGCAGCCGGCCTCGTGCAGGTCGCGCATTGCCTGGGTGACCTCTTCGGGGGTTTCGCCCATGCCGAGGATGAGGTTCGACTTGGTGACCAGGCCGGCCTCGCGGGCGGCGGTCAGGACCGACAGGGAGCGCTCGTAGCGGAATGCGGGGCGGATCCGCTTGAATACGCGCGGAACGGTTTCCAGGTTGTGCGCCAGCACCTCGGGGCGGGCCGAGAAGACCTCGGCCAGTTGCTCGGGCTTGGCGTTGAAGTCGGGGATCAGCAGTTCGACGCCGGTGTGCGGGTTGAGGCGCTTGATCGCGCGCACGGTTTCCGCGTACAGCCAGGCGCCGCCGTCGGGGAGGTCGTCGCGGGCCACGCCGGTGATCGTGGAATAGCGCAGGCCCATCGCCTGGACGCTCTCGGCTACCCGGCGCGGCTCGTCGCGGTCGAGTTCGTCGGGCTTGCCGGTGTCGATCTGGCAGAAGTCGCAGCGGCGGGTGCACTGCTCGCCGCCGATCAGGAACGTGGCCTCGCGGTCCTCCCAGCATTCGAAGATGTTGGGACAGCCCGCCTCCTCGCAGACCGTATGCAGCCCTTCGCGTTTGACCAGGCCCTTGAGCTCGGAGTACTCCGGGCCCATGGTGGCGCGGGTGCGGATCCACGCGGGTTTGCGCTCGATCGGGGTCTCGGCGTTGCGAGCTTCGATGCGGAGCAGTTTCCGGCCGTTGGGTGAAACCGGATTACTGGGTGTCGGGGTGTCGACGGAGGTCACTCGACCGATGCTACGCCAGCGATCTCAGCCCTCGGCTCCGGCTCCGATCGGTGTGACGTGCGCGATATCGTGATCGCAGATCGGCAGCTGACCGTCCAGGGCGCGCACGATCGCCTGGGACACCCGCGGCAGCACCTCGGTGACCGTGACGTCGCGGCCCAGTTCCCGGGACAGCGTCGTGACACCGGCGTCGCGGATACCGCACGGCACGATCGCGTCGAAACCGTCCATGGCGCAGTCGCAGTTGAGCGAGATGCCGTGCAGGGCAACGCCGCGTTCGACGCGCACGCCGATAGCGGCCACTTTGCGCTCGGGTTGCAGGGAGTTGGCCGGAATCCAGACGCCGGACCGTCCGGGCACGCGACCGCACTGCACGCCCAGATCGGTGCACACGCAGATCAGCGCCTCCTCCAGCCGTCGCACGTAGTCGACGACGTCGACCGGCTCGGCCAGCCGCACGATCGGATACCCGACCAACTGGCCCGGACCGTGCCAGGTCAGCTTGCCGCCGCGGTCGACCCGCACCACCGGACTGCCGTCGGACGGGCCGTCCTGCGGTTCGGTGCGGCGGCCCGCGGTGTAGACCGCGGGATGCTCGAGCAGCAGCAGGTGATCCTGCCCCTCGCCCCGCGCGCGCTCGGCGGCGATGGCGCGCTGCGTATCCCAGGCGCTCTGGTAGTCGACCCGCCCGAGGTAGTCGACGACGACCGGCGACTCGTCGAAACGCGCGGACTCGGTGAGCCGACGGGCGGGCGGGATGACCGGAAGCGCGGAGGTGTCGGTTACGCCGGGCGACACTGCGCTGTTCGAAGGCTCACTCACGACGCGAACGTTACTTTATCGTGACCGGAATCAACGACATCCGTGGTGGCCAGTGTGAGCTGCATCAAAGTGAGATCCATCCATCGATCGAACTTGTGACCCACTTCCGGGAGTACCCCCACGGTGCGGAAGCCGAACTTCTCGTGCAATGTGATGGACGTCGTATTGGACGATTCGATCGCGGCGATCACCGCGTGCACCGTGCCGGCCCCGCGGGCTCGTTCGAGCAGCTCGGTCAGCAGGGCCGTGGCGATGCCGAGGCGCTGGAACCCCGGGGCCACATACACCGAATTCTCCACGCTGAAGCGGTATCCGGACTTGGGCCGCCACTGGCCGTAACTGGCGTATCCGGCCACGGTGCCGTCGATATCGGCGACCAGCACCGGGAAGCCGCCCGCCGTGCGCGTGCGCCACCAGGCGAGCCGCTCGTCGAGGCCGACCGGTTCGGTATCCCAGATCGCGGTGGTCTCGGCGATCGCGGTGTTGTGGATCGTCAGGATCTCCGGCAGGTCCGTCTCCCGGGCGTCGCGAATCGATACCGCCTGTTGCTGCGCAGTCACCACCCAACGGTAGCCGGGGCTCCGTAATCCCCGAACTCCCCTGATTCGGTAGTGAGCAACATCATCCGGACGATCGCGGAACAGAACGGATCCGCCGTGCGCCGATAGGCGAGAAACGGGTCAGCGCTGGAAGACCGAGGTGAGGGCCTGCCCGATGGTGCGATGCTGGAACTCGTATCCCGCTTGTTCGAGAGCGGCGGGGATGGCTCGGGGGCCGTGCAGAATCGCCTCGTCGGCGAATTCGCCGACCACCGCGCGCAGTGCGATCGAGGGCACCACCAGTGCGGCGGGGCGGTGCATGATCCGGGCCAGGGCCCGGGTGAATTCGGCGTTGGTCACCGGTGCGGGACCGGTCGTATTCACCGGACCGGACACCGATTCGTGGGTGAGGGCGAACAGAATCGCGCCGATCTCGTCGGCCAGGGAGATCCACGGCATGTACTGGCGGCCGTTCCCGAGCCGGCCGCCCAGCCCCAGGGAGTACAGCGGCTCGAGCATCTTCAGCAGGCCGCCGTGCCGGGACAGCACCAGCGCGCTGCGCAGCCGCACCACGCGCGTCCCCGCGGCGGCCGCGGGCTGTGTCGCGTTCTCCCAGTCGCGGCACAGGGTGCTCAGGAAACCCGTTCCGGGCGGAGAGGTTTCGGTGACCACCCGGTCGCCCGTGCCGTCGTAGTAGCTCACGCCGCTGGCGTTGATCAGCGTCGGCACCCCCGCCGCGGCGACCGCGCCGGCCAGCACATCGGTCGGGGTGATCCGGCTGTCCCGCAGCTCCTGTTTGTAGCTGCCGTTCCAGCGCCGGCTCCCGATACCGGCGCCGCAGAGGTTGACCACGGCGTCCGCGCCCCGCAGGGCCCGCTCGGGCACCTGCGCCCGGGCGGGATCCCAGCCGAACTCGTCCGGGGCGGCGGCGGGGCGCCGCACCAGACGGCCGACCTCGTGCCCGTCCCGGCGCAGCGCCGCCACCAGGGCCGTGCCGATGAAACCGGACGACCCCGCGACCACAACCCTCATGCGTTACAGACCGAGATCGGCCTCGAACGCGGCCTCTTCCAGGCGGTGCCGGATGGTGGTGAGGAAGCGTCCGGCGTCGGCGCCGTCGATCAGCCGGTGGTCGTAGGTCAGCGGCAGATAGCACATCGAGCGGATGCCGATGAACTCGTCGCCGTTGTCCGAGATCACCATGGGCCGCTTGACGATCGCGCCGGTGCCCAGCATCGCCGCCTGCGGCGGGACCAGGATCGGAGTGTCGAACAACGCGCCCTGGCTGCCGATGTTGGTGATCGTGAAGGTGCCTCCGGCCAGCTCGTCCGGCTTCAGGCCGCCGGTGCGGGCGCGGTTGGCGATATCGGCGATCGCGCGGGCCAGGCCCGCCAGCGACAGGTCGCTGGCGTTGTGGATGATCGGGGAGAGCAGGCCCTGCTCGGTGTCCACCGCGATGCCCAGGTGCACGGCCGAGTGGTAGGTGACCTCCTTGGTCTCCTGGTTGTAGGAGGCGTTGACGTTCGGGTGCACGCCCAGCGCCTCGACCGCGGCCTTGGCGAAGAACGGCAGGAAGGTCAGGTTCACGCCCTCGCGATCGGCGAACGCGGCCTTGGCCTTTCCGCGCAGCGCGGCGATCTTGGTCACGTCGGCCTCGTGGGTCTGGGTGAGCTGCGCGGTGGTCTGCAGCGACTCCAGGGTCTTGGCCGCGGTGATCTGGCGGATGCGGTTGGCCTTCTGGGTGGTTCCGCGCAGCGCCTGCAGCGCCGGACGCACGCCGACCGGAGCGGAGGGAGCCTTCGGCGCGGCGGCAGCGGCCGGAGCCGGGGCCGCGGCCGCGGCGGGGGCCTTGGTGGCCTCGGCGGCAGCCAGGACGTCCTGCTTGCGGATGCGTCCGCCGACGCCGGAACCCGTGAGGGCGGCGAGGTCGACGTTGTTCTCCGCGGCCAGCTTTCGGACCAGCGGGGTCACGTACGGGGCGTCGGAACTGCCGTTGCCGGAGGCGGCGTGGGCGGGAGCAGCGGCGGGCGCGGGAGCCGGGGCCGGTGCGGGAGCCGGCGCAGGCGCGGGAGCCGGGGCGGCGGCCGCAGGTGCGGGCGCTGGAGCAGGTGCGGGCGCTGGAGCAGGGGCAGGTGCTGGAGCAGGGGCCGGTGCCGGGGCAGGTGCGGGAGCCGGCGCGGCCGCAGGGGCGCCGCTGCCGATCACACCCAGCTGACCGCCGACCGCGACGACATCGTCCTCGTTCGCAGTGATCTCCAGCAAGGTTCCGGCGACCGGCGACGGGATCTCCGTATCGACCTTGTCGGTGGACACCTCGAGTAGCGGCTCATCCACCGCAACCGAATCGCCGACCTGCTTGAGCCAGCGAGTGACGGTGCCCTCTGTCACGGACTCGCCGAGTTCGGGCATCTTGACCGAGGTGCCGGAGTCACCGCTCGATGCCTGCGCCTGGGCAGCCGGGGCCGGTGCGGGCGCGGCGGGCTGGGGCGCGGGGGCCGGAGCCTCGGGCTGCGCCTGGGCCTGCGGCTGCGCCGGGGCCTCGGCCTGCGGTGCGGGCGCGGCCGGTGCGGGCGCCGAGGCGGCCTCGTCGGCGGTGCCGATCACACCGAGCTCGCCGCCGACCTCGACGACGTCGTCCTCTTTGGCCACGATCTTGGTGAGCACACCGGCGGTAGGCGCGGGGATCTCGGTGTCGACCTTGTCGGTGGACACCTCGAGCAACGGCTCGTCGACCTCGACCGTGTCTCCTTCCTGCTTCAGCCACCTGGTCACAGTGCCCTCGGTGACGCTCTCACCAAGGGCCGGCATCTGGACGGAGAAGGCCATGTCCGTTGACTCCTATAACTGCTCGACGGGTCTACAACAGTTGTCTCTCGGTGGTCGCTCACCGCGGGTCGCGGCAGATGTGGCGAGTCTATGCGGTAGATGCGCCGGGCCCTCGGCGGTCGTATGAACTCCCGCCGCAGAGTCCGGAACGCACCGGCCGCTGCCCCGCCACCGAACGTTGTGTGGCACCGGAGATCCGTGTGGTTCTTGTTCCAGCTGTCCATCCTTGCACTCGCCGCCTCGGCACGTACCACAGGGCGTGTCGTGTCCCATGGTTTGCGCCGTCGGTCCATGTGCCCGGGTCGCCCTCAGCCCCGTCACAGGGGATGCTGGCACCATCGATGCATCGGGTGAGCGAAAGGAGCCGTGGACAGTACGCGGCGGGCCCGATGTTCGGAGCAGGAGGTACGCGGGAATGGGCTTGCTGGATCGTGTCCGTCAGGTGCGCGGGCCGGGCGGGAGCGATTCCCGGTATCTGGCCGACTGGGTGCGCTCCCATACCGGTGTCGAGGCGTACGTCGAACCCAGGACCACGGTGACCGATGTCACGGTGTGCCTGGTGGCCCATGACGGTGAGTGGACCCGCCGGGTTGTGGGGGAGCGGGGCGCGCATCGGCTGTCGGGCTGGCTCGGCATCCCCGTCTACGACGTGCGCCGCACCGGCTACCCCCAGCGCATGCGCGATCACGACGCGCGCCGCCGGATAGAGCGCAAACACGCGCTGGAGCGGGAGTTGCGCGGCTTCGGCGACTGAAAGGCTCGCGGAGTGATATCTCCGCGAGCCCTACGCCGTAACCGCTATTCGGCCGAGATGTCGTCCAGCACCGAGATCAGCGTCCGCACCGGAACGCCGGTGCCGCCCTTGGGCACATAACCGAACGGACTGCCGGTGTTGTATGCCGGTCCGGCGACATCCAGATGGGCCCACTGCACGCCCTCGGCCACGAACTCCTTCAGGTACAGCCCGGCCACCAGCATGCCGCCGAAACGATGCGGGGAGACGTTGGCCAGGTCGGCGACCTTGGAGTTGATGTCGGCGCGCAGTTCCGCGGGTAGTGGCATGGCCCAGCCGTTCTCGCCGACCTTCCGGGAGATCTCGGCGACCCGGTCGCGGAACTCCTCGGTGCCCATCACGCCCGGGGTGCGGGTGCCCAGCGCGACCAGTTGCGCGCCGGTGAGGGTGGCCACGTCGATCAGGTAGTCGGGATCGTCCTCGCAGGCCCGCACGATCGCGTCGGCCAGGACCAGGCGTCCCTCGGCGTCGGTGTTGATCACCTCGATCGTGGTGCCGCCGTACTGGGTGAGCACATCGCCCGGGCGCTGCGCGGTGGCCGAGGGCATGTTCTCGGCCATGGGCACCGTCGCGGTCACGGTGAGCGGGAGCCCCAGCTTGGCCGCCGCGATGGTGGCCGCGATGACCGCCGCCGCGCCGCCCATATCGGAGGTCATGTCCTGCATATTGGCGGCGGGCTTGATGGAGATGCCGCCGGTGTCGAAGGTGATCCCCTTGCCGACCAGCGCGACCTTCTTCGCCCCGCCGACGTGGGTGAGACGGATCAGCCGCGGCGGGCGCGAGGAGCCCTTGCCGACGCCGATGATGCCGCCGTAACCGCCTGCCGCCAAAGCCTTTTCGTCGAAGACCTCGACCTGCAGCCCGGCCGCTTCGGCCAGAGCCTTGGCGCGGTCGGCGAATTCGGCGGGGTAGAGGTGGCTCGGCGGGGTGTTGACGAAGTCGCGCGCCAGGGCGACGGCCTCGGCGACCTCGCGGGCGTGGCGGAACTCCGCATCGGCTGTCTCGTTGCCGGGATCGGCGACCAGCAGCTCGACCCGGGCGACCGGCTGTTCATCCGGCTTGGGCGCGGACTTGCCCGACTTGAACGCGGTGAAGGAGTACGCGCCCAGAAAGAAGCCCTCGGCGGCCGGACCGGTCGCGAGCAGCGACAGCGTGCTCACCGCGCGGCGCACGCCGGCCAACGATCGCGCCGCGACACCGGCCGAGCGGCGCACCTGCTCGGCATTGATCTTCTCCGTCGACCCGAGCCCGACCGCCAGCACGCTGGTCACTCCGGACAGTCCGGCGGGCGCCGGGATGCGGGTGAGCTCCTCGCTCTTGCCCTTCGCCCCGACCGCGCGCAGATTCTCCAGCACTGTGGCCAGCACGTCGGCGCCGATCGCGCCGGTGACGAACGCGTCGTCGCTCCCGGCCGCGAGGGTCGGGCCGTCCTCACCGATGACCACGCCGATGACCAGCACATCGGTAGCGGGACTGAGGGAATCGACCAGAGCCAGGTCCGGTCCGAGCGAACGGTCTGCAACAGCTGTCATGCGGACCAATCTACTGGTGATCACTTCCGCGCCAGGCTCACCGCGGCCGCCCCACCGGATAGGGTTGCCGCGTGACCGACGACAAGCTGCTGCGGGGGCCGATCCATGACGTGCACGTCGAACTGGGTGCGAAGTTCGCGCCGTTCGGCGGGTGGGAGATGCCGGTGTCGTATGCGGGCACGGTCGCCGAGCACCGGGCGGTGCGTGGCAGCGTCGGCGTCTTCGACGTGAGCCATCTGGGCAAGGCCACGGTGTCCGGACCGGGCGCGGCGGCGTTCGTGAACTCGGCGCTGACCAACGATCTCGGGCGCATCCGGCCCGGTAAGGCGCAGTACACCCTGTGCTGCACGCCCGAGGGCGGGGTCATCGACGACCTGATCGCCTATTACGTCGGTGACGACGAGATCTTCCTGGTCCCCAATGCCGCCAACACCGCCGCGGTCGTCGCCGAGTTGCGCAAGGCCGCGCCCGAGGGCATCACCGTCACCGAACAGCACCGCGACTACGCGGTCTTCGCGGTGCAGGGCCCGGAATCGGCGCAGGTCCTGTCCGCGCTCGGACTGCCGACCGAGATGGAATACATGGCCTACGCCGACGCGCGGTGGGACGGTCACCCGGTCCGCGTCTGCCGCACCGGTTACACCGGTGAGCACGGCTACGAGCTGCTTCCCCGCTGGGATGACGCCGCAGCCCTGTTCCGGGCGCTGGTGGCCGGGGCCCGCGCGGCCGGGGGCGAGCCGGCGGGCTTGGGCGCCCGCGACACCTTGCGCACCGAAATGGGCTATCCATTGCACGGACACGAACTGTCCCTGGACATCTCGCCCGTCCAGGCCCGCGCCGGATGGGCTGTCGGCTGGAAGAAGCCGGAGTTCTGGGGCAAATCCGCACTGCAACAGGAGAAGTCGGCCTGTCCGCGGCGAATCCTGCTGGGGCTGAAGGCTCTCGACCGTGGCGTGTTGCGGCAGGGGCAGGCCGTGCTGCGCGGCGAGGAGGTGATCGGGGAGACGACCTCGGGCACGTTCTCGCCGAGCCTCGAGGTCGGCATCGCGCTGGCTCTGCTGAACACCGATGCCGCCGTCGAGCCCGGCGACGAGGTTCAGGTCGACGTTCGCGGTCGTCGCCTGCGCGCCGAGGTCGTGCGCCCACCGTTCGTCACCCCCCACACCTCCTGACAATTCGCTCAGTGACGGGTGCGGCGCTGGCGAGTTGCTGAGCACTATGCACAGTGGCGCGGCACAGTGCTGTGCAGGATGGCGGACCTCGCGACGAGTCGCCGAGCGGGAGATCTAGGATCGGGTCATGACCGTTGCCGCACAGTTCACCCGCATTCCGCACCCATCACCCATCTCGGTGCAGCGACGGCAGGAAATCTTGACGGCGCCGGGCTTCGGCCGGTATTTCACCGACCACATGGTGTCGATCGACTACGCCGACGGGCAGTGGCGCGACGCGCGGGTCGAGCCGTACGGTCCACTCACGATGGACCCGTCCACCATGGTGTTCCACTACGGTCAGGCCATCTTCGAGGGGCTCAAGGCCTACCGGCAGAGCGATGGCAGCATCGCCACCTTCCGCATCGACGCCAACGCCGCGCGATTCCAGCGCTCGGCCCGGCGCATGGCGATGGCGGAACTACCCGAGGAACTGTTCATCGAGTCGGTGCGCCAACTGCTCGAGATCGACTCCGACTGGGTGCCCGCGGCCGGTGGCGAGGATGCGATGTACTTGCGGCCGTTCATGTTCGCCACCGAGGCCGGTCTGGGCGTCAAGCCCGCCGGGGCGTACAAGTACCTGTTGCTGGGTTCGCCCGCGGGCGCCTACTTCCCGCGCGGGCTCAAGCCGGTGCGGGTGTGGCTGTCCACCGAATACGTGCGTGCGGCGCCCGGCGGCACCGGCGAGGCGAAGGTCGCGGGCAACTACGCCGCGTCCCTGCTGGCGCAGCAGCAGGCCTCGGAACAGGGCTGTGACCAGGTGGTGTGGTTGGACGCGCACGAGCACCGCTACGTCGAGGAGATGGGCACCAACAACCTGTTCTTCGTCTTCGGCTCCGGCTCGCAGGCCAAGCTGGTGACCCCGGAGCTGTCCGGCTCGCTGCTGCCCGGCATCACCCGCGACTCGCTGCTGACCCTGGCCGCCGACTCCGGATACGAGGTGGAACAGCGCCGGGTCTCGGTCGCGGAATGGCGCAAGGGCGCCGAATCCGGTGAGATCACAGAGGTTTTCGGCTGCGGCACCGCGGCCGTGGTGATCCCGGTGGCTACCGTCCGCTCCGCCGACGGCGAGTTCACCGTCGGTAACGGTGAGCCTGGCGAGGTCACCATGGCCCTGCGCGACACTCTCACCGGCATTCAGCGCGGTACCTTCGCCGACATCCACGGTTGGATGCGCGCCCTCGCCTGATCGGGTAGCGCTCCGCGTAGTCGGTGAGGTAGCGCTCCGCGCAGTCGGTCGAGTAGCGCTCCGGTCGGTCGATCAGGTAGCGCTCCGCGCCGTCAGTTGTGTAGCGCTCCACTCAGTCAGTTGTGTAGCGCTCCACGCAGTGACCAGCCGAACGCGGTGATCAGGCCGCCGTGGATCGCCACACCCCGCCAGGCCTGACGGCCGATCGTACCGTCGGTGATGGCGATGGCGTCGACGCCGCCGAGCAGCGCGTTCAGAACGAGGTTGGCCAGCAGCGCGCCGCGCCGGGGCGCCGCACCCGCCGACCAGTTCGCGATGCCGGAGGCGATCAGCATGGCGCCGATCGTGCGCGTGGTGAACACGTCGAACGCCGTGGGATCGGGTTTCAGTCCGGCCGCGGCCGGGCGCGGATTCAACAGGGCCAGTGCGCCGATCGCGGCGTTGTAGACGGCTGCGCCACGCAGCAGTAGACGCGGTGTCATCGGACCGAGTGGGTCAGGGTGCCGTAGTCGACACCGGTGAGTCGTATGGACTCCGCCCAGAGTTCGCGGCGGATGTGTGCGTCGGTGTCGACCGGCGCGATGCGGATCGGATTGCCGCGCGCACGCAGGGGCGGTCGGCCGTCGGGCGCGTAGTAGTCACCGCCGCGCGTCTGCGGATCGGTCGCGGCCCGCAGCACCACCCGCGCGCCCGCGGCGGCGTCCGGCTGACCGAACAGCCTGGTGATCACGCGTATCGCCAGACTGGTCGCGCCGCGAACGTAGCGGCGCAACTCGGTGGGGGTGACGCCGGGTTCCATTGCGATACTGATGGTTTCGGCGCCCGCGACGGCCAGTCGATCGTTCAGTTCGCGTGCGAACAGCAGATTGGCGAGCTTGGACTGTCCGTAGGCGGCGGCCGGGGTGTATTTGCGCTGCCGGAAGTGCAGGTCCGCCAGGTCGATCGCGCCCTGGCGGTTGGCCGAACTGCTCACCACGACCACGCGGGAGCCCGGTACGCCCATCATCCGGTCCAGCAGCAGGCCGGTGAATGCGAAATGGCCCAGATGGTTTGTGCCCAGCTGTAATTCGTATCCGTCGGCGGTGTGCCCGGGCGGTGTCATCATCACCCCGGCGTTGTCGATCAACAGATCGATGCGGGGGAAGTCGTCGCGGATTCGTTGCGCCGCGGCGCGGATCGAATCCAGTGAGGTGAGGTCGAGCGGGTAGGTGCGCGTCGAGCCGCCGATTCCGGCGGCGGCGCGTTCGGCCTTGTCCTTGTCGCGGCAGGCCAATACCACCGTCGCGCCTCGCTGGGCCAGAACCCTGGCGGTTTCCAGTCCGATACCCGTATTCGCGCCGGTGATCACCGCCACCCGGCCCTGTTGATCCTCGATATCCGCTGTGGTCCAGTCGGTCATCGCATCCTCCACTGAGGTAATCTGTGATAATCGGGATGAGCATCCCGATTAGAACTATGCGGGATGGCCATCCCGTTTGTCAATGGAGAGGTACGCAGTGACCGAACCCGCCGGCCGCCCCCTCCGGGCCGACGCCCAACGCAACCGTGAACGAGTACTGGCCACCGCCGCAGAGGTTTTCGCGGCCGAGGGCCTCTCGGTGCCCGTGCACGAGATCGCCCGGCGCGCGGGGGTGGGTACGGGTACGGTCAGCCGTCATTTCCCCACGAAGGAAGCGCTCTACGCGGCCGTGCTACTCGAACGCATGCGGGAACTCGGCCGGTACGCCGACGGCTTGGCCGCGCAGAGTGATGCGGGCACCGCGTTCTTCGGGCTGTTCACTCGTCTGGTGTACGAGGGCACGGCGCATCGCGGCCTGGCGGAAGCCCTGGGGGGTTCGGGATTCGACATCGAGGCCGCCGCCACCGCCGCGGACTGCAACGTATCGGAGCGCCTGCGCCGCCTGATGGCGCAGGCGCAGCAGGACGGAGCGGTGCGTCCTACCGTGACCTTCGCCGATCTGAAAGCTCTCATCGCCGGATGCCTGGCCTACGACGGACCCGATCCGGAACGGGTGATCGATGTGATCCGCACCGGACTGCGGTCGTGAGAGCGAGTGTCAGCTCGGCATGAACATCTGCCACTGTTCGAGGGTCTGCGGGCGCATGACGTAGTTGTTCTCGCGCACTGACGACAGGGTGGCACTGGGCTCCTGGGAGTACCAGTGCCCGGGGTACACCACCGGATCGCCCTGAAGCTCGGACAGCGAGCGCAGGCTGTGGAACATTGCCTCGGAATCCCCACCCGGGAAATCCGTGCGCCCGCAACCGTCCACGAACAGGGTGTCGCCCGCGACGAGGCGGTCCTGGAACAGGAAGCACATGCTGCCCGGGGTGTGGCCGGGGGTGTGCAGCAGCTCGATGTCGAATGTCCCGACGGAGATCGTGTCGCCGTGCTCGTGCCCGGTCAGTTCACTCGGCGCGATCTCTGTGACATTCGCGACCCACGGCAACTCCTGCGCGTGTACATGGACCGGAACCTGCACGCGCTCGAGCAACTCGCGCACGCCCCCCAGGGTGAACCCCAGCATGGTGCCCCCGACGTGGTCGGGATGGTGGTGAGTGGCCAGTACGCCGGACAGGCGCAACCCGTCGCCTTCCGCGATATCCACCAGATCACCTGCGGCGTAGGCAGGATCCACGACCACACACTCACCGGTCTCGCGATCGCCGATCAGATACGAGAAATTGCGCATCTGCGTGGCGATCGGATCGCCTACGGCCCAATCCCGCCCGGCCAGCAGCTGTCGAAAATATAAACGGTCGGATCCCATGGCAACCACCCTATTGCCAATCGGCCAACCGCACGCACCGGGCCGTATTGTGACCCGTCACGGCTCAGCGCAAAATTGTGGCGATCTCGGTGGCCGCCTGCGGGCCGTAGGCCGCGCCGATCCGCTCGAGCGCGGTGTCGCGCTGGAAGGTCCACTCCTGGGTTCCGACGGTCTCGAGCACCAGCACGGCGATCAGCGAACCCAGCTGCGCCGAGCGCTCCAGGCTCAGTCCGGCGGTGTGAGCGGTGAGGAATCCTGCGCGGAAGGCGTCGCCGACGCCGGTCGGGTCGAGTTTCGACACCTCCGGCACGACCTCGACGTTCACCTCGACGCCGTCGCGATCGACGATCACCACGCCCTTGGAACCGAGCGTGGTCACCCGGATTCCGACGCGTTGTGCGATCTCATCAGGGGTCAGGCCGGTCTTCTGCAGCAGCAGGCCCCATTCGTACTCATTGGTGAACAGATAGGTGGCGCCGTCGATCAGGGCCAGCGCCTGCGTGCTGTCCAGGCGGGCCAGTTGCTGGGAGGGGTCGGCGGCGAACGCGATGCCCTGGGCGCGGCACTGTTCGGTGTGCAGAACCATCGCGTCGGGATCGTTGGCGCCGATCAGCACCAGGTCCAGGGTGTGCTCCCGGGCCAGGTCGGCGATCGAGATCTCGCGGGCCTCGCTCATCGCGCCGGGATAGAACGAGGCGATCTGGGCCATGGTCTCGTCGGTGGTGCAGACGAACCGCGCGGTGTGCGCGGTCTGCGAGATCCGCACGCCCGAGCAGTCGACGCCGTTGCCCTCCAGCCAGTTCCGGTATTCGGCGAAATCCGCGCCGACGGCGCCGACCAGCAGCGGGTCGCGGCCCAGCAGGCCCATGGCATAGGCGATGTTGCCTGCGACGCCGCCGCGGCGGATGACCAGATCGTCCACCAGGAAGCTCAGTGACACGTGCTGCAGCTGATCGGCCAGCAGAGCGTCGGAGAACTTGCCCGGAAAACGCATCAGATGGTCTGTCGCAATGGATGCGGACACTGCGATGGTCACGAAAGCCGGTCCTTCACTTGTCGAGGTGGAGATCACTCTCACGGTACCGCGAATCGTACGGGGTAAGAGCGGACACAACGCAGCGGCGCGTGCGGAGGCCGCACGCGCCGCGTCGATTCAGCTGTGGATCAGTTGAAGCTGTCGCCACAGGCACACGAGCCGGTGGCGTTCGGGTTGTCGATGGTGAAGCCCTGCTTCTCGATGGTGTCGACGAAGTCGATCTTCGCGCCCTCCACGTAGGGGGAGCTCATCCTGTCGACGGCCAGCTTGACGCCGCCGAACTCCACGATCAGATCGCCGTCGAGGGCACGATCGTCGAAGAAGAGCTGATAGCGCAGACCGGCGCAGCCACCCGGCTGGACGGCGATGCGCAGCGACAGGTCGTCGCGGCCTTCCTGATCGAGCAACGCCTTGGCCTTCGAGGCGGCGGCATCGGTCAGCGTCACACCGTGGGTGGTGGTTTCGTTCTGCACGCTGGTCATGAGGTCTCCTAGTCCGTCCGCAGTGTGTTCCGGCCGTCCTGCCGAAGGTACGGCTCCTCAGCGGTCAACATCACCTGAATGGGCGACTATTCCAATCTTGCCACTCCAGCAGGATCCGCGCTCCACGGTACCCCGGAAACGGCGGGTTACCGTGGGTTGAACGGCTTGCTATGACGTTCGGCACAGCAAACTGGGCGGACCGCATTTTCAAGGAGGTCATCGATCGAATAGCCTGGTCGCGTGAAGTTCCTCCGCCGTGGCGAATCATCGACCAGCAACGACCTCGCCGACGACACCTCGACCGACCGCATCGGCGGTTCGGCCACCACGGCTACCACCGCAGGTAAAGGGCGGCCGACCCCCAAGCGGCGCGACGCCGAGGCCCGGCACCGCGGCCCCGTCGCGCCCGCCCCCATGACGCAGAAGGAGGCCCGGGCGCGTCGCAAGGCCACCCGTGGCTCCCGGTCGGACCGCAAGGCCGCCTCCACCGACCGCCGTGCCGCGGCCGCCGATCGGCGCGCCCGCATGCTCGCCGGTGAGGAGAAGTACCTGCTGCCACGCGACCGCGGCCCCGTCCGTGGCTACGTGCGCGACCTGGTCGACGCCCGCCGCAACCTGGTCGGCCTGTTCATGCCGCTGGCGCTGGTGATGATCGTGGCGATGTTCCTGACCCCGGTCATTCAGGGCTACGTCACGCTGGCCATGATCGTGATGCTCGTGTTCATGGCCGGTGAGGGCCTGGTGCTCGGCCGGATCATCAACCGCCGGGTGCGCGAGCGCTTCCCCGACAGCAGCGATTCGGTTGTCTCGCTCGGGTGGTACGGATTCGTACGCGCCACTCAGATCCGCCGCATGCGCGCCCCCAAGCCCCGGGTCAGTCCGGGCGACGCGATCTAGACCGTCGTTCCGCTTTGACGACGACCCTGTCGACTCGGCCCGATTCGCATGCATGTGCCACTCTTCGAGCTGACCCCGGTGAGGTTCAGGTGAGCCGATCACGCTGGGATGAGTCGCCCGGCTTCGTGCGGTCTCCGCCTTTCGGACGCCGGGGTTCATCGTAACCGGTTGTGCGGCAGATGGATTCCCATTGACGACGGGTGGGGGAGGCGGAGCCGCGACGATCCGGGATGAGCGAGTCGCGGGCGTGTCGAAATGTGGTCGGGCGTTGTGACATAACGGGTCAGCCGTGTTCTCGCATAGTGCCGGTGGGACCGAGTAGGAGGCCGAGGCGGGCGGTGTCGGCCGGATGGAGTCCTGAGGCGCCCGGGCCGATCCGTGTGGCGTAGTAGCGATCCCACAGTGTGCCCAGCGCGGTCGACATTCGCCGTAGTCGATGTCGAATGGTCATGATTCCTCCGTGATCAACGGTACTGGCTCGAGCTCAGGATCGCCCGTAGCTCGCAGGTGATCCGCTGGGCGTCGCGGTCGATGGCGTTGGTGGATCCGGCCGGCCGGATATCGATGCGGCGGTAGGCCAATGCCGATGCTGCCGCGACGATGACCAGGAGTAACAGTGCGAAAGTAGCCATGGCAGTAATTTTGCGCTCATTAACTTGCCGCCAACAGTGGCAGAAAAGACATCGTCCATTAATATTCGGCCACGTACACTGTGCACATGCTGTCGAAGGTCGCCGTAGTACTCAGCGGAAACGTCGCGATGTTCGAATTCGGGGTGGTCTGCGAGGTTTTCGGGCTGGACCGCCGCGACGACGGACTGCCCCTGTTCGACTTCCGGGTGTGCGGCGCCGAGTCGGGCAGGCCGCTGCCGTCGAGCTCGCCCGGAATCACCATCACACCGGAGTACGGCCTCGACGAACTGGCCGATGCCGATTTGGTCGCGATTCCCGCCTACGCGATCGATGTGACGCCGGATCCCCGTGTGCTGGAGGCTGTCAGCGCGGCATCCGCGAGTGGCGCGACGGTGTTGACGGTGTGCTCGGGCGCATTCCTCGCCGGCGCCGCGGGCCTGCTCGAGGGTCGCAAATGCACCACGCACTGGCGCTATGTGGATCGGCTGGCACGGATGTATCCGACGGCGACGGTGGATCCGGACGTGCTGTTCGTGGATGAGGGCAATCTGATCACCAGCGCGGGCACCGCGGCCGGGATCGACGCCTCCCTGCACCTGGTCCGCCGCGAGCTGGGCAGCGCCGTGGCCAACAAGATCGCCCGGCGCATGGTCGTGCCGCCGCAACGCGACGGCGGCCAGCGTCAGTTCATCGAGCGTCCGGTGCCCGACTGCGACGTCGACAGCCTGGGCGACACGCTGCGCTGGATGCAGGAGAACCTCGAATTGCCGCACACCGTGGAGGAATTGGCGGCTCGCTCGACCATGTCCACCCGCACCTTCGCCCGCCGCTTCGCCGCCGAGACGGGGACGACTCCGGTGAAATGGCTGACCACGCAACGTATTCTGCTGGCCAAGCAACTGCTCGAGGACACCACGCTGGATCTGGAGAGCATCGCTGGTCGCTGCGGATTCGGCTCTGGTGCGCTGCTGCGCCACCACTTTCAGCGCATGGTCGGTGTCGCGCCCACTGAATACCGGCGCTGCTTCGGGCTCGGCAAGGAACCCTCACCGTCACCGTAGGGTCTCGGGCAGTCCGGCGCCGGATCCATCCGGCCCGAGGCGTCGTACGGTAGGCGCTGCGATAGCCATAGATCACGACGGTGTGCTCGATGGCGACCACCGATTCGAATCCGCACTGCTGCGCGTGCTGCGCGAATCCGCCGACCCACCCGGGATCGGCCGTGCGGGCGGACGCGGCGGGCAGCAGCACGGCGAAATCCTTCCTCCGATCGTGCAGCCGAACCGGTGGCGGCCCCAGTGGAGTTGCCGAGGTGAGCTATTCCTCGCCCGAGAATCGTTCCCACGCGGATTGGCGGGTCATGCCGAGCGCGCTGCCGATGCGGGTCCAGGTGATCTTGCGGCGGCGCAGTTCGTCGACCCAGGTGCGCAGGTTCTCCTCGACCTGAGCGGAGACCGTGGCGATGCGCGGAATGTGTTCGAGCATCTGCTCGTCGGACAGCGTCTTGAACGGGTGCAGCGGGGCCGGAGTGTCCGTATCGGTGTACTGCTCGATGATCGTCGCGGCCAGTCCGACGCACTGGTCGCAGATGTTCACACCGGCTCCCGCTACGAGTCTCCGCACTTCGGCGGCTGGTTTACCGCAGAAGGAGCAATGGGGAAGGGCTGGTGCTGGTGCGGTCATCGTAAGTCTCCTGTCAGGTGATGCCTGACATCAGTATGTGCTGTCAGGTGTCTCCTGACAAGAGGAAGCGATGCGGTCGTGGCCAGGGGGAAAGGTCGCGATCCGATGCCGCGGACACTGACGGCACGGCGCGAATCCCGCGATGAGGTGGCGATTGGTACCGTTCTGGCGTGTTGAACGATGCTGCGAGCGAGCACACCCACCGCACGTTGGTGCTCGGCGGGACGCGATCCGGGAAGTCGGCGTTCGCCGAGGAACTGGCCGGGCGGGCCGGGGTGGTCCGCTATATCGCGACCGCCGTGGTGGATCCGGACGACGGCGATTTCGCCGATCGTGTTGCGGCGCATCGGGAGCGCCGTCCGCGGGAGTGGAGCGTCGTCGAGGGCGACCCGGTGGCGGCGCTGGCCGAACCCGCGCCGATGACGCTGATCGATGACCTGGGCACCTGGCTCACCGGACGGATCGACGCGCGCGCGGCCTGGGACGCGCCGCGCGGGACCGTCGCGCCCGATCTCGACGCGCTGGTCTCGGCGGTCGCCGGATACGAGCAGCCGCTGGTGATCGTGAGTCCGGAGGTGGGGTTGGGCGTGCTGCCCGCCACCGCGTCCGGGCGGCTGTTCGCCGACGAGATCGGCGCGCTGAACCAGCGCCTGGCCGCGCTGTGCGACGAGGTGTATC
>NZ_JAGPOX010000320.1 GCF_019038435.1 Nocardia alni
ACCCCAACCTGCCGGCCAGATATCCCTTGCCGAGCAGACACAGCCGACTGCCCAGCCGAGCGCGACTCCCCCGCTTCGAATGTCTGGTCAGTAGCAGGCGGGACACCGACACGCGCAGAGCCGCTCGCGTCCGTAGACACAGACGAACTCTCGGAGGCGACCGTTTGCCCCACCACGGACGCTAGGGGCTGCCCGGGCGAGAGCGGCTGCCCGGGCACAGACACCTGAGCAAAGGCAGACGAGACACCAAAACGCGCGGAGCCGACCATGTCCGCAGACATAGACGAGCCCTCGAACGCGGCCGATTGCCCAGCCACGGACGAATCCACATCGGCTACGGACTGCCGAGTTGAGAGCGGCCGACCAGGCGAGAGCAGCCGGTCAGACGCGGCTGGCTGCCCAAACGCGGCCGGCTCAGCGCTGGCGGGCGGCGCCGGGTCTCCCGATTCCGTCGACCCGTCGTCGTAATTCTCGGAAACAGCATCGTGCACAGGGACATCCGCGCGCACCAGCTTGTCAAACCGCGTCGGCTCTGCCCCTTGCGCAACGCCCGGCGATTGCACGGAAGCAAGCGGCTCTGCAGGAGTCGGCGTGTCGGAGACCGTCGATTCCCCGGACCCACCCGAATCCGCGGGAACCGCATCACACACAGGCACATCCAGGTGCGACGGCGCGTCCAACTGCGTCGACATAGCCCCTCGCATAAGGTCCGGCCGGTCCACAGAGGTAGGCGACTGCGCACGGGCGGGTGCGGGAGAGCCGCCCGACTCGACGGAAGCCTCGGAATCCGCCGGAACGGTATCGCACGCAGGCACATCCGAGCGGGACGGTGCACCCGGATGCTGCGACGCCACCCGTTGCATAGGATCCAACGGTTTCGCAGAGTTCAGCGGCTGGGCAAGGGGTGGCGCGCCGAAGACGTTCGATCCACCCGAATCCGCGGGAACAGCATCGCGCACAGGCACATCCGAGTGCGACGGCGTGTCGGGCTGTGCGGGCATGAGCGGTTGCACGG
>NZ_JAGPOX010000321.1 GCF_019038435.1 Nocardia alni
GCCGAGCTCACCATAGGTAACACGATCGCCGTCGGCACCGACCAACGCCACCTCATCGGCATGACCGTCCACCGTCGCGTCCAGCAACGAAACCAACGTCGCAGCACGATCAGTCGCCAACGCAGTCGCATTACGACCGATCAGAATACGACGCTCTTCAGCAGTCCCCAGCAAATCGAGATCACCCACCGGCGTACGCGGCATCGACACAATCTGCCCGAGAAGCCGCACAAACCGATCAACGAAACCCTGCACCGTATGACGCTCGAACAAATCCGTCGCATACGTGAGAACACCGGTAATGCCCTCGGGCGCACCGGAATCGCCGTAGACATCGGCAACGATCAGGTGCAGGTCGAACTGCGACAGCTGAGTGTCGAAGTCGACACCGGAGACTGTCAGCCCTGGCAACTCCAGACTGGTCTGCGCGAGGTTCTGGAACGACATACCCACCTGGAACAACGGATGCCGCGCCGTCGACCGAACCGGATTCAACACCTCCACCAAACGCTCGAACGGCACATCCGCATTCGCAAACGCCGCAATATCACTCTCACGCTGACGCGCCAGCAAATCCGCGAACGACACAGCCCCATCAACACGACTCCGGAACACCAGAGTGTTCACGAACATACCGATCACATCATCAAGCGCCGCCTCACCACGACCCGCAATCGGAGTACCAATCGCAATATCATCGGTTCCCGACAAACGCGCCAGAAGGACCGCGAACGCCGTATGCACAGCCATAAACAGAGTCGCACTCTCCGCACGCGCCAACTCCGCCAGAGCCCGATGCGTCCTGGCATCAACACGCACATCAACCCGGCCACCAGCAAACGACTGCACCACCGGACGCGGCCGATCTGCCGGCAAATCCAGCTGATCCGGCAAACCCGCCAACTGCTCCCGCCAGTAAGCAACCTGCCTAGCCGACAACGACTCCGGATCATCCTCCGACCCCAGCACCTCACGCTGCCAGAT
>NZ_JAGPOX010000322.1 GCF_019038435.1 Nocardia alni
GTCACCCCCACAGCCGTCGCCCCCTTGGACCCCGGCACCCTCGACACGAACACCCTCGACCCGGCCGAATCCTCCACAACCCCAGTCATCAACACCAAGGACCCCGAGCAGCCCACACCGATCGCCCCACAGCTCTCGGCCGAATCACCCAGCGACACAGAAGAACTCAGCGAGAACACGCCAAGCCCCGACCTGCCGTTCGACATACTTCCCCTCGGGTCCCCCAAACTCGAACACGCACCGCCCCCGGCCGAACCCACCACATCCGCCGACCACGGCGAGGCGACCGAGCACACCGACACCCCACTGGCCGAACTCCTCTCACCCGAGTACTTCGACCAGCCCGACACAGACGGTAGATTCCTTCCCCACGAGACCCAGCCAACCGAACCCAGCACATCACTACACCCACAATCCGAACCGGTCTCGCCCCACGACGACGAAACGGTCTACAGCCCCCAGACCCCTTCGCCCACCGGCACAGCCCGGTTCGCGCCATTGGACGACGGCCGATCAGACTACAGCGAATCGGTCTACAGCACCGATGACCAGGTACCGCCCCGAACGATCGAAGCGCAAGCCACCGAGGATGCCTCCGGGGCCGACATCCAGCCTTCCACTCCGCCGACCCAGCCCCGTAGCCCGAGCACCCCCGAAACCGACACACAGAACAGGCCTTTCGGCCCGAACGCCTCCGTGGCCGAGCTGCGCCGTAACGACAACGATGCCTCGCTCCGCACCGAGGAAGACCGGGAATCGGTCCACACCACCGAACGGCCCATCGCCGCAGTGCTCGAACAGCCGGCCCGGCAACCACTTTCACCTAGATCCGGCAACATCCTCACCGAATCACCACAGCAGCCGACCCGGCATGTGCGCTGGGTGGCCGATCTGCCCTCGAGGTCCGACGCGCGTAAGCGGCCCTCCCCCCTGGTGGCCAGGGCCGAACAACCCACCGACCCCCGACTCCACGACC
>NZ_JAGPOX010000323.1 GCF_019038435.1 Nocardia alni
CCCCGCGCCCCACGCCGCGCCCCCACCGAAGTGATCGACAACCGCCGACTCCAGCCGACCGACTGAATCGCGGCAACCGCGAGCCCCACGTACCGCGTCGCGCCCTGACTGAAGGTGATCGATGACCGTCGACTCCAGCCGACCGACTGAATCGCGGCAACCGCGAGCCCCACGTACCGCGTCGCGCCCTGACTGAAGGTGATCGATGACCGTCGACTCCAGCCGACTGGCAGCAGCGGCGAACGCTACGCAGTTCCGGCCGAGTCCCTCATCGAGGTGATCGCCGGGTCGGCTTCACACGACTGAACGGTGGCAGTGGTGAACTGCGAGCGGCCGTCTCCCCGGACCGAGGTGATTGGTGAGCTGTCGGCTTCAACCGAGCGACTGAATGGCGGCCGCGGCGGACTATACCTACCCCCGGCGCGTCCCATCGGGGTGATGGGTGACCGGTCGAGTTCGATTGGCTAGCTGAGCGAAGGCTGCGGCGATCCCCTTGCGGCCGGCTCGACTACGGCGTGCGCTGACGAGCCCGACTGCCGTGTGGGACGGTGCTTGCCTCTCTGGTACGGCAATCGCTGCCGCCGATCGAGGGTCTATGGGGAGGGACTGAGAGGCTTCGGACAGCAGTCTGTCCCCGAATCGGATTCGGGGACAGACGGATTGTGATCAGTTCGCGGTCGTGGCGACGCCGAGCCACTGGTCCAGGGCTGTGGCGACGGCCGACGGGTCGGTGTGGTCGGCGGCCCAGGCGATGTAGGCGTCGGGGCGGACCAGGACGGCGGGCTGGGTCGGGTCGGTGGTGTGGACGACCGTCAGGTGGTCGATTGCGGGCACTTCGATTCCGGTGGGGACTACCAGGACGAATGTGCCGGCGCGGAGGGCCTCGTAGAGGCGGGTGGG
>NZ_JAGPOX010000324.1 GCF_019038435.1 Nocardia alni
CCCCTGGACCACATCGAAGCGGATCAGCCCTTCGTGCTGGGCGAAGGACGGCAGTTCCTCGCGGTCCGGCGCTTCGATCGCGCCGGCCGCAAGCACATCCACTCCGAAGACTTCGCGCAGATCCTTGGCGTTTCGCCGGAACAGAAGTACACCCACCCAGTGGCCACCTACGCGACCATGCTCACGCTGCTGGCCAACGTCGAGGGGCTGGGGCTGGACGCCGCACACGAGCTGCTGCGCCGAGTCGTCGTCAACGACCTGTTGGGCAACTTCGACGGTCACCTGAAGAACTTCGGGCTTCTCTACAAGGATGGCCGCACTCCAGCGCTCTCCCCCGCGTACGACGTGGTGGCGTACGCCGCCTACCTCTCGGGGCGTGGCCACGCGTTGGCCTTCTTGCCCGGGGGGCCCAAGCAGGCGCGCGTTTCCCCGGCGGTGATCCGCCAGCTCTGCAACGCGGTGCCGGCGCTATCTGAACCAAAGCTGCAGTCCATCGTGAAGGACACTGTGCGCCGCGCCCACGCCAGCTGGCCCCCGATGATCGAGGCCTCGGACTTGCTGCCGGAGCAGAAGGCCAACCTGATGCGCCACTTTCGAGGGACGCCGCTGATCGCATCTTTGGACGCCCGCGCGGCGAGGAAGGGCTCGGCAGCCAATGACTGATCTCGTGCCCCCAGCTGGGGCTCTCTCCCCCTCGCAGTTCCCGACGCTTCGCCAGGCGCGGGCCCACCCGCTCGACTTCGATACGGCAGTTGGGACGCTGGTGGAG
>NZ_JAGPOX010000325.1 GCF_019038435.1 Nocardia alni
CACCCGCACCATCGGACTCGATGCGGCGCACCAGATCCCCGGTGCGATACAACCGCGCACCACCGCTCGCACCACCGAACGGATTGGCCACGAAACGCTCCGCGGTCAACCCCGGACGGCCCAGATACCCCTGCGCCAACCCCGGACCAGCCAGATACAACTCACCCATCACCCCCGCAGGCACCGGACGCAACCGCGAATCCAGCACGAACGCACCAACGCCCGCAATAGCCGAACCGATCGTGATGGGCCCGCCAGGCACCAGCGGCGGGCTGCTCGCCACCACGATCGTCGCTTCGGTAGGCCCGTAACCGTTGTAAAACCTATGCTTACCGCCCCAGCGGGCAACCAGGCCCGGACCGAACCTGTCACCGCCAACCATGATGGCTTGTAGATCGTCGAGGTCGTCCGGATCGACGGACTCCAGTGCCCCGGGGGTGATGAGCATGTGCGTAACACGCTCGCGCCGAAGCAGATCCGACAACCCCGAACCACCGAACACCGAAGGCGGCGCGATCACCAGCGTCGCACCGCTGAAGAAGGCCAGCAGTAGCTCTAGCACAGAGATGTCGAAGTTCGGCGAGCCTACGTGCAAGACTCGCGATTCTTCGCTCACCCCGTAGCTCTCGCGCAAGGCGGTCACCAGTCCTGCCAGACCGGCGTGCGAGACCACGACACCCTTGGGTTTTCCGGTCGACCCCGAGGTGTAGATGACATACGCGGGATGCCGGTGATCGACCGGACGCACCCGATCGGCATACGACACC
>NZ_JAGPOX010000326.1 GCF_019038435.1 Nocardia alni
GGTTGAAAGCCAGGCAAGGGCCAACCGAGGCATGGCGCCGTAGGGCACGACCTGCAAAACCGGTCCATTGCCCTCATCGAGAAAGCCAGCTTGTACCGTCAACCACGCCGCGCCCGACTGGCGCATGAAGTGCGCTCCATCTACCTTCGCGCGAGGCAAACCCACCTGGCACATGACCGAGTGCATGAACGCGAAATCGTTGCCAGTCGGCGACTGGCCCATGATGTCAGCACTGGCTGAGATCAGCTCGATCTCGCGCTTCGTGGGCAGTTTCCGAGCAGCTGCGGCCACTCCCTGCTTTCGTGTGATTTTGCTAGGATCTGTCATGGTCATCCTTTCCTCCCCAGGACTTGGCCAAAGCCCGGACTGTTGACGCAGTCTCGGGCTCTTTTTTTGCATCAAGCTACTTGTTGAGCGGCATGCAGCAGCCGCAGAATTTCCACCGTGCTGGTGTCGGGCAGCAATCGATAGAACACGATGTAGTTCTTGTGAACCACCAGCTCCCGTACACCCTTCTGTAATCCTGGTCGGCCTGAGCGCCCCAGCATTGGGTGATCGGCAAGCTTCTGTGCTTTTTCCCGTAGCTCTTGGCCAAAAGTCTCAGCACGAGTGGGGTTCCCCTTGGCGATGTAGTCGATGATCCCGTCGAGGTCGTTCCTGTCTCTTAT
>NZ_JAGPOX010000327.1 GCF_019038435.1 Nocardia alni
CCCAGGGCCTGGAGCGCGGCAGGGTTCAGAAAAACGGTGCCGGGCGACAGCATGGCCAGCCGGTCGGCGTCCGGAAAAGGCCGGGGCGCCAGCTCGGGCGCCATGGCAGCGAGCAGCAGGGCATCCGCGCCCACCACGCGCAAGGCGACCGAAGCGGCGGCGGGCCCCTGCGCCGGAGCCGCCTGCGCGGCGACCTCCAGCACCGGCCCGGCGCGGGCCACCAGCGGATGCCGGGCCACCTGCCCGTACAGGGTTTCGGGCAGGTCGCCCTGCGCGGCGCGCAGCTGCAGATCCGGCTGGCCGCTCGCGGCGCGCACGGCCTGGCCGAACTCCGACAGGGCGGACGCGTGGATCAGGTGCACGGCGAACGCCAGTGCCACCCCCAGCATCACCGCGGCCGCGGCCACGGTGGCGCGCCAGGGATGGCGGCGCAGTTCCAGCCAGGAGAAGGTGCGGAGCAGGGCGAGCATGCGGAGAGACCGCTCAGTCCGCGCGCGTCCCGGCCACCGGCCGGATGCCGTCGGCCGTCAGCCGCAGCATGCGGTCGGCGCGCTGCGCCGCGGCCTGCGAATGGGTGACGAGCACCATCGCGGCCCCTTGGTCGCGCGTCTGCGCCACGAGCAGATCCATGACGCGCCCGGCGGTGGCGGGGTCGAGG
>NZ_JAGPOX010000328.1 GCF_019038435.1 Nocardia alni
CGCCTGCTGCAACCAGACCCGCGGCCATGCTCAACACGAAGAAGATGCAGGCGGCCAGGCCCCACTTCACCGTGTCGCCGGCACGTGCTGCGCGGGCCACGGACGCATCTGCGTCTTTCAGATCTTGCAGCACCTTGCGCGCATCGCCCTCTTCCCAGACGTCCTTGTAGTTGGCCGCGACCTGGCTCATTTCCCGCCGCCCTACCCTACCTACCTCGACATCATTTGTGCTCGCTGCAGATCCCTGTGACGATGCGAAGTGCATGCCGGTCCACATCGTTGTGATCGTGAGCGCTGTCCATACGACGAGGACGAGGAACGCCACGTTGATGGCCGAGCGCGTTGCGTGACGCCATGAACGCTCGACAAAGTCCGGCGTGATCGTGGATCCTGCCAGTGCCGCTGCAGGTGCTGCGCCCGTACAGATGCGGCCATCTTCAACGATCGATCGATGCAGATCGTCAGGCACGTCGAGGTACAAATGCTGGTGCTGCGTCGGGGGTGCAAGCTGTTCTGCCGCTTGGCGTCGTTCACCTTTCAGCAGATGACGCCGCCACGCGGGCATCTTGATCGAGCTGTCGTGGGCGAGGAAAAGCGACTCCTGTTCGAG
>NZ_JAGPOX010000329.1 GCF_019038435.1 Nocardia alni
GGATCTTGGGGTCGGCGGGGAAGCCGGGGAAGTCGAACTGCTCGGTGTGCACGACGTCGGCGAATGCCGGGAGCGTCATATCGTGCCGGAAGATCGCGGCCATATCGTAGGCCGAGATGCTCTGGCCGGGGCCGTCCAGGCCGGACGGGGTCGCCGCGCGGGTGTCCAGGGCCTGTAGTTGCCTGGCCTTCTCGTCCATCTGCCGGATCGTGCTGTCCACGCCGCCGATCTCCATCGCGATGGCGTGGGCGGCGTCGTTGCCCGAACACATCAGCAGGGCGTGCAGCAGTTGATTGTTGGTGTAGCGGCCGCCGGGTCCGATGCCGACCCGGGTGCCGTCGGCGTTCGCGTCGTCCTGGGTGCCGATCACCACTTTGTTCAGGTCCAGCTGCGGGATAGCGACCGCTGCCAGCAGCGTCTTGAGGGTCGAGGCTGGGCGGTAGCGGCCGTGCGGATCCTTCGCGGCCAGGATGCGGCCGGTGTCGAGGTCGGCGATCACCCAGGCGGTGGCGGAGATGTCCCTCGGTACCGGTGGCGCGCCGTTGGGCAGGATCAGGCCGCAGGCGGCGAGCCTGGGACCGCCGGCCGGAACCGGCGGGACC
>NZ_JAGPOX010000032.1 GCF_019038435.1 Nocardia alni
GCTCGATAACCGGGGCCTGCGAATGGGGCGCGGACTCGGACTGCGCCGGGTTCCAGTGCTGGGTGTATCCCGCGGACTCCACATGCGGAGTGGAGGACGGCACATCGCGCATGGTCGCGCCGTCGTGCAGGCCCAGATGATGTGAGCAGGAGGGCCAAGCGCCCCAGCCCTGGGTGGCGAGCACCTTCTCGCCGACGGCGATCTGCTGGTCACGGCTGGCGTTCTCGGGGCTGGAGGCGTACTCGTCGCCGCCGAAAGAGCGCCACGTGCTGGGAGTGAATTGCAGGCCGCCATGGAATCCGTTGCCGGTGTCGATGGCCCAGTTACCACCGGATTCGCACTGCGCCAGGCTGTCCCAGTCCTGATCGGTTGCTGCAGACGCATGACCAGCGAGAACTGCACCCGCACCACCCATGATCGCGCTGGTGACGGCGACCTTGGCGACGGTACGACTGGTACTGGTCGGCTTGCGATGGCGTCCACTCATCGGGTGTCTCCCTCTCGTACGCGCCTGCGAGGTGAGCTGTCGGGTTCGGACTGAGAGGCCGTCCGGCCCTGGTGCACCGGGTGGTGCTCCGGGGCTTCACCCCAAGGAATCGCATCGTTGCCGAGCGATCCCGCTTCCCTGCCTGTAGGGAACGTGGGTTCCCCGCCCTCGCCCCTGTTTCCGTTGGGGTCCGGTACCCGCGGGGCGAGGTTCGGTGCGGCGGGCCGGTGGTGTCGGGACTGCTCCCGACGGTTTAGACCGTACGACGTTCTCCGCGAAAAATCACCATTTGATAACCGGCGTGTACGAATGGGTCACTATCCAGCGCAACGCCTTACGGAATGTGTCTGCGCAGGTGAATGCGCCGAAGCTCCATCGAGCACGGTCCGTGACCATGCTGTGACCACTTCGTTATGTGATGAAGATCACAGGCATAGCCGAGAGGTGAACTGGGCAAATTATGTGTTCGAGTCATCGAACACGGCGGCCCGACCAGAGTGTGAACCCGATCGCGAGCAGGAGCCCGGCCGGCGTCGCGACCATCGCGACGAGATACAGCCACAGTCCGGGTTTCGCGTCGGAGAGGATCGGTGTCAGGAATATGGCGACGATCGCCAGGAGTCCGATCGTGAACAGGCCCAGGGCCAGGGGGAGTGCGATATTCGGGGTGCGACGCGGCGAGCGGTGCGGTGCCGCGGCGGAGGGCGAGGCGGGAGATTCCGGCATTCCTGCACCGTAAAACTGATGTGCTCCGGCAATAGTCACCGGGGTAGACTCAGTGTCTATCGCGTCCTGCATAGCTGTGTGGGGCGCGTTCTTTTCGAATACAGGAGGGTGCCGGACGTGCTCCGGCGCCCATGGCTGTGCCCGGGCCGTCCGGGCATTGAAGACGAACGGGTGAGCGCAGTGCCGACCGGCAAGGTGAAGTGGTACGACGTCGAGAAGGGCTTCGGCTTCCTTTCCCAGGACGAGGGTGAGGACGTCTATGTTCGGTCGTCTGCGTTGCCCAAGGGTGTCGAGGGGCTGAAGCCTGGGCAACGGGTCGAATTCGGGATGGCGGCGGGTCGTCGTGGTCCCCAGGCTCTGAGCCTGACGCTGCTCGAGCCGCCGCCCTCGGTGCGCGGCGGTGGCCAGGGGCAGGGCCACAAGGAGGCCGCCCCAGCGCATCCGCGCCAGTCGCCCGACGATCTGCACGGGATGATCGAGGACATGATCACCCTGCTCGAGGCGAAGGTGCAGCCGGATCTGCGTAAGGGTAAGTATCCGGACCGCAAGGCCGCACAGCGCATCGCCGAGGTGGTTCGGGGCGTGGCCCGCGAGCTCGATCACTGACTCTCCCTGCCCGAGCGGGGATTCCGCGGCCCTCGGCGCACGAATGGCGTGCCCCGAGGGCTGTGTCGCATCGGGCTACGTCTGCCGGGTCGGCGCGTAGGTGTCTTCATCCAAGCCGAACGTCCAGGCGACGCCCTGGCGGGCGGTGCGGGTCAGCGGCGGAACCCGTAGCCAGTAGGTGCGATTCGTGCCGTCGGGCTCGGGTGTGGAGTTGACCACCTCCACCATCACCACATCCTCGTCACCGTCGAGGCGGATCCGCCACAGCACGCCCGTCTCGTCGCGGTGTACCGGCTCGGCGCCGGACTCGGCGAGATAGCGGTCGTACCCGTAGAACTCGAGCATCACCCGGCGCAGCTCGGCGTTCTCCTCGGTCCGGATCTGCTGGGGCGTGAGGGATCCGAGGCGCTCGAGGAACTCCGCGGGGACGGGCATGCCGCGCCAGGCGTACAGGGCGAAGCCGTCGGAATACGCCAGGGCGGGGCCGTCCGAACGGTCGAGCCGACCTGATTCGTCGCGGTGCAGCTCGGTCGGGCGCTCGGTGAGTACCGCCACCTTCTGATAGGGCCACCACCAGCCCGCTTCCCGTGCGACGGCGGCGATTCCGTCCAGGGGTGGGCCGGAGGTGTCGAAGGCGGCGAGCCAGGCGGCGTCGTGCTGGCCCTGCACCGCGTCCAGCAGAAGCAGGCGGATCGCTGTCTGCTCGTGCCGATCATCGGCCGCGCTCGCCAGGACTCCGTCCGTGATGCGATCGGCGATCCGGCGGGTCAGTTCCCACAGTGGGGCGCCGGTCGACCGCCAGCGCGCGCTGAAACCCTCCTGCCCCAACTCGGTGAGCAGGTTCGCTCGCTCGGTAGCCCATGGGGCACTGCGCACCATCTCGCGGACGGACGCTCCGAGCCTCGACGGGTGCGGCCCGATGTCGCCGCGCAGCCTGCGCACGGCCTCCAGAGGCGAACGCGCCCAGAGGATGTGCTCGGGGTCGGGCAGCCCGGCACGACGGTAGGCCAGCCGGACCCCGGCTTCGGCCGCGGTCCGATCGCCCGAGCCTGTGGCTGTCGAAACTTGCTGCCAGTCAATCTGTTTCGACATCTCGTCGCTCATTCGCCGCCGCCCTCAGTCCGCGACGATCCGGAACGCGCCCGGGACGTACTCGCGCTGGCGCACCACGCGGTACCAGCCCTTGGGCAGCACGATCGCGGCGTGCTCCTCGTGCACCACGCGCCCGCCCTCGGGGAGGTGCAGCAGCGGGCTGGACGAACTCGCCTCGCAGATCAGCGTGCCGGGGCCGGCGATGGCGTGCGCGTGCCCGGTGACCTCACCCAGGGCCAGGACCAGCCGCCCCCGGGAATCGCGCGGCTCCGGAGCCGTCCGTGCGGCGCTCGCGGGCACGGCCTCGTCCGCGAGCGGCACGATCAGAACATCACCCTGCCTGTACATGAATTCCTCCCGTCCGGCACGAAATCGGTGCCACGCCAAGGACTCTAACGAGGGACACCGACAAGTTCGGTTCGGCTCGAAGCTGTCGGTCCGACCCGCTATAACTCACCTGAGAACATCGGCGATCGAGCCAGAAGGGGCATATGACCATGACGAGAATCGACGGCAATCTGGAGGAGTTCTACGGATTGCCCACCTACGACTTTCCGCCTCCGCCGGGGGAAGAGGAGGTGATGCCGGTTCTGCCCGAGGCCGACTCGGTGGCGTGGCGAGTGGGCATCGAGTCGTGGGATGCGCAGGAGAGCTGGCCGGCGTGTTTCGAGCGCTTTCTGGAGGCTGTCGACACCGAGAAGGTCGGGGCGATCGTCGTGGGTTGCTGGGCCGACGAGTCCGATGGGGAGTCGGGCGAGGTGATCCGGGCGTTCGTGGCTGCCCGTGATCGCCTGCCCGCCCTGCGCGCGATTTTCCTGGGCGACATCGTCTCGGAGGAGAACGAGATCTCCTGGATCTGTCAGAGCGGGGTGAGCCCGTTGCTGGAGGCGTTCCCGTTGCTGGAAGAGTTCGGCGTGCGCGGTGGTCAGTACCTGGAGTTCGCGCCGATCGAACACGAACATCTCCTGCAGCTCACCGTGCAGGCCGGTGGCCTGTCAGCGCATACGGTGCAGGGCATCGCGGCGTGCGAATTCCCTGCGCTCACCCATCTGGATCTGTGGCTCGGCACCTCGGAGTACGGCGGGACCTGCACGGTCTCCGATCTTGCCCCCATCCTCGCTGGTGACAAACTGCCCGGCCTGGTGGATCTCGCACTGCGCAACAGCGAGATTCAGGACGAGATCTGCGCGGCCCTGGCCTCGGCGCCCGTGGTGGCCCGGCTCGAGGTCCTGGACGTATCGATGGGTGTGCTGACCGACGAGGGCGCCGCGGCGTTGCTCGCCGGTCAACCGCTGACCCATCTGATGTCGCTGGATATGCACTACAACTATCTGAGCGAGGCCATGTGCGAGCGGTTGGAGGAGGCGCTGGAACCGGCCGGAGTCGAGCTGGATCTGGACCCCGACGACGCCCAGGATAATAGGGACGCCGACGGCGAGGTCTTCCGCTTCGTCGCGGTCGGCGAGTGAATCACCATGTCGGAGAATTCATTTCATCCGTCGCAGGGCGGTCCGCGCGGATGGGCGGTCGTCGGCAACGGTGACAACCGCCGGGTGCGGCTGTTCGCCGAGGCCGCGCGTGCGGCCGGAGTAGACGGCCTGCGGGTGGTCGAATGGCGGGATGTGCTGCGCGAGGGCGGCTGCGAATTCGGGCCGCGGGAGATCGTGCGGCTGGAATCGCCCGGGGAGCAGCCGGAGGTGGACGAGCTTCTTCGCGGTATCGCCGAGCCCACCCGGGTCGAGGGTTCGGCACGCTGGTACGACAGCCTGCTTGCGACAGTCCGCACACTGCGCGGCGGGATCCGGCTCGACGATCCGGGCGAGTTGGCCGTGCTGTTCGACAAGCGGCTGTGCCACGCCCGCCTCGCGGCGGCGGGAGTGCCGGTGCCGCGGGCTCCGACCTCGGGCGCCGCCGTCGCGGTGCGTGGCTGGGAGGAGGTGCGCACCCGGATGGATGACGCCGGAATGTCCAGGGTTTTCGTCAAACTCGCGCACGGTTCGTCCGCGTCCGGTGTGCTCGCGATCGAGTCGACGCGCGGTTCATCCACGGCCGGCTCCCGGCGGTGGCAGGCGGCTACGTCGGTCGAGTTGACCGCCGCCGGTCGCCTCTACAACTCGTTGCGCGTGCGGCGCTATACCAGCGAACGCGAGATCGCCGCGATCGTCGATGCGCTCGCGCCCGACAGGCTGCATATCGAGCAGTGGATTCCGAAGGCCTCGCTGCATGGTCGCTCGGCTGATCTGCGGGTCCTGGTGGTCGCGGGCCGCGCCACGCACGCCGTCGTGCGGACCAGCGGCACACCGATGACCAATCTGCATCTCGGCGGCGCGCGCGGTGATCTCGGCGAGGTCCGCCGCATCGTGGGGGAGCGTTGGTCCCGGGCGCTGTCGACCTGCGAACGGGCCGCCGCGTGCTTTCCCGGAACACTCTGTGTCGCAGTTGATCTGCTGCCCTCGACCGGCTGGCGTAGATTTCACGTCGGCGAGGTCAACGCCTTCGGAGATCTGCTGCCGGGGCTGGCCGGTCTGCCCGACGGACCCGCGGCCGGCCTGGACACCTACACCGCGCAGATCGATGCCGCACACCGTAGGTACGGTGCTGTTCCGCGCGAATGCGCCGCTCCGGCCACGCGGGGAGTATCGGCCGTATCGGGGCCGTCTGCTGTGCCGCAGCGCCTTTCCGGGCCGACGGCTGACCGTCATGTCATGATGAGCGCAGGCAGCGCGTCATGAATACGCTGAATACGGCGGAAATCGCACCGTACGCACCGGATCCCGATATGAACGAGGTCGTCGGCCGCGACGATCTGCTGTTGCTCACACTCGACACGCTCCGCTACGACGTGGCGGCCGAGTTGGCCGAAGCCGGGCAGCTACCCACCCTGAGCGCCTGTCTGCCGGGCGGCCGGTGGGAGCGCCGGCACGCCCCGGGCAATTTCACCTACGCCTCGCATCAGGCCATATTCGCGGGCTTTCTCCCGACGCCCGCCGCGCCGGGCCCGCATCCGCGGTTGTTCGCCGCGCAGTTCGGCGGCAGCGAGACCACCGTCGAGCGCACCTTCGTCTTCGACGCACCCGATCTGGTCACCGCGTTGGCCGGGCGCGGGTACCACACCGTATGCATCGGCGGCGTCGGATTCTTCAACAAGCAGGCGGCGCTGGGGAGCGTCCTGCCCGGCCTGTTCGCGGAGAGTCACTGGGCGCCCGAGTTCTCGGTGGCCTCGCCGACCTCGTTCGAGGCGCAGGTGGCCTGCGCCGCACGGGCGGTGGCGAACCTGCCACCCGAGCGGCGGATCTTCCTGTTCCTCAACGCTTCCGCGCTGCATCAGCCGAACTGGTTCTACCTGCCCGGCGCCACCCGCGACGCGGGCGACAGCCGTGCCACGCACGCGGCGGCCCTGCGGTATATCGATCGTCATGTGGGGCGGCTGTTCGACGCGATGCGGTCACGCCGCCGCTGTTTCGCCATCGTCTGCTCCGATCACGGCACCGCCTACGGGGACGATGGCTTCACCGGGCACCGACTGGGCCACGAATCGGTCTGGACCGTTCCCTACGGTCATTTCTTCCTGGAACCCGACCCCTTGGAGGCCATATGACCGCCGTCCACACGCCGCTGCGGCCGTATAGGAATTACGTCTACGCCTACCCGCACAAGACGGCCTACCGCCCGCTTGCGCCGCGTCCGGCGCTCGCCGACCTCTGGAAAGACGAAGCACGACAAACCCTTTCGCTGTACATGCACATTCCGTTCTGTGAGGTGCGATGCGGGTTCTGCAACCTGTTCACCCGGATCGGCGCACCCGACGGCCTGATCGGTCGCTACTTGGACGCCCTGACCCGGCAGGCCCGCGCCGTGCGGGCGGCGCTGGGTGACGAGCGACCGGCACGGTTCGCCACCGCCGCGTTCGGCGGCGGCACGCCCACCTACCTCGAGGCCGCTGAACTGGAAAGGCTGTGCGATATCGCCGAACTGGTGATGGGCGCGGATCTGCGTGCGATCCCCCTGTCGGTCGAGGCCTCGCCCGCCACGGCGACCGCCGACCGGTTGGCGGTGCTCGCCGCGCGGGGTGCGACGCGAGTGAGCCTGGGGGTGCAGAGTTTCGTCGATGCCGAGGCCCGTGCGGCGGTCCGGCCGCAGCGGCGCGCGGACGTCGAGGCCGCGCTGGGGCGTATTCGCGAGGCCGGAATCCCGGTGCTCAACATCGACCTCATCTACGGCATCATGGGGCAGACGGCGTCGAGTTGGCGGTTGTCCCTGGACGCGGCGCTGCGGTGGCGGCCGGAGGAGATCTATCTCTATCCGCTGTATGTGCGGCCGCTCACCGGTCTGGGGAGGCAGGCCGATCACGCCTTCTCGGAACGGGATTGGGACGAGCAACGCCTGTGCCGATACCGCGAGGGCCGTGACCACCTGCTCACACACGGCTACGAACAGGTCTCGATGCGTATGTTCCGGCGCACCGATGCGCCGCCGCAGGGCCCGGACGACTACGCCTGCCAGACCGACGGCATGGTCGGGCTTGGCTGCGGCGCTCGCTCCTACACCTCGCGCCTGCATTACTCGTTCGACTACGCGGTTTCCATGCGCGAGGTACGGGCCATCATCGACTCCTACACCGCCACCATCGATTTCGACCATGCGCTGGTCGGCCGGGCGATCAATGCCGACGAGGCCCGCCGCAGGCATCTGCTGCAATCGCTGCTCCAGGTCCAGGGGCTGTCCAACGCCGAATACCGGCTGCGATTCGGATGCGGCCCGCACGAGGACTTTCCCGGGCAGTTGCGGGTGCTGGCCGAGCGCGGCTGGCTGGCAGACGGCGATACAGACCGGCTGCGCCTGTCCCCGGAGGGACTGGCCTACTCCGACGCCATCGGCCCCGAATTCTTCTCGCCCGCCGTCCGCGCGGCCATGACGAACTACGAATTACGGTAGGTGGCAATGGATTTGACTCTGCTGTATCGCGGACCGCTGGCGTCCTGTGATTACGACTGTCCCTACTGCCCGTTCGCCAAGCGCCGGGATACACCCGCCCAACTGCGCGCCGACCGCGCCGCCCTCGAGCGGTTCACCGCCTGGGTTCGCGAGCAGACCGGCGATCGGCTCTCGATCCTGTTCACCCCGTGGGGCGAGGGCCTGGTCCGGTCCTGGTACCGGCGGGCGCTGGTCGAGCTGTCGCACCTGCCGCAGGTCGAACGCGTCGCCATCCAGACCAACCTCAGCTGCCGGACCGAATGGCTGGCCGAGGCCGATCTCGACACGCTCGCGCTGTGGTGCACGTACCACCCGGGGCAGACCCCGTCCGAGCGATTCGTGGACAAGCTCGACCGCCTGACGCGCTCGGGTGTGCGCTTCAGCGTCGGAATCGTCGGGCTCCCCGCACATCTCGAGGCCGCACAGCGGCTACGCGCGAATCTTGCGGACCACGTCTACCTGTGGGTGAATGCCGCCGAGGGGCATACCTACACCGACGAGCAGGCCGCACGGTGGACGGCGCTGGATCCGCTGTTCCCCTTCAGCAGACACCCGCACAGATCCGCCGGGCAGCCCTGCCGCACCGGCTCGTCGGTGCTGTCCGTGGACGGCGAGGGCACCGTGCGGCGTTGCCATTTCGTCCAGGATCCGCTGGGAAATCTGTACGACGGCTCATACCGCGCCGCACTCGCGCCGCGGCCATGTCCGCTCGCGCTGTGCGACTGCCACATCGGCTACGTGCACCTGGAAACCCTGCCGCTGTACGACGTTTTCGCGGGCGGCGTGCTGGAACGTATTCCCGCTCAGGCCGTCTTGATCGACCAGACCTGATACGGCGCGTAGAACTCGCGGCCGGACTCGTCGCGGGCGGGCATGACAAGCTGCAGTTCGATGCCGACCAGGCGAAGATTCGGGGTGGGACGGGACGGTACCGTCACCGCCAGCGTGCCGGGCTTGAAATCCTGATAGGTCTTGACGTCGCGCACATGGGTCCGGCCGTCGGGAAAGACATACTCGCGCATCATGATCCACGGCGCGTTGGCGATCTTCTTCGGCAGCGAGATCTGTAGCGGGGAGCCCGGCGGGACGTTCAGCGGCACGGTGATATTGCTTTCGTGGCAGTTCAGGCTCAGCTGGCCCATCTCGCTCATCCCGGCCACCGTGCAGTACCGGTACGGGGCCACGGTGACCGCCTTGCCGTGCGCGTACGCGGTGATCGAGGGATCGGGCTTCTTCGCATTGTGCACGGCCACGGTGACTACGGCGGCGACGGCGACGATCACCACGAGCACCGCCGCCGCGGCCAGCGCGACGATCGTGCGGGTGTTGGGCTTGGTCACGGGTTTCCTGTCGCTGGTCGGGGAGCGGCGCCGGGTGGATCAGGTACGTCCACGGGCACCTCCTGCTTGGCGTGCTGAGGTCGGTTGCCGCCCAGACCGGGCAGCAGCGAGTGACCACGGTAGCTCATGAAGGTTTGCACCAATCCGAGCGCCAGCACCGCGGACACCACGGTGAAGCCCACCCACCACTGCGTCGGTAGCAGCACTCCGCCCGCGCCGCCGACCACCCAGGACAGCTGCAGCACCGTTTCCGAGCGACCGAATCCGGATGCGATCGATTCCGGCGGCAGGTCGTCCTGGATCGAGGCGTCCAGCGACACCTTCGCCAGCGCGCTGGCACACGCGCCGACCCCGGTGGCCACGGCGGCGCCGATCAGGTTGTCGGCCAGCGCCGCGAGGACCGCGACGAGCGTGCACGCGGCCGTGCAGATCACTACCATCAGCGCCGGACGGCCCAATTTCATCCGGGCGCCGGTGGCGTTTCCGATGAAGTTGCCGATCGCCGCCGCGGCGCCGATGACGCCCAGCATCGCGGCCTGATGCACCGGACGGTGTTCGGTGGACTTCGCCACGAACGCCGCGTAGAAGGTCAGGAATCCGGTGAGCACCCGGATCGCGCTGTTGCCCCACAGCCCCGTCACCACCGAGCGGCCCAGCGGCTGGCGGCGGCGACTCGGCTTGACCGGCGAGTCCTCGTCGGCCTCCAGCACCTCGGTGTGACCGTGCTCGCTGTGGTATCCGAGCGTCGCGGGCACCTCGCCCTCGGTGACCTCGACCCAGGACGGGATGCGCAGGCTCAGGTACGTCCCGGCCACCGCGATCAGCGACGCGAACACCAGCGCTCCGGGCGATCCGGCCGCCGCGGCGATCGCACCGGCGACACCACCTGCGCCGAGCGTGCCGCCGACCAGGCCGAAGACCGTGAGCCGGGAGTTGGTCCGCACCAGATCGATGCCCGGTGGCAGCACCCGCGGCGTCACCGCGCTCTTGAGCACCGCGAAGGATTTACTGAGGATCATCATCAGCAGCGCCAGCGGATACAGCGCCCAGCCGTGGAAATTGAAGATCAGCACGATCGCGATCACCGCGCGAGCGGCGAACGAGCCCGACAGCGCCAGCCTGCGGCCGCGCTGCAAACGGTCCAGCAGGGGGCCGATCAGCGGGGCGATCACCGCGAACGGCGCGATCGTGATCAACAGGTACAGCGCCACCTTGCTCTTGGACTCCGCGGTCGCCGCGGAGAAGAACAGAGTGTTGGCCAGGGCGACGGCGATGGCCGCGTCGAGCGCGAAGTTGGCCATCGTCGCGTAGACCAGCGCGGTGAGCCCGGACTCGCCGGCCCCGTCAGCCTCCGCCGCGCGCCGGAACGTGCGGAATCCGCGTTCGGTGAGCTCGACGCTCCGCATCGCCACGACCCGGGTGACGGTCATCTTGCGCGGAACCCGTTTGCGGGGTCCGGAATCCGTGGGGGGCTCGGGGGCCTCGTGCTGCGACGACTCGCCTATCGGCAGAGTTGGCGGCGGCTGGTTCGAGGACATGCGCCGGGTCACGAATTCGGGCACGTCCGGTTCGCCGCCGCGGCGGGGGAGGGGCGGCAGCGGGTCGCGTGCGCGTCGATCGCGGTCCGAGGCCTGCGGCGGTGTGTCTCGGTCGTGCGGCGGGTCGGGCCGATCGCGCGCCGGGTTGTTCGGCGGTGGATAGCGGTCGTAGCCGGGGTGCCGCCGGGTGAGCGGGGACTCCTCGCCGTCCCAGCCGCCTGGCTCGGCGCCGGAGGGTGGACGGGAGGTAGGCACAGTCCGATTCTCTCGCACTCCGTCCGGGGACGGGGCCAGGGTCTCGTGTGATCCTGACCCCGGAGGTCCTATTCGGGAACGAAACGGACCTCGAACATGGTCGGCCAGTATTTGCCGGTGAGCAGGAAACGATCCGTCCCGGGCAGGGTGGCGATTCCGTTGAGTACGTCGGTTCCGACTTGCTGCGCGGGCGTGAGCAGGCCCGACGCATCGATGTCGCCGAGTACCCGGCCGGATTTCGGGTCGATGTGCAGGATGTGGTCCGTCGGCCATTCGTTGGCGTAGATCGTGCCGTCGGGCGCGCAGTCGAGTGAATTCAGTTGAACGTTGTCATGGCTGGTCAGGCGCACCGAGCCGGTGACGGCGAAGCTGACCGGATCGCGGAAGGTCAGAGTGCTGCTGCCGTTGCTCATGACGATTCGGTCGTTCATCGAGCACAGCCCCCAGCCCTCGCCGGTGTAGCGCACCTGCCGCAGTTCGGCCAGGGTCTGCGGGTCGCGGGCGAAGGCGACCCCGTTCTTCCAGGTCAGCTCCCACAGGATATTTCCCACCCTGGTGATCGCCTCCCCGAAATACTGCGGATCCAGATCGGCCCGGGCCATCTGGGCGCCGGTGGTGAAATCGGTGGCGCTCACGCCCGAGTGTCCCTTCATGCCGGTGCTCTCGTACAGGACGTTGCCGTCCAGTTCCAGGCCCTCGGTGAAGGCGGTGGTGTCGTGTGGGCGCGTCGCCAGAACCTGGGCGCGAAGCTGCGGCGTGGTGTCGGAGTCGCCGGAGCATCCGGCCGCCCAGGGCAGCAGTACTGCCAGCAGGATCAGTCCTGCCCCGGCCAACGTTCGGGTGTTGCGATGCATGCGGCAAAATGTAGGACGTGAGCGCAGTTTCTGTTTCGGAGCCCGCCGTGCGACCGATCCTGGCGGAGGCGGTCGAGTTGGCTCGTCGTGCGCTCCTAGAGTTGCAGCCCGATGGTGTGGGTGAGCATCTGGGGGTGACCGCCGAGGACGAGTACGCGGCCACCCATCGCTTCGCTTCGACCCTGCCGGGCTATCGCGGCTGGCAGTGGGCGGTGGTGGTGGCGGCCCCGCCGGAGGCCGAGCGTGCGACGGTCAGCGAGTCGGCGCTGCTGCCCGGGCCCGAGGCCCTGACCCCACCCGAGTTCGTGCCGTGGGATCGGCGTGTGCGGCCCGGTGATCTGGCGCCAGGCGATCTACTGGCGCCACAGCTGGACGATCCGCGTCTGGTCCCCGGTTACCTGGTGACAGGTGACCCGGTTGTCGACGAGGTCGTCGAGGAGCTCGGCCAGGGGCGCCCGCAGGTGCTCAGCCGGGAGGGCCGCGAGGAGGCCGCCGAGCGCTGGTTCACCGAATACGGTCCGGACACCGATATGGCACGGGCCGCACCCTCGACCTGTCGCCAGTGCGGATTCTTCGTACCGCTGGCCGGTGCGTTGCGCGCCGCGTACGGCGTCTGCGCCAATGCGATGGGCGCCGACGGCCGTGTCGTGCATGTCGAATACGGTTGCGGCGCGCATTCGGACACCGAGCTGCCCACGGGCGGTGGTTCGCCGCTGTACGAGGCATATGACGATGCCGCTGTCGAGATGATCTCCGTGGGGGGGTTGCGCGGACCGGATCCGTCGGCCGCCGAGTCCGTCGGCGAGTCGGCCGATGCGCCCGAGGCTGTTGCCGGCGTGTCGGAGTCTCAGGGGACGCCGGTCGTCGTGGATGCCGCGCCTGGTGCTGGGGCTGCTGAGGGTGTTGCGCCGGTGGTGGTGGCTGCGGCGCCAGGTGCTGGCGATGCTGGGTCGGCTGTCGGGGGTGCTGTGCCGGTCGTCGTGGATGCCGCCCCTGGTGCTGGGGCTGCTGAGGGTGTTGCGCCGGTCGTCGTGGATGCTGCGCCGGTTGCTGAGGGTGCCTCGTCGGGTGCTGGAGGTACCGCATCGGTGGTAGGCGATACCGTGCCGACAGCTGACGATGCTGCGCCGGTGATTGACGATGCGGCGCCGGCGGTGGAAGCCGATGTGCCGGTGGTCGAGTCGGCGGTGTCAGTTACCGACGACACGGTGTCGACGGTCGCGGCGGCGGAGGTCGAGACAGCGGAACGGGGGGCCGAGGTTGTGCAGCCCCCGGTGTCCGAGGCAGAGGTTGCCGCACCCGAGGTCGTTGCCGTACCGGAGGTCGAGGTCGCTCGGCAGGCCGCCGAGTTCGAGGCCGCTTTCACGCAGACGGTGTGTTACGCGGCGGAATCCGATCCTGCCGAACCCGGGACCGATGCGGAGACCGCGACCGCGCAGGCGTCGAATGTCGATGCCTCGGCGGTCGAGACGTCCGAGACAGCGGCGTCCGACACCGTGGGCAGTGTGCCCCCAGCGGTCGAGGAGGTCGCATCCTCGGTGACGGATTCTGCTGGGGCGCAGGAATTTCCCGCGCCTCCCGATGAGACGGCGGTGAGTGAGGACGTCGCAACCGATGTTGCCGCGCCGGCCGATTCCATGAGTCCGTCTGCTGCCCAAGAGGTCTCCGAAACTACGAGTGCGGCAGGTGTGGACGAGGCTGACGAGGTCGATGCCGCCGCGCACGAAAGTGCCGTGGATTCCCCTGCGACAGCGGGTAGATCGGGCAGTCAGTTCGCGCCTGCCGCGGATGAGCGCGCGGAGCCCGATGCCGAGCGCTCGACAGTCGAGTCTTCGGAGGCCACTGAGGAGGTATCGGCCGAGTCCGGTGCGATGCCGTCCGAGCCCGGTGCGAGCACCCCCGAATACCACGATGCGTGGGCGGTGTCCGCGGTTCGGGTGGAACACGTCGCCGAGGGAGCATCCGGAGCATCGGAGCAGGACTGAGTGAGATCGGTATGACGGCCGCATCCAGTATTGGTGCGTCCGCATCCCGAGTTGCTCGGGCAGTCTGTGATCCTGGCATGCTGTCGCCTGGAGTCCCAGGCCTGAAGATTCCGGCCCGGCTGCATACTTCTATGTAAAGGAAAGCTGTGACCACACCAGTGTGGACCTCTGCCATAGGTACGCCGCGATGACGGGGGTGGAGGATCCGTTCGGGACCGCCGCACTGCGGTCGGGCGTGCTCGACGCCTGGCGTGGTTCGCCGACTCGGCTGCGGGAGGACGGGGCCGTCGAGGCCGATCTGGTGCGGGCGGGCTATCGCGACCGGCTGCTTACCGAGTTGGCGCAGAATGCCGCCGATGCCGCGGCCAAGGCGGGGGTCGCGGGCCGGCTGGCTGTGTGGTTCGCCGGTGATGCGGTGCATCTGGCCAATACCGGTGTGCCGCTCGATATTTCGGGTGTGCATTCGCTCACGGCCCTGCGCGCCTCGGCCAAGTCGGGGGTGGAATCGACGGTCGGCCAATTCGGTGTCGGCTTCACGGCGGTCCTGTCCGTCGGTGACGAGATCGAATTCCGTTCCCGTACGGGATCATTGCGCTTCTCTCGGGAGGGTACCGGGGAGGAACTGCGCCGCGCCGGGATCGCCATTCCGGAGCAACCCGGCTTCGCGCCTCCGGCACTGCGGTTGACCTGGGCGATCGAGACGGGACCGGCCGACGGATTCGACAGTGAGATCGTCGTGCGGCTGCGCGCGGGTATCGATGCCGTGGAGCTGTCGGCCGCTATGCGCGCCGAGGCCGGTGACCTGCTGCTGGAACTGCCCGCACTGCAATACATTCGCATCGGTGACGACGAGATACGCAGTGACGTAGCGGATCTCGACAATGGTCTACGGCAGGTGCGAGTGTCGGACCCGATACACGGCACACGGACATGGTGGCAGTTCCAGGCCGGCCGGTCGCGCTGGCTGCTGCCGGTGGTGAACGGCCGCCCGGTCGCGGCCGAACCCGATGTACTGCGCGCGCCGACCCGCTCCGACGAGGAGCTGTCGCTGCCGGCGCTGCTCATCGCCGACATCCCGATGCAGCCCGACCGCCGACGCCTGCTGCCCGGCGCCCGCATCGCCGAACTGGCCGCCGGCTACGCCGATTTCGCCCGTGCCCTGCCGCCGCAGGAGCGGCTCGTCCTGGTTCCCACACCCGGGTTCCCCCGCAGCGAGACCGACGCGCTACTGCGCGAGGCGCTCATCACCGAACTGCGCGCACAGGCCTGGCTGCCGGTGGTCCCCGGCAGTGCCGATGCCGCCGAAGCGGCGGTGACCCCGCAGCGGGCGAACGTATTCCTGGGTGCGACAGGCGAATTGGCCCATCATCTCGCGGAAGTGCTCGGCCCGCTGGTGATTCCGGAGCTCTCGGGTCACAAGACGTCCGACGCGCTGACGGTGCTGGACGTGCATCGCATCGGCCTGGCCCGCATCGCCGAGGTGTCCGCGAACTTGGAATTCCCGCCGGAGTGGTGGTATTCGCTCTACGACGCGCTCGAACCCTTCGCGCAGGATCGGCTGGCCGCCGAGGAACTCGGTGCGATCGCCGTGCCACTGGCCGACGGGCGCCGGGTCACCGGCCCGCGCACGGCGGTGCTGAGCGACGATCTGGAGCTGTCGGGCGCGTTCGCCGACCCCGAGACGACGCCAGACGACCTCCCGGAATTCGAGACCCCGACGCTGCCGGTGCACTGGGCCCGCCTCGTGCATCCGGAGGCGGCGCATACGCTGCTCGAACGTCTCGGTGCGCGGCAGGCCACGGTCGAGGACCTGCTCGGCGATCCCGCGTTGCAGGCATTGCTCGAGGACGATCCGGCCGATTCGGACACCGTCGATGCCGTGCTGCGCTTGGCCGGGCAGCTGCGGGGTTCGTTGCCGACCTGGCTGGGCATGCTCGAACTCCCGGACGAGAGCGGTGAATTGCGGCCCGCCGACGAGCTGCTGCTCCCGGACGCTCCGCTGGCCCGTGTCATGGTATCCGACGAATCCCCATTCGGCACAGTCGATTCCGCGATCGTGCGGCGCTACGGCGCGGAGGCCCTGCGCGCGATCGGCGTCGGATGGGGATTTTCGGTTGTGACCGAACCCGATCCGACCGGCCCCGACCACAACCTCGACGACGAGGAGGCATGGTGGGACACGCTCCAGCAGGATCCGCCGGAGCTGGCCGCCGTACGGGATCTGGACCTGGTGGCGCAGGATGCCTGGCCGGAAGCGTTGCGCCTGTTGCTGTCCGAACCGTCGACCCGCCGCTTGCTCGCCGATCGTGATGGCTATACCGCCTGGTGGCTGCGTCGGCACGCCCGCCTGGACGGTATCGCGCTCGGGTTGTTCCGCGCACCCGGCGATCCGGTCTTCGCCGAGCTGCTTCCCGAACCGACCAGCCTGGCCCCCGACGAGCTGAACGCGCTGCGCGCGGTGTTGGCCGATCCCGAGACCATCACCCAGGAGTTGGCCACCGCCCTGCTGGATGCGCTGGCCGATCCGGCGAAAACTCCGTCTCCGGAATCGATCGCGCAGACACACAGCCTGCTCGCCGAGTCGCTGGACCTGCTCGATCTGGACGAGCTGGCCCTGCCCGAACGGGTGCGCGCCCTGTCCGGAGCGGTCATCGACCCCGCCGACGCGCTGGTCCTGGACGAACCCTGCTTCGGACTAGCGGTGCCGCCGGACCGGCTGGTGGTGGGCGACCCGGCCACCGCTCGGGAGCTGGCCACCCTGTTGGATTTGCGGCTGGTCTCCGAGGTGGTCACCGCAGAGGTGCTCGGTGCGGGCCGGGTGAGCACCTGGTCGGCCGAGCCGCTCGGTGTGGTGTTGCGCCCGCAGTTCGGTGAATCGGACGGTGAGCTGGTTCTGCACGATCGGCTGCGGGTGAACCTGCGCGGCGCGTTCGAAACCACCGCCGAGGTGTCGTGGTGGCGCGACGGCAGCACCACGCACGTTCAGGCGCAGCCTATTTCGCGTACGACATAATCATCCCGGCGAGCACATCCAACTGCATCCGCACCGCCTCGCTGTCGTTGTCGACCAGCCAGCGCAGCACGATGCCGTCGATCACCGCGAGGGTGAATCGGCTCAGCGTGGCGACCGGCACTGTCCACTGGGTGCCGGTCACATCGCGGCCGTGTTCGAGGATATCGGCGACGGTGGAGTCGTTGAACGTGTACTGCTCGCGCGCGATCGCGAGTTTTGCCGGTGTTTGTTCGCTTTCCCGCAGTGCGTAGGTCGTGGTTTCGTAGGTGAGCAACTGTCGTTCGGGAGTGGCCTCGATGTTGAGCCACATCAGTTCCAGACTTGCTCGTACGAGATTTTGAAGTGATTCTTTTCCACTTTCCACGTCCTGCCAGACCGTTTCGTTGGTCTCTACAGAATCGCGTAATTCCATCGAGAGCGCCTTGACCAGTTCGGTCATCAGCGCGTCCTTGTTTTCGAAACAGTAATGCACCACACCGAGCGAAACTCCGGCAGCTTGAGCCACGTCACGAGTGGTTACCCCGGCCACGCCCTTTTTTTCGGCAAGACCGATGGCCGCCTCAATAAGGTGGGCTCGGCGTTCTTCGACGCTCAATCGGGAGGACACCAACGCAGTTAAGCGGCAACTCCGCGAACAGTCAATTCGCCGCCCGTAAAAGTCTGTGCCATACCCGAACAGGAGACCGACCAGTAGCTAACTAAAGCCCCTTCTGGGCACCCTTGTCACCGCGCCGCGCGCCGCGTCGCTGAATCATGAAGATGGTGTAACCGAGCAGTCCGACGACGAGCCCCATGAGACAGATCGGCCGCGCATCGGCCCAGTCGCCATTCACCCAGACCGCGATCGTCGCGATCGCCCACAGCCCGCTTCCGATCGCCAGCACCGGCCGCGGGTCGGTCAAACGGGGCGGAATTTCGGGAACTGTCGGGGGCACAGGACAACTCTACCGTTACGAACGAGCGTATCCAGGGTGTCGTGTCCCGTATCGTTCGCCGTGTGACAACGGTTTCCGACATGCGAGCCCTCGCTGCCGAGCTGTCCCTGGCGGTGGTTCGGCTGACGCGTCATCTGCGGGGCCGCCGCTCCGACGCGCAGATTTCACTGAGTCAGCTGTCGGCGCTGGCCACGCTCAACCTCGAGGGTGAGATGACGCCGGGCACCCTGGCGGCCAAGGAGCGGGTGCAGCCACCCTCGATGACCAGGGTCATCGCATCGCTGTCCGAAATGAAGCTGGTGAAGCGCGATCCGCATCCGCGCGACGGACGCCAGGTCATCGTCTCGCTGACCGATGCCGGCCGGGCGTTGCTCGTGGACGAGGCCATCGCCCGCGAGGAGTGGATGACCGAGCAGCTCTCGAGCCTGACCGGCGCTCAGCTCACGGTGCTGCGCGAGGCGGTCGTGATCATGCAACAGATCGTCGCCGAATCCGAGTGAAGGGGATCTACCGGCCGAAGTAGCGGTCGGTCTCGACGATCTCGCGGCCCAGCGGTATCAGGGAGACCGGGATCAATGTGAGGTTGGCCCAGCCGAAGGGGATCCCGACGATCGAGACAACATCAGGGAAATCCGGAGGCGCACCCGGATCGGTTCAGAAGAACCAGCCGAGAACCGGGTCCCGATCGGTCTCGAAGGCGCTGTCCAGGGCGCGCAGGTGAGCGGCGTCCTTGGCGTGGATGCGGCCCGCGGCGGCGAACGCCCGGACGCGGTGAGCGCCCAGATACAGCGCGCCGAGCACGTCGATGCCGAGTTCGACATCGGGGGCGCGGCCGGTCGGCGCGCATTCGGCGACGCCGTCGCGGATGCGCAGCGCGAAGGCGCCCCCCGCCTCACGGAACGGATCATCTACCGCGACAACGATATCCAGATCGCCTCGGAAGGAGCGGGCGGTGAGTGCGGCGGGCACGTCCATGAGCCGCGCCCAGAGGACGTCGCTGCGGCCGACGGTATGGACCAGCCGCGCGTCGGTGAGCAGATAGGGCAGTGGGTCGTCGGGCGCGATGATCGTCTCGACCTGGTCGAACAGCTCCAATGCCGCCACCGTCCGCCACAGCGCGGCATGCGCGTCCTGGGTGAGGGCGCGCAGTTCCGCCACATCGATCACCGAGCCGGAGTCATTCCGCTGGAAGCGATACAGCGCATAGCCGTCGGGGTGGACGAGTGCGAACAGCCCGCTGCCGCCGCTGCGTTGCCGCGGCGAGTCATCGAATACGTTGTCCCAGCACACATCCGGTCGCACCTGTGCGCCCGGCGTCATCCGCCGCCATCGGTCGTAGATCGGCGGGATCGTCTGTGCCGCATCGGATATCGCGGTGAGCTCGACGCCGCCGGGATCGGGGGTGGATGGCAGGAACCGCGCGAAGCGGCGATCGAGCCGGATACGGTGCCCGATGATCGTGGGACCGTAGCCGAACCGGCCGTAGATCTCACCCTGGCTCGCGGTGAAGATGGTCAGCGCCAGACCATCGGCCTCGGTACGCCGATGTTGTTCGGTGTACATCGTGCGCAGAATGCCTCGCCGCCGATGTGTCGGCGCCACGGCGACGGATGCGAGCGCGGCGACCTCGATCGCGCGCCCGCCCGGTACGGTCAGCGTCTGCCGTCGTGCGGCGGTGCAGCCGACGAGCCGGTCGCCCTCGTGCGCCAGGATCGTGTCCTCGAGCGGGAAGACGGCGAAGTCACGGTCGGCCCAGTCCGGATCACTGGATACGCCGAAACAGGTGTTGGTCAACAGCCGGACCGCATCCGCATCGGCCGCGGTACCGGATCGCAGGGTAATGCCCGACGTCGATGTCATATGTGCACCATTGCACGTATCGGCATTCCCGCGCATCCGGATATCGACTCCGAAACGACCTGCCATCCCCTCCGAGGCAGGTCGGTCCGGCACCGATGGTCCCCGTCCCGGCCGGTCCGGTTTCCGCTGGCGAGCTTCCCGATGTTCTCGCGGTGATGACGATGCCGTCCCGCACTCGACGAGCGCTTAAAAAGACCTTGTAGCGGTGTGTCTACCCTCGTCGGCGCCACAGCCGCAGATGGCGTGGAGTGCGTTCGATTCGCGGATCCTCGGACACCTCGTAGCGCTTCACGTATTCGCTCATGAACCCCTGCACGGTCGCCGTGGCCGGAATCGCCAGCAACGCGCCGACCGCGCCCAGCAGCGCGCCACCGGCCAGCACCGCCAGCAGCGCGATCGCGGCGTTCACGTCGACCGTGCGCGCGGTGATCCGCGGCTGCAGCAGATAGTCCTGGAGCCACTGGTAGATGATCGAGAAGATCACCACCCACAGCGCGTCGATCGGGTGGATCGTCAGGGCCACGAGCACCGGCAGAACGCCCGCGATATAGGTGCCGATGGTCGGAATGAACGAGGCGATCACGCCGAACCACACGCCGAGGGCAAGCGCGTTGGGCAGTCCGAGAATTGCCAGGAACACCCAGTGCGCCAGCGCCGAAATCACCGCGAGCAGCGCCCGCGAGTACAGGTATCCGCCGGTCTTGGAGATGGCGATATCCCACGCCCGCAGCACCTCGACCTGCCGGGGCGGCGGCAGCAGTGAGCAGACGGTGCGGCGCAGCTTCGGGCCGTCCGCGGTCAGGTAGATGCTGAACAACGCGATGGTGAGCAGTTGCACCACGCCGCTCAGCACGGTGCTGGACAGCCCCCAGGCGTTGTTGGCGGCGGTCTGGGCATAGTTGTTGAGGGTGTTGGAGTCGTGCAGCAGCCGATCGCGCAGCTGGTCGACCGTGAAGTGCTGGTGGAACCGGTGATTGGCCCAGTTCACGAGTTCGTTGAGCAGGCCGGGCAGTTCGTGCAGCAGATTCGTGACGGTCTCCACCAGCAGCGTCGTCAACGCCGCGAAAAACCCTGCGACAGCGGCGAACAGCGCCACGAAGACCACGCCGGTGGCCACGCCGCGATTGATTCCCCGCGCGGCCAGCATGTTCACCGCCGGTTCGGTTGCCAGTGAGACGAAGAACGCGACCAGCATGATCGTGAAGATCCCGAGCAGCTTGTGCGCGGCCCAGTCGGTGATCTGATACACCCCGAGCAGTGCGAACGCCAGCAGGATCGCCCGCGGCAGCCAGACGGGCATTCGGTTGCCGCCCTCGCCGCCGTTCGAGGAGTCGGCGGCCCCTCGGTCGTCCTTGTCTGCTTGCTCGTCGGGCTGGTCTGTCACATTCCCAGTTTGCCCGTCTGGAAGGGGTTTACACGGTTGCGACCCGCGTCAGCGCCGTCACTACCCGACGGCTTCCCGGTACTCGTGGCCGGCGGACACCATCGTGGCGCTGAGTTCGGCACGCGCCGAAGTCCGCAGGAACTCCGTGGTGACGGCGCTGAGCATGGGGTCGGCGTGGCCGATCGCGGTGGTCAGCCGGACGCTGCGATACAGCAGTCCGGGATCGCGTCCCGCGGCGACCCATTCGGCGGCGTCCTCCTCGATCCGCTGGCGCCACAACAGCGTTGACTTCTGCTCGGCGATCCATCCGCGCAAACGATCCCAGCCCAGCAGCGCGTCGTGAACGAGGGCGGCGTGCCGGGGCTCCAGACAGATCAGCCGGTCCCGCGCGAGCCGTTCGATGATTTTGCGGCCGGCGGCCGAGTGGCCGGTGATGCGCCGCAGTTCGGCCAGCGGTGCGCGGCGGCTCATGACACCGTCGCGGTGCACGGTGACCAGCGTCAGCAGAATCCGCTGCGCGTCCGCCTGTTCGTCCGGAGACAACCGCTCCCACACCTGTTCGGCCATCCGGCAGGCGACCTGGGCGACGCCGCCGACCCGCCGATACGTCGCGACGTCGATCCGATCGCCGGTACTCGCGGACCACAGCGACCGCATGGTGTCGAACAGCAGCGGCAGACTGCCGGGACTCGCGCTGCCCGGATTGGCGCCGATCGGCTGGCGTCCCGACTCCAGCGCGGTGATCACCAACTCGACCACTCCCGGATCGACCGCGACCCCGAGTGTGCGCGCCGGGCCGGTGATCACCGACACCATCTCCTGGCGCAGCATCGAATTCAGCGTAAAGCTGTTGTGCTGTACCGCATTCAGCAGCCAGGAATACCGCGTGCAGTGGACCAGCGCGTCGGACCGGACCGAGACGAGCACCGACCCGAACCCGGACAGACGTTTGAGCTGGACCAGAAAGGCCTCGCGCACAGCCGGTTCGATTCGCGGATCGTACAGATCTTCGAGCTGATCGACGATCAGCAGCACTCGCCGGCCGTCGGACCAGCGGTGCACGGTGGCGGGATCGATGCCGGAAGGCAGCAGGGAGGGTGAGATGCCTGTCTCGCTGCTGGGTTCGCTGTCGAATGCATGTGCCAGGCGGCCGAGGGGGTCGCGTCCAGGGGTGATGTACGCGATCGCCCACTGCCCGCCGTCGGACCGCAGTGCCGGTATCAGACCCGCCCGCAACAGCGCGGACTTGCCGACCCCGGACGCCCCGCTGAGCACCACCAGATCGGCGGGCCGCTGCGGTGTCGCGGACATCCGCACCATACTCAGCAGCGAGGTCAGGGCCCGCCGCCGCCCGAAGAACACGGCCACGTGCTCGTGCGTGTAACCGCCGCCCTCCGGATACGGCGACAGCGTCGCGGCCGTCGGGCCCTCCGTCGGAGCCTTGTGCGCCGCAGCCCACAACGTCCGCCAAGCCTTGAGATTGACTGCCTCACTGGGAGTTCCGGCCCGTCGCCGTGCCCGCGCACTCAACACGTGCAACACCGGCGCCAACGACTCGAACCGGGCGGGCACATTGCGACCACTGAGCCAATCACTGATCCTCTGTGCCGACGCCATCGCCGACCGCTGCTCTCCCCCAGCCTCTTTGGCTCGCTGCTGCGCCATCATCGCGATACTTCGCAACGACGGCGTCCCCGCTGCCCGATGCAGCGCCGCTAACCTCCGCGCGAACTCTGCCCGCGCCGACCCTCCCTGGTCGACGCGCTGACCGGTGTCAGTCTCTACCGACTGCATGGTGTTGCCCCCGAAACGGCATCATGAACCACGTGTTATGGCTCCTTTGAATGTCTTCGGTGTGTTTAGACGTCGTCCATCCCGCTGCGGTTCCCCGTGAGCGTTGAAATTCTCGCGGCGGCATGCCCATACAGCCAAGGCCCTACGTCCGGTACCGATCGAGTCTGCCGGTTTGTCCGGTCCGTACACCGGGGCGGACGGGGTGACCTCAGTGGATGTGGATGGCAACGAGGTCGGTTGTTGCCGAGGGTATTCGGCCTTCTTAGCGTTGCACGCCGTGGTCCCGGCCAGTCTTCGGCGGCCGGGACGTCGGATACGAGAAGTGGGGGAGAACCCTTATGCGAGTACGTCTTCTGATATTTGTGGCTGCCGCGACGGCAACCGCGGCGCTCGGCATCCCGGTGGCGCATGCGGACACGTTTCAGATAAAACCGCGCGAACAGAGCGTAACCATGCCCGATGGCTGGAGCCTCACGGTCGGGCAGCATGACGAGCAGGCCAATCGGGTTCTGCCCCTCAATGGGATCGGGACGACCAGGGAAGTCTTCGTAACGAACCAGTCGTATGGCTCTGTCGGTGGCAGCGGATCGACCCTGAAGGGGGTCGTCCTGCAGAGCGGATACCAACTCGGGTGTGCGGTGGATCTGACCAGCGTCACGCTGGGTGCCTCGGTGACGCTCGGTGTCGTCCCGTCTCTGGCTGTCGGCCCTGGTCCCACCGGTCCTCTTCTCTCGGGCACTCTCGGGCCCATGGCTCAGGTCGCACCGACGTTCAGCGTCACCCTGGCCCCGGGCAAAGTCGTCGACGCGCCACTCGGCCAGAAGGCGCTCGAGGGACCCAAGGCGTTCATCACCAGCCGCAACGCACATATCCACATCGATGGTTGCGCCGGACCGGCGAGCATTCGTTCCTACACGATCATGGCCGCGAAGTCCGCGGAAGCTGACGATTCGGTTGCGGTGTATGGCGATCCGATCAATCTGTGAGCCTCGGCGATCACGAATGCGCATACACCTGTGGATCGCGGTCGCACTGGCCGCGGCGCTGTACTCGGCAGGCCCGTCGTCCGCTGAGAGACCATCGCCCACGCCCTCGCACGAACTGAGCGCCCGAACCGAAGATGGACGCAGTGTCGTGTTGGGACATCGGCGAGAAACCATCCAACGTATCGGTGGCACGCCGATGACCAGACGAGTGGCAGTGGTGAGCGACGAAGCGTACGCCGCAGTGTCCGGAATCGGCTCTACCAGGCTGAAAGAGGCCACGCTCGTCCTCGGATATCAAGTCGGCTATGCGATAGCTCCGGGGCCGATACAACTCCAGATGCAGGGTCTGGCAATGGCATTGGGGGTAAACCCCGATCCGTCGAAGGGCGATCCGTCCAGAATTGTCGTGAGACCGAATCGCCACGGATCGCTGGAAGCCGAGGCGACCGTATACCCGGGTATCGAGCTCAGCCCCGGAATTTCGGAGGCGTTGACGACCGGGGCCATCGCGGACGTTCCGCTCGCGAGGGGGCCGGTGCGTGATGGACAGGCTCTGGTGGGAATCCCGCCGACGGACGTCGAGATCGACGATTGCCTGGGCCCGGCCGCCATCAGATCGTATGCCGTGCTTACCACGAAGTCGGGACTCGCGGATGACACGATCGCGGTGTACGGCGATCCGGCCACTATTTGATGAAGACAGAGATGCCACCAGTCGGTAAAGACAGTGCAGCCGATTCGCACACGGTGGAATTCGTATCGACGTCGGAGCCGGTTCCGCTTGCCATCGCATCGTTGCGGTTCTCGGATTCGCCCAGGTTGGCGGGCGTGGATTCCGACCATATCAATGTGATGGCGACGCTGGACGAGACGCTGCCGCCGATCATCGTGCATCGCGAGTCCTGGCATGTGATCGACGGCGTCCATCGGGTTCGGGCGGCGCAGTTACGTGGGGACAGTACGATTCTGGCTCGCTTGTTCGATGGCGGAGAGGCGGACGCCTTCGTCCTCGCCGTTACATCGAATACCAGGCACGGCCTGCCGCTGTCCTCGGCCGACTGGCGGCCACCGAAGTGGCCGCCACTCACATATCACAACCAACCCATATTCCGGGCTATGGAGATCGCACCCAATTTATTGTCGGCACCCAGCTTGGTAATGGCGGCCGACAGATAGTTGCGAATGGTGCCCTCGGTCAGGTGGATGAGCTTCGACATCTCGGCGACGGTACGTCCGCTCTCGGCAAGTCGCAGCACCTCCAGTTCCCGGGGGCCGAGCGGACATTCGCCCGCGAACATGGCGTCGGCGGCCACCTGTGGGTCGAGGTACCGGCCGCCGGCGTGGACTTCGCGGATGACCCGGGCCAGTTGGCCCGCCGAGATGTCCTTGGTGACGAATCCTCGTGCGCCCGCCGCGACCGCACGTTTCAGATAGCCGGGTTTGCCGAAGCTGGTCAGCATGATGATGGAAATGCCGGGTTCGGCGGCACATAACCGACGGGCGATCTCGATGCCGTCCGTCCCGGCCATATCGATGTCCAGGAGCGCGACGTCGCACCGGTGCGTGTTCGCCAACCCGACGACCTCGGAGGGGACCCCGGTCACCGAGACGACGTCGAGATCTTCCTCGAGGCCGATGAGTGTTGCCAGCGCATCCCGGATCAACTGCTCGTCGTCGGCGATCAGTATTCGAATCACAGTTCCACCACGGTGCGGACCTGGAATCCGCCGTTCGCGGTATGGCCGAATTCCAATGTCCCGCCCGCCTCCGCGACCCGGCCGGCGAGCCCTGCCAGGCCGGTACCGGACACCGCGTCCGATGCCTTCGGCAGCGGCGCACCGTCGTTCATGACCGTCATCACCAGTGTGCCGCCATCTGCCGAGAAGGAGATATCACAGTTGCGGGCCGCGCTGTGGCGCAGGATATTGGTTCCCGCCTCCCGCACTACCCACCCCAGGGTATTGCACAGCTGCTCGGGTAGATCGGGGGGCGCATCGTCGACTCGGCATCGGACACCTGCCGCCTCCAGGACCGACACCATGCCGCTGACCTCGGTGGCCAGCGACAAGCTGCGTTGCTCGCGGGCCAGGCCGCGCACCTCACCGACCGATCGGCGGGTGAGCGCGAGAATGTCGTTGATCTCGGTCTCGGCCCGGTCCGGGTCGCGATGGACCAGTTTGGCGGCTATCTCGCCTTTCAACGATATGGCCGAGAGGCTGTGGCCGAGCAGGTCGTGCAGGTCCCGCGCCATGCGGGCGCGTTCCTGAAGGGTGGCGACCTGGTCGAGTGCGATCCGATTGCGTTCGACGGTGTGTGCCAGCCGCACCGACAGGCCGATGGCATAGATGGCCGTCATGACGATCGCGATTCGAGCGACCAGATCCACGATGGTTCGAGGGTCCGCGGTGTGCCGAATGGCGTATATGGACAGGCCGACATCGATGACGACGATGCTCGCGGCGCGCGGTGTGGACAGCAGCAGGATGGCGGCGGCGCCGAACGTGGCGGGCAGCACGACCAGATCCGGGCCGAACCGCAGATAGAGGCCGAACGCGAGCAGGCCGCAGATGACCAGTGGCCACGGCTTGCGCGGATCGCCGTCGGTCCGTGGACCCTGCCACACGATATGCGCGAGCAGGATGGCATACACCGCCAATAATGCGATTCCGGCCAGTGTCGAGCCGAGGTCGTGCCCGAGCCGCGCGGTGATGAGCGGCTGCGCGCTGAACCCGACGCAGGTGGTGACCAGGAGCAGATTGACGCTGCGGGCGGTGGTGCGAGTGGAGGCGTCCATATTCATCCTTGTGGCGATGCGGATACGAGCCTAGAGGCAGGTCGGGACGTCGGCCGAATATGGCGGAGCGGCGGGATGCGATACCCGCCGCTGTTCGTGTGCTCTGCCCGCCACCGGATTTCCGGGGCTATGCGGGCACTCGTCGCCGTAGACGGGTTTCCGGCCTGCGCGGATCCCACCGAAAAAGCCGCCGGGCCAGCGTGATCCCGACGACGGTCCAGGCGATCATGATCCCGATCGGTCCCGCAGCCGCGGCCAGCAGATGCATTCCGCCGTCCGCCGTGCTGCCGGAGACGTAGTCCCGATTCAGGTAGGCGGTGCGGATGAGCTGAACCAACGGTTCCATCGGCAGGAATTCGGCGATGGTGGACAGCGGACCGGGCAGGTGCTTCACGTCGGCGAAGATGCCCGAGGTGTAGATGAACACCACCATGATCGGGGTGACGATCCACATCGAGGTCTCTGCGCTGGGCAGGATGCCCGCGAATCCGGTCGCCAGCGAGAAGAACATGACCAAGCCCAGCAGCATGGCGATGACCAGGAGCGGAACGTTGCGGGGCAGATCGTCGTGCATGCCGACGATGCCGGCCAGCATGACAACCAGCGCCACCGCGACCGTGGGAATCGCGGCACTCAGCCCTTCGCCGGTGAAGATCGCGCTGTCGGGCAGCGAGGTGGTGCGCAGCCGCTTGTAGATGAGGGCATCGCGGCGTGAGGTGATCGCGTTCACCAGGTTGTACACCGTGAAGAACAGCGTGAAGGCCAGGAAGCCGGTCATGATGTACGTCGGCGCGGGCACTGCATCGATCGGCCGCGAGTGCTGCGCCTGCATCGGCATCGCGATACCGAGGCCCAGCGGCACCAGCGTGCCGCTCAATGCGATACCGAGTCGTTTCCAGTACACCAGCTGGGAGAGCCTGAACTGGGCGGTTACGTAATTCAGCCAGGTCATCGGATTGCCCCCTTCTTGTCGGCAATATCCAGGAACGCCTGCTCGAGGGTGCCCTCGTCGACCCGCAGTTCGATGAGTTCGAGGTTGCGCGAGGTCGCCCAGTTCAGCAGCAGTTGCAGAAGCTCCTGTGGCCGTGCGGTTTTGATGTTGATTCTGTCGTGGGAGGAGCGGAGTTCGGCGAAATCCGGAAGTGGGAATTCGTCGATGAACACGCCTGCGGGCAGTTTGAACGAGACAGTGCCCAGAGTCCGCGCGGTGATATCCGATACGGTGCCCTCTCGGACCACATAGCCGCCGTCGATGATGACGAATCGATCGGCGAGGTATTCGGCCTCTTCCATGTAGTGGGTGGTCAAGAGGATGGACATGCCGTCCTTGGCCATCTGATCGAGCAGCTGCCATGACTGCCGCCGGGCTTCGGGGTCGAGGCCGGTGGTCGGCTCGTCGAGCAGCAGCAGCTCGGGGTTGCCGATCAGGCTGAGCGCCAAGTCGAGTCGGCGTCGTTCACCACCGGAGAGTCGGCTGACCACGGTATTTCGTTGCCGCACCAGGTCTGTCAGCTCGAGCATCTCGTCCGTGCCGCGTGGATCGGGCGCGAACCGACGCCAAGCGTCGAGAGTCTGAGCGGGAGTGAGGGTCTGCAGGAAGCCCGCTTCTTGCAGCATCACACCGATCCGCGGCGCGATCCGGTTACGCTGAGTGTACGGATCTGCGCCCAGCACACGAACGGTGCCACTGGTCGGCCGGGCGAATCCGCTGACGATATCGAGCGTGGACGTTTTGCCCGCGCCATTCGTGCCCAGTAGGGCAACCGTTTCACCGCGGGCGACGTGCATCGACACATCGTGAATCGCGGTGTAGTCACCGTAATCTTTTCTCAGATTGCGGATGTCAATCGTGAGTTCCTCCGTCATGAATAAGACGGTATCGGCCGAGAATCGTTGAGCAACAGTACGTTACGAGATGAGATCCGCAGGTGAATTCCATGTCCGCGATATGACAAATGTCATGGCCGGTATCAGCCGCTTGTCGCCGGGCTGTCTTGCGGCTGTGGCGAATTGGCGGACCGTCTCCGCTGGGCGGCGAGCATGATCACGCCGCCGATCAGCATGCACACCGCACCGGTGGCAATGGCCGCCCCATAGGAGTTCGGCAAATGGCCCGATACCGCCGAGGTGTGGCCGATGAACAGGGACAGTAGCTGGGAGACGAACACGGTGCCGACGGCCGAGGAGATCGCGGTGGCCGGGGAGGTGATGGCGGTGATTCGGCCCATGTAGCCGGCCGGTGTGGCTTCCTGGACGATCGGGCCCTGACACATCACGTAGATCGAGAAGACCAGGCCGCAGAGGAACATCATGACGAAGGCCACCGGAATCGAGTGCGACAGGCCGAAAAACAGGTATCCCACGCCCAGTCCGATCAGGGACAACACGTAGGCACGGTGCATGCCGACACGTTTGACCAGGCGGACTCCGACGATGGCTGATACCAGGTTCCCGGCAGGGAACATCATGGAAAGCAGGCCGTATCGCGACGGCGGGAGACCGAGAGTCTTCAGGCTGTACAGCCCGATGGCGGTGTTGTTGATGCCCAGTGATATCCCGTACAACACGATTCCGAACAGGACCGCTCGAAGGGGCCCGCTGCCCCATGCCATGCGCAGTCCACCGGCGAAGTCGGACCAGAAGTGATCGGGAGCACCGCTGGACGGCACTGGCCTGTCTGCGACGAGATAGGTCATGGTGAGCGATAGCAGATAGGCGGCGATACATACTACGGCGGACAATGCCGGTCCGAGGATCGCGAAAATAATGGGGCCCAGGGTGGTAGCGACCATGGCAACACCGGTCAGCGCGAACATCGCACTGCTCGCCGCCTCGATCCGGCGGTCGGGAGGGATGATGACCTGCATCAGGGCGGCACGTGCGGGGTTGAAGAACTGCGCCGCGACGTTGCTCAGCGTCAAAATAGCCAGCATTGTGCCGTATTGAGTGGTCGACGAGCTGCGTCCATATAAGAGGATAGCCAGGAGAATCGCGAACAACAGCGCCCGGACCGCATCGCTAGATATCATTGTTCGGCGCGCACTCCATCGATCGACGAGTACGCCAGCAATCGGCGCCACGATAATTCGCGGCACCGCGGCGGACAGTACGATCAACGCAATGAATGTTGGTAGCTGGGAGCTGTGCGGGAATAGTTTCGTCGTCACCCAGACGATCGCCGTAGCGGAGAAAAGATACTCACCAAAGGAGGATCCGGCCTGCGCGAACCATAGAAGAAGAAAGTCCCGGCTGATAATTCTCCGGCTCCAACGCGAGGTCATGAAAATCCGTTCTGTCTCCATTCGTCGAGAACGGCAGCTGCCTCGGTCCGAATGGGGGCACTCTCACCGAACTTGCCGGCAATCATAAGGCCCACTGCCGCCCCGTCGCTTCTGTCCGCGTAGTCGGCGGGGTATGAAAAAGGCCCGCTTCCTGATGGAAGCGGGCCTGTGCCAAGCGCTCTCAACGCCGGGCGAAACGCATTCAGCGACCGGTGATCTCGGTGAAGTCGCGCTCACCGTAGCCGGTGTAGATCTGCCGCGGGCGGCCGATCTTCAAAGGCTCGCTCTGCATTTCGCGCCAGTGGGCGATCCAGCCGGGGAGGCGGCCCATGGCGAACAGGACGGTGAACATGCGGGTGGGGAAGCCCATCGCGCGGTAGATCACGCCGGTGTAGAAGTCGACGTTCGGGTAGAGGCGGCGCTCGACGAAGTAGTCGTCGGCCAGGGCTACCTCTTCGAGTTGCTTGGCGATGTCCAGGAGCGGGTCCTGGACGCCGAGCTTGCCGAGGATCTGGTCGGCGGTCTTCTTGACGATCGTGGCGCGCGGGTCGTAGTTGCGGTAGACGCGGTGCCCGAAGCCCATGAGCTTCACGCCGTCTTCCTTGTCCTTGACCTTGCGCACGAACTCTTTGACGTCGCTGCCGGAATCCTTGATGCCGTCCAGCATCTCCAGCACGGCCTGGTTGGCGCCGCCGTGCAGCGGGCCCCACAGCGCGTTGATGCCGCCGGACACCGAGGTGAACAGGTTGGCATCCGAGGACCCGACGAGCCGGACCGTCGAGGTGGAGCAGTTCTGCTCGTGGTCGGCGTGCAGGATCAGCAGCATGTCCAGCGCGGCGGCCACGTCGGGGTCGACCTCGTAGGGCTCGGCGGGGAAGCCGAAGGTCATCCGCAGGAAGTTCTCCACCAGCGACAGCTTGTTGTCCGGGTACAGGAACGGCTGGCCGACCGACTTCTTGTAGGCGTAGGCGGCGATGGTGGGCAGCTTGGCCAGCAGGCGGATCGTGGACAGCTCGACCTGCTCGGGATCGCGCGGGTCCAGCGAATCCTGGTAGTAGGCCGACAGCGCGTTCACCGCACTGGACAGCACCGGCATCGGGTGCGCGTTGCGCGGGAAGCCGTCGAAGAACCGCTTCAGATCCTCGTGCAGCAGGGTGTGCCGCCGGATCCGGTCGGTGAAGTCCTCCAGCTGCGCGGTGGTCGGCAGTTCACCGTAGATCAGCAGGTAGCTGACCTCGATGAAGTTGGAGCTGGCGGCGAGCTGGTCGATCGGGTACCCGCGGTAACGCAGGATGCCCGCTTCACCGTCGATGTAGGTGATGGCCGACTTGGTCGGGGCCGTGTTGGTGAAACCGGGGTCGTAGGTGACGTACCCGGTGCTGGCGAGCAGCTTTCCGAGGTCGATCCCGTCATTGCCCTCGGCGGCTTTGGCGATTGTCATCGGATACTCGCCACCCGGGTAGGACAGTACCGGCTTGGCGTCGTCGTCGACGTTGATGATGTTCTCAGCGGGCACGGAAGGATCCCTCTCAGGCTAGAACCGGCAGTGCATCGGGCACGGTCGGTGACCGATGCGCTCGCCATCAACGCTAGCCGCTGGTCGATAGCAACGATTCGTGAGGGTCTTGTTAACTACCTCTCGGTCACCTGCTGTCGAGATGATCTCGAGGCGGTATTCGTGGTAGTGGACCGAACGTGGTCAGCCGACCGGGGTTTCGGCATGTGCGCGGGCTACTCGGTATCGGATCAGGGCCGGGAAGACCAGCGCCGCGGCCACCATTCCGAGCACGACCAGTACACCACCGCCGGCCGCCGCGACCGCGGTGCCCATCGCCGCGGCGGCGAAACCGTGGGCAACATCACCCAGTCGGGGCCCGCCCGCGACGACCACGATGTACACGCCCTGCAGCCGCCCGCGCATCTCGTCCGTGGCCACTTGCTGCAGCATCGTCGTGCGCAGCGCCGCGGAGAACATGTCGACCGCGCCACCGAAGGCCAGGCACCCGATCGCGATCCAGAGTCCGGCCTCGCGCGAGAGCGAATGACCCGTGGCCCCGACGGCCACGCCGAATCCGATCATCGCCATGCCCCACAGCGCGATGCACACCACCACCGCCCGGCCCTGCCTGCGCACGTGGGTGAGCCAGCCCGAGAAGATGCCGCCGGCGACCGCGCCCGCCGACAGCGCGGCGAACAGCAGGCCCAGCGCGCGCCCGCCGGTGATCGGATCGCCGAACGTCACGTGCGCCAGTTCCGGGAACAGCGCGCGCGGCATGCCGAACACCATCGCGATGATGTCGACCGCGAACGAGGCGAGCAGGATTCGCTGAGTGGCCAGATAGGCGAATCCGTCCGCGACCGCGCGTAATCCGGCCCGGCGGGTCTCGCCCGTCGGCGGCACCGACGGCAGTCGCCACACCGCCCACAGCGTCGCCAGCAGCGCGATCGAGTCGATCAGATACAGCGTCGACAGGCCGGTGACCGGGATCAGCGTGCCCGCAAGCACGGGGCCCGCGATCGCGCCGAACTGCATCACGGTCGCATTCAGCGAGTTGGCGGCGGGCAACAGGTGACCTGGCAGCAGACGCGGGTAGATGGCGCTGCGGGTGGGCTGGTTCACCGCGAAGAACGCCTGCTGCACCGAGAACAGGCCCAGCACCAGCCACACGCTGTGCATCCCGGCCGCGGCCTGTGCCCAGAAGGCGACCGACGTCAGCCCGGTGCCGGCGGTGGTCACCAGCAGCAGCTTGCGCCGGTCCATCACATCGGCCAGCGCACCGCCCCACAGCCCGAACACGATCAGCGGTACGAGCCCGAACAGCCCGGCCAACCCGACATATCCCGAGCTGTGGGTGATCTGGAAGATCTGCTGCGGTACCGCGACAACCGTGAGCTGGGCGCCGATCACGGTGACGACGTTGGTGGTCCACAGGCGGCGGAACTCCACTGTGCGCAGCGGGGTGATGTCGGCGAGCAGTTTCACTGAGTGAACATTAACGGTTTCGATAGGGAGAGGCTCCCCTGATTTTGGTGAGTCATCCCATGATTGCAACTTGCCGGGTTGCGTGGCCGGACTGTGTACGACGAGGCCGCGGCCCGGGTCTGGACTGACGGAACGGGGGCACGAAGCGGGGCCAAGGTTACGGCTGGAGGCGCTCGACCTTCATGGCCGACACATTCGGGTTCCCCGCGTCCAGCGCGACCCGGATCCGGTTGTGCAGCCGGCTGCGCCGACCCTGCCAGAACTCGACCGTCTCCGGCCGCAGCTGGTATCCGCCCCAGTTCGCGGGCACCGGCAGCTGCTCCACGTCGGCGAACCTCGCGGTCGTGTCGTCCAGTGCCCTGTCCAGCTCGGCGCGCGAAGCGATCGGCCGCGACTGCTGCGAGGCCCAGGCTCCGATCTGGGAGGTGCGCGGCCGCGAACGCCAGTACACCGCGGTGATCTCCGGCTCGACCTGGCGCACCGGGCCGCGCAGCGTCACCTGCCGTTCCAGTGCCGGCCAGGCGAAGGTGATCGAGGCATACGGGACCGCGGCGAGCTGCTCGCCCTTGGCCGAGTCGTAGTTTGTGTAAAAAGTCACACCGGTGCTGGACAGGCCCTTGCACAACACCGTGCGCGAGGCGGGTCGCGGCCCGGCGTCGCTCATCTCCACCGTCGCCAGCGTCATCGCGTTCGGCTCGGCGATGCCCGCGCGCGTGGCCTGTTCGATCCAGTTGCGCAGCAACGGTTCCCATCCGTCGGCCAACCAGGACTCGTCCAGATCCGGATCGCCGCCGTATTCGGCGCGCATGGCGGCGATATCCAGTTCCGCGCGCATCGCCCGATCCACCTCCACGTGTGTCGGGATCGCGGTACCCGATTCCCGCTCCGGCAAACCTGGTGAGGTCACGTCGTCGCCCATGGGCCAGACGTTACTCCGCGGTAGCGCGAGGACTAAGGTTCATATCGATCGACGCGCTCGGTCATTCGCCGGGCACACCCGCCACTACCAGCGCGTTGTATCGAGTAGTGGCCGCCCACCAGTTCGTGCGGCCCGATCGCAAGGAGAGTCACCGCATGACAACCAGCGCCGCGGCACCCGCAAACCCCGCAATACCCCCGGATTTCGTCAGCGGCCTGGAAGGCGTAGTGGCCTTCACCAGCGAGATCGCCGAGCCCGACAAGAACGGCGGCTCGCTGCGCTATCGCGGTGTCGACATCGAGGATCTGGTCGCCAACCGGGTGACCTTCGGCGATGTGTGGGCACTGCTGGTCGACGGCGAGTTCGGGCACGGCCTGCCCCCGGCCGAGCCGTTCCCGCTGCCGGTGCACACCGGCGACGTCCGGGTCGACGTGCAGGCCGGTCTGGCCATGCTGGCGCCGATCTGGGGCTACAAGCCGCTGCTGGACATCGATGACGCGACCGCCCGCGATAATCTGGCCCGCGCCTCGGTGATGGCGCTGTCCTACGTCGCGCAGTCCGCGCGCGGTATCTATGTCCCGGCCGTGCCGCAGAAGAAGATCGACGGCTGCGCCACCGTCACCGAGCGCTTCATGACCCGGTGGAAGGGCGATCCGGATCCGCGGCACATCGAGGCCATCGACGCGTACTGGGTGTCCGCCGCCGAGCACGGTATGAACGCCTCCACCTTCACCGCCCGCGTCATCGCCTCCACCGGCGCGGATGTGGCCGCCGCGCTGTCCGGCGCGATCGGCGCGATGTCCGGCCCGCTGCACGGCGGCGCACCGGCCCGCGTGCTGCCGATGATCGAGGAGGTCGAGCGAAGCGGCGACGCGCGCGCCCTGGTCAAGGGCATCCTGGACCGTAAAGAAAAGCTGATGGGCTTCGGCCACCGGGTGTATCGGGCGCAGGATCCGCGCGCCGGGGTGCTGCGTGCCACCGCCAAACGTCTCGGCGCCCCGCGCTACGAGGTCGCCGCGGCGCTGGAGCAGGCCGCCCTGGCCGAGCTGCGCGAGCGTCGTCCCGATCGCGCCATCGAGACCAACGTCGAGTTCTGGGCCGCGGTCATCCTGGACTTCGCCGAGGTCCCGGCGCATATGATGCCCGCGATGTTCACCTGCGGCCGTACCGCCGGCTGGTGTGCTCACATCCTGGAGCAGAAGCGCCTGGGCAAGCTGGTCCGTCCGGCCGCCATTTACACCGGGCCGGGTCCGCGTCGTCCGGAAGATGTCACCGGCTGGGCGAGCATCGCCGGTAAGTAGCTTCGGCGCACCGACCCTGTCGCCCCGGTGCGTGTGCGCTGTCATCCCAGGTGACCTGTGCATCCCCATGCGGCTTGTGTCTCGACAGCGGCGCAGATGTGACGATTGTCTGGAAATCGCTTACGCCGCTGGGCGTGGCGGTCGGATTCCGTTAGCATCCGAGCGTGCTCGAGCGAAAGCTGACGCGACGCGGACTGCTCGCCACCGGAGTGGTGACGGCCGCCGGGTGGGCGACGGCGGCATGCGGTGCGGCACTGGGCAGTTCGACCACTCGCATATCGGCGGCATCGCGTCCGGCAGCCGCGGCGTTCGTGCCTTCCGCGACGCTCGATGCGGCGCGGCCGGTTCCGCCCAGCGTCACACCCGCCGCGGCCGTCGCCCCGGCAACGCCCTCCTCGCCGACGCCGACGGCGCCGCGACCGGTCGAGGACCCGGGCGCGGTAGCGGCCGCGCACGCCGGGCAGCGGCCGGTCGCCTGGGGTATGGCCATGCCGGGCATCATCACCGGGTTCGCCCCCCAGGGTAGGCAAATGGCCCTGACCTTCGACGCGTGCGGCGGTCCCGGCAACGACGAGATGAACGATCTGCTGATCAATTACCTGATCGCCCAGCGGATTCCGGCGACGCTGTTTCTCAACAGGCGCTGGATCGACGCCGATCCGGCGCGTGCGGCGTCGCTGGCGGCCAGTCCGCTGTTCGAGATCGGCAACCACGGCAACCGGCACTGCCCGCTGTCTGTGACCGGCCGCGCCGCCTACGGAATCCGCGGCACCGGGTCCGCGCGGGAGGCCGTGGACGAGGTGTGGGAAAACCAGCAGCGGCTGATCGCCCTGACCGGGCGCGCACCGCGGTTCTTCCGCCCCGGCACCGCGCACTACGACGACGTCGCCGTGCGGATAGTGCACGAATTGGGCGTCACGCCGGTCGGATTCGACATCAACGCCGACGCGGGCGCGACCTTCAATGCGGCCCAGGTGCAGGTGGAGATGGCCAAGGCCACGCCCGGCGCGATCTCCATCGCCCATATGCACCGCCCGAAATCCGGGACCGGGCCGGGGATGCTGGTCGCGCTGCCGCGGCTGCGGTCGGCCGGCTACGAATTCGTGCACCTGCCGTAGGTCACTCGTACATCGAGGCGACCCAGTCCACGGCCACCGACTCCCCGCGGTCGACGGTGAAGAAGGCGACCTCCAAATGCCTGCCCAGATCGACCATTTCGATGGCCGACAGCGGTACCGGCTGCATGATGCGCACCCACCACGGACGCGGTTCGTCCCACGCGCGCAGTTCCAGATCCAGTCGCAGCACCGGATCGTCGCGACCCGTGTAGTCCGCGGCGACCGGGGTGGTCGACAGCACCGTGGCGTCGGCGCGGCGCCCGTTGGCCAGGATCTTGGCGATGCTGACCCGCGTGGCTTCCTGTTCGCCGGGCACGTACAACACCACCCGGTCGCGGTTGCCCGGATCGACGCGACATCCGACGACGTCGCCGGGCCGCATCGACTCCAGATCCGTCACGCTCATCCGCTGGCGCACCCGGGTCTCGTACAGGTGCCCGTCGGATTGGATGCGCACCCAGAAGCGGTGGCCCGATTCGCTCGAATCCCCACCGTTCGACTCGGGGGCGGCGGCGTGCGTAACCACGGAGGGCCCGGTGAACGGCGGCATCCGGCACAGCCGTACGCCGAGAATCGTCGCGGTGCCCGCGAGCCCGTGCGCCAGTACCTCCCGCTGCGCGGATTCGGACAGGGCGCCGTGCCGCGATCCGCGTGAGCCCAGCAGCGCCGTCAGCCGCGCGAGGCGGCCGTGTGGCGGGGGCGTCGCGGTGACACGCAGCGGCCGAGCTGTTGCGGGGACCTGCGCAGCCGTACCCATGCTGACACGGTAACGGCAGTCGGAGCGCCGCGAGGGCATTCCCGAAATCTGATTAACCGAGTCGTAACCGGTCTCCCACCGCAGGTTTGTCGCCCCGGTTGTACCGGGTACCCACCAATGCTGTCCGTGTGGTTCGGCCACTAGGGTGGGACCATGACCAAGGACGACTCAGCCCTTCCGAGCATCCCCGCCGAACTGAAGCCCGCCGACGGACGTTTCGGTTGCGGCCCGTCCAAGGTTCGCCCCGAACAGCTGAGGTCCCTGGTCGAGGTGGGAGCCTCCGTCTTCGGCACCAGTCATCGGCAGAAGCCGGTCAAGAATGTGGTCGCACGGGTGCGCGCGGGCCTGCGGGAGCTGTTCTCTCTGCCCGAGGGGTACGAGGTCGTGCTCGGCAACGGCGGCACCACCGCGTTCTGGGACGCCGCGGCCTTCGGTCTGATCCGCGATCGCTCGCTGCATCTGACCTACGGCGAGTTCAGCTCGAAGTTTGCCACGGTGGCCAAGAAGAATCCGTTCATCGGTGAGCCGATCGTGGTGTCGAGCGAGCCGGGCACCGCCCCCGCGCCGGTATCCGATCCGGCCGCCGACGTGATCGCCTGGGCGCACAACGAGACCTCCACGGGTGTCGCGGTTCCCGTGCAGCGCCCGGCCGGCTCGGAGAACGCGCTGATCGCCATCGACGCCACCTCGGGCGCGGGCGGCCTGCCGGTGGACGTCGCAGACGCCGACGTCTACTACTTCGCGCCGCAGAAGTGCTTCGCCTCCGACGGCGGGCTGTGGGTGGCGCTGATGAGCCCCAAGGCGCTGGAACGCGTTGCCGAGATCCACGATTCGGGCCGGTACACCCCGGAGTTCCTGTCGCTGCCGATCGCCGTCGACAACAGCTCCAAGGATCAGACCTACAACACCCCGGCCCTGGCCACCCTGCTGCTGTTCGCCGACCAGCTGGACTGGATGAACGGCAACGGCGGCCTGGACTGGACCGTCAAGCGCACCCTGGATTCGTCCTCGCGGCTGTACTCGTGGGCCGAGTCGACCGAATACACCAGCCCGTTCGTGGCCGATCCGGCGCATCGCTCGCAGGTCGTCGGCACCGTCGACTTCGTCGATTCGGTGGACGCCGCGCAGGTCGCGAAGGTCCTGCGGGCCAACGGCATCGTCGATACCGAGCCGTACCGCAAGCTGGGCCGCAACCAGTTGCGCATCGGCATGTTCCCGGCCATCGACCCCGAGGACGTCAGCCAGCTCACCCGCTGCATCGACTGGGTCGTGCAGGAAATCACAAAGTAGACTAAGAAAGAACCACCGCGGTCGAGACAGCGGCAAGCTGCCGGGTACCCCCAAAATCGGCTCGCCCGCCAACCGCCGGTACGCATGCACGACGGTCAACGGCTCTCGGCCGTGCGCTGAATCGCGGAGAGGCGGAACAAGCCACGATAACGCGTGCGGATCTTTCGCGAGAGATTTCCGCGCGCGTGTCTTGCCACATGAATCCCAGAAGTGCACTACTGTTCCAGAACGTGGGCGGTGTCGCGAGCCTGGCTGTGATCGACGCGGCGATAAGGAGGTAACGGTGCGTGAGCTTCGAGTGATCGGTCTGACGCCCGATTCCGCGCACATCGTGTGCATCGATGCCGAGACAGGCCAGAAGTACAAGCTCGCGGCTGATGAGAAGTTGCGTGCCGCCGCCCGTGGAGACCTCGCCCGATTCGGCCAGATCGAGATCGAAACGGAAGCAACGATGCGTCCTCGCGATATCCAGGCCCGTATCCGCGCCGGCGCCTCGGTCGAGCAGGTGACCGAGGAATCCGGGATGCCAATGAGCCGGGTCGAGCGCTTCGCCTATCCGGTGCTGCTGGAGCGGGCGCGCGCGGCGGAGCTGGCGCAGAAGGCGCATCCGGTGCGCAAGGACGGCCCGGCCGTCGAGACGCTGATCCAGGTGGTCTCGGCCGCCTTCGCCGAGCGCGGCCACAACATCGATATCGCCGAGTGGGACGCCTGGAAGGACGAGAAGGGCTACTGGGTGGCCCAATTACAGTGGCAGGCGGGCCGTTCGGTGATCGCCGCGCACTGGCGCTTCCAGCCCGACGCGCACGGCGGCTCGGTGTCGCCGCTCGACGATCCCGCCTCTGATCTTGTCGATCCCGATTTCGGCCGGTCGCTGCGCGGCCTGGCGACCATCCTGCCCGAGCCCACCGCCGAACAGGTCGAGCCGGTCACTCCCGTCCCGCCGACACCCGCTCCGCTCGAGGAGCCCCCTGCGGCGCGGGTCGCGGTGAGCGAGCCTCGGGTGCAGGAATACCCGGTCGAGGAGATCTACGAGAACCGTGCCGTCGTCGGCGGTTCGGTTCCGGTGACGCCTCCCGGCCCGGCACATTCGTCCCCGACGCGCGAGCCGGCTCCGGTGCACGAGCCCTCGGCTCCCGCCGCCGAGTATGCCGCGCCGGTCCGCGAAAACTCCGCGCCGGTGCGCGAACCCGCCGCCCCGGAGCCGCAGGCCGCACCGTCGGCTCCGGCCGCCAAGGCCCCGGCTCCGGCCGCCAAGCCCCCCGCACCCGCCGCCAAACCCGCGGCGAAGGCCCCGGCTCCAGCCGCGAAGGCGGCGTCGGCGACCGCCGCGAAGGCCGACGCGGACAAGCCCGCCGAGGAATCCGCACCGCAGCCCGCCAAGCAGACTCGCGCGAAGCCCAAGCGCGGCAAGGCCCCTATGCCGTCCTGGGAGGACGTGCTGCTGGGTGTGCGCAGCTCAGGTCACTGAGAAACCTGTCCGAAGGGCGAGCCGACAAGGTTTTTCGGCGCGGCTCGTCGCGTGGCTGCCGACAAACACAGCTTGATTTGCTACGGAGTAGCTATGCTTATCCGTACGAGAATCGGGAGGTGTCGCAAGTGCCGTCTACTGCTTCTTCCCTCTGGTACGTCGACGCCCCGGATCCGGTGTCGGTCCTGCGTGAGCACCCGGACCCCGACCCGGCCGCCGCGTTCGCCCTGGCCAAACAGCTCAATCCCGATCGCGACGTGGTGCCCGCCGCCTCGGGCACGCTGAAGGTATGGGCCGGACCCGATCCGGGCTCGATGTACATCGGCTGCTATCCGGGCGTCACCGTGGTCTGCGGCGCCCAGGCCGCACTGGGCCATCCGACGCGACTGCCCGAACTGCTCGTCCGCCCCCTGGCCTCCGAACACACCTACCTCATCTCCTACGACGTCAGGCATGGCTGGGGCGCGTTCGCCCATTGGGAGCGTGGCGAATTCCGCCGGTCGTTCAGCTCCACCCGGGTCGACATCCTCGAGGACGAGGGTCTGCCGCTGGTCTGGGAGCGTCCGTACTGGGCCGGGGAACATCCGGTGCGGTTACACCCGGGCGAATTCCCGGATCCGCAAACCCTCCCCTTCGACCCACTCGACTTCGCCGACGGCGCCAACGCCGAATGGCTCGGATTCCGCTACCGCACAAAGGAGCCCGAGCCCGAGCTGACCCCAGCGGATATCGAGGTGTGCGGCTTCAGCCTGTTCCCGAAGGGCCAGGCCCCCATTCCGATCCGCCCGGAGGAACCGAAGACGGACGAGCACGCCGCAAACCGCTGGTTCAACTGGTTGCGCGGCCACGACCGGGTCGGGTGAGTTCGCCCACCCTGTCGGTGAAGCCTTCTCGGAGATGAGCGGAATTCCGCCGCCGTGTCGTCCAGCGCTGGATGAGCTGTCGTCTGCGGGCTTTTGGCTGGATCTATCGTGCGCGCGTGGCAACCCGCGGTCCCAGGAGAATCCGGGTCTCTTCAGGAGTTTGGCGAACAGTCGGCTGGCGTTGTCCGGATTGTCGGCCGCGAGTCGGGCAATGGGCACCGGGCTGACCTCGTCGTCGCGTAGATAGCCCGACAACGTTCCGCGATACCGGCGCCGCGTCAGCAGAGCTGGATCGGCGAACAGTCGATCAGCACGGCGTAGTCGACGTAGAAGCCCAGCCCGTCTAGTTCGTCGTAGATCATCCCGACGCTATCGGCGTCGGTCCACGAATCCGGGAGGGGAAAGTCCGGTTCGGTCCCCGGGCCGTCGAGGCTGCCATGGCGTTCGTAGGTATGTCGGTAGGCCGTCATCAGCACCTCACACACCTGTGAGCCGGGAACAACGACCGTGTCCGAACCATGCACGGCGATGAAGTCGGCTCGCTGCTCGGCTTGCATCCGGCGGCCTTGCTCCAGTTTTTCCGGATTGCGGAACACGGCTTCGGGATACGACGCCTGTAGCTGGGGTACCTCTGCCAGCAAAACCTTGGCTTGGTCGGCTGGGTAGCTCGCCATCGGCCCGCTGATCATCCAGAAGTCCGAGACGGGGACGATACGACCGACCACGATCATGCCCGGTGACAACGCCGAAACCCCGGTGGCCCCCATGTTCGATCGCACGACGTAGGTCAGTTCGTCGATGTGATTGAACGCCACAAACCCGTCATCACCTTCCATATCCAGGATCTCGAAGGTGCCCTGCACATTCTCCAGCCAGCTGCACAGGATGGCGCGATCGGCGGCGGACAGGTCTGGCCGGCTATCGATGAAGCTCTCGATCAGCGAAGTCCAGGAAGGGAGCCGATTCTGCCGGCGATCCCGGTGAGGACCCAGCGCACGACTGGGGTGGTGCGCCGGCGCCACGTGGTGGGCGCTGTGCCACCGGCCCTGATCAGGTTCACCGCAACCGCGAGTAGCCAGTGCACTTGTACAGCGCGACACTGCTTGTCGCGCTGTACATAGTCATGGTCGCGCGGATCGCATTGGTGGGGTGGGGTTTTCGGCGTGTCGGGGTGAATCGCTGTCGGTTGTTGTGGATTCGGGTGGGGTGGGGCTAGGTTGCCGTGTTATGGCTGATACGCCTCCTACCCCTTATGATTCGTTGTTCAAGGAATTGATGGGCAACCAGGAGAACGCTGTCGCGGAGCTGCGTTCTCAGCTGTCCGAGGCCGCCGCGGCGCGGATCGATTGGGGCTGGCTGAAACCGTATCCGGGCAGTTTCGTGCGGCCTGATCTGCGGCAGCGTCATACCGACTTGATGCTCGAGACCCGGCTGATCGACGGGAACGAGGCGTTCCTGTACTGCCTGGTCGAGCACCAGAGTAGCCCGGATCCGATGATGCCCTACCGGCTCGAGGAGTATCGGCTGCGGTTCTGGAGTGCATGGCTGAAGCGGCATCCGGACGCCGAGAAGCTGCCCATGGTGATCCCGCTGGTGATGCACTGCAGCCCCGAGGGCCGCCGCTGGAATGTCCCACAGGATCTGGCCGATCTGATCGACCTGGACGAGCGGACCCGCGTGGCGCTGGGAGAGCTGGTGCCGCGATCACGATATCTGCTCGACGATGTCAACCGGCTGGACGAACCGGCCATGCTGGCCCTGCCCCAGCCTCCAGAGTTGCGGGTGCTCAAGGTGCTGCTGCGGTTCGGTCCCCGCAACCCGGACCTGATCGGCCTGCTGACCCAAGACTACGGCCCTGACCTGCATAAATCATTCAATGCCACAGGCGGGGAACAGCGGTTCGAGTACGTGATGGAGTATATTTTGTTTGTCACCGCCCACTCGATCGGCAAGGGTGATCTACAACCGATATACGAGCTGCTGGGTCCGAGAGCGAAGGAGATCGCCGTGACACTCGCCGAAAAATACGTGGCCGAAGGTGAGGCCCGAGGTGAGGCCCGAGGTGAGGCCCGAGGTCGCGCGCAGACGTTGCTGGAACAGCTGCGGGCGAAGTTTCGGTCTGTGCCCGCCGACGTGATCAACGCCGTGAACAGCGCGGACATTACGCAGCTCCGCACATGGACCGAGCGGGTCCTGACAGCGGATACGCTCGAGGGTGTCTTCAGCTGACAACCGCGGTACACAAGTCGTATGCCGGTGCCAAGGCCACCCGGCTCATTCGAGGGCGAGCCGCACCAGCGAGAATACGCCCGACCCGGGTATCCGCTCCGCCGCCGTGTCCAGCCGATGGGGATGACGTTGCAATGGGGTCGGGGATGCTCAGCCGTCTAGGACACGATCGCGACGACCAGTAGGCCGAACCATGCCAGGGCGATGCCGGCGGCGATGCCTGCGAGCACCCAGCGTACGACCGGTGTGGTGCGCCAGCGCCAGGCGGACGGCGCCGCGCCGCCGACGGCGATGAGGTTTACGGCTACCGCGAGTAGCCAGTGGACCTGGGCCAGTGCGATTCCGAAGGAGTAGACGCCGGCGGCGGTGAGTGCTGCGACCAGGGCCGCGACTGCGATTCCGGCGGCCCATGGCGTTGGTTCCGGGTAGGCGCCGTATCGGGTGCCCTGTGGCCGGGGCAGAGAGCTCATGAGTTACGCACCCTTTCGTAGAAGGCCATCGCGGCGGCGGTGGCCACGTTGAGCGAATCGGTGCCGGGTGTCATGGGGATGCGGGCTCGGATGTCGGTGGCGCACATCGCCTCCTCGGTCAGACCCGGGCCCTCGGCGCCGAGCAGCAGCGCGACCCGCTCGCCGGACAGGGCCTGCGCAAGCGTGGCCGCGGCCGGATTCGGGGTGAGTGCGATGATCTGGAATCCTCTGCTGCGTAACGACTCCAGGCTACCGGGCCACTGCGGCAATCTGGCGAACGGGACGCGCAGCACGTGCCCCATCGAGACCCGCACGGCGCGGCGGTACAGCGGATCGGCGCAGCGATCGCCGAACAGCACCGCGTCCGCGCCGAGCCCGGCCGCGTTGCGGAAGATCGAGCCGATGTTCTCGTGGTCGTTGATGCCCTCGAGCACCGCGACCGTGCGCGCGGAATCCAGCACCGCGTCCAGGTCCGGTTCGGGCGGCCGCCGCGCGGCGGCCAGCACGCCGCGATTGAGATGGAAGCCCACCACCTCGGCCATCACCTCCGCGGTGGCCCGGTAGTACGGCACGTCCACCCCAGCCAGATCGCCGGCCAGCTCCTCGTACCGCCGCGGCACGCCGAACAGCCCGAACGGGATGAACCGCGAGGTCAGCATGCGCTGCACCACCACGACTCCCTCGGCGATCACCAGCCCCTGCCGCTCCGGCAGATCGGGCCGCCGGTCCGCGGACTTGAGGTCGCGAAACCCATCGACCCGGGTGTCTGCGGGGTCGTCTATATCGATCACTACGGCCACGGCGATCCATCCTGCCTTGTCCACACGGCGCCCGAGCCACCGAACAGCATGCCGAGGCGACGACCCGCTCGAGCATGTCCGGCGCCGGCGCTCCGGATCCGCCGCGTCGGTGTCAGGTCCGGACGACGCGCTCGGCGCATGGTTCGGTCGACTCGTCATATTCCGAGGTTGTCGGGGCAATGTGCGCTTGATCATCCATACGGAGTTTCTGGTTTCGCGGGCAACGATATGGTGAACGCTTAACTGGCTAATCCACCGATACGGAAGAGGACGCATGACCAAGCCTGAAGTCGAGTTCCAGGACGGCCCGGCGCCCAGCACGCTGGTGATCAAGGACCTGGTCGACGGGGAGGGCGCGGAGGCGGTGCCCGGCGGCACCGTCGAGGTGCACTACGTGGGCGTCGAATACGACACGGGCGAGGAATTCGACTCGTCCTGGGGTCGTGGCGAATCCATCACCTTCCCGCTGCGCGGCCTGATCGAGGGCTGGCAGGAGGGCATTCCGGGGATGAAGGTGGGCGGGCGTCGCCAGCTGACAATCCCGCCGGAGCTGGCCTACGGTCCCGCGGGCGCCGGTCATCAGCTGTCCGGCAAGACCCTGGTCTTCGTCATCGACCTGATCGACGTCGTCAACTAGAACTTTCCAGCGCCGAGCGCGCAAGAGGCCGCCCACCGGCCGGATATCCGGCCGGTGGGCGGCCTTATCGGTCGGGAAGCTCCAGGACCAGGCGCGCGCCACCCATGTCGCTGTCCTCGAAGTAGGCTCGCCCGCCGTGCAGTTGGGCCTGCTGGGCGACCAGGGCCAGGCCCAGGCCCGAGCCGCCCTTGGTGGCCTGGCTGCCGCGGAAGAAGCGGTCGAAGACCGCGGTGCGTTCGTCGGCGGGTATGCCACGGCCGTTGTCGTCGACGGAGATCACGATGCCCTTCGGGGTGCGGTGTGCGGACACCAGCGCCTGCGTGGCGCCCCCATGCCGGTACGAATTGGTCAGCGCGTTGTCCACCGCCAGGCGTAGTCCGGCGGGCAGACAGCGCGTGATCAGCTCGGGATCTGTGTCGATGCGCACGGCCAGCGTCGGGAAGTGGCGCATGGCGTCGTGTGCGGACTGGTCGACCAGATCGGCGATATCGGTCTCGACGTGGTCGCGTTCGTTGGTGAGCTCGCCGGCGGCCAGTCGTTCCAGCGCGGCGAGTGTCGCCTCCACCCGTTCCTCGCTGCGTTGCAGGTCGGTGAGGATCTCCGCGCGCTGCTGCTCGTCCAGATCCAGGGTGCGCAGCACCTCGAGGTCCGTGCGCATGGCGGTCAGCGGGGTGCGCAGCTCGTGCGCGGACACCGCCGCGAAATCCCGGGCGGTCTCCAGTGCCGCGGCAGTCTCGGCCTGGGCCTTGCGCACTCGTTCCAGCAGATGGTTCACCGCCTCGGCGAGTTGTTCGGCCTCGCGCACGCCCGAACCCGCGACCGGCGCCTCCGCCCCGGTGCCGCTGTGCTGGCTGACCTGCCGGGTGAGATCCACGATCGGCCGCACCGCTCGGCCGCCGAATACCCAGCCCAGCCCGGCAGCGGCGAGCATCGCCAGTCCGGCGGCGCTCAGCACCCAGTGACGCTGTTCGCTGTTCGTGTGATAGGCGTCGTTGAGCGGAATGGCTATCGATACCGTGCGGCCCGCCCGCTGATTCTCGGTGGTGGCGAGCACCCGGTAGGGGGTGTCGTCCAGCGACAGCGTGTACGAACCCGGATCCAGTTGCGGCAGTTCGATGATCGTCGACGCCGATACCGTGCCGTCGTCGCGCACGGTGACGGCCAGATCCTTGTTCGTGTTGACCAGCGACAGCACACCCACGGCGATCACCGGTTGCATCAGCACGAGACGGGAGGCCACGGCCAGTTCCTGGTCGGCCTGGGCGAGGCTGTTGCGCTTGATCGCCAGCACCGACATCCAGCCCAGCAGCGCGGTGATGATGATCGCCCCCAGCGCCGCGGCCGCGGCCACCCTGGTGCGCAGGGAGTAGGAGCGGCGGATGCGCGGGCGGCCCGGTGTGGCGGACCGCGGGCAACTCGAGTCGATCAGGGGGGTGGCTACCGTGGAATCGGCGCCCGTGCTCATTTCGGCGCTCGCAGGACGAACCCGACACCGCGAATGGTGTGCAGCATGCGCGGTGTCCCGTCGCCCTCGAGTTTGCGTCGTAGGTAGCCGACGAAGACGTCGACCACATTGGTATCCGCGGCGAAGTCGTAGCCCCAGACCAGTTCCAGCAGGCGCTCGCGGCTCAGCACCACTCCCGCGTTGCGTGCCAGTGTCGAGAGCAGCTCGAATTCGCGCTTGGTGAGTTCGATCTCACGGCCGTTCAGCAGCGCGCGGTAGCCCGCCTCGTCGACCTCCACCGGGCCCACGGTGATCGCACCCGGCAACAGCTGCGGTACGGCGTCGGTGCGGCGCAGCAGCGCCCGAATCCGGGCGACCAGTTCGGCCAGCACGAACGGCTTGACCAGATAGTCGTCGGCCCCCGATTCCAGCCCGGCGATCCGATCGTCCACCGAATTGCGGGCGGACAGCACGCAGATGGGCACCTCGTTGCCCATCGCGCGTAGCGCCGTCACCACCCCGGCGCCGTCCAGCACCGGCATGTTCATATCCAGGACGAGGGCGTCGGGCGACTGCTCGTTCACACAACGCAGCGCCTCGGCCCCGTCCCGGGCGATGAGCACCCGGAATCCGGATAGCCGCAGCCCCCGCTCGACCGACGCCAACAGATCCTCGTCGTCGTCGACCAACAGGACACTAGGGTTGTCGCGCTCGCTCACAGATTCATTCTGCACAGGTGCGGGCGGCAACTCGGGGAAGGTGACGGAGCTTTAGTAGTTGTGGCAGGAGTCGGCGACGGCCTGCATGGTCTGCTGGAGCTGCCCCGCGCGCGGATCGTTCTGGGCCTGCTGGGCGGCGTTCGGATTCTGGGCGAGGTACTGCTGGACCTCGGCGCGGCGCTGGGCCGGTGGCTCGTTGAACTTCTGCTGCAGCTGCGCCTTCATACTCGGATTCTGATCCAGAATCGAGGCCATCTGGGGGTTCTTGGCATGCAGCGCGCGGTCGACCTGGTCGAAGCTGCAGGTCGTATTCAGCAGCGGCGCCATCATGTCGGTGGGGTCGGCGGCGGCGATACCGGGGGTGAGGAGGGCGGCGGCGGTGGTCAGCCCGCCGACTGTGAGGGCGATACCGGCGAGGCGTGAACGCGGCGAGATCATGCCTCGACTCTAGGCATCAGCTCTGGGATCGGTGTGAACCTACTCTGAGAAAACTATGAGGACGAGACCGATGGATCTCCCGAGCCCGCGGGGGCGGGCCCGGGATGGCGGCCGACCATGATCTGGTCGGCCAGTGCGATCAGCACGTCCGGATCCTCGATGGTCGCGGGCATCTCCCAGGGGTCACCCGACACGATCTGCCGCATCGTCCTGCGCATGATCTTGCCGGACCGGGTCTTGGGCAGCGCCTGCACGATCACCACGTCGTGCAGCGTCGCGATGGCCCCGATCTGTGCGCGCACCCGGGCGATCAGCTCCTCGCGCAGTTCATCCGGGTCGACCGGGACGGTCTCACCGGTCGCGTCGGTCTTGAGTACCACGTAGGCGATCGGCCGCTGACCTTTGAGCTCGTCGGGAATGCCGATCACCGCGCATTCGGCGACCGCGGGATGTCCGGCGACGGCGGCCTCGATGCCGCCCGCGGATAGTCGGTGCCCGGCCATGTTGATCACATCGTCGCTGCGGCCCAGGACGTATAGGTAGCCGTCCTCGTCGAAGTAGCCGGAATCGCCGGTCAGGTAGTGGCCGGGGAAGGCGGAGAGATAGGACTGTTCGAATCGCTCGTCGTCGCCCCATAGGCCGGTCAGGGTGCCGGGGGGCAGCGGTAGCCCGATCACGATATTGCCCTCGGTGCCCACCGGCACCGCGTCGCCCTCGTAGTCCAGCACCCGCAGCCGGTAGCCGGGCACCGGCAGCGAGGCCGAACCGATCTTGATCGGAAGCTCTTGCAGGCCCAGCGGGTCCGCGCAGATCGGCCAGCCGGTCTCGGTCTGCCACCAGTGGTCCACCACCGGGCAGTCGGGATGACTCTCCAGCAGGACGTCGCGGGTCCATTCGAGGGTCGCCGGGTCCAGCCGCTCCCCGGCGCAGAACAGCGCCCGCAGCGTGGACAGGTCGTACCGGTGGGCCAGGGCGGCCTCGGGGTCGGCGCGGCGGATGGCGCGCAGTGCGGTGGGTGCGGTGAACATGACGTGCACCCGGTGCTGCTCGACCAGCCGCCAGTAGGTTCCGGCGTCCGGGGTGCCGATCGGCTTGCCCTCGTACAACACGGTGGTCGCGCCGATGAGCAGGGGCGCGTAGACGATGTAGGAGTGTCCGACCACCCAGCCGATATCGGACGTGGTGAGCATGACCTGCCCCGGCGACATGTCGTAGATGTAGCGCATGGACCAGGCCAGTGCGACCGCATGGCCGCCGTTGTCGCGCACCACGCCCTTGGGTCTGCCGGTGGTGCCGGAGGTGTAGAGGATGTAGAGCGGGTCGGTGGCCGCGACGGGCACCGGATCGGCCGGTTGCGCGTCAAGGACCATATCCTCCCAATCCAGCCACTGGGCGGCGACGCTTTCCGAGGAACCGGGTAGTCGGTCCGTAGCGGGTTGCGGGGCGGCGAAGCGCAGCGCCGGGAAGCCGGCGCGGTGCTTGACCACCACATGTCTGGGCACGGTAGTGCGCGCCAGCTCGAGCGCGTCCAGCACGATCGGCGGGTATTCGATCCGCCGGTTGGGTTCCAGGCCGCCGGATGCGGTGACGATCAGCACCGGCTCCGCATCGTCGATGCGGGCAGCCAGTTCATGTGCGGCAAATCCGCCGAAGACCACCGAGTGCACCGCGCCGATTCGGGCGCAGGCCAGCATCGCGATGACCGACTCGGGAATCATCGGCATATAGATAATGACGCGATCGCCGGGACGCACCCCCAGTCGCAGCATCGCACCGGCCAACCGGGCGACCTCGTCCAGCAGCTCGGCGTAGGTATAGACGACTGTGGCGCCCGTCATAGCGGAGTCGTATATTAGGGCCGGTTGATCGGCGCGACCTCCGATGGGAAAGCTTTCATCCCCGGGGGATGACGAATCGGTGTCGGAAAGATCACGGCCCGAGGTATCCTCCGTCGAGGGTGCTTGCGGTGTGATATCGCGCACATGCCGATCCAGCGCGTTGTAGGAGGTGTTCAAGCGAGCGTCCGGGAACCAGCGGGCCGTCGGACGGGCCGCACCGTCGAGGATCTGAGTGGGTGGAACATCCCAGCTGACAGCCTCCGCGGCGGCACGCCAGAAGTCCGACGGGTCGACCAGGCTCGTCTGGTAGGTGGGCCGGTACTCCTGCTTCGCCTTCAACCGTGTGACTCCCTGCCTCGCCTCGATGCCCGCCTCGATAGATCAGCCTGATTGTGGCAGACTTCACGCGACGTCCGGGCGGACGTTGCGACCTTTGATTTTGTCTGGAACCGGCAGGTCAATGGCTGAAGGTTGCCAAGAGGTCACACAAGAAGTTATTGATCCGTTAGAATCGCATGTCACATATTTCGGCCGTCAAGGACGCACATTCACGGCCTGCCGCAGTTCTCGGCCAGGTGTGCCCAACGAGCCCAGCCATGCGATTGTGGAGGCTCGCTGATGGCGCATGGCTGGGGCCAGTTTGGAAAGTGAGTGGAGATGCGTGACGCCGCTAGGTCCGGCAACAAGCGTTGGGCGCTTAGCAACTGGGACCTGCGTTGGAAGGTTACGGCCGTCCTTGCCGTCCCCCTCCTTGTATCGGTGGTGCTCGGCGCGTCCAGGATCGCGGCCCAGTTCAGCGACTCGAGTCAACTGAACACCTCGGTCACCCAGGTGTCGGCGATTCCGGCAGTGACCGGGCTCAGCGCCGCGTCGGCGGTGGTGTCCGGTGAGCAGATGGTGGAGATCGGCCCGGGGCAGTCCCTGGTGCAGGACGCCGACCTCACCCAGTTGGACGGGGCAATCCAGGCCGCACAGAAGGCCGCCCCGCGGTTGGACGGCGTGCCCGGTGGCCGGGCGGCCATCGACGGGATGATCACGGGTGCGCAGGCCGTCCGGGCCGGCGGGAAGAACCCGACGCCGACCGTGCAGGACGCCCTCAACCAGGAGGAGGCGATCCGCCAGAGCAGTGTCCGCACCACCGAGGCGATCACCGCGACGATCTCCGATCCGGGCGTCGACGCGGCCAAGCAGCGGTTGGTCGACTCGCTGAACACCCGCGCGGTGATGGTCTCCGAGGCCGCGGGCCTGGCGGAGGCGTTGCGCGGCGACCCCAAGGGCGGCGTGCAGGACCTGCTGATCGCGGAGAACACCGAGCGGCAGATGCTGAACATCCTGTCGCATCGGTTCCCGGACGGTGATCCGACGATCGCCCAGCTGACCAGTTGGGTCACCAAGCGGATCCAGCTCACCACCGGCTCGCAGGTCGCCGCCGGGCAGATCCCGATCCAGGATTTGCGGCAATCGGTGCTGGACAGCCTGAACGTCTATCAGACGGTCGTGAACAAGGCGAGCTCCGACATCATCTCGCGCGTCAACGTCCTGGCGGACAACGCCCGGACCGGCGCGATTCGGTATGCCGCGATCGTGATCGTCACCATCATGGCCGCGTTGATGCTCGCGGTGGTGATCGCCCGCTCGATGATCGTGCCCCTGCGCAGGCTGCGCTTGGCCGCGCTGCGCGTGGCCGAGTACGACCTCGGCCACGAGGTCGCGCGGCTGCGTGACGGCGCCAGCCCCGAGGAGGTGCCGCTCGAGCCGATGCCGGTGCCCACCGACGAGGAGGTCGGTCAGCTCGCGCGCGCCGTCGACGACATCCACGGGCAGGCCCTGCGCCTGGCCGCCGACCAGGCCTCGATGCGTAGCCAGGTCAACGACATGTTCGAGACCCTGGCCCGGCGCTCCAAGTCACTGGTCGACCATCAGCTCTCGCTCATCGAGGCGATGGAGTACGACGAGAAGGACCCGCGCCTGCTGGAAAACCTCTTCCGGCTGGACCACCTCGCCGCCCGTATGCGGCGCAATGGTGACAACCTGCTCATTCTGGCCGGTACCCGGCAGCGCCGCGGTAAGTCCGCCCCCGTGGAGATCGCCGACGTGCTGCGTGCGGCCATCTCCGAGGTGGAGGACTACGAGCGGGTGAAGCTGGGCGCGACCCCGCGCGGCGCCATCACCGAACCGGCGGCCTCGGACTTGGCGCACCTGTTCGCCGAGCTGCTGGACAACGCGCTACGCGCCTCGCCGCCGGAGACCGATGTCAAGTTCACCTTCGCGCAGGCCCACGATCAGGGCCTGCTCGTCGAGGTCGCCGACCGTGGCATCGGTATGCCCCCGGCCGAGATGGCCGATATCAACCGCCGCCTCGAGACCACGGCCGAGGTCGGTCCGGACACCGCGCGGCACATGGGTCTGTTCGTGGTCGGCCGCCTGGCCGAGCGTCACGGATTGACGGTGCGGCTGCGAGCGACATTCGACACGGCCCGCGATCCGGGTGTCACCGTGACGGTGCACCTGCCCAAGCCGATCATCGTGCCGCCGGTGGGTGGCACGATGTCGGTGCCGACGCAGGCGAACCTGCAGTCGATCACCCCGGCGAAGCCGCGGCCGACGGCGGATCAGTCAGGTATTGCGGCGTCGATGCAGACGCGTGCGGTCACCCGCACCCCGAGCGGCAACATGATGGTCACCGTGGATCCCGGTGCGGGCGGGCAGCTCGCGGCCGGTGCGGACGATCGCACCGCGGCGGTCGACGACGGTGTCGCGGGCGGGCTCATCGGTGCGGCCGGTGGTGCGGCGGCCAATGGTCTGCTGGACGCGCCGAGCCGGGGCGATCAGAGCGGCGCCGACTCCGGCGGTGCGGACCGGATCGGTGGCCTGCCGCGGCGTCAGCCGGGAACCTCGGTGTCCGGCGGACTGCCACAGCGTCAGCCCGGGACGAACGGTCCCACGGTGCGACAGAACGTCGCACAGCGTGGATCCGACGGTCTGCCGCAGCGCGAGCCCGGTGCGAACGGCCCGCAGGCGCCGGCCGCGCAGCCGGGTGCGAATCTGCCGCAGCGTCCGGCCGCCGCCGGTGGCCTGCAGCCGCAGGCGAGCCTGGCCGCGAATATGCTCAAGCGCCAGCCCGGTGCGGCGGGGCAGCCGCCGCGTCCGGGTGGTCCGGGTGGTCTGCCGCAGCGTCAGCGTGGCGGCGGTAACGGTCTGGGCGGTAACGGCCTGCCGCAGCGCGAACCGGGTTCGGGCGGCATACCGCCGCGCGATGCCGGATCCGGTGGTTTGCCCCAGCGCGGGCCCGGTGGGCCGGGTCTGCCCGAACGTCCGCCGACCAACCCGAACCTGCCACTGCGTGAGACCGGCGGCTCGGGTCTGCCGGAACGTCCGCCGACCAACCCCGGTCTGCCGTTGCGGGAGCCCGGAGCGGGCGGCCTTCCCCAGCGCGGCGCGGGCGGTCTGCCGCAGCGCGGCGGCGCAGGTAACGGTCTGCCTCCGCGTGATCCGAGCGGCGGTCTGCCGCAACGGGATTCGCTGGCGGGTGGTCTGCCGCCGCGGGATCCCGCGAGCAACGGTCTGCCGCAGCGCGATCCGAGCGGTTCGGACGCCGACGGCCGCGATGTCGGCGGTAACGGTCTGCCCAAGCGTCAGCCCGGCGCCAACGGTCTGCCGCGGCGCGGCGCGGGTGGTCTGCCGCAGCGGGATGCCGGCGGGAATGGTCTTCCGGCACGCGATGCTCTGGGCAATGGTCTGCCGCAGCGTGACACGAATGGCGGGTTGCCGCAGCGGGACACGAACGGTGGTTTGCCGCAGCGTGATGCGAGTGGTGGTTTGCCGCAGCGTGACACGGGTGGTGGTCTGCCGCAGCGTGATGCGAACGGTGGCCTGCCGCAGCGTGACACGGGTGGCGGTTTGCCGCAGCGTGATGCGAACGGTGGCCTGCCGCAGCGTGACACGAGTGGTGGTCTGCCGCAGCGTGACACGAACGGTGGCCTGCCCCAGCGCGATTCGAATGGCGGTCTTCCACGGCGCGATCCGCTGGGCGATGGTCTGCCGCAGCGGGAGTCGGGTAACGGTCTGCCGCGGCGCGATCCGCTGAGTGATGGTTTGCCCCAGCGAGAGCCGTCGAGCGGTGGTTTGCCGCAGCGGGATCCGCTGGTCGGCGGGCGGTCGAAGCGGGATCCGCTGACCGGTGATCTGCCCTCGGGTAACGGTCTGCCGCAGCGCGATTCGGGCGGTGGCCTGCCGAAGCGAGAGGTGACCGGAACCGGTCTGCCGCAGCGGGATGCGGGTGGTACAGCCCTGCCGGAGCGTGATCCGGGTCTCGGCGGTCTGCCGCGCCGGCAGCCGGGCGCCGGATTGCCGCCGCGGCCGCTGCCGACACCGGGGCTGAGCCTGCCGCGCGCGCCGGAGCGGGAGGCCGAATCCGCGGACCTGTCCGAGGACTCGGGTGACGGGCGCGAGCGCGGCCGCCACAGCTTCCGGTCCAACCCGCAGAAGACGGCCGCGTTCTTCCAGACTCGTCTGCAGCCCGCGGAGGAGACCCCCGCCACCATGGCGGACAGCCCGATCTTCGCCGAGATGATGTCGGCTTGGCTGTCCGATCCGAACTCGGACCGGTCTCAGATGGCCGCCGCCTTCGAATCACCGGGTGATGAGGGCTGGGAGGCCGCCCGGCGGGCCATCGAGACCCCCTCGGAGAAGCGCACCGAATCCGGATTGCCGCAACGCGATCCGGGTAACCGGCTGGTGCCCGGTGGCGTTCATGCGAAGGCCGACCGAGCCCCGGCTGGTGGCCGCGGGCGTGACCCCGAATCCATCAGGTCAAGTCTGAGTCGTCACCAGCAGGGCGTCCGGGATGGCCGCGCAATGAAGGCAATGAACCTAACCGGAGATAAAGGAGACCGATGAACCCCGATCTAGGTGGTACGAACCGTCAGCTGGACTGGCTGGTTTCGAACTTCGCCAACGAGGTTCCTGGCGTCGCTCATGCCGTGCTGGTTTCGGCGGACGGCCTGTTGATGGCCGCGAGCGCTCAGTTGCCCGTAGACCGTGCCGAGCAGTTGTCCGCTGTCACCGCGGGGCTAGCCAGCCTCTCGGTGGGCGTGTCGAACCTGTTCGAGGGCGGCACCGTCCTGCAGTCGGTAGTCGAGATGGAACACGGCTACCTACTCCTGATGGCCGTCGGCGACGGGTCCTATCTGGCGGTGCTGACGAATACGTCCTGCGATATCGGCCAGGTCGGATACGAGATGGCGCTGCTGGTCGAGCGAGTGGGCCAGACAGTCCAGGCCACACCTCGCGTCACGATGGGTTCCTGATGGTGGGATGGACATAGACAACCAGCGCATGGGGAGCGCCGAGCCCAGCCTCGTACGCCCGTACTCGTTGACCGCCGGTCGGACACGGCCGACGGTCGAGTTGGCGTTGGAGGCTCTCGTCGCATCGCATCCGGTCGCCCTGGAGCGGCAGTTCGAACTCACCAACATCGAGACGTCCATCGTGGAGTTGTGCAGGGAGTCGCCATCTGTCGCCGAACTGGCCGCCCGGCTGGGTATTCCGATCGGGGTGGCAAGAGTCCTCGTCGCCGACCTCATCGAGGCCGGACACGTACGAGTCTCGGCGACATTGAAAGACGATTCGAGCGACGATGAACGTCGCGAGCTGATCGAAAGGGTTCTCAGTGGACTCCGGCGTATATGATTCGACGGCCGTCGATACGCGCACGAGTAAGCCGACTTCGGCGAAAATCGTGGTCGCCGGCGGTTTCGGTGTGGGTAAAACAACCCTTGTCGGTGCCGTATCGGAGATTGTTCCGCTACGCACCGAGGCCTTGGTGACCAACGCCAGTGTTGGCGTCGACAGCCTGGCCGCCGTGCCGACGAAGGCCACCACCACGGTGGCCATGGACTTCGGCAGGATCAGCCTCGCCGATGACCTGGTGCTCTACCTGTTCGGCACACCTGGGCAGTACCGCTTCTGGTTCATGTGGGACGACCTGATCCGCGGCGCCATCGGCGCCGTGGTGCTGGTCGACACCCGTCGGCTGGAGGACAGCTTCGCGGCGGTCGATTATTTCGAAGCGCGCAGCCTACCTTTCCTGGTGGCCATCAACGAGTTCGACGATGCGCCCCGGTATCCGACCGAGGACATCCGCCAGGCGCTGGCGGTCCCCGCGGATGTGCCGATCATGTCGATCGATGCGCGCCGGCGTGAGCCGGTGAAGCAGGCGCTGGTCTCGGTCACCGAGTACGCGCTGCGCAAGGTCGTCCAGGGCTACTGAGCGGTCCGGTATTCCGAAGGGCATTACATACCGCGGCGTGTTCCGGCGCTACGGCACAGGTACTCGCCCTGCAGGGATACGCACCCGCTTCAGCGCGCTGGAACCGGTGCGTATCCCTGCCGAGGGCGAGGCACCCTCGCCGCTTCGGGCTGCTCGGAATAGGGCGACGGCTAGTCTCGTGCTGTGAAGATCTCGGCGCGGGAGTTGCTGGACGAACTGCTCGACCCCGGCTCGTTCGTGAGCTGGGATCGAGCACCTGCCGAGATACCCGCCACGGCGCGGTATCGCGCGGAGTTGCGCGCGGCGGCCGTGCGGGCCGGGACCGACGAGTCCGTCCTGACCGGTGAGGGACGTCTGCGCGGCCGCCGCATAGCCGTGATCGCCTGCGAATTCGGCTTTCTCGCCGGATCGATCGGGGTGGCCGCGGCCGAGCGGATCGTGTCCGCGGTCGAGCGCGCCACCGAGTTGGGGCTGCCGCTGGTGGCCTCACCGACCTCCGGCGGCACCCGAATGCAGGAGGGCACGGTCGCGTTCGTGCAGATGGTCAAGGTCGCCGGGGCCGTGGCGGCGCATAAATCGGCCGGGCATCCGTACCTGGTGTATCTGCGCGATCCGACGATGGGCGGGGTATTCGCGTCCTGGGGTTCGCTGGGGCATATGACATTCGCGGAGCCGGGCGCGTTGATCGGCTTCCTCGGTCCCCGGGTCTATCGGGCGCTGTACGGCCGGGACTTTCCGGAGGGGGTGCAGACCGCGGAGAACCTGTATCGCAGCGGCGTGATCGATGGCGTCGTCCCGGTGCGGGTGTTCCGCCGGATCGTGCATCGGGTGCTGAATGTGGTGATCGGCGACCCGGTGCACAGCCCCGTGGTCGACGTGCCCGGTCCGGATGCCGCAGCGGTCCCGGATGATCGTCGCGCCGTGTGGGATTCGGTGCTGATCTCCCGCCGCCCGGACCGGCCGGGCATCCGTGAGCTGCTGCGTCGCGCGACCGACCGGGTTCCGCTCAGCGGCACCGGACAGGGTGAAGCCGATCGGACAGTGGTGCATGCCCTGGCCCGCCTGCGGGGTCGGGAGTGCGTGATATTCGGCCACGATCGCGCCGGTCAGACCGGCGAGAACACCATGGGTCCGGCCGCGCTGCGCGAGGCCCGGCGCAGTATGCAGCTGGCGGCCGAGCTGCGATTGCCACTGGTCCTGGTGATCGATACCGCCGGTGCGGCCCTGTCACGCGAGGCCGAGGAGCGCGGTCTGGCCCCCGAGATCGCCCGCTGTCTGGCCGATCTGGTGACACTCGACACCCCGACCGTTTCGGTGCTGCTGGGACAGGGCAGCGGCGGCGGCGCGCTGGCCCTGCTTCCGGCCGACCGGGTCCTGGCCGCCGCTCACGCCTGGCTGGCGCCGCTGCCCCCGGAGGGCGCCAGCGCCATCGTCTTCCGTGATACCGGGCACGCACCGGAACTGGCTGCGGCACAGCGCATCCGCGCGGCCGAACTGCTGGCCGACGGCGTGGTCGATCGCATCGTGCCCGAATTTCCCGACGCCGCGGACGAGCCGACCGCGTTCGCCCGGCGCATGGTCGACGCGATCGCGGGTGAGCTGGCCGAGTTGCGGAGCAGGCCGAGTGAGCAGCTGCGTGCCGTCCGGCGGCTGCGGTACCGTCGGTTGGGTTTACCGTGAGATTGCCATATCAACACGCGAGGAGCGTTCGTTGACGGTTCGGCGAACCGCTTCTACCGTCGCATTGTGACCTATCGCAGCGAGACCAGCGCAGTGCCGTCGATAGTGTTGATCGACGGGAAGGTGATACCCAAGCTCGGCTTCGGTGTGTTCCAGGTTCCCGAGTCCGCGACGGAGGCCGCGGTGATGTCGGCGCTCGAGGTGGGATACCGCAGCATCGACACCGCGGCGGCCTACTCCAACGAGACCGAGGTCGGTACGGCCGTGCGCAAATCCGGCCTGCCCCGCGACGAGGTCTACCTCACCACCAAGCTGTGGAACGCCGATCAGGGCTACGACTCGACGCTGCGCGCCTTCGACGCCAGCATGGAGCGGCTCGGCCTCGACTATCTGGATCTCTATCTTATTCACTGGCCGGTAGCTGCGGCGGATCGCTACCTCGACACGTTCCGGGCGTTTCAGGCGCTGAAGTCACAGGGTCGGGTTGGCTCGATCGGTGTGTCGAACTTCAAGGTCGAACATCTGGAGCGGGTCATCGGCGAGACCGGCGAGACCCCGGTGCTGAACCAGATCGAGCTGCACCCCAACCTCGTGCAGGCGCAACTGCGCGCCTTCCATGCCGAACACGGCATCGCGACCGAAGCGTGGAGCCCGCTGGGTCAGGGGACCGTCCTGAAAGATCCGGTGATCGCCCGGATCGCGCAGGAGGCCGAGCGCACCCCCGCCCAGGTGGTCATCCGCTGGCACATTCAGCTGGGCAACATCGTCATCCCCAAATCGGTGACGCCCTCGCGCATTCAGGAGAACTTCGACGTGTTCTCCTTCGAGCTGACTCCCGACCAGATGCGAGAGATCACGGCCCTGGACAGCGGAACCCGCACGGGCCCCCACCCGGACACCTTCACCGTCGGCTTGGATGTGTAAGACACAGGACGCCAGCCCAAGCCGCAGGACGGCAAGCTGCCGGGTACGCCCAAAATCGGTTCGGCTGTCAACCGCCGCCGCGCGTGCACAACAGTCAACGGCTCTCAGTCGTGCGCTGAAGTCGCGGAGAGGCGGAACGGAGGTGGGCGAGGAGTTCGACGGCCGCCGCGCGGCCGGCGCGGTTGGCGCCGATGGTGCTGGCCGAGGGGCCGTAACCGAGCAGGTGGATGCGCGGATCGGCGGCGACCTGGGTGGCCAGGCGGCCGGTCATGGTGATGCCGCCGCCGGGGCCGCGCAGTCGTAGTGGGGCCAGATGATCCAGCGCGCTGCGGAATCCGGTGGCCCACAGGATGACGTCGGCGGGCTGGAACGTACCGTCCTGCCAGCGCACGCCGCCGGGTTCGATGCGGGCGAAGATCGGATGCCAGTTCAGTACGCCGCGGGCGCGGGCGGCGCGGATGCGGGCGTCGACGGGCAGCCCTGTCACCGACACCACCGAGCGCGGCGGGAGGCCGCGGCGCACCCGGTCTTCGACCATCGCGACGGCCCGGCGGCCGATCTCGGGGGTGAAATCATCCTCGCGCCAGCGGGGTTCGGTGCGTGCTGTCCAGGTGGTCGTGGTCACCCGGGAGATCTCGTCGAGCAGTTGTACCGCCGAGATTCCGGCGCCGACCACCACGACGTGTTTACCGGCGAATTCGTCAGGGGTGCGGTAGTCGTGCGCGTGCAGCTGTCGCCCGGCGAAGGTCTCGGCGCCGGGATAGTAAGGGATGAAAGGCTTTTCCCAGGTGCCGGTCGCGTTGATCAGGCCGCGCACCCGCAGGGGCGGTTCGAAGGTGGTGGGAGGCGTTGGCGTGCCGGTGGATTCGGCCGCGACCGTCTCGGCGTGCAGCAGTCCGTCGACTGCCTGCGCCGGGCAGGTGGCGGGCGTGGATCTGTCGCAGACCACCCGCACCGACACCGGACGCCGTACCCGCAGGTCGAAGCGCTTCTCGTACTGTGCGAAATACTCCGGTACGGCGGTGGCGGCCTGCGCCTGCTCCGAACCGGGGGCCAGAACCTCGGCGAACGACATACCGGGCAGGTCGTGCACTCGATTAACGGTGGTCAGCGTCAGCGACGGCCAGCGGAACTGCCAGGCCCCGCCCGGTCCGGGCGCGTGGTCGACGATCAGGAAGTCCTGTTCCGCCCGCAGGCCGAGGCGCTGCAGATGGTATCCGGCCGATAGTCCGGCCTGGCCGGCGCCGATCACCAGGATCTCGACATCGGGTGCGTCCACGACCGCCAACGGTACGCGGGGTGCGTCGAGTGCGGCCGGGCAACCTGTCGCCGCATACAGTGATGATATTGACGATGATATTGACGACCGAACCACTACCGCAGAAATTCGGGGAGGCCCCATTGCTAGCAGTGAGCCGCGACGGTGACGTGGTCACCATAGAGTTACAGCGTCCGGAGCGTCGCAACGCCCTCAATGAAGAATTGGTGGGCCAGCTGCGCGAGGCCGTCGTCGGCGCGGCGTCCGATGCCCGCGTGATCGTGTTGACCGGCCAGGGGGCCGTCTTCAGCGCGGGCGCGGACTTGGACGGGGTGTATTCGCAGACATTTCTGGACGCGCTGATGGATCTGCTCGCGACCATCGAGACCGTGCCGGTGCCGGTGATCGCCGCGATCAACGGTGGGGCGTTCGGTGCGGGCGTGCAGCTGTCGCTGGCCTCGGACCTGCGGGTCATGAGCCCGGAGTCCTACCTCGCCATCCCGGCCGCGAAGCTCGGCATCTCCGTGGACCGGTGGACCGTGCGCCGGCTGGCGGCGCTCATCGGCGGTGGCCCCGCGCGGACCATCCTGCTGGGTGCGGAGACCGTATCCGCCGCCGACGCTTATTCTTTCGGCTTCGCCAACCGCATCGGCACGCTGGCCGACGCGCAGGCGTGGGCCGAGTCGATCGCGAAGCTCGCACCGCTGTCGCTGCGCCACCTCAAGCTCGTGCTCAACGACGACGGTACCCGCGGTGCGGAAACCCCCGAGCAGCGCAAGGCGCTCGAGGCGGCTTGGAACAGCGCGGACGCGGCCGAGGCCCGGGTGGCCCGGCAGGAGAAGCGTCCGGCCAACTTCGAGGGGCGGTAATGAGGATGATCGAGGGGCGCGTACCGGGCACACTGGTCTCACTCGCGCGCCGCACGGCCCTGGGCGTCGCCGGCGCGGTCGGCCTGGCCTGGGTCGCGCGCGCGGTATGGGAGATGCCCGCGGCCATGGGTGCGTCGGCGTCGGCGATCGCGCCGGTGGCCGTGCGGTCGGCCCGCTACCGCAACCGGCAGTTCCACAACACCGAGCCGAGCACCCAGTTCGCGCCGGGAGCGGGTCTGTCGCTGCTGTTCTCGGCGTTGACCAGGCGCGGCATCGGGCGTCCCGCGGGCCGAATCCCGCTCGTCACACCGGATGTGCCGGAGCGGGCAGGTGATCTCGCGGTCACCTGGTACGGGCACGCGTCGACGCTGCTCGAGGTCGACGGGTATCGGATACTCACCGATCCGGTGTGGAGCGAACGGGTTTCGCCTTCGGCGGCGGTCGGGCCCGCCCGGCTGCATCCGGTGCCGACGCCGATCGAGGCGCTGCCGCGGCTGGACGCGATCGTCATATCGCACGATCACTACGACCATCTGGACCGGCCGACGGTGGCCGCGCTGGTCGCCGGTCAGGACGCGCCGTTCGTGGTGCCGATCGGCATCGGCGCGCATCTGCGCACCTGGTCGGTGCCCGAGTCGCGGATCATCGAGCTGGATTGGGGCGCTTCGGTTTCGCTGTCCGAGATCGGTGGCGCGCGGGACGGCGGCGATCTGGTGATCACCTGTACCGAGGCCCGGCACTTCTCCGGCCGCGGGCTGGTGCGCAATACGACGCTGTGGGCGTCGTGGGCCATCGCGGGGTCCGCCCATCGCGTCTATTTCGGCGGAGATACCGGATACACCAAGGCATTCGCCGAGATCGGCGCGAGCCTGGGGCCCTTCGATCTGACGTTGCTGCCGATCGGCGCCTACGACGTGCACTGGCCCGACGTGCACATGAATCCGGAGGAAGCGGTGTGCGCGCACGCGGACGTCTGCGCCGGGGCCGGGCACGGCCTGCTCGTCCCGATCCATTGGGCCACCTTCAATTTGGCGTTCCACGGTTGGTCGGAGCCGGTGCGGCGGTTGGTCACCGCGGCCCAGGCCGCGGGCACCTCGGTCTCGGTTCCGTTGCCAGGTCAACGGATCGATGCCAATGCGGTCGCGCCGCAGGTGCGCTGGTGGGAGGATGTGGGCTGACCAGCCCGGTAAGACTGATTGTGAAGGAGTAGGGGCCGATGGGCTTGATGGATACGCTGAAGGGTTTGCTCGGCAGGGGCAAGGATGTCGCCGCGGAGAACTCCGACAAAATTCAGCAAGCCGTGGATAAAGCGGGCGAGTTCATCGACGAGAAGACCGGCGGCAAGTTCTCCAAGGAGATCGGGAAGGGGGCCGAGGCCGTCAAGAGCGTTATCCCGGAGCAGGCCGACACCAAGCCCACGGCCGCACCTGCCGACGCCGCCACCGCACCGGCCGCTGAACCGGCTGCCGAGGCCGCGCCCGCGGCCGCGCCCGAACCCGCGGCGAAGGCCGAGTCCGCACCTGCGGCCGAGGCCGCGCCGGAACCCGCCGCCGAGGGTAAGGCCGTGCCTGCACAGTCTGCCGGGGTGAAGGCCGAGCCGGTAGCCGAGGATGCCTCAGCGTCCACGCCCGCTGCGGAGCCGTCACCGGCTGTGGCGGCTGCCGAGGCCGCGGCTCAGGCCGCCCAGGAGTTGGCCAAGGAGTTGGGCGACCTCACGTCCAAGGGCACGCCGAACCCAGCAGCAGTGATCGGCCTCAAGGCTCAGGCCGCTGCCGCGAAGCCGGCGGGCGAGTCCGCTGCCGCCGAGCCCGTGGCCGAGGCTGCGCCGGAGCCGCCGACCGAGGCTGCGCCGGAGCCGCCGACCGAGGCCGCGCCGGAGCCGCCGACCGAGGCCGCGCCGGAGCCGTCGGCCGAGGCGGAGCCGCCGAAAGACTGAGCTATCGCGCCTTGACCGGGCCGTTCGTCGTCCATATCGGACGCGAGCGGCCCGTGCCGTCGGTGCGCCAGGGTGTTCGCCGGTGTGTGCCGGGCCGGATTTGTCGGTGCCTGCCACTAAACTTCGAATATGGTGGCCCGCCGGGATTTCGGGGGTACCGAGGTTGAATTGAGCAACCTCGGCAAGGTGTTGTATCCGGCCACGGGCACCACCAAGGGTGAGGTCATCGACTATTTCACCGCCATCGCGCCCGCGCTGCTCCCGCATATCGCCGGGCGGCCGGTGACCCGCAAGCGCTGGCCCAACGGCGTGGCCGAGCCGTCGTTCTTCGAGAAGAATCTGGCCGAGCACGCGCCGGGCTGGCTGGACCGGCAGGCGCAGGTGCATTCGGACCGTCGCGTGGTCTATCCGCTGATCGACTCGGTGGCGGGGATGGCGTGGCTGGGGCAGCAGGCTGCCTTGGAAATCCATGTGCCGCAATGGGTTTTCAAGGGGACGGAGCGGGGGCCGATCACGCGGCTGGTCTTCGATCTGGATCCCGGGCCGGGCGTCGGACTGGCCGAATGCGCGCAGGTGGCGCTGTGGATCCGCGATACGGTCCGCGATGTGGGCCTCGAGGCATACCCGGTGACCAGCGGCAGCAAGGGCATCCACGTCTACGTGCCGCTGGATCGCACACTCAGTGCGCGCGGGGCGACCACGGTCGCCAAACAGGTGGCGCAGGGGCTCGAGCGATTGCATCCCGACCAGGTGACCGCGACGATGGCCAAATCGGCCCGTTCCGGCAAGGTCTTCCTGGACTGGAGCCAGAACAACCCGTCCAAGACCACGATCGCCCCGTACTCGCTGCGCGGGCGTACCTATCCCACGGTCGCCGCGCCGCGTCACTGGGAGGAGATCGAGGATCGGCAACGCCTGCGGCACTTGACCTTCGACGAGGTGCTGGATCGCTGGCACGAGCACGGCGACGCGCTGGCGGGGTTGGACACCGCACCGCCGCCGGATGTCGCGGCCGACGCGCTGAGCACCTACCGGTCCATGCGCGATCCGGAGCGCACCCCGGAACCCGTTCCGGCGCAATCGCCCACGCCCGGCCCGGGAGACAGGTTCGTGGTGCAGGAGCATCACGCCCGGCGCCGGCATTGGGACCTGCGCCTGGAACGCGACGGCGTCCTGGTGTCATGGGCGGTGCCGAAGGGTCCGCCGACCTCCACCGACGAGAACCGCCTGGCCGTGCACACCGAGGATCATCCCCTGGAATACCTCGACTTCCACGGCGCGATCCCGAAGGGGCAGTACGGCGCCGGTGAGATGACGATCTGGGACTCGGGCACCTACGAGACCGAGAAATGGCGTGCCGACGAGGTGATCGTGCGGTTGCGCGGCACCCGGCTCGACGGCCGGTACGCGCTGATCCAGACCAACGGCAACCAGTGGCTGATGCATTTGATGAAGCCGGAACCGGAAGCGGTGCAGCCTGTTTCGAGCCCGGAGTCACGCCGGACAGTAGGGTTGCCGCACGGCTTGACCCCCATGCTGGCCACGCCCGGAGACGTGACGACCCTGGACGCGGACGAGTGGGCGTTCGAGACCAAATGGGACGGCTTCCGCCTGATCGTCGAGATCGACGACGGCGCGGTCACCTTGCGCAGCCGCGCCGGAAATATCGTCACCGGCCGCTACCCCCGTGTGGCCGCACTGGGCAGCGAACTCGCCGGGCATCGCGCGATACTCGACGGGGAGGCGGTGGTCTTCGACGATCACGGCGTCGCGAATCTCGGCCTGCTCCAGGTGGATGCGGCGCGGGCGGTATTCGTCGCCTTCGACCTGCTGTACCTGGACGGTACATCGCTGGTGCGCAAGCGGTATTCGGATCGCCGCCGGGTGCTGGAGGCGCTGGCCGGACGAGCGCAATCGCTGGTCGTGCCGCCGCGACTGGCCGGTTCCGGGCCGGATGCGCTGCACTACAGTCAGATTCACGGCATGGAGGGTGTGGTCGCCAAGCGGCTGGACTCGGTGTATCTGCCGGGGCGGCGCGGGCAGTCGTGGGTCAAGACCCGCAACTGGCGCACCCAGCAGGTGGTGGTCGGCGGGTGGCGGCGCAGCGACGTGCGGCAGTTCGCCTCGTTGCTGGTCGGGGTGCGGCACGAGGAGCGGCTGTACTACGTCGGCCGGGTCGGTACCGGATTCAGCGAACAGGAGATGGCCGCGCTGGCCGCCCGGATGCACCGCCTGAAGCGCGCGACCAGTCCGTTCGACAACGAACTCACCCCCGACGAGCGTAAGGACGCGGTGTGGGTGACCCCGAAAATCACCGGCACCGTGCGCTATATGAATTGGACCGAGACCGGGCGATTGTGGCATCCGGCATGGATCCCGTCGACCGACTGAGATGTCGCCGATCGGTAACCAGACTGGGCGGTGTGCTGAGAGAGGTGACGTTGACCTGCGCATTCCGGGGAGCTACGGTGAATTCTCCGGTGGTGAGGGGTTCGGTCGCTGGACGGAAATTCCGCGGTATTCGTGGTGTGTGATGCAGGAGGGGTGCAATGGGATGCTGGTGGGTAGCTGGAATGTCTGTGCCGCGCCGTATTCGGGACGTGACGCTCGTGGCCCTGGCCGTTCTGGCACTGACGGTGATGCTGACCGAACCCCCTGCTCGCGCCGATGCGCCGCTTCCCGACGATGATTCGTTCTACGCCGCGCCCGCGGATCTGGCCGGCCGGGCGAACGGTTCGGTGCTGGGCGTGCGCCCGATCTCCGTGTTCGGCCTGCCGATTCCGGTCGCGGCATGGCAGTTGCGCTATCGCACAACGGATTCGGCTGGGCGCCCGGGCCTGGACGTCGCGACGGTTCTCGTGCCGCCGATGCCGATGCCGTGGCCCGGCGCCCGCCCGCTGCTGAGCTACCAGGTGCCCGAGGACAGTCTCGATACCCGATGCGCGCCGTCCTTCGCGCTGTCCGGCGGGCGGGATCTCGGCGTGGTCAACACACTGCTGGACGTGCCGTTCATGACGGCGGCGCTGCTGCGCGGCTGGGCGCTGGTGATCAGCGATTACGAGGGGCCGCAGTCGCGGTTCTTCGATGGCGTCGGCGCGGGCCGGGCGGTGCTGGACGGTGTGCGCGCCGCGCGTGCCTTCGGGGCCGGCGGCGTGAGCGCGGCGAGTCCCATTGGCGGATGGGGTTATTCGGGTGGTGCGTTCGCGACGCTGTGGGCGGCGCAGCTGCGGGCCGAGTATGCGCCGGAGGTCCGGTTCGCGGGCATCAGCAGCGGCGGTGTGCCGGCCGACATTCCCACGATCGCGCGGCGGGTGGACGGCGGCCCGCAGGCCGGGCTCGCACTGCTGATCCTGTTGGCGCTGACCCGTAATCAGCCCGAATCGGGCCTGCCCGATCTGCTCAACGACCGTGGCCGGGCGCTGCTGGCCACGGACGCCACCGCCTGTGGCTCGGATCTGGTGCCGGAGAACGTGAACGCCCGCGTCGACGACTATTCGAGAGTTCCGAACCTGTTGGGCAGCAGGGAATTTCTGGCTGCGGCGAACGTAGACGAACTCGGTGGGTCTGCACCAGATACCCCGATGTACCTGTACCACAGCACATCCGATGACGTGATCCCCGTGAGCGCATTCACCGCGCTGGTCGATCGCTACTGTGCCGAGGGCGCGACCCTCACGGCGATCCATTCGCGCTTCCCGACCCACAACGGCGCGGCGATCGGTGAGGCCATGGGCGGTATGAACTACCTGGCCGATCGGTTCGCGGGTCGTCCGGTCGCACCGGGCTGCACGATTCGCTGATTCCGCCGCCCCGCAGACTCGCAAGCTCCGTCGGCGCCGTCCTGCTAGTGGATATACGTGATCGCGGCCGCGGCAAGGCATACCGCGACCACGATGATCAGCGCGATCGCGTCACGTCGTCCCGGCCTGTTCTGGTAAGCGGTGAGCTGCCCGGTGCCGCCGCGCGCGGTGATCGCCTCGCCGAGTTCTCCGGCGCGGCGCGTGGATACCGCCATGGCCGCGGTGAGGATGTCCAGCAGCGGGTTGTCGGTGGCGCGCTGCATGACTCCATTGTTGGGACGCAGTTTCCGGGCCGCGCGCAGGATGCGCATCTCCTCGATCAGCAGCGGCAGCCCACGCAGTGTCAGCGCCACAACCACGGCGAACTCGTCGACCGGAACCCGCAGCTTGCGCAGTGGTGCGCCCAATTTCGCCAGAGCGGGCGCTATCTCGCCCATCGGGGTGGTCCAGGCGATCATGAACGAGGTGATCAGCACCGTGAGCCCGAACAGAATCGTCAGCACGTAGTGCAGCACGGCCGCAATTCCGGCCGGGACGTTGATCAGCGCGCCGGAGAACATCACCGCCCAGAACAGCCAGGGCAGCCGCGGCAGGGTGCCCAGCGGCAGGCGCGCGATCGCCCCCACGACGATCAGGAACCCCACCACCAGGCCGAGCACCGGCCAGGACGGCATCTGGATCACCGTCAGGTTGATCAGCAGGACCGCGATGATCTTCGTCCCGGCCCACAGCCGGTGCACCGGGCTGGCGACCTGGACCTCGCGCAGCAGCATCGTCGTCATCGGTCGAGACCTCCGGTCGCGTCGGGGCGATGCAGGTGCAGGCGGGTCATCGCCGAGGTGAGGGGGGTCTGCGTGGGAGCGTGTGCGGGCGCCGAATCGCCCGAGGTCTCCGCGATCCGGCCCGATTCGAGGTGCACCGTGCGGTCGCACACCGCGGCCATGTCCGCCACGTCGTGCGAGATGACGATCAGGGTCAGCCCCGAGTCGCGCAGGCGGGCGAGCAACTCCACGACCTCCGCGCGCCCCTGGGGGTCCAGCCCGGCCAGTGGCTCGTCCAGCACCACCACCTGCGGGCGGCTCGCCACGATCGCCGCGAGCACGACCCGCTTGGCCTGCCCGCCGGACAGCTCCTCGATCGAGCGCGAGGCCAGCGCGCGATCCATGCCGACCGCGTCCAGCGCCCGTCCGACCGCGCCGGATCCGGTGCCCTGCCCGCCCCAGTCCTCGATCTCCGCGGCGACGGTCTGCCGTTGCAGCTGGAGCCGGGAGTGCTGGAAGGCCAGCGCCACCGTGCCGATGCGTTTGGACACCGGTCGTGCCCCGCCGAAATCGCGCAGTTCGCAGCGGCCCGAGCTGGGCGCGATGAGCCCGGCCATGATCCAGGCCAGTGTCGACTTGCCGGATCCGTTGCCGCCCACGATCAGCAGCGCCTCACCGCGCCGGACGGTGAGGTCGACGCCGTGCAGAGCCGTTGCGGCCCAGGGGGTTCCGTGGTTGTAGGTATGCCGCACGTCACGCAATTCCAGCAGTGCGTCGCCCATCGGGCGGCGGCGTTCGTCGCGGACCGGGCGTGGCCAGACGGGCAGCCGGTCCACCTGCCGCCCGTCGGACAGATGCACCACGCGGTCGGCCGCGGCGGCGTCGGCCTCGTGATGGGTCACCAGGACGACCGCCATCGGATGCCGTCTCGGCAGTTCGGCCAGGAGCGACACGAGTTCGCGCCGGCCGTCCGGGTCGATCATCGAGGTGGCCTCGTCGGCGATGAGCAGCGCGGGTCTGCGGGCCAGCGCCGCGGCCACGGCCAGGCGCTGTTGCTGGCCGCCGGACAGGGTGGCGGTCTCGGTCCTGCCGAGTCCGTCGAGCCCGACCTCGCTCAGCAGGGATTCCACATCGACACGCTCGGCCAGTTCCGGCGACAGCCCCCACACCACGTCGTCGGCGACCTGCACGCCGAGGGTCTGGCTTTCGGGGCGCTGCATCACCAGCGCGGTACCGCCGAGCAGGCCCAATCCCGCCGAACCGGGCCGGGTGACCGCGCCGGAAGTGGGCGTTCGCCCGGCCAGCAGCCTGGTCAGCGTCGATTTTCCGGAGCCGTTGTGCCCGACCACGGCCACGAACTCGCCGACCTGCACGGTGAGATCGATCCCACTCAGCGCGTCGGTCCGCGCGCTCGGATAACGGAACGAGGCGTCGTGCAGCGTGACCGGCAGGGGCGCGACAGGACGATCGTCGGGCGGGGCGTCGTGCAGATCGCGGCCGGGCAGCCAGGTAAGCCGATCCAGCACCGAACCCAGCGCGAACCAGGAGAACACCGCCGTCGCCATGACTCCGGCCAGGACGCCGAAGGCGACGTACGCCCACCACCAATGCAGCACCGCGTCGGTGATCGTGCCGATCGCGGTGCCCAGCGAGTGCAGTCGCGGCTGTCGCTCGGCGAGGTTCTGCACGCCGCGGGACATATTGCGGATGGTGACGAACAGCAGTTGACGCGCGTTGGCGAAGATCAGCAGGAAACCCACCGAGACCGCCGACCACACCAGCCCCGTGAGCACCGAGAGCCCGAAGGCCGCGATCACACCGCCGCCGCGGCGTTTGACGGTGCCGACGATGCCGCCGATGGTCGCCATGGACACCGTCGCGGTGGCGGATGGGAATCCGGATATGACGAAGGTCACCAGGGTGGCGGCGACGGTGGCCGTGAACAGGGTGCGGAACCGGTGGCGCTGCGCGAGCAGACCCAGCGGAACGGCCGAGATCAGGCTCAGGGCCGCGGCAACGGGTACGACCGTGGCGATGGCCACCAGACCGACGGTGACCCCGGCCATGACCGCCCCCGTGGCGAGTTCGATGGGGCGCAGCGGGCCCCGCCCCAGGGGCGGTTCGCTGTCTGCGGGGAGAGCCGTCACGCGTCAAGTCTGCCAGGTTTTCGGGAGATCGAGATATTCGGCCATAATCGAGGGATGGGGATATTCGATAGTCGAGGGTTGAGAACGGTGCAGCAGCCCGCGATACGCGACTGGGATTTCCCCCGGGGCGTGGCGAGCGTGGCGCTCATGGCCGGGTATGCGCGCGAGCACGGGGTGCGGGTGGACGCCGTACTGCGCGGCAGCGGGCTGAGCGAGGGGGCGCTGGCCGATCCGGACGCCCAGATCGACGCGCATACGGAGTTGGCGGTGGTGCGGAACCTTGTGCACGCACTGGGTACGCGACGGCCGTCCCTCGGGGTGGAGGTGGGACGCCGCTACCACATCACTACCTTCGGCATCTTCGGCTACGCCTGTGTGTCGAGCCCGACACTGGGCGAGGCGATCGCATTCGCGCTGCGCTACCTGGAGCTCAGTTTCACCTTCTGTCTTCCGGTAACCCGCTGGGAGCCGGGCGAATTCGTGGCCGACATACAGGATGAGCTGGTGCCCTCGGATGTGCGGCGCTTCCTGGTCGAACGCGATGTGCTGGCCATGCATCAGGTGATGAGCGATCTGCTGGGCCGCCCGCTGGCGCTTCGGCGCGCCGAATTCGACTACCCGGAGCCGGAATACGCCGGTCAGATCGCCGAGATCCTCGGGGTGGGACCGCGTTTCGGGCGACCGCAGAATGTCATCGCACTGGATCCGGCGATACTCGAACAGCCGCTGCCGCAGGCCAACGAGCACACCTGGGCCATGTGCCTGGCTCAGTGCCGAGACCTGGTGCATCGCCGCCGCGCACGCACCGGCATCGCGGCGCAGGTGCGTGAACGCCTGGTACCGCGCGGCGGCATCGACGGCTACGCCGCGCCGCCGGGCATCGACGCGGTGGCCCGGGACCTCAATATGAGCACCCGCACCCTGCGCCGCCACCTGGACACCGCCGGCACCAGTTACCGCTCCCTGCTGGACGAGATGCGCCGCACCCTGGCCGAGGAAATGCTCAGCGCCACACCACTTTCGGTCAGCGATGTGGCCATCCGGCTCGGCTATGCGGAGGCGTCGACCTTCATCTATGCCTTCAAACGCTGGACCGGGACGACCCCGGCCTCCTACCGCCGGGAGCGAGCGGCGACAACGCTCGGCTATCGCGAACGGGTGGGACGTCCAAGTCCCGATCAGGGATCTATTGAGATACCACGCTGATCCGCCCGCCCATGGGCACCGGGCGCAGCAGTGTGGTGAGCCGCCCGTCCTCGACCACGTGCAGCAGCACCGCCGGATCGGGGGCGTAGTCGATCGGGAGCTCGCCGGGCGTGCCGACCTCCCATGCCCCGCCGATCAGCGAGGACACGCTGGGCGCGACGACCAGTGGCTTCCCGCCGAACAGCGTGGTACCCAACGTATGCGTATGCCCGGCGAGCACGCCGAGGATGCGATGTTCGGCGGCCACGATCTGCTCGAGCCAGCGCGGGTTGGCCAGGCGCATGTGATCCACGACCGTGCTGTACATCGGCACCGGTGGATGGTGCAGCGCCACTAGCACCGAGTGGTCGGCAGGGGTGGCGCGCAGCAGATCGGTGAGCCAGGCGAAGGTGTCGTCGTCGAGTTCGCCGCCGCCCTCGCCGGGCACCGTCGAATCCAGCAGCGCCAGCGTGAGTCCGTCCAAGCGCACCTTCTGGTTGATCGGCTCGGAGGAGGCGGCCTGGCCCAGCATCACCTCGCGCAGCGCGCCGCGATCGTCGTGATTTCCCGGCAGGACCCACAGCGGTATGTCCGTGCGCAGCGCGGCCAGGGCCTGTTCGTATTCCTCGGTCTTGCCCGAATCGGTGATATCGCCGGTGACCAGGATCGCGTCGGGCCGGCGCGGTAGCGCGGTGAGATACGCCATCACCTGTTCGACTCGTTCGGAGTTGCGTGCGTGCAGGTTGAAATGGGTGTCGCTGAGCTGAGCCAACAGAGTCATCACGGCGATCGCTTTCTCGTGGGAATCGCGCCATTGCGCCCGAGCGTGCCAAGCCCGGCACCTGACCAGGCTAGAGTGCCGGTTGCCCTCGCGTCTTCATGAGATACGCCATCGAATATAGCCAATTCGCATGAATAGTCCGAAAACCTTGATCCGCCGGGCGATTCGATGTCTATGGCCTCCGCTTCGCTCCCTCGCTCCCTCGCTCCGTCAGTCCAGGTCCGGGGCGGGCCTCGCGACTAATGGCCGCCGCTTCGCTCCGGCAGGCTCACCGCGTCCAGCAGCGCGCTCGGATCGTCGGTGATCCTGGTCGCGCCGACGAGCCAGAAGTCCGGTCCCGGGACCGCCTCCAGCGCGAGTTCGCCGGTATCGCGCCACGGCGCGTCCACTCGCAGCCGCCACGAATGCAGGTGGGTACGCGGATGGGTTTCGGACCGGTCGAACAGCGGATCCCCGGCGATCGGATGCCCGATCCACGCCAGATGCACCCGTATCTGATGCCGCCGCCCGGTGACCGGCCGCACCGCGAGCACCGTGTGCTCCTCACCCCGCGAGACCGTGATGAATTCGGTGCGCGACGGATAGTTCTTGCCCGCCAGCAGATCCCGCTCGGGCACCGACCATTCGTCCCCGTCCCGGACGATGGCCTCGCGCGGCGCGGCGATCCGAACCCGATTCTTGCGGCCGACACTCAGCGGCAGTTCGATCACCCCGCGCTCCGGCAACCCGGTGGACGCGGTCACCGCCAGATACGTCTTCTCGGCAGTCCGCTTGTTGAACTGCCTGGTCAGCTGCCCATGCGCACCCAGATCCTTGGCAAACAACACCAGCCCCGAGGTGACCTTGTCGATCCGATGCACCGGATACAGCGTTTCCCCGACCTCCGCCGCCAACCGCACGATGTCGGTATCGTGCCGCTCCCCGGTCACCGAGATCCCCGCGGGCTTGTTCAACGCCACAACGGCCGCATCCTCCTCGACGCGACACCGCTCCCGCAGCTCCGGCCACCGCTCATCCACGAGATCACCCTACCGACCGGTATCCGAGCTATGGATCACTCGGCGGCTTCGACCCGCCGCCGGATACTCCTTTCACCCGCAGCTCCGGCGGACGCTGATCGATGAGGTCGCGGTCGGCCTCCCAGCCATCATCGGCCGAACCGGACCAGAGGTCCGCAATCTCCTCGTATGTTCGCCATGTCTTCGGCAGCTCGGCCGTTGGCGCGATCGGCACGAGTCTCGCGCTGGGACGCCCGCCCACGGTGATCGTGAGTTCTTCCCCGGCCTCGACGCGACGTACGAATTCAGAGGCGTTCCGGCGCAGCTTCCGCAGGCCAACGGTATCCATGAGACCCTCTTCGGTCATAGGCAGGTGGGGTCGAGGTCGAGGGTGGTGCGGTCCAGGGTGTCCAGGAGGTCGAACAAGGGGGCGGTGCGGGGGAGTTCCCAGTGGTAGAAGTAGCGGGCGGCGGCTCGTTTGCCGATGTGGAACGGGGTGGTGTGGGGG
>NZ_JAGPOX010000330.1 GCF_019038435.1 Nocardia alni
CTGCTGGCGCGCGATGCGCAGCGCCCCGGCATCGAGTGCCGCGATGTCGGATTCGCGCGCCATCTCGGCGTCGCGCACGAAGCGGCGCATGGCCTTGACGGCCCCGTCGAGCGACTTGCGCAATTCGTCCAGCACCCAGGCCAGGGGCCCGAGGTCCTGTTCTCCCTGGCTCCAGTCCGCGCCCGAGGCATTTGCGGCGTCAAAAGGTGACATGAATTCGTCCCCGGCTCCGCGAGCCGTTTCGTTGATGCTAGCTGGCTGCTGGCCGGCCCGTCAGGCGATCTTGAAACGCGCCACGGACTGCCGGAGCTCCTCGGCCATGTGCGACAGCTCCCGCACCTGCTGGGCCGTCGTGCGCGTGCCTTCGCCAGTCTGCTCGGTCACCGCGAAGATGTGCTGGATGTTGTCGGCCACGCCGTTGGCGAGTTCGGCCTCGCGCGACGCGGACGAGGAGATCTGCTCGATCAGCTCGGCGAGGCGCCGCGACACGCGGTCGATTTCGGACAGGGCCGTGCCGGCGGAGTCGGACAGCCGCGCCCCTTCGACCACGCCCTGCGTGGAG
>NZ_JAGPOX010000331.1 GCF_019038435.1 Nocardia alni
CTGCCGAAGCGCGACGCTGCGCCGGCCGCGAGGATGATGCCGGCTACCGCGGTCGCGCCGGGCAATTCCGGCGTCGTGGAGGCGCCGATGCGGGAAGGCTGCGGATGGAAGGACGGCGCGGAAGAAGCGGGGCAGGCGTGTGGCATGCCGCAGCATACGGCCATGCCTGGCACCTGCGCCGCAAGCCGACCGTGTGCGCGCGCTCCTCCTACAGGGTGCGCGGTGCCTGACGGCGACACTGTCCGGTCCACCGGCCGTGAAGGAAGCGAGATGTCATCCAGCCACCCCACGTCGGTCGCCCGCGCCAGCGGTCCGGCCGAATCCGCCGTGTCGGTCCATACAGTGCGCCTGCACGTGAATGGAACGCCACAGCACCTCGATATTCCCTGCTGGGTCACGCTGCTCGACACGCTGCGCGACCTGCTCCGGCTCACCGGGACCAAGAAAGGCTGCGACCACGGACAGTGCGGCGCCTGCACGGTGCTGGTGGACGGGCAGCGCATCAACAGCTGCCTCACCCTCGCCGTGATGCAC
>NZ_JAGPOX010000332.1 GCF_019038435.1 Nocardia alni
GAAGCCAGTGGCCTAACCCTTGTGGAGGGAGCTGTCGAAGGTGGGATTGGCGATTGGGACGAAGTCGTAACAAGGTAGCCGTACCGGAAGGTGCGGCTGGATCACCTCCTTTCTAAGGAGCACTTCTCCATGACACTCCACACAGGTGGATGTGGTTGTGGCAGAGACCGTTTGAGTCCTCATCTGTGGGACCACGGACGCTCATGGGTGGAACACTGACTGACTTCATCACATCAATCGAGGCTGTGTCCTCGGTGGTGGTGGATATATCGGCACACTGTTGGGTCCTGAGAGAACACGCGAGTGTTTCTTTCTAGGCAAATAGACGACGAGACTGAATCCTCAGTCATACCGCGGAGCGTGCTCTGGTCTGGTGCTGGATTTCGGGTTTGGTTTTGTGTGTTGTTTGAGAACTGCACAGTGGACGCGAGCATCTTTGTTTGTAAGTTTTTAAGGGCGTACGGTGGATGCCTTGGCACCAGGAGCCGATGAAGGACGTAGGAGGCTGCGATAAGCCTCGGGGA
>NZ_JAGPOX010000333.1 GCF_019038435.1 Nocardia alni
GAAGCCAGTGGCCTAACCCTTGTGGAGGGAGCTGTCGAAGGTGGGATTGGCGATTGGGACGAAGTCGTAACAAGGTAGCCGTACCGGAAGGTGCGGCTGGATCACCTCCTTTCTAAGGAGCACTTCTACACGATCCTTCGAGTAGTCGAATGTGGTTGTGTCAGAGACCGTTTAGTCCTCACATGTAGGGCTGCGGACGCTCATGGGTGGAACACTGACAAGTTTTTCGTATTCGGGTCGGTCACATGACTGGCTCACGGGAATATATCGGCACACTGTTGGGTCCTGAGAGAACACGCGAGTGTTTCTTTCTAGGCAAATAGACGATCCGCTCGGATCTCCGATGATACCGCTTCTTCTTGTGGAGAGGTTGGTCTTGGGTTTAGGTTCGGGTGGGTGTGTTGTTTGAGAACTGCACAGTGGACGCGAGCATCTTTGTTTGTAAGTTTTTAAGGGCGTACGGTGGATGCCTTGGCACCAGGAGCCGATGAAGGACGTAGGAGGCTGCGATAAGCCTCGGGGA
>NZ_JAGPOX010000334.1 GCF_019038435.1 Nocardia alni
GCTCGGTGGTGAACGGCTGGCCGACTACTTTGACCTTGTCGGGTTCGCGGTATACATCGCCCAGTAGTAGTGCTTGGTCCAGGACGTAGGCGTCGGCGCGGCCCTGTTCGACGGCTTGGACGCATTCGGCGTTGGTGTCGAACAGCACCAGTTTGGCCGAGGGCGCGAACTGTTCGATGTCGCCTGCCGCGGTGGAGGCGGTCTCGGTGCAGACCGTCTTGCCGTCGAGGTCGGTGGCCTTGGTGATCGCGGTGTTGCCCTTGGATACCAGGATCGCGTCGCCGGAGGAGTAGTACGGGCCGGCGAAGGCAACCTTCTTGGCACGTCCGGTGGTGATGGTGTAGGTGGCGATGACGGTGTCGACCGCGCCGTTCTGTAGCAGCACTTCTCGGCTGGCGACTTGCACCTGTGTGAGTTTCACGTTCGGTTTGCCGGTGATGTATTTGGCGAGCATCGCGGCCAGGCCGGCGTCGAAGCCGGTGGTCTTGCCGGTCATCGGGTCGGTGAGGGAGAAGAC
>NZ_JAGPOX010000335.1 GCF_019038435.1 Nocardia alni
GTCCTTCTTGTCGGCCCAGGCGGTGCCGTAGATGCGCTGCAGCTGCTCGTTCTTGGCGTCGCCGCGCCAGTAGGCGCCCGAGACGCGCGTGAGCTTGAACACCTTCAGGAAGCGCGTGTTCGGCACGTGCGGGCCGCGGCACATGTCCACGTATTCCTGGTGGTAGTAGAGGCCCATGGCCTTCTCTTCGGGCATGTCCTCGACGAGGCGCAGCTTGTAGTCCTCGCCGCGTGCGCGGAAGACGTCGATCACCTCGTCGCGCGGCGTCATCTTCTTGACGACGTCGTAATCCTGGGCGATGAGCTCCTTCATGCGCTGCTCGATCGCCGAGAGGTCGTCGGGCGTGAACGGGCGCTCGTAGGCAATGTCGTAGTAGAAGCCCTCGTCGATCACCGGGCCGATCACCATCTTCGCCGTCGGGTAGAGCTGCTTGACGGCATGGCCCACCAGGTGGGCGCAGGAGTGGCGGATGATCTCGACGCCGTCCTGGTCGCGCGGCGTGATGA
>NZ_JAGPOX010000336.1 GCF_019038435.1 Nocardia alni
AAAAACAGAGCTGTCACGGTATGAGCTGGAAGGCATCTGGAAGGAGCGCGGTAAAGCGCTGGGATTTTCTGAAGAGCAGGTTAATGAAATTATTGATTCGGAAAGCTTCACCGAATTAAGTAGAGAGGAGTGCTTGGAGCAAGTCAGGGAATCGGCGTATCAGATATTGCAAGGGAAAGCTGTATTTGGTGAGCCAGAGCTTGTAGCAAAGGCGGCATCGGCAATGATAGGTAAGGCCTCTCGAAGTCAAATACTAGAGGCTGTGAGTGATTTAAAGGGTGAGTTGCTGGTCTGCCATGGAGAGCATTCAAGGGACACCGTATTTACTAGCCGTGAAATGGTTGCGCTGGAGCATGAGATGCTGCAGCTTGCGGAACGGAGAAATGGATCGCATGTCATCGAAAATTTTGAACTGCCAGCCTCATTGAGTGAAGAGCAGAGAATCGCCGCAGAGGCTACGCTGCGCGACGAAAACGATGTGACGGTGGTCGAGGGAAGTGCAG
>NZ_JAGPOX010000337.1 GCF_019038435.1 Nocardia alni
CTGCGGGGGCGGCGCGGGGTGCGCGCCACGGCGGCCGGGCGCACGCTCGTGCACCATGCACGCATCGTGCTGCAGCAGATGGAGCGCCTGCGCGGCGAGCTCGGCGCGCACGGCACGGGCCTGTCAGGCCACGTGCGGCTGTTCTGCAACACCTCGGCGATGAGCGAGCATCTGCCGCGCCGCTGGCCGCCTTTCTCGCGGCGCATCCGCCCATCGCGGTGGATGCCGAGGAGCATGCGAGCGACGACGTGGCCGACGGTGTGCGCGCCGGCCTGTGCGACCGGGGTGCGGCGCGTCGTGCTCACCGACGACTGGGCCGCGCGCGAGCTGGTGCTGTGCGCTCGGACACCGGCAGACACCCTGCTGGTGCATGCGCGCGCCCTGCTGGAGCATCTGGCCGCGGGCTGAACCTCCGGCCCCTTGGTCCCCTGGTCAATTCAGGATTTTCTCCCCGCTCGGCCGCTTGCCCTGGATCAAGG
>NZ_JAGPOX010000338.1 GCF_019038435.1 Nocardia alni
CCCCCGACCCGACCGCGTTCGGAGCTCCGCCGTTCGGCGAGCGGTCCTACCAGGCGCCCGAGGCGCCGAACGGCTGGCCACGACCCGATCCGGCGCCCGGCCACAGCGATCCGTTCGCCAGCCCGAACGGTGCGCAGCCCACGCGCGGTGGCCGTCGGGCCCGACGCGAACTCGCCGAATCCCTGGAGGAAACCCCCGGCGATCTGTACGGCCCCCCGCCCGGAGGCGGTGGCCGGCGGCGGCGTCCCGACACCGACCAGGAGTCGACCGAGGTCCAACCGTTCCGCGGGCACGATCCGTCCCAGTTCGGGGAGCCGTCCCCGTCCTCCTGGGCGCCGCCGCAGGCCCTGCGGGGTCCCGACCCGTCAGGCCCGCCGCGCCGGGCGCCCGAGCCTCCCGAGCGCGGCGATCCGCCGCAGACCACCGCCTGGAACGGGCGGCGCAACGGTGCCGACGGGCCGGGCTCGTCC
>NZ_JAGPOX010000339.1 GCF_019038435.1 Nocardia alni
CCCCGCGTGGGCGCGTGGGTTGAAACCGCCGCATCGTGCGCTGGCGCGGGCAGTACGTGGCACGTCGCGCCCCGCGTGGGCGCGTGGGTTGAAACACGTAGTCGCCCGCGGCGAGCGCTTCGCTGGCGGTGGTCGCGCCCCGCGTGGGCGCGTGGGTTGAAACTACTCGGCCGAGGAGCAGCGGGAGGCCGCACGTCGTCGCGCCCCGCGTGGGCGCGTGGGTTGAAACATCCGCCTGTGCATTTTGATCACCGCGCTCTGGCTGTCGCGCCCCGCGTGGGCGCGTGGGTTGAAACCAGTGTGACTGTAGAGCTTGGACCAGGTTCTCGTGTCGCGCCCCGCGTGGGCGCGTGGGTTGAAACAAGGGCGTTCCCTGGACGAAGGAATCGGCTCTGTTCGTCGCGCCCCGCGTGGGCGCGTGGGTTGAAACATCCAGCAGGCCCGGGACCGCGCCACCGTGCTCTACGT
>NZ_JAGPOX010000033.1 GCF_019038435.1 Nocardia alni
GAATGCGTCCAAGCCGTCGAACAGGGCCGCGCCGACGCCTACGTCCTGGACCAAGCACTACTACTGGGCGATGTATACCGCGAACCCGACAAGGTCAAAGTAGTCGGCCAGCCGTTCACCACCGAGCTCTACGGCATCGGCGTCCCACTCGACCACCCGGAAATGAAGACCTTCGTAGACAACTGGCTGAAGAAGATCGAAACCGACGGCGAGTGGACCGAGCTCTGGCAGGCCACCGTCGGCGCCACGCTCCAGGGCGCCGCACCCGCGCCACCCGCCATCGGTTCGGCCTCGGGTAGTTGATCCGCCATCTCGCAATGGGATTCGTGCTGTCCCTGCCGGAATTCATGAGGGGATTCCGGCAAGGGTGCGCCGGGCCGGCCGGATACGAGACGACCAACAGCACTGCGGTGCTTACGAAGTAGGAGTTGGAATATGACAGAGGTGCCCAAATGAGCTGGACGGCCCTGGGTTCGGCGCTCGAGCGCACACTCGGCCTGATCGTGCTGACCTATATCGGCGCGCTGGCACTGGGCATCGTGCTGGCGGTCTTCCGGATCAGCCCGGTACCACCACTACGCGCCGCGGCCACCGCCTACGTCACGATCTTCCGCAACGTGCCACTGCTGGTCCTGCTGGTGCTGTTCACCTTCGGCCTGCCCAACGTGGGCCTGCTCATCCCCCTGTTCTACAACGCCGCACTCGCCATGGCCCTCTACTGGGCCGCGTTCATCTGCGAGGTGGTACGCAGCGGCGTGCGTACCGTCCCGCGCGGCCAGATCGAAGCCGCCCGCGCCCTGGGCCTGACTTTCGGCCAATCCCTCACGCGGGTGGTACTCCCCCAGGCGCTGCGATCCATGGTCCAACCCCTGGCCAACATCTTCATCGGCTCGGCGCTCAGCACCGCCCTGGCCGCCGCGGCGGGCGTCACCGAACTCACTTTCTGGTACCAGCAACAGGCCAATCTCGGCGGTCAGCCGCTGACCGCCTTCGCGGTGGTCACGGCGATCTACGTGGCGATCACGCTCACCGCGGGACTGGTCGCCGGGCGCGTCGAACGAAAGGTGGCGATCCTGCGATGACGACCATCACGACCGACCAACGACCACGACCCGGCGGCAAGGCTCGCGCGACTCCCGCACGCCCCCAAGATATTCTGTTCGACCTGCCCGGACCGCGCGCCCGCCGCCGGATCCGTATCGCCACCGCGCTCTCACTCCTGGCGCTCGCCGCACTGGCCGCCTTCGTGATACGCCAGTTCGCCGCACACGGCCAGCTCGACGCCAGCCAGTGGCGCTCCTACACACTGTGGCCGATTGACAACTATCTGCTCGGCGGCGCGGAAAGCACCCTGCTGGTCACCGTTGTCGCCGCGGCGCTGGCCTTCCCCTTCGGCGCCGCCCTGGCCCTGATGCGACTGGGCCGCAGTCGAATACCCCGATTCCTCGCCCGCGGCTACACCGAACTGTTCCGCGCGTTGCCGCTGCTGTTGCTGCTGTACCTGTTCTTGTTCGGCCTGCCCCGCCTCGGCCTGACCCTCTCGCCGTTCTGGCAGCTCGTGGTCCCCATCGCGCTGACCAACGCCGCCGTGGTCGCCGAACTCGTCCGCGCCGGCGTGGCGGCACTGGATCGCGGACAGGGCGAAGCCGCGGCGAGCCTGGGCCTGTCGCACTGGCAGTCGATGCGCTATGTCGTTCTCCCCCAGGCGATTCGACGCCTGGTCCCCGCACTGGTCAGCCAGCTCGTGCGACTGCTGAAGGACTCCACTCTCGGCTATGTCGTCAGCTACCTCGAACTACTCCACCGAGCCCAGGTGCTCGGCGAATACAACCACACCGTCCTGTCCGCCTACCTCGTCGCCGCAGCAGTCTTCGTCGTGGTCAACGTCGGCCTGGGGAACGTCGCCGACCGGCTCGAACGCCGCATCTGATCGCTCCCCTGACACCGCATCCCTGTATCTGCCGCTCGGAAAGGTCCTCCCCGCCATGTGTCGTCTACTCGGCGTGGTCACACGAGCCCCCAGCCCGCTGACCGACACCCTCTCCGATGTGCTCGAGCCGTTCACCGCACAGTCTCGCGAGCACGCCGACGGCTGGGGCGTCGCCGCCTGGCACGGCGGTGAGCCCGTCGTCAGCCGGGGCGTCGAGCCCGCGCACGCCAGCCTCGCCTACCGCGCCGCGCTGGCCGCGCCCAGCGACGCCGCCCTGCTGCACATACGCATGGCGTCCCCCGGCCTACCGGTCGAGTTGCGCAATACACACCCATTCACGATGGGCGCCTTGGCCTTTGCGCACAACGGCTTCTTCTCCCCCAGAGAGGCGCTGGACGACCTGATCGATCCGGAGATCCTCGCCGGGGCGGTCGGCGACACCGATTCGGAGCGGTACTTCCTGCGGGTGCTCACCCGGCTGCGCGGCCAGGACCGGGATCCGGTGGACGCCATCGCCCGGACAGCGGCCGACATCCGGGCCCGGGCCTCCTTCGGCAGCCTCAACTGCCTGCTGCTGACCGAGGACGCGCTGTACGCGTACGCCGAGGAAGATCCGGAGTCCGAGGTGAGTCGCCGCCGCGGCCCGCAATTCTTCCGCATGCACTACCGCGTCGGACCGTCGGCGGCGATGGTCGCGTCCCAGGGAATCCCCACGGATGGGTGGCAACTGCTCCCATACGGCCGGGTCCTGCAAATACGGCGCGGTGACCTGCGCGTTTCCATACACTGATCCCCCTGGACGGTCATGTCCGGATCTGTGGGATGGTTGTCGTTCTCCGCAGTGTGCTGGAGCGGCCCCGAGGACAAGACTGGAGTCAGTCGATTCCACGGAGAGGGAGCACATCATGACCGAAATCATTGCCGGAGTGAGCATTCCGGAGACCGATCTGGTCCGGGAGGCGACCGCGCTCGTCCGCGAGGCGGCCGACGAGACGCTGTTCAACCATTCCCGCCGGGTATTCCTGTGGGGCTCACTGAAAGCCGCCGCGCGCGGGCTGGACGTCGACCCGGAACTCGCCTATGTGGGCGGGATGTTCCACGATCTGGGCCTGACCGCGAAGTACGCCAGTAAGGACCGCCGCTTCGAACTCGACGGCGCCGAGGCCGCACGTTCATTCCTGCTGCGCCACGGGCGTTCGGAGTCCGACGCCCGGAACGTCTGGCTGGCCATCGCCCTGCACACCACTCCCGAAGTGCCACTGCATCTTCCGCCGGAGGTAGCCGTGGTGACCCTGGGTGTGGAAACCGACGTGCTCGGACTGGACCTGGACGAGATCACCGCCGGCCGGCGTGCCGAAGTCGTTGCCGCCCACCCGCGCCCGGATTTCAAGAACCGTATCCTGCGGGCCTTCTACGACGGCATGGCGGACCGACCCGACACCACCTTCGGGACGATGAACGACGACGTGCTGGCGCATTTCGATCCGACGTTCCAGCGCAAGGATTTCGTCGAGGTCATCCGGGGCAACGCCTGGCCGGAGTGACGCGCACGGCCGGCGCCGCGCTACCATCATCGAATCTGATAACGCCATGCATGAAATGACGACTTGTGATATCAGCATGCTCGGATCGCATGGCCAGGAGGCGCGTGATGGACTTCAAACAACTCAAGGCACTGGTGACGGTCGCCGAGGTCGGCAGCGTGACCCGCGCGGCGGAACTGCTGCACCTGGTGCAACCGGCGGTGACCCGCCAGATCCGCACGCTGGAAACCGAGCTCGGCGTGGAGTTGTTCGAGCGCACCCGATACGGCATGCGTCCCACCGAGGCCGGGGCGACGATGGCCGAACGAGCAGCGCGCGCACTGCGAGAACTCGAACGCGCCCAGGCCGAGATCCGGCCCGATCCGCAGGCGGTGCGCGGCATCGTCAGCGTCGGACTGCTGGAGAGCACCGCCGACCTGCTCACCGACGCCCTGGTCGACGCGATGGTTCGGAGCCATCCGGGCATCGAATTGCGGATCGTCACGGGATATTCCGGACATCTGCAACGCTGGCTGGACGACGGCGACGTGGACCTGAGCCTGCTCTACAACCTCACCGGAACGCCTTCGCTGAACGTGACCCCCCTGGCCCGCGAACAACTCTGGGCGGTCGCTCCCCCCGACGCCGGCCTGCGCGCCGACCGCCCGGTGCCACTGCGGGAGTTCGCCGCCCACCGGGTGGTGATGCCCACACCCGGGCACGGTCTGCGAGTGCTCATCGACGCCGCGGCCCGGCGCCGGGGAGTCGCCTTCCAGATCAGCGTCCAAACCAATTCGATGCGCCAGCAGATGCGTTTGATGCTCGCCGGTCACGGCTGGACCATCCTGCCCGCCGTCGGCATCGCCGCCGAGGTAGCCGCAGGGCTGGTCAGCGCCGCCCCGCTGTGCGAGCCCGAGATCCGGCGAATGCTGGTCCTCGGCGTGCCGCGACCGGGCCGCATACCCCTGGCCTCCGAGGTCGTCGCCCAGCAACTCACCCGCCTGGTGCGCGCGGAAGTCCGTGCGGGCCATTGGCCCTCGGCCGGCTTGCCGGACGAAACACCCACCGCCCGCGAACCGGCCGTGACGACGGCCGCCGACCGAATATCGCCGGCGGAAATTCAACCGAGCCGTTTCTCGAAACAGATGGACAAAGGAACCACCTCATAGGGCGGGAAAATCGGAATGCGGCGGTACCCCGCTCGCTCGTAGAGGCCGATCGCCTCGGGCTGCCTTTCCCCGGTTTGCAGGATCACCCTCGCCTCGTGCCGTTGCCTGGCCGCCGCCTCGAGCGCCGACAGCAGACTGCCGGCCACGCCTCGACCCCGATGACCCGGGCGCACGAACATACGCTTGACCTCCAGCCCGACGCTGCCGACCCGCAGCGCCGCGTGACCGATCGGCGGCCCTGCATCCGGCTCGTAAACCAGATAGGTCACGACAACCGTGTGGGGATCCACCGAAAGCGCCTGTCCGCCATCGCCGATCTCGACGTCCCGGTAGCGAGGAGCGAGCTCCGCGTCCATCTCACCACGCAGCAGGATCGCATCCGGATGATCCCACTCCACATCGACGACCCGCAGCGTCGGTCGACTTTCCTTCTGCCCCATGAATATTCATGCTACTTCCAGCCGCAACGAGCTGAAAGACTTTGGCTCGCAATGATTTCAGCTTCGACACGATGAGGCTCCGCGCCCTACCCACAACCCGGAACCGCTTCGGCACCATGATCGTAACGTGTTTGAAATGACTCGATACGGGTATCACCGATAAATGACCGAGACAGCGAGGTCCGGCCATATATCACGACATATGTGCCGTATTTCGTGTCGGGTCGATGACTGCTGACTGCGCGGACGAGTTTACTGAAGGGCGGTTACCATCGCAGCTATCGATTGATATGACGGCGTTCGCGGATGCTCACGCACCCGCGGGTCGCCGCTGTCCAGCCGCACTCGAGATCGGAAGCCGAGACCAGAAATGGGAGGGGAGCAGATTTGTCGATTTCAGCAAATGAATCGAAGAATCGAGACCCGGACAAAGGTTATATTGCACTACTGGGCTGGAGCCTGAACGCGATAGAAGCGGTGGACCGTTTCGACCGGCGCTATATCGTCGTGGCTCCCGAGTGGGCGGAAGATTACTGCGCAGAACACAACATACCCTACATCTCGTGGAATTTCGAGCGTCTGAACGATCGTTCGATGGAGATTGCGACGACCCTGCACGAGATGGGCGTCGACGTCGCCATCCCGATCTTCGAGGAAACCGTCGAATGGGCAGGCGCGATCAACTCGGTGCTGCTCGGCAATCCCCGGCTGCTCGGCCAGGCGATGCTGTTACGCGACAAATCCTTGATGAAACGTCGCGCGCAGCTCGGCGGTATCCGAGTGGGCATCTTCGAGGAGGCGCACGAACGTGAAGACGTCATCCGCTTCCTGAAGCGGGTCAACCAGACCCTGCTCAAGCTCGACGGCGACCCCAACGATCCGATCCACGTCAAGGCCTTCGACAAGGCCGGATGCCTCGGGCATCGGGTGATCCGCACCCCCGACGACATCGATTCGATACCCGACGAAGAGTTCCCAGTCCTGATGGAATCGCATCTGGACGGCTGGGAGTTCGCGGTCGAGGCCTGGGTACACAACGGCAAGATCTGCTTCTTGAACATCTCGGAGTACGTGACGCTCGGATATTCGGTATTCGTACCCGCCACGCCGGAACTCGAGAAGTACCGGCCGGAGATCACCAGGCAGATCGAAAAGCTGATAAAGACGTTCGACATCGAATTCGGATTCGTCCATCCCGAGTATTTCGTCACCAGCGACGGTGAGATGTACTTCGGTGAGGTCGCCTACCGTCCACCGGGGTTCAACGTGTTCGAACTCCTGGAGCGGGCCTACGGATTCAATGCCTATCACGGACTGGTTCTGGCATTCGACCCGAAGGCGACCCAGGAGGAGATCGACGCGTTCTTCCCGAAGGAGGTCGTGGACGCCAAGGGACACGCGGGCAGCTTCGGGGTTTATCCGCGGCGGCGAGTGGTTAGTCAGCTGAGCATACCGGCCGAGACGGAAGACCATGACTACTTCGAATCGCACGAACTCAATGCACCCATGGTGGAAAAAGTCACCAAACGGACGGCCTTCGGAACCCACTGGGGACTTCTGTACTTCTACGGTGAGGACCCGTACACTCTGCGGGACTTGCTGAAACGGCAGGAGGAGCTGGACTTCTACGTCTAGTACGATTGGATAATTCCGGCGGTGACAGCGCGGGAGAGGGAATTGGATTGAAGCCCACCGGTGGAGACGTGACAACTCTGGACAAACGCCTTGCTGGGCTGGATGACGCGATCGAGTCTCTCGCGAATACCAGCGATTTCGGCAAGCAACTCAAGCTGGCCAGGGTCTTCAGTGCACTGCGGCGGTTGCTGGTACTCCCCGGGGGGTGCGCGGCAGTCCGGACACGAGCGGCCCGATTGGACGCCGCCGGTCTGTTCCTCGGTACGGACTGGGCAACTCCGCAAATCCTCGTTCCGGCGCTCAGCACCGGTTCCCTGCTCAGCCCCAACGTGGACACGATGGTGCTGGAGACGGTGAGCGACCTGCGCCTGCTGGCCGTCGCCAAGGGCGAATACACGCACCCGGACGTGTCCGCCGAACATGCCCGCAATCACCTCACGCAGGTACTGGCGATCAACCTGTCCCTGCTGTTCTCACCGCCGACCGAAGCCCAGCGCGCACAACAGGGAAGGATGACGACCGTGCCTCGCGAACTACTCGGCCACCTCGTCGAGGAGGTCGGGTACGAGAAGGTGCTCGAGAACCTCGTCGACGAGATCTGGCGAATCCTGCGGCAGCGCCCCATCCAGGTCGATTCGGTCAAACGGATGATCACGCAGATCGCCGTCGCCCGGACCAATCCGGATATCGATCTCGGCGCCAGCGGTCTGGGTGCGGACAGGCTCATCAGCAGCCTCTACAGCACCACCGAGGCCTGCCGGGAGGATCCGGGCGTCGATGTCTACCGGGGCCGGCTGGAATCGATGGACGACAGCGCACTGCAGTCCGAGGCAACGGGATTCGCGCGCTCGATGCACGATACGGGCCTGGTTTCGCCGTACCACGCTGTCCTGCTGCGCTTGCTCGCGGACAAGAGCGACTACCTGCTCTCCGAGGCGATGGGCCTGTCCAGCACTGGACGTGACTGCCTGCTGTGCTACCACGAGTTGGTGCACGCGCTGATCGATGCGGCCGTGCAGGTCGAGACGGCGCAGGGCATCTACGGGCTCGCGCTCATGCTGGAACGCGGCATTCTCTACCAGCCGCCGGTTGCCCCCGCCCTGTGGCGACAACTGTCACTTCACCTGTCGCAGCACGCACGGGAGCGGTTGACCGCGGTGTTCGGCCCGGTCCCCGATCCGCACACCCGGCTGCTGTCGGGCATGCTCTCGATGCTGGGTCTGCCGTTGGGCGTCGGTCAGGGGGACAATCCGACGTGCCAGTCGGCCCGGGCGTTGTCGATGTGGGCGTACAACGATCCCGACTATCTCCTGCAGACGCTGGCCTGGGCGGCACGGGACGACGAGATCGTCATGCATTTCGAGGGGCAGAGCATCTCGTCCCGGGACCTCGACGCGGGTGTCGCCGTCGCACTGCCGAACGATCTGGATCCGGTCTCGATGCTCGTTGTCCCGCACCTGGACCGGATCTACGCGGAGATGGGACGACGATGCATCGGTCGCGAGGGCGACCCGCACCGCTGGGTCAATCCCGAGTTCCACGGCTGGTGGTCCGGACGGGGGTTCCGTATCAACGTCGACGTGGCGACCGGGCAACTGATCGGGCTCGACGAGTTCATCAGGCACTTCTATGCCTGCTATCACCCTCTCTACAACGGCAACCAACCGCTGATTCACCCGCAACCGGCCGGTATCGCCGCCACCGACAGCGCTGCCCGCTTCGTCGGCTGGCACGCGATCACCGTGCTGCGAGTCAGTCTGGACCCCGAAGGAACAATGCGGGTCTACTTCTACAACCCCAACAACGACAGCGGCCAGGACTGGGGCGACGGCGTGGTCGTCGGCACCGCCGGGCGCGGTGAACGATTCGGTGAAGCGTCGCTGCCCTTCGAGCAGTTCGCCTCACGCCTGTACATCTTCCACCACGACCCCCTCGAATCCGGTGAACTGGCGGCGGTCGCCGCCGACGAACTCGATCGGGTCGTCGGCTACATGCGGCGCAGCTGGGGGGCGGACCGGATGTCGGCGGCGTAGCCCCCTTCGTCACCGCAGATGTGTCGCGACACGAAGCTGATCCAGGAAACGCTCGTCGTAGCCGGGAACGAGGTAGTGGCACAGCGACAGCCTGACCAGGGTCATGGCCACCACCTCTGGATCGGGCACCTGCCCCTCGAGCACGGGCGTCATCAGCTCGACCAGCGTCGGTAGCGCCCGGCCCATCTGCTCGAGCACCAGCCCGGGTTCGATCTCGACGAGCCCGCGCATCTCGTACGAGCGGTAGAAGTCCGCGAGAAACCGCAACAGGGCCTGCACCCGTTCACGACCCGTAAGCCCCTCGATCGCCCGGCCGAGCCCCTCGCGAATCAGCTGTACTTCGAACTCGCCGAAGGCTGTCAGCAACTCGTCCTTCGAGGAATACGCCTTGTACAGGGTGGGCCGCGAGATCCCCGCCTGTGCCGCGACCTCACCAACGCTCCCCGGACTGTCCGGGGAGCGTTGGTTCGTTCGGCCGGAACTACTGTGCCCAGTCGGTGATCCGTCCCCTGGCTTGGAAACGGAGAGCGGGGTCTGCGTAGCGAGCCTCCGGAACGGCGTAGAGGGCGTCCACCGCGGCCCGCTGGATGGCGAAACCGGAAGCGTAGGCGGCTGTTTCGGCGTCGGAGGCGGGGAGGCTCGCGAGGTCCAGCAGGGTTTTCATTACGTCGTTCATGCGGCCGCTCCTTGGGTGAGGGGTTGAGGTGCTTGTCGGTGCCATTCGGTGGACTGCTGGAAAACGTCTGCGACACGCAGGATTTCGGCCTCGGCGAAGGCGGGACCCGCCAGCTGGAGCGACAGCGGCAGACCGGCGGCGGTGAATCCCATGGGCACGGCCATGACCGGGTTGCCGACCGTATCCCAGTACGGGGTGTGGATCAGGCTGAACAGCGTGCCGATGTCCGGTTGGCCGCCGGGACCAGTGATCGACTCGAAGGTCGGTGCGCCGACGGCGGCGGTCGGGCAGACGATCACGTCGACGGTGTCGAAGAGGCGCGCGACGGCGTCCTGCGCGACCCGGCGGACCCGTTGGGCCTGAACGTAATCGGCGCCGGAGACCTGCGCGCCGATCGCCACCATCGCCCGGGTGGCCAGGAAGTAGTCGTCCCAGCGCGTGGACAGGTCGGTGCGGTGATAGGCCAGCGCCTCACACCCCATGGTGATCATGTCGGCGGTGATCATCTCCTGCCGGTACGGCAGCGTCACCTCGGTGATGGTGGCGCCGGCGCCGGTCAGGACCGCGAGCGCGGCATCGAACGCACCGGCCAGCGCCGGATCGCTCTGCTCGGGAAAGTGCCCCTCACGCACCACCCCGATCCGCACGCCGCTGAGATCCTCGGTCCACTCCGGAACGGCGAACGGCGCGTCCACACAGTCCGGATCGCTGGCGTGCAGACCGGCGATCACCTCCAGCACGACCGCGCAGTCCCGCGCGCTGCGCGCCAGCGGGCCGATATGATCGAGGCTGTATCCCAAAGGCACACAACCCGATTTGGGCACCCGGCCGAACGTCGGCATCAGCCCGCTCACCCCGCAGAACGCGGCGGGAATCCGGATGCTGCCCGCGGTGTCGGTCCCGAGCCCGGCCAGGAACATACCGGAGGCGACGCCGATCCCGGTGCCCGAACTCGATCCGCCGGGCCAGGTCTCGGGATTCCACGGATTGCGCGGCACGGGAAAGGGTTTCGTGGCGTCGGGCATGCCACAGGCGAATTCCATCGTGGTCGTCTTGCCGGTGATCACGGCACCCGCGGCCTTCAGCCGCGCCACCACCGGTGCGTCCTTGCCCGCGCCCCACGCGGGGTCGAGGATGAGACTCTGCGCGGTCGTCGGCCCCTCCGCCATGGCGATGATGTCCTTGACACCGAAGGGAATTCCGTGGAGCGGACCACGATCGCGCCCGGCGGCGAGTTCCGCGTCCGCGGCGGCGGCACGCTCCAGCGCGTACTCGTCGAACCGAGCGAGATAGCAGCCCACGGCGTCGTCCAGCTGATCGGCCGCGGCGATCGCGGCCCGGGTGAGATCCACGGAGGTCACGGTGCCCGCGCGCAGCCCCTCGGCCGCGTCGGTGAGGGTGAGCGAAATATCTGTCATGACAATCCCTTACTGCTGCCGCGCGAGACGAATCGGAAACGCTCGCCGCGGGTATGGATGAAGGCGACGTCGAACGGCCTGCCGTCGAGGTCGTAGATGATCTGTTCCATCGAGATCAGCGGGGCGCCCTCGCTGATGCCCAAGGCCGCGGCCAGCGGCGCGTCGGCCAGCTCGCAGTCGATGATGAATTCCGAATCCGACAGTGCCACACCGGCGTCCGCGAGCAGCTGGTACCAGTCGGAGACGAACGGGGTGTCGCGTAGCTCGCCGGCCTGGGGATAGCGCACATAGTTGGTCGCGATCGCGACGGGCTCCTCGTTGTGCAGCGCCACGTATTCCAGTCGCAGACACGGCGTCCCGGGCGCGATCTCCAGCCGTTCGGCCACCGCGCCCGGCGCGGGCACCACCGACCTGTCCAGTTCGCGCGGCCGCATCCGGTGGTTGAACATGCTGTCGCGGGTGGGTTTGATCACCCCGTGCGCCTCGGGCAGCGGGGTGGTCACCGGCTCGAGCACGGCGTGGGTGCCGACACCTTGCGTCCGTTCGATCAGGCCCTCGGTGCGCAGCAACGCCAGCGCGGCCCGCACGGTGGCCCGCGACGCCCGGTAGGAGGTCATCAGCTCGGCCTCGCTCGGCAGCTGGCCGTGCGCATACCGGCCGCCGCGCACGGTGGCACGCAGAATATCGCGCAACCGGCGCACCTCGTGGGCCCGTTGCCGCCCCGGGGCAGTCCTCATATCCTCGGACGGTAAGCATCCGGCGTTGCTGATGGATCTCTCGCCGATGACTCCGGTGTTACGGGTGAGCGTGATCATAGAAGTGCTTCCTGTAGGACCCCGGCGGCCGTATCGCTCCCCGCGAACTCCGCGACCCCGATCACCTCCGCGAACCCGCAATCGCGCATGACCTCGATCCCGATCTCGTGCAACCGGGGCGTCTGGGCGGCGCAGCAGTCGTGCAGCAGCGTGACCGGCAGGTCGCGCATGATCGCCGACCGCACGGTGGTCTCGACACAGAAGTTGGTCACCACACCGCACGCGACCAGTTCGGTCACGCCCATACCGCGCAGCAGCGGATCCAGCGAGGTCCACTGGAAGGCATCGAGCCGGGCCTTGTCGACCACGAGATCATCGGGCCCGCAACCGAGTTCGTCGAGCACGTCGCCGTCCCAGCTGCCGGCCCGCAGGCCTCCCGCGGCGGCGATGTCCGGGGTGCGTTCGGCCAGCCAGGGTCCCTGGTCCGCATAGCCCGGCCGGTACACGTGCCGTGTGAAGACCACCGGCATGCCGATCCGGCGAGCATGCGCCACGGCCGTCGCGGCGGCAGCGACCGCCGCATCGTTCCCGGCCAGGCCCATGCCCAGCCGCGGCAGCGAGCCCTCGGGATGGCAGAAACCGTTCTGCATATCGATCACCAGCAGCGCTTTCATCACGCGACCTCCAGTTCGGGTTGTTCGGTTCGGGGTATGGCGGGCATGCCGAGCACGACCGAACCCCTCGGTGGCCGCCAGGCATTCGGTTTGCAGGCGTCCTTGCAGGCGCCCTCGGTCGAGCAGCACAGCGAGCACACGGTGCCGCCGTGGAAGGGGCAGGTGGCCATGTCGACGACGTCGTAACTGCCCGCGCACACCGAGCACGGCAGTTCGCCCGCGTCCTGCGGCAGTTGGGAGACCCGCGCGACGTACCAGCGGCCCCGGGTCGCCCAGGCGATCACCGGCGGCAGGACCAGTGCGATGACGAGCGCGACGAACGGGGACAGCGCCGCCGCGGTGCTGCCGAAGACGCGATAGTAGGCGACCATCGACACGACGCCGGCGATGATCATCGATCCGAAGCCGACCGGATTGACGTTGTACAGATGCGCCCGATGGAAGACCAGTTGCGGCGGCGCGAGTTTCAGCCATCGCTTGTTGATCACAAGATCCGACACCATGGCCGCGATCCACGCGATGCCGATGTTGGAGTACCAGGCCAGCACCTGGACGATGTGCTCGAAGATGTTGATCTCCATCAGCACCAGCGCGAGCCCCACTTGGAGGAACACCCACGCGGCGCGCCCGGGATGGCGGTGCAGCACCCGGGAGAAGAAGTTCGACCAGGACAGCGAACCCGAATAGGTGTTCATGATGTTGATCTTGATTTGGGAGAGCAGCACCAGCGCGCCCGCCAGGATCAGCGCCGCCGTGTGATTGCCGGTGACACGCTGATACACCGCGGTGAACAGGTCCACCGGCACGCCGACCCGGCTCGCGTCCAGCGTCGTGGAGGCATAGCCGACCAGCAGCGTGGAGGCGAAGAAGATCCCCATGGCGAACAGCGCGAACCCGGGCCCGCCGAAGATCACCGCCAGCCGCCACCGGCCTCGCTTGCCGTCCTCGGGATCGGGCATCAGCCGCAGGTAGTCGCCCTGCTCACCGACCTGAGCGGCCAGCGACAACTGCGCGGCGGCGATCGCGAACACCGCCAGCACCGTCACCCCCACGGCCCCGCCGGGCGCCACACTCGCCGGATGCACCATATGGCGCCCGGCATGCGGCGCCGTCGCCGCCGAGCCCAGCGCGAGCCCGATCAGCACGATCCACAGCGGCCAGGTCCACGCCTGGAACTTGGCGCTGAACGACATGCCGTAGAGCGTCAGCGGAATCATCACCGCCGACACCACGACGTAGGAGGCGTGAATGTCCAAGTGCGTCAAGGCCGTCAGCGCCTGCGCCATGATCGCGCCCTCGTAGGCGAGGAAGATCAGCGTGTACGTGGCGTAGACCAGCGAGGTCACCGTGGAGCCCAGATAGCCGAAACCCGAACCGCGCGTGAGCAGATCGATGTCGACGTGGCGGCGCGCGATGGTGAACGCGATGACGAGCGTCAGCGGCAACGTCGCCAGCGCGGCAACGCCGAAACCGATCAGCGCGTTGGCGAATCCGAACGCGTCCACGAACGCCGCGTCCAGCGCATAGCCCGCCATCGCGGAGATCCCGACCAGACAGGACAGGAACACCATCCAGGGAGACCACCGGCGAAACGCCGCCGGCGTATATCGGAGTGAATAGTCCTCCATTTTCGGATTGTCGGTAAAGCCCATGTGCCGATCCCTTCACTACGGTGAGGTCGACGGTGACAGCGGCGTATTTCGCCCGGGTGTCTGATTTCGTTTCGCCTGGTTACGCCGGGTCGGGCGGGCGCGGAACGCCTCGGAACTCCCGTTATGCGGAAATCGAAATGTATTCCGCCGAATTCACCGGGTGCTGCGCCACCGGCGAGAAACGAAACACCGTCATCGGGGCTCGACGGCAGCCCGAAACTCAGCTGACGGTGGTCCGCCGCCGGCGATTCATGGGCAGTGCGGCGGCCGGTGAGCTGCCGCTTCACATCATGGTCCACACGTCTACTGTGATCTTTGCGGTGGCTGACGTGAGACGGAGGGAAGCCGATGCTGTGGGACAGCGGCGTGCTGGATCATGACGAGCTCATCGAGCGGATCGATCGTATCGATACCGATCGTCCTGGGCTGGAGCACGGTTATACCTGTGAGGTGATTGCGCGGGAGTACGTGCAGCATGGGGTGGAGCCGCAGTTCTCGGTCACCAGCATGGCTTCCTTCGGCCCCAGACTTACTGTGGCCGAACGTTTCTGGCGCCTGACGCTGGTCGAGAGCCCGCGGGTGAGCACCGCCGCGCAGTGCGCCGCCTGGATCGCCGATCATGTGGACTGGCATATGCGTGACGAGCTTTCCGCCCGGTGGGGTCTGAGTTTCGGGCTGGCGTGCCGGGATCGGGTGGAGTCCCTGAAGGAGGTCACCGCGGCGGCGCCCGAGATCGGCGCGCAGCGGGACGGGGAGAGCCGCGCGGCGTTCACCGCGCTGTTCCATGCCGGCCGATTGCGGGCGAACTGGAATTTCTACGACATGTATCGTTTCCTGGACTCTGATTTGGTGAAACTCGCAGGGCCGCATCGTGGGTCGGCGATCTTCCTCGCACTGCGCGGATTCGCCGCGCTGGGCAGCCGCGCGTTCATGTACCAGCAGGGCTGCGAGCTGCTCGCCCAGGCGTGGGCGGCGCCGGATCGCGGCCGCTCGACGGTGGAATTGGTGACGAACGCGCTGTGTGTCGGCCGTCCGTTCCCCGGGCAGGGCAAGATGCTGATGCGGTACGCGAACGAGGCGGTGGGGCTGTATCCGGCCTACCACGCGATGCGGTACTGGCTGGCGTTCGGATACACGATGACCGGTGACCACCGCGCCGCGCTGGACGCGATCGATACCGCGCTGGAGCTGCTGCCGACCGCGGGGTGGCACACCGGTCATCAAGCATTGCGCGAGCAGTACATGGGATTCCGGGTGGATGTACTGCGCCGTGTCGCCCTGTCCTGACGCGGTCAGTGCGGGGCGACGAGATCCGCGGAGGCGGCCCACAGCCCGTCGATGATCGCGCGATCGTGGGCTTGCGGCGCCTCGCGCCCCTGCGCGCGGTGACGGTCGAAATAGACACCGTTGATCTCGGGGTCGGCGCCGCGGCGGGCCAACGCGATCAGCGGCGTGGCTCCCTTGGCGGGTGTGATCGTCCCGAGATGGCGCAACGGAGTGCGATAGAGCAGACCGACCGCGAAGGAGTCCCTGCCGAAACTCGACGCGACCGGGCCGGGATGCACTGCTGCGGAGACGATTCCGTCGTCCGACCAACGCTCGGCGATACCGCGGGTGAACAGGATGTTCATCAACTTGCTCGTCCCGTACGCGCGCATTTGGAACGCGCGGCGGCGCTGGAGGTCGAGATCGGACAGGTCTACGCGGCCGGCACGGTTGCCGGCACTCGAGGTGTTCAGCACCAGAGCGCCCTTGGCCGCGGCGAGCCGGTCGTGCAGCGCGGTGGTGAGCAGAAAGGGGGCGAGATGATTGATCTGGAAGTTGGGCTCGTGCCCGTCGACGGTGTGCCGCGCCGGCTCGAACATGCCGCCCGCATTGTTGATCAGCACATCGATCGTGCCCGCCTGCTCGGCGATCTGTCCGGCGAGCGCGCGCACCTCGTCCAGAACGGCGAAATCGGCGGTGAATGCCGTGGCGCCGGTCTCCTCCGCCACCGCGGCGAGTTTTCCCGCCGACCTGCCGGTGATGATCAGGTCGACATCGGGCGCGGCCAGAGCGCGCGCGGTTTCCGCGCCGATGCCGTCGCTGGCACCGGTTATCACGACAGTCCGTCGGGAATTCATCGTTCGTCTCCTGGTCGATTCGGGATCGGGGCCGCTGGGGCGATCCGCGGTTTCATCTCTCGTCGAGGGCGGGTTCGACCTCAATGAGTAGGTGCGGGAGGCATTTTGCGGAATCGGCCCAGGCGCTCAACCGGATGGTAGTGGAGATTCCGGTAATCGGAGGGCGGCGATAAGCCGCTCCCCGGCACTAGGCTCGAAGTTGTGAGCGATAACGAGCTCGGCGCTTTCCTGCGCTCCCGCCGCGAGGCCCTGCGCCCCGACGACGTCGGATTGCCGCCGGGCAACCGACGCCGCACCCCCGGCCTGCGCCGAAGCGAGCTCGCGACGCTGGCGGGAGTCAGCATGGAGTATCTGGCCCGCCTGGAACAAGGCAGGGACCAGCATCCCTCGCGTCAGGTCATCGGCGCGCTCGCGGAGGCGCTGCGCCTGTCGCCGAACGATCAGCATGAACTCCGCCGACTCGTGAAGGCCGCCCGCGGCATACAATTGCCCGCCGAACAGTGCACGGCCGCCGAACCTCCGAGTACCGAGATCCGCCCGACCATCCGGACGCTGCTGAACCGACTCGAACCCACACCGGCCGTCGTGGTCAACCGGCTGACCGACGTGCTCGCGCACACCGAGGGGTTCGCACGGCTCATGGCGCCGATCGGCCTGCTCGACCGGACCCCCGCCAACCTCGTCCACTTCGCACTCACCGATCCTCGCGCCCGTACCGCTTATCCGGACTGGGAAGCGATCGCCGACGCCAGGGTCGCGTCCCTCGGGCTCTCACACCGCACCGACCCGCACGCCGGCCGCTTGGTCGACGAGCTGACCACGCTCGCCGCGACCACATTCACCGATCGCGCGAACGCCTCGCCGTCCCCACCGGCACGGACCGGTGTCGAATCACTGCGCCACCCGGACGCCGGCGAACTACGCCTCGCGTTCGAGACGCTGATTCTCCCCGACACCGACAACCTGCAGCTGACCGTCTACCTACCGGCCGACGAGAGCACCTCGACGCGGCTCGACGGCCTGCTCCGGACCGGGCCGATCGCACTACCGCCCCTGGCAGACGACATCGCAACCGGCTCGACCGGCCGTTTCTCCGGCAAACACCCCCGCAGCACCAGCCGAGACCCTATCGACCAGTGAATCGCGACGTGTCTATACGCTCTCGACAGCCCGCGTCAGGAACAGAACGATCGGTAGCCGGCCACCACTGAGGTGAACACCCGAGTGCGCCGATCTCGTGCGGCGCCTCGAGACGGAGTCGACGCGGACCGTGCCGATACTCGTGAGCACGGACTCATCACAGCCGCCCACCGGGCGAAGCTCTGACCTGCCCAACACCCCAGAGCGGACAACCGGGTAAACGCTCGCTCGTCGGCATGGCAGTATATGGGGGTGTCCATCGGCTCGCCGCGAGCCGATTCGTCACGCAGATGTATGACCGACCGGCACGCCTGTTCACCGGGTGTCGGTCTGATAGCCGCATCCTGGTTGTTGTCCGTCCGGCCGCTGAGATGATGCCTGGTCGGATTCGGTTCGACAGACGATGGTGAAACCCCGACGGTAGTGAGGCAGGCGGATGCGGCCCGTGGTGATGGAGAGTGCTGCGTCTAGGCGTGGCAGCGAGTATGCCGTGTTGTTGCGGCGGGTGCGCTCGGCCGGGTTGTTGAATCGGCGGTTGCGCTATTACCTCTGGCGTAGTGCGCTGACCGCCGCGGCGTGGGTGATCGGATGGATCGCGTTCGTCGTGGTCGGCGACTCCTGGTGGCAGCTCGCTGTCGCGGTGTTCCTGGGAGTGGTCTTCCCGCAGTTCGCGTTTCTCGGGCACGACGCCGGACACCGGCAGATCTTCGGCACCAGGCAGGCCAACTACCTGTACGGCGCGATCTTCGGCAACCTCGCCATCGGGGTGAGCATCGGCTGGTGGACCAGCAACCACAACCGGCATCACGCCCACCCCAACACCGAGGGCGAGGACCCCGACATCGAGGGGGTGCTGGCCCATTCCAGCGAGCGCGCCCGCGCCGGCCGGGGCATCCGGGGCCTGATCTTCCGATACCAGGCCTGGTTGTTCTTCCCCATGCTGTTACTGGAAGCCGGCAGCCTGCACATCCAGAGCGCCAAAGCGGCGATCCGATGGCCGATCCCGAATCGCGCCCTGGAGGCGACGCTGCTGGCCGCGCACGCCGTCGGATATCTCTGCGCGGTGTTCCTGATCCTGTCCCCCGCCAAGGCGATCGTCTTCATCGCCGTGCAACAAGGCCTGTTCGGCCTCTACATGGGCTCCACATTCGCACCGAACCACAAAGGGATGGCGGTCCTTTCAGCCGACGACGCCACCGACTTCCTGCGCCGTCAGGTACTCACCTCCCGCAACGTGCGCGGCGGTCCGTTCATCGATACGGCGATGGGCGGCCTGAACTACCAGATCGAACACCACCTGTTCCCCTCGATGCCCCGCCCCAACCTGCGACAAGCCCAACCACTGGTCGAACAGTTCTGCGCGGAACTCGACCTCCCCTACTGCGAAACCACCCTCCTCGGCTCCTACTCCCAAGCCCTCCGCCACCTGCACTCCGTAACCCGAACCCCCGAACCGGTCGAGATCGCGACCGAGGCTGCCTCGGCTTCTGCACCGATAGGTTTCGCCACCTCCGCGACGTCGCATGATCCCCGGCCTGAATCGGCCAACTGACCGGACGATCGACACCGTTCGGCTGTGCTGCGCCGGACGGCGTCGATGTGCACCCATCGGCGGGACGCGGTAGCGGGACGCTCGAGGCCCGATCGGCTGCCCCGGCATCGATCCACCGCCTGCCGGAACCCGACAAAGGTAATAGCATGCGGGTCCATGGTTGGAGGTCCGCGGGTCGGCTTGTTGTATCCCACCCCGAATGCCGGTGAGGACGATTTTCTGGATCTGGCCGCGGTGCTTCGCCCCGCGCTGGATCTCGAGGTCGTCTACTTTCCGTGGCCCGACGACGTGGACGACTTGGCCGCGATGGATATCGGACGGGTTATCGATGCGCTGCGTCGGCTGGGCTCGGCACAGCATCTGGAGCGGGTTCTGCCCGATGCGGTCGGCGAGCGGCGTCTCGACGCGGTCGCCTTCGCGGTGACCAGCGCCAGTTTCTTGGACGGGCCCGGCGGTGTCGAACGACAGCTGCGCGCCATCGAGCGCGTTGTCGGATGTCCGGCCACCAGTACGACCTTCGCGTTCCAGCAGGCGATTCGTCACTTGGCGTTGAGCAGGGTCGCCCTCGCTTCGGTGTATCACGCCGAGGTGTCCGAGCATTTCGTCGCGCGGGTGCGGGAAGCCGGCGCCGAGGTGGTCAACCGTGTCGACGCCTCGGCGCGCTCGGATCGGGAACTCGCGAAATGGGCTCCGGAACAGATCGTCGATCTCGTAAAGAGGAGCGCGCACCCAGGGGCGCAAGCGGTACTACTCCCGGAGACGGCCCTGCACGCCAGTCACCTGACCACAGAACTGGAACAGGCCGCGGGCTGTCCGGTCCTCACGGCGACACAGGTAACCCTCTGGGCCGCAACCCGATTGACAGGCAAGCCGACCGTCGCCGCCGAGGCTGGGCCACTGTTCGAACAAACCGATGATCCGACCGCGAGATCGTGACCGGCCCAGGTGCCAGCCGGTCTCGCAGGTCGCCTACGCCTGACCGGTCTCGAAACGGCTGATCTTCCCGTCCGAAACGGTGAACCGCCACGCCGTACGCATCGCGCCCCAGCGGTCGTTCGTGTAGTTGGCGACCAGGGCACTGCCGTTGTCGGCGACAGATTCGATGTCCATCCGGCCGTTGCTGCCGAAGACCTCGCTCTGCACCCAGTCTCGCAGATCGCGGTCGGCGCCGTCGTCGGACATCGTGGCGTCCGGAGTGAGCAGACCGAAGAAACCGTTGCTATCGCCGGCGTTGAGGACCTCGACGAACTCGGCTACCACGGGGTCGATCTGATTCACAGTGAACTCCTCCGGGATGGTGGGTACTGCGCGAGGTCTATGCCGCTTCGGCCGCGCCGGTGATGTTGCGCGTCATGCCTCCGAACACTATCGCGTGGAACGGAGAGATCGCCTTCCAGTAGAGGTGGCCCGCCAGCCCACGCGGTTCGAACAGCGCGCGCTGGCGGTATATGGTGCCGTCCTCGTCCTGGTCCACGCGCAATTCCAGCCAGGCGCGGCCGGGCAGGCGCATCTCCGCGCGCAGCAGCAGCACGTGCGGACGTTCGATGCGCTCGACCCGCCACCAATCCAATGCCTCCCCGGCACGTAGCCGGTGCGGATCCCGGCGGCCGCGGCGAAGCCCCACCCCGCCGGTCAGCCGGTCGATCCAGCCCCGCAGCGACCATGCCAGCGGAAACGAGTACCAGCCGTGATCACCGCCGATGGCTTCGATCACCGCCCAGAGCCCGGCGGGATCGGCGGAACTGCGTCGTTCGCGCTGGTCGGTGTAGAGGGAACCGCCCGACCATTCCGGGTCGGTGAGCAGCGGCGCGGACGGCTCGGTACCGAACTGGTCGGCATCCGACCAGCGGGTCGGCACATCCAGATTCCGGATCTTCGCCAGCGCCAGTTCCACCGCGTGCCGGTAACCGATCAAGCCGTTCGGCGGATCCGGAATGTGTTGAGCTATCGCGTGATCGGCGCAGACCACGTCGTTGACGAGGGACTCCATCAACGGCACCGCGATCGCCTTGGGCACCGGCGTGACCAGGTTGACCCATTGCGCCGACAGCCACGGAGTCAGCACCGGGACCGGGATGATCACCCGTGGCGGCAACCCGGCCACGGACGCGTACTCGTGCATCATTCGCGTGTAGCTGAGCACATCGGGTCCGCCGATATCGAATGTGCCGACAACCTCATCGGGCAGTTCCGCCGCCCCGGTCAGGTAGTACAACACGTCGCGCACGGCGATCGGCTGGATGCGGTTGCGCACCCACCGCGGAGTCACCATCACCGGCAGTCGCTCGGTGAGATAGCGCAGCATTTCGAAACTGGCCGAACCCGACCCGATGATCACCGCGGCCTGCAGCGCGATCGCGGGAACCGATCCGGCGAGCAGGATCCGGCCGACCTCCGCGCGGGAGGCCAGATGCCGCGACAACTGCTGACCGGGCGGGGTGATGCCGCCGAGATAGACGATCCGGCGCACACCCGCCCGCGCCGCCTCGCCGGCCACCACCTCGGCGGCCCGCCGATCGACCTCGTCGAAGTCGGTACGAGTCAGCGAGTGCACAAGGTAATACAGCACGTCCGCGCCGGTCAGGGCGGTGGCCACGTCCTGAGCGCGCGTCACGTCGCCACGCACCACCTCGACCTTCTCGCGCCACGGCGCCTCGGCCAGTTTCCCCGTATTACGTGCCATGACCCGGACACGATAACCCGCGCCCAGCAATTCCGGCACCAGCCTGCCCCCGATATAGCCCGTCGCCCCGAACACCACACAGCGCATACCGTTCCTGACCTCCGGAATCTCTCCCGCATCGGCTCGATATCGATCCATGACCAGGTACCCGTACCCGACCATCCTGCCACGTGGAATTGCTGCGAGTTCGCGGGCCCATGCCTCGGTTACGACCCCAGGGCTCGAGACGGGTGTTCCTCAGTCGGTCATTGCGGATACTCGATAACACCCTCGCGGCCAAACGGCGGTGACCGTATCAGCGACATCAACTCCGTCACGGGACAGAGCGATCGGATTCGGTTGTCGCCCAACGGCGCTGGAGCAGGGCGATCTCCCTCCGGACCACCCCGCTGCCGGGCGATTGCCGCAACAGCCGGACTTGCTGTTGATACGACCGCTCATCGGCGTGACCGGATATTCGCCGGAGTAGTCGCGCCGTCGGCACGCTGAAGATCTCCTGAACGAAATCATCTTCGCAGCAATGGATTTCGTGCCGGGCTGTACATTGACCGGATGAGGATCGGCACTGAGCGGCAGTGGTTGCCTCGATACGGGGAACAGGACATCGGCACATGATCAATCGGACAATGGTGGCACCGCTGGCGCTGGCGCTCGGCGTCACAGTTCTCGGAGTTATCGGAGTCGAGGTCGTAGAGCGCCCGGCGATCCTTCAGGTCTTGTCGTGGCTTGTCGCGATGACCGCACTGCCCGGTACAGTGACCTACTTGCTGACGCGGCGCGACTTCGGCAGCCGGGGTGCGGCATTGGCCACGGTGGGGTGCGTGATCCTGCTGGGCGTGGGCACGTGGTTCGGCTTCGTCTTCGCGTATTTTGCCTTCTTCGTCGCCGCAGCGCTCTATCTGCTGCTACGCCGATCGGTTCGGTTCGGTCCGGCTATCGCGATGTCGACGGCCACGTTCATGGGCGGGCTCGTAGTCTCCTCGCTGGCGATGTCCCGCGCGTTGGACGCCATGGGATGAATTGCGGCCGGAAACGTCACAGAGATCGGAAAGGCAAGGAGCGTGCACGCTATGTCTCTCATATTGATAATGCTCGTCGTGTTAGCGGTGATCGTCCTCAGCAGAATTGCCAAAGGCCGCAGGAGATCCCAGTGGCGCGGCTCCGACCCGGGCGACGTGGGGGTCTGGACGCAGGATACGACTCAGCACCACAATCACCACCTCGGCGGACATCACCACAACGGTGGTCATCACACCGGCGGTGGGGGCCACCACGGTGATGGCGGGTTCAGTGGTGGCGGCCACCACGGTTAGCGACTACCACAAACGAGCCGAGCACCCCCCAGGGGAACGCCTGCCGTCGAGTTGACCTGACTTCGACGGCAAGGTTTAGCGTCCGGGACGAGATACGATCCGACCGAGAGGCTCACCCATGAGCAAACCCACTCCCCCAACAGATCCCGCCGTCGCAGCCGACCTGCGCTTCTTCGAAGCACTGCTGACAGCCGACCACACCACACTCGACACAATGCTCGCCCCCGATTTCCTCATAGTCGATGTAGCAGCCGGCAACGTAACGGCCAGAACAGAATTCCTGAACTTCGTCAGCGCCCACGCCGTCCAATTCACCCGCATCACCCCCTTCCCCGACGAGACAGTAGTCCGCCGATTCGGAACAACAACCATCGTCATAGGCCGCACCACAATGGAATTCAACTCCCCCGACAACCCCCGAACAACCACCGCCAGCCGCTACACCCACGTCTACACATCCACCTCAGACACCCTGCTACTGGCATCAGCCCAGGGAACCCCCATACCAACGTAACCGGAAGATATTGCCTCACAATATAACCCCGGCCACTGGCCCACCCTCAGATCATGCGCTCATCCAATATGTTCAACCATGCGTCGAGATGCGAACACTGTTTACGGAGTGCACCGATTCCGAGATCGGCGATCGCCAACGGCCCATCATTCGTCTTGGAGTACTGCGGGCAATAGTTCACCAGCCGCTTGGACGGCGCGGTCTCGGTGCCGTCGTTGACGAACTCAGGGCCGCCGGCAGTCCGGACATCGGCCAGCAACTGCTCGGCGAGTCCGGGCAGCAGATATCCGATCTGCTCTGCCGCTGCGAAAACCCACGTCTCCAGCTCATGCAGAATGAGATTTGGAAGAAAACGCCGATCGGGGATCGTTGTCGCGAGAACATGTTCGAGACACTCAACTCGTTCATGAGGGGACCGCCCGGCAGCAAGGTCAGCCATCCCAGGGGCATCGGAGGGGAAGGCGTAGTAGTCGAACAGGGTCGTTAGGACAGTCAGGCTCGTATCGCTCAGGAGCAGCTTGATCTCACGCTCGATCTTCCCCCAACTGCTCACACCACCACGGTGGTTGGGGCCGCCGGCCGGCCGTTTCGTGGTAAGGACCGAATGGCTGACGCTCCAGCCGCGCGCGGCGAGATACGGCCGGAGGACGTTGGACACGACGATTTCCTCGGTCTGCCCTTCCACCAGCAGATGAAGGCGGCGATACTCAGTCATCAGTGGCCGATTCCTCGTGCGTGGGTCGACCGCCCAGCAGATTCTTTTCCCAGAGTTCACCGAGTGAATATTCGGTGAGCCATGCCTCGAGCGCATCGGGATCGGGGCGGGAAAAGCTCGAGGCGCCGTCTTTTCGCTCGACGACGATCAGGTCGGAGACCTCGAACTGATTCATGAGGGTGACCGACTGGGTGGCGATGAGCACCTGGCTACGCGTCGATGCTTGGCGTAGCAGGCTGGCGAGTTGCACGATCGCGAAAGGATGCAGACCGAGTTCAGGTTCGTCGAGAACCACCAGGGCGGGCAGGTCCGGCTGCAGCAATAGTGTGGCAAGACAGACGAACCGGAGTGTGCCATCGGACATTTGGTTGGCGGAGAAGACGCCGTCGGTGCCCTGCTGTTGCCAACGTAACCGAATGCGATCGTTGCCCTCCGGCTGCAGCACGAAGTCGCGGAAGAATGGCGCGACCAGTGCAATCGCGCCCACGATTCGACGGTAGGCGGCCTGATCGGCCACATCGCTGCTGGACCCGAGCCTGTACAGGTACGCCGCGAGGTTGCCCGCATCCGGACTGAGCCGCAGGTTGTCTGCGGTCGGAACCATTCGCTTCACCGGCGCGTCGGCAGTGGTGTCGTGGAAGTGATAGACCTTGCAGCCGCGAAGCAGATCCAGAACATGACCGGCTGTGCCACCGCCCGGTTCGGCCGTCGGCGTGCTCAGCAGCGTTTCTCTGTGCCCTCGGCCGAGTAGCTGGTCGGAAGGTTCCCGACGACTTGATTCGTGGTGGCGAACAACCTCACTGTCGAAGATCAACTCGTCATTGGCACCGGGAACCAGTACGGCCTCATACGAATTCGGATCGGCGTCGAGCTCCAGCCGAATACGAGAGGTGGCGCTGCCGTGGGTCAGCAGCGCGGATCCACCACCGTTCAAGCCGACGAACAGGCCCAACTCCCCGTCGACGATGCGCCCCAGCATCGCCAGAGCTTGAACGAAGTTACTCTTACCCGCGCCGTTGGCACCGACCAGAATATTCACTCGGCCGAGATCGACCGTGGCGGACCTGATGGAGGTGAAGCCCTCGATCTGGATCTGTTTCAACGGCTGACCTGGCATGGCATCACTCTACGGTGAACCACCGGCGTTCCAGCGTTGCCGGGCTGTTCCGCGCCATGGTTGCACTGCGTCCGTGCTCGGTGCCGTGCATGCTGCAGTGACGAGTTCGACCCACACATGTGGGTCGGTCGCCCACAGATTGTGGGCAACAGCGGGTAGTTCCTCGAACGTGCCCTGCGGGACCAGTGCGGCGAGTTGCCGCAGCGGCCATGCGGGGCGGATGTCGTGCTGCGCGGCAATGAATCTCATAGGGACGGTCGTGTCGGCGAGGCGCCGCAGGAGATCGGGTTCGTGGATCCAGGCGATGAACGACTCGTTCAGTGCCGCGTGAACGTCTGTTTCCCAAGGGATCCCGAGGTCGGCTTCCAGATGCCGCGCGGACTCGTAGATCCGGGACCAAGTGCGGTCCTTGTGCAATCCGTGCCCGGCGATACCGATGACGGAGCGAACGCGATCGGGATGGTCCAGCGCATAGCGTACTGCCAGGTCCGAGCCCCAGGAATGGCCCAGTACCGTCCAGCTGTCGGCGCCTGCGGCCCGTCGAACTGCCTCGAGATCGGCGATTGCCTGGCCCAGATCATGGGGGCCGCCCTCGGAGCGTCCAACGCCCCTGGGTTCCGGAAACCAGGCCCGCATCCCACGAGGCGCCAGCTCGTCATGCTCGAGGTAATGGACGCAGCCCGGTCCGCCGGACAAGACGACGACATCTGGACCACGTCCTGTGGCACCGACGTGCAGCAAGGTCCCATCATCGGCCCGGATCACCATTGATTGCATTCCACCCCTACTCGTCCCCGAAAGAACAGGATCACCGGAAGGCATTATCTCCTGACCGGAGGATCCGCCCAGTTCCGCTGAACTGCCACTCACCATCACCGACCCGGCGGTCATCGCGGCCAGTAGTACTGCGGCGCACCCGGTTCTGGTGCAATCGAGCGGTGAACCAGGTGTTGCAGGAATGGTTTTCGCGATCGACGAAGCGGGACTCGCTGCCGCCGACCCTGCGAGCACGTGGCGCGGGCCCACTCAGGCTCCGCGACAACAAATTTCAACGGGCCGGTCGAACAGCAAGCTGTTTACGCATCCGCCGAGAGATCCAGCGGTGTCCGGGGAATCCCACGCTGGGGATAACGACCGGCCGGAAAGTTGAGCGTACGCGGAACGGGACTCCCGGGGGGAGTGGGATGTTCTCTGTCCAGTTGCCCTCGCTGTCGAATCCTGAGACGAAGAACGCTCCCTGCGGATCTCGGCGGAATTGGCGGATTCTGATCCAGCCGGTACCGGGGAAATGAATCGAGTCGTATTCCGCGATCGAGACGTCTGCGGCCTCGGTGGCGGGGGCGCGGATGCTTTCGGGATGCATCCCTTACGCTCCGTTCTCGGCGGTGGAGAGGATGGCTGCCAGATCGTCGTCGCTCTCGAACGAGGAACCGCGCACCGGTTTCAGGTCGTGGTCGCCGGGTCGATTGAAGATGGTCGGCGCGTCCGCGGCGGCCGAGGTCGCGGCGTCGCGCAGGATCTTGCGCAGGCGCACGATGCCGACATCGCTGGAACCGAGGTGCTCGTTCTCCCGGTCCATGATCGCGCCCTGGCTCTCCTGAACGGCCAGGTCCTCGAAGAACAGGTTGTCGAGGCCGGAGAAGTGGTCGCGACCGAGGGTGTCACGGTCCTGACCCCAGCGCTGCTTGCCGCGCATCTCCGCGGTGAAATCGTCGGGGCGCCGAGTCAGTGGAGCGGCATGTCGTCCCAGCGGCTTTGCGGCGTCGAGCGGATCGTTCTTGTCGTACCAGACCACCCACTGCATGGTGTGCGTGTCGTCGATCGGCACGATTCCGAATGCCGCGCGCTCGTCGTTCTGCGGCACGAAGCACCAGAACGGCGCGACGTACTCGGTGACACGGTAGTAGTGCCCGCCGTTCGGCCGAGGGCGGTCGGCGTAGATCTGCATGCCGTACGGGCGGTCCCGGACGATGATCGACGGCGCGGCCTCGTAGGCCACCTTGTCCTGCCCCGGGAACTGCGTCTTGTGCAGCTGGCCGAGGTGCGCGGTGTCGACCAGCCCCTCCAGGCACTGGACCCAGCCACACCGGGTCACACCGACCACGGCCCGGCAGTGATCGTCGTCCAGACCCATGAAATCCATAGCGGGGAACGGCGGTTCGTCGCCGTCGCCCAGGTACACCCAGATCATCCCGGCCGCTTCGCGCACCGGATGCGAATTCACCGGCAGGATCTCCCGGAACCGGTCCCGCCGGCGTTCCGGCTCGGTCGGCACCGCGACGCAACGACCGCCGCTGCCGAACTCCCAGCCGTGGTATATACAGGTCAGGCTGGAACCGGAGTTGTATCCCAGGGCCAGCGACGCGCGGCGGTGCGGGCACTGCTCGTCGAGGCAGCCGAGCGAACCGTCGTCGAGCCGATAGATGACCATGGGCACGTCAAGTGCCTTCGCGCGCACCGGATCCGCGCCCGGCGCAACCGCGGCGCTGCGCGCCACCGGCATCCAGAAGTTCCTCAGATATGTCCCCATCGGCGTTTGCGGACCGGTGTGGGAGATGTGCGCGTTGTCGGCAATCCCGAGCACTGTTATTCCTTTCGAGGGGGCTGGGCTGTGTCTGGAGAGGTCGAGGCGTCTCAGAGGTCGAGGACCAGTTCGGCGGACCGGCATCGGGAGACGCACGGCAGCATCGTGGTTCCGCTCGCCTGTTCGCCGGAACCGAGCACGAAGTCGCGATGGTCGATATCGCCCCTGACCACCGCGACCTCGCAGGTGCCGCAGATTCCCTCGGTGCATGACGAGGCCATCGGGATTCCGGCGGCTTCCAGCGCATCGAGTACGGAGGTCGAGGCGTCGACGTGCACGCGCTGTCCGGTGGTGGCGATCACCACGTCGAACTCGGCGTTCATCTCCGTGGCGGTGGCCGACTCGGGCGCCTTGAAGCGTTCGAGCCGTATTCGGGTCGGGTCGGTCAGCGCCGCGCCGCACGCGGTCATCAGCGGTTCCGGGCCGCAGCAGTAGACGAGCGCGGTCGGCGGCAGATGTGCCAGCAGTCCCGCGATATCGGGGTATGCGCCGTCCGCCTCGTCATCGGCGTGAACGGTGACCCGGTCCGCGGGAAGCTCGGTGATCTCGTCGAGGAATGCCATGGTCGAGCGGGATCGTCCCGTGTAGAGCAGCCGCCACCGGCGCCCCTGCCGCTCGAGGCAGCGCACCATCGAGATGATCGGGGTGATCCCGATGCCGCCCGCCACCAGAATGTGTTCGGCCGCATCCTGTTCCAACGAAAAGGCGTTTCGCGGACCGTCGACGTCGATCAGCGCACCGACCGGCAGCGCGTCGTGGATGTGGCTGCTGCCGCCCCGCGAATCCGGCTTGCGAAGCACGGCGACGGTCCAGCGTCGTGCGTCCGCCGGATCGGAGCACAGGGAGTACTCGCGCACCATCCCGTTCGGGAGGTGCAGGGCGAGGTGCGCGCCGGGCTCCCAGCCGGGCAGATCCGCTCCGGCGGGATCGACCAGCGTGATGGCGGTGACGCCTTCGGCCTCCCACGACTTCTGCTGAACTCGCAGGGCTCGAGTGCTGTTGCCCATCGATGGCCCCTTCCAGTGCGCTGGCCGACGTCGCCGTCGAGACCTTCACACTTGGGATGAAATGTATCTTAGTCTTAAGGTATTTAAGACCACAGAGCCTCACCGCGCAAGAGGGGGCACCGAGCTTCACCTGAGCGGCAACGACACCGAAACACCCCTGTCATACGCAGTCTTCCGAGGTAGACCCACTGCCGCGAAACCACGTGGCTAGCTCCGCGAAGTGAGCGATATCTTGAACGACCGTTTAATTAAGCTCGACTGTTTTGAACACCCGTTAAAGTTGTGCCCATGACCTCGCAGGTTGAGCAGCAGGCAGTGGGTCGGCAGAACACACGCGATCCGGAGCGCAACCGCCAGGCCGTGCTGTCCGCGGCGCGACAGTTGTTCGCCGCGCAGGGTTACGACGCCGTGAGCATCAGGGCCATCGCCGCGGAGGCAGGGGTGACGGCGGGACTGGTGATGTCGTACTTCGGCACCAAGGACGCGCTGTTCCGCGAGGTGGTCGGCGGCGGTGCCGGCATAAGCACCGGCGTGACCGCCCGGGCCGACGACGGACCGGAACAGCTCGCGCAGGCCCTGGCCCACGCCTACCTGGAGCGCTGGGACCGTCTGCCGCCCGACGACCCCTGGCCCGCCCTGATCCGCTCCGCGCTCACCCATCCGCCGAGCGCGGACATGCTCCGCGAGGTACTGGAGCAGCAGGTGAGCGCCCCCCTGACGCGCCTGCTCGACGGCTCCCCCACCGCCGAAGCGAGCGCCGCGCTGGTGCGCAGCATCCTGTTCGGCGTGATCATGGAGCGCTACCTGTTCGCCCACGAGCCCGCCCGCTCCGTCCCGACCGCGGACCTGGAACCCGCGCTGGCGGCCGTCCTGGCGGTCGCGTTACAAGACATGCCGACGTCCGACGCCGAGGGCCCGGGCGCCGACGCCGTGACACGCATCCTGACGGACTGGCGGACCGAACTCCCCGACATCGACGTCTCGGCACTGGCGGTCTTCGGCCGGCTGCACCGATGCTTCCTGCGCTACCAGGCGCAAGTCGGCCGAGTCGTGGAACAGCGAAACATCAGCTTCGCCGCACTCGACGTACTGACCGCCCTGCGCCGCGTCGGCCCCCCTTACCGCCGCACCGCCGGCGACCTGGCCGCCGCCAGCCTGGTCAGCACGGGCGGGACGACCCTGCGCGCCGGAAAGCTCGAGGAGGCGGGCCTGATCCTGCGCGAACGCGACGAGAACGACCGCCGCATCGTCTACCTGCGACTGACCGACACCGGCCTGGCCTTGATCAACGACCTGGTCGAGGAACACTTCGCCAACGAACTGGACATGCTCGCCGAACTGGTACCAGCCGAACGCAACCGACTCGCCGCGCTGCTCGCCCGCCTGGAACGCTCGTTGGAGGCTTCCGCGCAGCGCAAAGCAGCGATGACGGGCTGATCATCTCCGCTCGAAAGCCGTTGATGTATTCCAAAAAGCATTGGGACCCGCCATGCGTGCTGAGCAGAGGCAACGTGCGGGTCCCGACCGCATGACAACTGGTGCCAGAGGCGGCTCGAAAGAGGAGAGACACCGGTGTGAGTCGGGTGGCACCCTGAGTCCGCGTCGTACCGCGGTACCACTCCCGTTCCGATAGTTCCTGCCGCGGTACGACGGAACTGCTCTCCCGTTCTCATACCTTCGAACATGGAGGCGAGCCGGAGCGGCCGGAGCGCTTGGACGCAGGGACGAGTAATGATCGAGGCGCATCGGCTTACCAAACGGTATGGGGAGAAGACGGCGGTGGATGGGTTGGACTTCACAGTCCGGCCGGGTGTGGTGACCGGGTTTCTGGGGCCGAACGGGGCCGGGAAATCGACCACCATGCGGATGATCGTGGGGCTCGACGCGCCCAGCGACGGGTCGGTCACGGTGAACGGGCGCCGGTATGCCGAGCATTCGGCGCCGTTGCAGGAGGTCGGTGCGCTGCTCGAGGCCCGGTCGATTCATCCTGGGCGGTCGGCCTTCAATCATCTTCTGGCACAGGCGCAGACGCAGGGGATTCCGCGGCGGCGGGTGGACGAGGTGATCGAGATGACCGGGCTGGAGGCGGTGGCCAGGAAGCGGGCCGGCGGGTTCTCGCTCGGCATGGGGCAGCGGTTGGGGATCGCGGCGGCGCTGCTGGGCGATCCGGCGACCGTCATGCTCGACGAGCCGGTGAACGGACTGGATCCCGAAGGGGTGCTGTGGATTCGCAATCTGCTCACGGCGCTCGCCGCTGAGGGGCGCACGGTCTTCGTGTCCTCGCATCTGATGAGCGAAATGGCTTTGGTCGCAGAGCATCTCATCATCGTCGGGCGCGGCAGGCTGCTCGCCGACACGACGGTGGCCGATCTGGTGCGCGAGGCCGGCGGAAACACGGTCACCGTCGCCAGCGCGGATCCGGTGCGGCTGCGGGAGATTCTGGCCGGGCCCGACGTGGAGATCACCGGGCGGAGCGGTTCGGAAACCTTGCAGGTGGCCGGATTGTCCGCGCGCGCAATCGGATTCAAGGCCGCCGAACACGGCATCGCACTGTACGAACTGACCGCGCGGACCGTCTCGCTGGAGCAGGCCTTCATGGACCTGACACGGGACGCCGTCGAATACCACGGCAGCACCGATATCGACACCCTCGGGAGGGCGGCATGACGACCACCATCACGACAGAACCGGCGCCCGCCCAGGCGCAGTCCACCCGGCCCGTCTACCGGGTGACAGCGGCGCGGGTGCTGCGGTCGGAGTGGACGAAACTGTGGTCGCTGCGCTCCACCTGGATCACGCTCGGCATCGGGCTGCTGTTCCTGGTGGGCTTCGGCGTCATCGCCGCCATCCAGTACAAGTCCAAACTGCACTCCGGGCAGATGCTCGACGCGCAGTGGGTCGGCTCGACCACACTGAGTCTGTCGCTGTTCGGCACCAACTTCGCGGAATTGGCACTGGGAGTGCTCGGTGTGCTGGTCGTCGCGGGTGAGTATTCGACCGGCATGATTCGCTCGACCCTGGCCGCGGTCCCGCGACGACTGCCGGTGCTGTGGTCCAAGGCGGCCGTCTACGGCGTGGTCGCGCTGGTCGTCGGCACTGTCGGCGCCTTCGCCACATACCTGATCGACCACTACATCCTCGCCGGTACCCCGGCGGCGCAGTCGATCACGGACGCGGGTGTGCTGCGCAGCCTGTTCGGCGCGGGGCTGTACCTGGCGATCATCGGCGTCATCGGCGCCGCCCTGGGTGTGCTGATGCGGTCGGTGGCGGGCAGTGTCGCGGTGCTGATCGGCGTGTTGCTGCTGGTACCCACCCTGGTCCTGCTGCTGCCGCACAGCTGGCAGAATCACGTCACCGAATATCTGCCCAGCAATGCCGGGCAGGCGATGTTCACCCTGCACCACACCGCGAACAGCCTGTCTCCGACGGCCGGACTCCTGGTCTTCCTCGGCTGGACGGTCCTCGCGCTGGGCGGGGCCGCCTACCGGCTGGCGCGCACCGACGCGTGAGAGGTCATCTGCCCACGCGGCATCGAGCCTGTGCCCGGTGCCGCGTGGGCGGTTTCTCGTAGACGCGATTCTCGTACACGATGGACGGGTGACACCGATGGGCACCGACGCCGCAGAGGGGATTGCCGCCTGGCCGTTCCCGGGATTCGCCGCACCGCTGATCGCGCGGCTCGCCCGGCTTCGTCAGCGCCTGCGGCAGGTGGACCGGGCGCATCCGTGGATCCTCGACGCCGCGGTCACCGTGCTGGTTTTCGTGCTGTTCGGCGGGCCGGACTTCGTGCGGCCCGCGCACTCCGGCGGTCCGCGCGATCCGCAGATCGTGCTGACCCAACTGTCCGCACCCGTGATCGTCGTGCTGCAGATCGGCCTGCTGGCGCCGCTGTTCTGGCGGCGGCGCGCGCCGTCGGTGGCGTTCGGGGTGATCGCGGCGGTATTCCTGGTGCAGTGGTTGTCGGGTGCGGGTCTACGGGCGGATGTCGCCCTCTTGATCGCGCTGTACAGCGTGGCCCTGCGCGCACGCCCGGCACATCTGCCCTGGATCTGCACCGTGGCGGCCGCGGTCATGGTGCCGGTCGCGATCCGGGTCGCCAGCGGAGCCCTGCGGTGGGAGGTGCTGTTCTTCCTGCTCAGCGCCGTGACGGCGGCCGTCGCGCTGGGGCTGACGGTGCGGGCGCGCCGGGCGCAGCTCGCCGCCCTGCGCGAGCGCGCGGCCCGGCTGGAGATCGAGCGTGACCAGCGCAGCAGGCTGGCCGCCGCCACCGAACGCACCCGGGTGGCCCGGGAGATGCACGACATCATCGGCCACAACCTGTCGGTCATCATCACGGTCGCGGACGGCGGGGCCTACGCCGCCGAGGCCGATCCGGCGCGGGGCAGGGAGGCGCTGCTGCTGATCGGTGACGCCGGACGACAGGCACTGGGCGAACTGCGCCGCATGCTCGGTGTCCTGCGCGAGCGCGGCCCGCAGCATGTCCCCGAGCTCGAGCCGCAACCGGGTATCGCCGACCTGGAGGGGCTGTACGCGCGGGTGCGGGCGGCCGGAACGGAAGTCGTCTACCACACCGGCGGCGAGTTGGACCGGCTCGATCGCGGCGTGCAGTTGATGGCCTATCGCATCGTGCAGGAGGCGCTGACCAACACCCTCAAGCACGTCGGTCCCGGCAGCCGGGCCGACGTGTCCATCGACACCGATGGCGCCCGGTTGCGAATCCGCGTGCACGACACCGGAAGACGTGACGGCGCCACCCGGCCCGACGCCCCTGGGGAGGGCCATGGGCTGGCCGGGATGCGCGAGCGCGCGGCGCTGTACGACGGAACCGTCACCGCCGGACCAGCTTCCGGTGGGGGCTGGACCGTGGAGGCTGTTCTCGACGTCGCCCCACTCCCGAATTCCGTAGGCGGACAACCGTGATCACCGTCCTGATCGTCGACGACCAGCCGCTGCAACGCTACGGCCTGCGCATGCTGCTGGAGGCCGCGGCAGAGACCGGGGTGGTCGGCGAGGCCGCGAACGGTTCCGAGGCCGTCCGCTCCGCGGCGGAATTACGACCCGACGTCGTGCTCATGGACATCCGGATGCCCGGCATGGACGGTATCGAGGCCACCCGGCAGATCGTCGCCGCCGGGGGACGCTCCCGCATCCTCGTGATGACCACCTTCGACCTCGACGAATACGCGTACGCCGCGCTGCGCGCCGGGGCCAGCGGGTTCCTGCTCAAGGACGCGCACCCCGAGGAACTCCTGGCCGGAATCCGCGCGGTCGCCGGCGGTGACGCCGTCATCGCCCCCACCCTCACCCGCCGCCTGCTCGACACCTACGCTCAGCGCCTCCCCGCGGGCCCGCCCGCACCGCCCGGCGGCAACGACCCGCGCTGGCTGGCCCTCACCGACCGCGAACGGGAAATCCTCACGGCCATCGCCCAGGGCTGGACCAACGGCGAGATCGCCGAACGCCTGGTGCTCTCCGAATCCACCGTCAAAACCCACGTCGGCCGCGTGCTGTCCAAACTCGGCGCCCGCGACCGAATCCAGGCGGTGATCCTCGCCTACGACCTGGGCCTGACCCATCCCAACACACCCTGACATCGGTTGGGCCCGAGCCTCATCCGTACAGCATCGGGAGATCGATCAGCGCGACCTGTTCCGACTGCGCCGCGGTCTGCGCCTTGTGGTTGAAACCCGCGCCGCTGAAGCACAACAGTTTCGTCCGGCTGGTGTCGTACTTGCCGTTGCGGGTGATCACATCCCGGATGTGGCGCAGCCGATCCAGATGCCCCTCACCCATCGTGTCGTTCCATTTCGCCTCCCCGATCGCCAAAAGCGGTGGCTTGCCGCCGTCGGCCATGCCGATCACGGCGACATCGATCTCATGACTGGTCCGGGTAGCGGTATCGTGGACTACCCCGTGCCCGACCTTGGCCGGAAGCTCCTCGAACAGTTCGGGATCCGCGTGGTAAAGCACCCAGTCCCGGCACGTCTGCTCGAAATGCGGTCCGAGCACGTTGCTCACGAATCGACGTCGGCTGGCCCGCCACACCCGATCCGCGCTGCCCGGACGCTCCAACTGATCCCAGACCGGCCGCATGATGGCGTGATAGAACCGGATGAGCGGCTCGGCTATCCGATATGTGGACCTGTTGTCCCGGAACACATCCGCATCGCGATGCAACAATCCGACGTCTTCCAGCACCGCAATGGGGTGACTGATATCCGGCGCCTTGCGCTCGAGGTAGCCCGCGATACCGCCGCGAGTCGCGTTCCCATCCGCGACAGCGCTCAGAACGGACAAATACAGTGCCGTATCGCGCAATTCGGGTTCCTCGGCCAGCAGATATCGCGGCTCCCGAAACAGCGGCGTCTCCGGATTCATCACCGTACGAACCACCCATGCATCGAAATCCTCGGGGCCGCTAGGGGTGTCACCTCGCGCGAACTCCCTGCGGTAGGCCGGAGTACCACCCACTATCGAATTGACCTGTAGCGCGAGACGCGGATCGGTGATATCCCAGAACTCGGCCGCGAGCCGGTAGTCCAGCGGGCGAACCAGCAACTCCAGGCCGGCACGACCCCGGAGAGGGGCGTTGCCGGACAAGATCCGTCCCATGAACGACAACGCGGATCCGCACAGCAGCAACCGAGTTCGAGAATTCGTTCGCTGTGCCCGGCGTGGCCGCAACGCCTCCTGGATGATCGACGGCAATTCCGGATTCGCCTTCGCCAGATACGGGAATTCATCGATCACCACCGGAACCGGCTGATCCGTACCCAGGCTCAACAAGGTATCGATCACCTCGGCCCACCCGTGGAAATGGAACGGGCTCACCGGACCGAGGTGAGCGGTCAACGCCGCGCTCACTCGCCGCAGCGACTCGGCGTCGGTCGCCTCCGTGGCACCGAAATAGAACCCACCCGTCGCCGCGCACACGGACTCGAGCAAGAACGTCTTGCCCTGCCGACGTCGACCGGACACCACACCCAGCGTCGCGCCCGGCTGCTCATCCGAGACGAATCGTTCCAGCGCCGCCCACTCGTAGTCTCGGTCGAACATGTCAGTGGGCTTGCGCACACGGCCTCCCAGTTTATAGGGGTACAGTTTATAGAACTGTACCCCTACAAACTGTAGATGCGGCGACAAGCAGCTTGGACCGAATGGGTACGGGAGATTCCAGACCCCCGATCTCACCGGCCCGACAACACTCACCCGCTGTCAGCGGCTGCGGACGCTCACGTTCGCGGCGGTGAGGACGTCGAGCAGGCGGGCTACCTCGTCGCGGAGGCAGCGGGCCGCGTCCGGGCGGCCGGCGAGTTTGTGCAGGAGGGCTCGTTGGAACAGGCCGTCGAAGACGGCGTATACGGCGCCCGAGGACATGAGCAGGGGGGCGCCGGAGAGGGCGGCGTAGCGTTCTACGACGTTGCCGATCATTCGTTCGCGGCGCTGATCGATTTCGACCACGTCGGCGCGGAAGGACTCCTCGAACAGGCTCTGGTTGCGCAGGTCGTACCAGAGACGGTGCAGGTAGGCGTCGGCCTCCAGGGTGGCGGCCATCGCTACGGAGAACTGCTCGCGTAGTTCGGTGGCCGTGGTCGCGGCGTCGACGATCTCGTCGTAGCGCGTGACGCAGATCGCCTCGTACTGGCGCACCGCCTGGGTGATCAGTTCGACCTTGTCGCTGAAGTAGTAGTGCAGCACCCCGTGGGTGAATTCGGACTTCTGCGCGATCTCGCGCAGGCTGGTGCGGGCATATCCCAATTCGGCCAGCGCGTGCAGCGCGGCGTAGGCGAGCTCTGCGCGGCGCTCACCGAATTTGTCGACCTGCCGCCGCGCGATGCGGCTGGACTTCGTGGCGAGTATTTCGGTCACTGTCGGCATACCTCCGCCTCTGTGAGTTGGCCCCAGTGTAACGCGAGCGCGTGCACGATCGTCAGAAGATTTCTTGACGGTCGTCAAGGAAAGGCTTGACGACCGTCCAAACAACGTCGAGACTGTGACCCAGATCGCATTTTCACAGTCGGTTCTCTGGAACCGTCGCAGGATCAGGAGACGTCGAAATGAGCGAGCGGCCGATACACACAGCTGTCCTCACACTCGTGACACCAGCGGACACCAGCGAGGCGGCGGCATGAGCGTGTTCGAGCTGACCGGACGTAAGGCGCTGGTGACCGGCGGCGCACAAGGGCTGGGGGCGGGGATGACCCAGGCCCTCGCCCGAGCGGGAGCCGCCGTCGCCATCGCCGACATCAACGAGGATCGGGGCAAGCAAACCGTTGAGGCGCTGCGAGATTCGGGCGCGACCGCGGAATTCGTCACGCTCGACATCACCGACGACGCCCAGTGGGAACATGCCGTCGCCGACACCGTGGCCGCCCTCGACGGCCTCGACATCCTGGTCAACAACGCCGGTGTCGAAATCACCGGCCTGATCGTGGATCTGGATCCCGCCGCGGTCCGGCGGATGCTCGATGTGAACGTGCTGGGCACAGCGCTGGGCATCAAGCACGCCTTCCGGGCCATGCGGCCGGGTGGCGCGGCGGGCCGTGGCGGCGCGATCGTGAACACCTCCTCGGTCGCGGCAACCATTGCGTGGCCGTCGATTTCGATCTACTCGGCGACCAAGTCGGCGGTCGACCGGCTCACCCGGGTCGCGGCGATGGAGTCCGGCAAGCTCGGCTACGGCGTGCGGGTCAACTGCGTGTACCCGGGCCTGGTGCCGACCGAGATGGGCGCCAAACTCGCCCAGGACGTGGCCGACCTGGGCCTGTTCGCCAGTCAGGAAGCCGCGGTCGCGGGCGTCATCGAGCAGACCCCGATCGGCCGGCTCGGAGAGGTGGCCGATATGGCCGACGCGGTGGTGTTCCTGGCCTCCGATGCCGCTCGCTTCATCACCGGGGCCGGCCTGCCGGTCGACGGCGGAATGGGGATGTGATCATGAAACCTGTTGTCGTATACGGCGCTTCCGGCTACACCGGGCGGCTGATCTGTGAATACCTGCGCGAGTTCACCATTCCCTTCGTGGCCGCGGGCCGGGACAAGGCTCGCCTCCAGGAGGCGATGGACCATGTCCCCGGCATCGACACCGTCGAGTACGACATCGTCGAGGTGGCACACGAAGTCGGCCCGCTCACCGAGCTGTTCGACAGTGCGAGCGTGGTATGCAACACGGTCGGCCCGTTCGCCCAGTACGGCCCCGAGGTCGTGGAGGCATGTCTGGCCAGTGGCACCCACTACCTCGACACCACCGGTGAACAGGACTGGCTCATCACCTGCGACGAGCAGTACGGACCGCGGATGGCTGAGCGGGGGCTGCTGTTGTCTCCCGGCATCGCGCAGATGTACACGATCGGCGAGATCGCGGCCGATATCTGTTTGGAGACACCGGGTTTGGACACCCTCGACATCGCGGTGTTCTGGAAGGGCTACCCCACCGTCGCCTCCACGCTGACCATCCTGGTCAACGCCGCCCTGTCCTCGGCGTACTACCTCGAACAGAACAAGTACGTCGAATGGCCCGCCGACACCGGTGTGTACGAGCTGGTGGTACCCGGCCAGCACGAACTCGGCCTGGCGCTGCCCTGGGGCGGCACCTCGCATCCGGTGTGGTTCCGGCGCGATCCGCGCGTCGCCAACGTCAAGGTGCTCGGCGGCGTGGTCGACCGGCCGTTGATGCAGGGCGTCCCGCAGATCGTGGCGGCGGTCGTCGAGCAGGTGAAAGACCTTCCCCTGGAAGAGAAGTACCGGGTGCTGGCCGAACAGGCGGCCGGCGTCCGCAGCGAGATGCCGCCGCGGGAGAACCCGCGCGTCAACACCTCGCTGGATTCGGTCCATGCGTCCGGCCCGCTCGGGCGCGCACACTGCGTGATCTACGGAAACTGCAACTACAAACAGACCGGGCTTCTGCAGGCGTACGCCGCGAACGCACTTCTGCAGACGCCGCCGAAACGGGCCGGGTTCGCCTCGGCCTGTCAGGCATTCGGTCATCGTGAGTTGCTCGGCGTACTGCGCGGATTCGGACTGGTATCCGAGCCGGTCCTGACCGTGCACCGTTGATCACGCGCCGGATCGCCGGGCACAGCGCCGTGCCCGGTGATCCGGCACCCCGCCACCACTATTCGCGAGGACGCTCGGATGCGGTTGACAGACTTTCTCGACAAGGGGGCATCTCTCGGCCCCGGCGCGCCCTGCCTGACGATGGGCGGGAGCACTCGCACTTACGATGCGGTACAACGGTTGTCGTGGCGCATCGCGCGGGCGCTGGACCGCTCAGGCGTCCGCCCGGGCCAGAGCGTGGCGATCCTGTCCGCCAACGACGCACTGGCATTCGGATGCGTATTCGGCATCGCGCGGGCCGGGGCGGTGTGGTGCCCGATCAATCCGCGCAACGAGGCCGCCGAGAACCGGGACCTGCTGGACCTTTTCGACTGCACCTGCCTGATCTTCCAGGCGTCCTTCGCACCTCTGGTGACAGCCATCGCAGCCGAGCTACCGAAGCTGAAGACACTGGTTTGCCTGGACGAAAGCGCGGACGGCGCGGTGTCTTTCGATGAATGGGTGCAGGACTGTGGCGAGGAGCCATGGACGGCCGAGCCGCCGGACGATCTCGCGCTGCTCGTCGGCACCGGCGGAACCACCGGACGCCCCAAGGGAGTTCGGCTCACCGGACACAACATCGAGACGATGACCGCGCTCACCCTGATGAGCTACCCGTTCGAGCCGCGCCCCCGATATCTGGCCCTGGCCCCGCTCACCCACGCCGCGGGTGTGCTGTGCTTCCCGATCCTGGCGCTCGGCGGCGAGATCGTCGTCCTTCCGAAGCCCGACCTGGGCGATTTCCTGGCCGCGATCGAACGACACCACATCACCCACAGCTTCCTGCCGCCCACCCTCATCTACATGCTGCTCGACCATCCCGCCCTTTCGCAGACGAATCTCATTTCGCTGCAATGCCTCTGGTACGGCGCGGCGCCGATGTCGCCCGCCCGCCTGGAACAGGCGCTGGACCGCATCGGACCGGTCATGGGCCAACTCTACGGTCAGTCCGAGGCGCCGATGATGATCTCCACCATGGCTCCGCGGGATCACTTCCACCCCGACGGCACGCTCGCGCGCGAACGATTCGCCTCGGCCGGGCGGCCCACCCCGCTCACCCAGGTCGCCGTCATGGACGCCGCCGGAGGGTTGCTCCCCGCCGGTGAGCGCGGCGAGATCGTGGCGCGAGGTCCGCTGGTCATGGCCGGTTATCACAAGAATCCGGAGGCCACCGCCGAGGCCAGGCGGCACGGCTGGCATCACACCGGCGATATCGGCTACCTCGACACCGACAATTTCCTGTACGTCGTGGACCGCGCCAAGGACATGATCATCACCGGCGGCTTCAACGTCTATTCCGCCGAGGTCGAACAGGCCCTGCTCGAACATCCCGCGGTCCAGGACTGCGCGGTGATCGGCCTGCCCGACCCGAAATGGGGCGAACGCGTCACCGCCGTCGTGGAATTGCACCGCGGCGCCACCCTCTCCCCCGAGGACCTGCGCGCCTTCGCCCGCGACCGGCTCAGCGGCGTGAAAACACCCAAGCAGATCGAGATCTGGGCCGATCTGCCCCGCTCCAAGCTCGGCAAGGTGCTCAAGCCCGACATCCGCGAACGCATGCTGCGAACGCCCTGAAGTCCTTCAGCGCCCACGTTCGTTGTCGCGCTGAGCCATTTCCTTCAGCGCCCACCGCGCCCACTCCTGGTTCATGGCGAAATAGCGTTCGCCCCACTCCATCGCGATGCGACCGTAGGTCGAGAAGTCGTCGTCGTCCCAGTCCACGGCCGCCTTCAGGTCCAAGAGCTCGGCGAGACTCTTCTCGGATCGGGTCTCGAGCGCGGCCATGTACTCGCGGGCCTGCTCCGGGGCGATGGCGCCGAGGAAGAAGACTCGCAGCAGCATTTCGTTGCGCGGCGGGCGGGGCAGGGCGCCGGCGAGCCACTGCCGTAGCTCGGCCCGCCCCTCCTCGGTGATCGAGTACTCCTTGCGCCCTCGCGGACCCTCGTCCGTCACGGCCAGCAGGCCGGCGGCGGCGAGCTTGGTGAGCTCGGTGTAGATCTGGCTCTGCGTGGCCGGCCAGACGTTGGCCAGCGATTTCTTGAAGCGTTGTAGCAGGTCATAACCGCTGGATGGACGGTCGGCGATGAGGCCGAGCATCCCGTATCGCAAGCTCATGTCGTCACCTCACTGTTGTTCATGAACTCATCCTACATTCCAGTATTGACATGTCGAAAAAGCATCCTCTATCTTCGACATGTCACAACTGGAATATTCAGCACCGAGCCTAGGAGCTCCCCGCGATGTCGTACTTGCGCACCTTCGCCCCCTGGATCATCTACGCCGTTGTCCCCGACCGGTATTGGATGTGGGCGGCACTGGCCGCCCTGATCGTCTCCCTCGTCGGCATCGCCCGAAACGTCCGGGACGGCCGACCGGCCGATGCCCAGCTGATCGATATCGGTTCCGCGCTCTTCTTCGCGGGAATGACCATCTGGGGCTTCACCGACCCGCACACCGCCCTGCATCCCTACGCCCCGGCCATCTCCTCGGGAATCCTCGCGCTGATCGCAGGCGTCTCGATCGCCGTGCGCGAGCCGTTCACCCTGGCCATCGCCAAACAGGAAGTCCCGCAAGAACAGTGGAGCAGCCCGCTGTTCGTCCGGACCGGCTACATCCTCACCTCCGCATGGTTCGCGAGCTTCGTGATCGGCTGCGTACTGATGATCGCCCTGGCGCACGACAGCACTCCCCGCATCGTCGTGCAGGTGCTCGCCTTCGCGCTTCCGGCCACGTTCACCGTTCGCTACGCCGCCCACATCAAGGCGAAGGCGCGGGCACTCGGCGGCCAAGCCGCCGCCTCCTGATCACACCGCACCAACAACTTCCACCAGATCGGTTGCCCTCATGATGACTACCCCCGTCCCATACCTGACCGGCAACTACGCCCCGGTCACCGAGGAACTCACCGCCTTCGACCTACAGGTCACCGGCAGCATTCCCCCCGAGCTGACCGGCTGGTATCTGCGCAACGGCCCCAACCCGCACGCCGCCGCCTCCAAGCACTGGTTCGTCGGCGACGGCATGGTGCACGGCGTGCGGATCGAGCACGGCCGCGCGGTGTCCTATCGCAACCGCTGGGTTCGTACCGCGACGTTCACCGCCGACATTCCCAGCTATGACTCGCAGGGACACCGCGATCTCACCGCGGGATCGGCCAACACCCACGTCATCCGGCACGCCGGGCGGACGCTGGCACTGGTCGAGTCGTCCTACCCGTACGAGCTGACCTGCGATCTGGATACCGTGGGCCCCTACGACTTCGACGGCAAGCTGCACACCGCGATGACCGCCCACCCGAAGATCTGCCCGATCACCGGCGAACTGCATTTCTTCGGTTACGCCCTCACCGAGGCGCCCTATCTGACCTATCACCGCGCCGATGCCGAGGGCAATCTGGTGCTGAGCCGTCCTGTCGACGTGCCCGCACCCACCATGCACCACGACTTCAACCTGACCGCCGAGCATGTCGTATTCATGGACCTCCCAGTGCTTTTCGACCGTGCGGCCGCGCAGGCCGGTGAGGGAATGCCGTTCCGGTGGAGCGACAGCTACCAGGCGCGGCTCGGGGTGCTGCGGCGCGACGATCCGCACGGCCCGATCCGCTGGTTCCCGATCGATCCGTGCTACGTCTTCCACCCGCTGAACGCGCACGACGAGCCGGGCCGAATCGTGCTGTACGTGATGCGTTACCCGGAGCTGTGGCGAAGGGACTCGAAGGGTTTCGACAAGGCCACCCTGTGGCGCTGGACCCTCGACCTGACCACCGGTCAGGTCACCGAGGAACAGCTCGACGATCGCGCCGGGGAATTCCCCCGCGTCGACGACCGGCTCACCGGTTCGAATTCCCGCTACGGACATATCGCGGTGACCGACCCGTCCGGTGGTGCGCTGGTCCGCTACGACCTGCACACCGGAAGCAGTACGTCCCACGAGTTCGGCGCCGGCCACATCCCGGGCGAGGCGTCCTTCGCGGCCGCCGACGAGAATGCCGGTGGCGCGGGATATCTCATGACCTACGTCTACGACACCGACACCGATCGCAGTGATCTCGCCATCCTGGACGGCACCGACCTGGCCGCCCCGCCGGTCGCCAGGATTCATCTGCCCAGCCGAGTCCCCTTCGGCTTCCACGGCAATTGGCTGGCCGACCATTGAGTGCATGCGCGCTGCCCGGCTCCAACTTGCCGGAGTCGGGCAGCGCAAGTCCGGTACCGCCTCCCGGCCGAATGGGCCGGGCCGAACGGTACACACAGACGAGTCCTGTTGGCCCAGAGCCAGATAGACGTTGAGACCTCCGGTGATGATTACCGGAGGTCTCAACGTCTGCGGTCGTGGCCCTGGCTACTCGGTGACCTTGACGGCGCCGGACGGGCAGATGTTGGCCGCCTCCCTGGCGGCGCCTTGGACATCGACGCCCGGATCAGGGTTCAGCACCGCGACCAGGCCGTCATCGTCCTGGTCGAAAACATCGGGTGCGGTCAGCGCACAGAGTCCAGCGCCGATGCAGACGTTTCGGTCGGCGGTCACCCGCATGGTCAGTCCTTTCCCCCGGTCACCAGGTGACCGGAAGTTCGTTGACGCCCTGGATCGTCGAACCGGGCCGCAGGGTCAGTTGCTCGGTCGGTACGGCCAGCCGCAGCGTCGGAACGCGGTCGAACAACGCCTCGAGGATTATCTCCAGTTCCAGGCGGGCCAGGTTCTGCCCGAGGCACTGATGCACCCCGTAGCCGAACGCGATGTGGTGCCGGGCCGAGCGATGCACGTCGAAGGCGTCCGGCTCATCGAACACCGAACCGTCGCGATTGGCAATGGAGTTCGTGACGATCACGCCCTCGCCCGCCTTGATCACCTGTCCATCGATCTCGATGTCGGCCTTCGCGACTCGACCGCCCGCGATATCGGCGATGGCCAGGTAGCGCAGCAACTCTTCGACCGCGCCCGGAATGAGGCTCCGATCGGCACGCAGTGCGGCATGCTGATCCGGATGTTCCAGCAGGGTGATCACGGACAGCGAAGTCATGGACGCGGTCGTCTCGTGACCGGCTACCAGCAGGAGCACCGCGGTCGCGATCAGTTCCTCCCGGTCGATCTCACCATTCGCCAATTGCTCGGCGACCAGGGTCGACAGCAGGCCGGCCCGCGGTTTCGCCTCTACCGCGGTGATCAGCCCGTCCAGGTAGGCATTGAGGTCGTCGCGCGCGGCCAGCGTGCCGGCCGCGGTCGTCGACTGAACCAGACGCCGGCTCGCGTCCTGGAAGAAATCGTGATCCTCGTACGGCACACCGAGCAGCCGGCAGATCACCAAGGACGGGACGGGCAGCGCGAACTGGCTGACCAGATCGGCGGGTGGACCGGCGGCGAGCATGTCGTCGATGAAACCGTGCACGATCTGCTCGATATCGCCGCGCATACCTTTCACGCGCTTCACCGTGAATTCGCTGATCAGCATCCGCCGCTTGGGACCGTGCTCCGGCGGGTCGAGGGAGATGAAGGCCGGGCGCCGCTGCCGGGTGGCGGTGAAGCGCGGCGACGTGGCCGGAAAGTCGGGGTGGGTCCGGTCGGACGACAGGCGAGGATCGGCCAGCAGCGCGCGGGCCGTCTCGTGCTTGGTGACCACCCAGGCCGGGCGGCCGTCGAACAGGGCCACCTTGTGCAAGGCGCCTTGCGCGTCGCGAAGCTGGGAGTACTGCTCGGGTAGGTGATAGGGACAGGTGCGATCGCTGGGAAATGCGGGAGCGTTCTCGGTCTGAAGCGACGAAACAGTCTCGGTCATGCGGTCCCCTCAAGATCATAAGATACTATCGGTACTCTAATTTCAGGTTAAATGCCGCCCGTAGGGAACGCAACGTTCTCTAGATGACACGTCAGGAGACTCGCTGGCAGTGAACGCCGAGCAATCCGCCGGTGCGACGGTCGACCATCGCAAGAGTCCGCGCCGACGTGGCGAGGAGCTGGAGCACGCCATCCTGACCGCGACGCTGGACGAACTCGCCGACGTGGGCTATGCCGCCCTGACCATGGAACGGGTCGCGCTGCGGGCGCACACCAGCAAGGCCGTGCTCTACCGCCGATGGTCCGGTCGCGCCGAGCTCGTCATCGACGCCTGCAAATTTCGCGGTATCCCCGATGTCGATCTTCTCGATACCGGCTCGCTCCGCACGGACATGATCGCCGTGCTGCGCCAGATGGCGGCGAACATGGCGACGCCATTCGGTGGCATCCTGCGCGGCCTGCTCTCGGAGATGACGCGCGATCCCGAATTCGGCCGGCTCATCCGGGAGCGGGTGCACACGAGCGGGCCCGGATCGATCGAGGAGATTCTGCGGCGGGCCGTCGAACGCGGCGAGGTCGACCCGACCATCCTGGGCTCCCGCCGGGCCACGGTCGCGACCGACCTGCTGCGCAACCAGTTCCTGCTGTACGGCATACCCATCGACGACGAGGTCATCATCGAGATCGTCGACGACGTGTACCTGCCGCTGGTCCTGCGCCCGGCCACCGCGCGCGGCTCGGAGTGATTCGCGCCTCCTTGTCGATTCGCCACGCCGCCGTTCGTTCAGTTAGCGAACGCAGGCCGTGCCCGAATCCGAGGAGTAGTCATGAACGAACTGAACACGCTGATCAGCGACCTGGTCGTGCCCGAGTCACCGCGGTGGCACGACGATCGGCTCTGGTTCGCCAACTGGGGTGTCGCACAAGAAATCGTCGCCGCCGAACCGGACGGGAACGTCGAGGTGATCGCGCGAGGCCCCAAATCCGCCGGATTCTCTCTCGACTGGCTACCCGACGGGCGGCTGCTGGTCACCGGCGACGACCGGTTGCTGTGGATGGAGGCGGACGGATCGCTGGTCACGCACGCGGATCTGAGCGGGGTAGCCAGTGGGATCAACGAGATCGTCGTGGACGGTCGCGGCAACATCTATCTCAACAGTGTCGAATTCGCCTTCGGCCAAGAGGATTTCCGGCCGGGCGCGATCGAGCTGGTCACACCCGACGGAGCGGCACGGCGGGTCGCCGAGGACATCTGGTTCCCCAACGGCATGGTCGTCACGCCGGACAACTCCACGCTGGTCGTTGCCGAGAGCTGGGCGAGCCGTCTCACGGCGTTCGACATCGAGCCCGACGGCGGATTGACCAATCGGAGGGTGTGGGCGAATGTCGGCGGCGACGGCATCACCATGGACGCCGAGGGTGCGATCTGGGCATCGGCGGTGGTCGAGGACGGCCCGGTGGTGCTGCGGGTGCGTGAGGGTGGCGAGGTCCTCGACCGGTTCGAGCTGCCTGCCGCATGTTTCGCCTGCATGCTCGGCGGTCCGCACGGTACGACACTGTTCCTCGCCGTCGCTCGGTGGCAGGGGGTGGAGCGGATGGGTGAGCTGTTCGGGCTGCACACCGGGCAGATGCTGACGACCGAGGTCGCCGTCGCGCGCGCCGGGCGGCCCTGACTCGCCTCACCTCGCGGAACGTCCCTGAATCGGCATTCGTCTCGGGTAGTTTCGGGCACGGTGTCGAATGTGAGCTCGCGCGTTCGTCTAGGGGGTAGGAGGCCGGCGACAGGCGGGCCGCAGCAGAGGAGTGAGCATGCAGGAGGGCACGATGAAGCATTACCTGCTCAATATCTACCAGCCCGAGGCCGGTGAACCGCCGGACAATCTCGCCGAGATCATGGACGAGATAGCGACCCTCAACGACGACATGCGCGCGGCCGGTGCGTGGGTGTTCTCGGCCGGGCTGCATGCGCCCAGTTCCGCCACAGTCGCGCAGGCCAAGGGGGACGGCGTGCTGATCACCGACGGCCCGTACGTCGAGAGCAAGGAATACATCGCCGGGTTCACTCTGATTCGCGCCCAAGATCTCGATGAGGCGCTGCGCTGGGGTTCCAGGTTGGCCACCATCCTGCGCGGCCTGCCGGTCGAGGTCAGGCCCACCGTGGACGAATAGATGAATTCCCGTGCAGGATGCGATGTTCCGGCGATCGACGCGGTGTTCGCCGAACACTATGGCCGGGCTGTCGCCAGCCTGATCCGCGTCTTCGGCGATATCGACATCGCCGAGGACGCGGTCCAGGACGCCTTCACCGCGGCGATACAGCGCTGGACCGTGGACGGTGTGCCGCCCAGCCCGCCCGGCTGGATCATCACCACCGCCCGCAACCGCGCCATCGACCGGTTGCGGCGCGAGGCGGCGCGCCCGGACAAATACGCGCAGGCGGCGATGCTGCACGCGCAGGACGAACCGATCGAGGTGAGCGCGGTGCGCGACGACCGCCTGCGGCTGATCTTCACCTGCTGCCATCCCACACTGTCCGCGAACGCCCAGGTGGCGCTGACCCTCCGGTTGCTCGGCGGGCTGACGACCGCCGAGATCGCGCACGCGTTCCTGGCCTCGGAATCGACCATGGCACAACGACTCTCGCGCGCCAAGAGCAAGATCCGCGACGCGCGCATTCCGTATCGGGTGCCGGACGACGCCGAACTACCGGCTCGCCTGCGTGCGGTCCTGGCCGTGATCTACCTGATCTTCACCGAAGGTCATACCGCCACGGCGGGCGCGCATCTGGTCCGCGCGGACCTGTGCACCGAGGCCATCCGGCTGGGCCGGATCCTGGTCGAGCTCATGCCCGACGAGCCGGAGGCCGACGGGCTACTGGCGTTGATGCTCCTGTCCGAGTCCCGCCGCCCGGCCCGCACGGACGCCGCCGGGGCCCTGGTGCCGCTGACGCAGCAGGATCGCCGCCTCTGGGATCCGGCGCTGCGCGACGAGGGACAGCAACTGGTACGAAAATGCCTGCGGCGCAACAGACCAGGCCCGTATCAGATCCAAGCGGCGATCAACGCCGTGCACGCCGACGCCCGCGCGCCCGCCGACACCGACTGGCGCCAGATCGTCCAGCTCTACGACCACCTGCTGACGATCGCGCCCAGCCCCGTCGTCGCGCTGAACCGCGCGGTCGCGATCGCCGAGATCGATGGTCCGGCAACCGCTCTCGCCCTGGTGGACGATCTCGCCCTGCCGAATTACCACCTGCACCACGCCATCCGGGGCGAACTACTCGCCCGGCTCGGGCGCACTGCCGATGCCACAGCGGCTTTCGACGCCGCACTCGCACACACCAGCAACACGGCCGAACGCGAATACCTCTCCCACCGCCGTGACGCGCTCGCCGGCCACGGCTGATCACCCAGGACACCTGACTGCCCGTCCCGGTATGGATCGCCGCACCGTCCCCGCACCGGTCTGGATCGCCCACACCGTTGGACCCGGCCGAGTGCCCGAGCCGCCCTCGTTCACCAGCAGTAGATAACCCCACTCCCCGTTCAGAAAGGCGGCATCGGCGAGTCCGTGGATGGATGAGCCCGCGTCGTAGATTGGACTCATCGTGAGCGAAATTCCAGGAATGCCGGCCGCGGACCCGGCCGAGCGCAGGTAGCGGCGGAAGCGACCGCCCGGCCCTGCGGCCGGTATGCCGCGCGCCCTCCGGAATCGCAGGCACGACATCGTTTACTCTGTGACGGCTCGCGTGTCCGGCGACACAGAAACATACCGGCTGACTATGGGAGTCCCGTGAATTTGTGGAACTACGTCCGGGGACGGGAGGGCACGCTGGCGTATCTCACGTATCAGCATGCGTCCCTGGCCTTTCAGACGGTCCTGGTCGGGACGGTCATCGGCATTCTGATCGCGATGGCCGTGTATCGGTTCCCGCTGGTGTCCGCGCTCTCGCTGACATCGAGCCGGGTCGCGTTGACGATTCCGTCGCTCGCTTTGCTGGCGCTGCTGCTGGTGCCGTTCGGGCTCGGCGTGGTGCCCTCGTTCATCATGCTGGCCTTCTTCGCGGCGCTGCCGGTGATCGGCAACGCGATCGTGGGCCTGCGGTCGGTACCGGGCTCGGTCGTCGAATCCGCCAAGGGCATCGGCTTTTCCCGGCTGCGCATTCTGCTGACCGTCGAATTCCCGATCGCCTGGCCGGTGATCCTCACCGGGATCAGGGTGTCCACGCAGATGATCGTGGGCGTCGCCGCCATCGTCGCCTACGTTCTCGGCCCCGGCCTCGGCTCGCTGATATTCAACGGCCTGTCCCGGCTCGGCGGCGCGAACGCCCTGGAAATGGCCCTGACCGGCACCATCCTCATCGTCATCATCGCGCTGGTGCTCGACGGACTGCTCGTCCTGCTCGGACGCCTCACGATCGCGAAGGGACTCTCCTCATGACCGCTGCCGACGTGACCGGAGTGCCGGAGCGCAACGTGACCGGCGTATCCATCACCCTGGATTCGGTGGTGAAACGCTATCGGGGCCAGGACAAACCGGCGGTCGAGAGCCTCGACCTGGAGATCGAGGCGGGCCATATCGTGGCGTTCGTCGGACCCTCCGGGTGCGGCAAGACGACCACGCTCAAGATGATCAACCGGCTGATCGAGCCCACCGAGGGGCGCATACTCATCGGCGGGCGCGACGTCACCCGGGAGAATCCCGACAAGCTGCGGCAGTCGATCGGATATGTCATCCAGTCCGGTGGCCTGTTCCCGCACTGGACGGTCGCCCGGAACGTCGGCGCCATCCCGCGCGTACTCGGCTGGGACAAGAAGCGGATCGCCGAGCGCACCGAATACCTGCTCGATCTGGTCGGCCTGGACCCGGGCACCTTCGCCGACCGGCTACCCAAGGACATGTCCGGAGGTCAGCAGCAGCGGGTCGGCGTCGCGCGCGCGCTCGCGGCGGATCCGCCGGTGCTGCTCATGGACGAGCCGTTCGGCGCGGTCGACCCGATCACCCGGGTTCGCTTGCAGGACAGCCTGATCGCGATTCAGCACGAACTCGGCAAGACCATCGTGGTCGTCACGCACGACTTCGAGGAGGCCACCAAGCTCGGCGACAAGGTGCTGATCCTGTCCGAGGGCGGCCATATCGAGCAGTACGCGCGCCCGGAGGAGATCCTGACCGATCCGGCCACGCCGTTCGTGGAGGAGTTCATCGGGTCGGGTGCGAAGCTCGCGTATCTGACCGTGCAGCGGGTGCGGGATGTCGCCTACGACGAGGTGATCACCGCGAAGATCGGCGAATCCTCGCAGGCGGTGATCGAACGCGCGAAGGCCGCCGGGCAGTCGTGGGTCGTGGTGGTCGACGCGGCCGGGCGCCCGCGCTCGTGGCCCACGCTGACCGAGGTGGCCTCGAAACCCGAGGTCTCCGACTATCTCGACCGGCGGCTGCCGGTCGTGGCGCGATCCTCGACCCTGAACGACGCACTCGATGCCATGCTCGCGGCCAGCCAGGGCGCCGCGCTCATCACCGACGGCCGGGGCGCGGTCGTCGGCTCGCTGAGCATCGGCTCGGTGACCGAGACCATCCAGGCCAAGCTCGCCGACGTGCGCTCCGCGGACGAGGAGTCCTCCTACGAGACATATGTCGACGGAAGCGACCCGGCGCCGACGCCGGTCGTCGCGGCCGAGGACGAGGCCGAATCGGTCGGGCAGTCATGAATCGCCTGCGCCGCATGCCGATCGATGTCTGGTTCGAACCGCTCATCATCCTGGTCGTCGGTGTCGGATACTTCGCCTGGTACGGGTCGGTGACGCTGACCACGACCGAACAAGCGTCGCTGGGCTGGGCCACCCTGCAGAACACCATCCTGCAGCACATCAAGCTGACCGTGGTGGCCACGCTGATCGTGGTGGTGATCGCGATTCCGTTGGGCATCGCGCTGACCCGGCCGTCGTTGAAGCGGTTCGAACCCATCGCGGTCAACATCGCCAACGTCGGTCAGGCCGCACCCGCGGTCGGTCTGCTCGTCCTGTTCACCTTCTGGCTGGGCACCGGATTCCGCACGGCGATAACCGGTCTGGTCGTCTACGCGATCCTGCCGATCTTGCAGAACACGATCATCGGGCTGCGGCAAGTAGATCAGCGGACCATCGAGGCCTCGCGCGGTATCGGCTTCTCGGCGGCGCGGACGCTGTTCCAGGTCGAGCTGCCGCTCGCGGTGCCGGTCATCCTGAACGGTGTGCGCACGGCGCTGGTCATTCTCGTCGGCACCGCGACGCTGAGCACGTTCATCGGCGCGACCAGCCTCGGCACGCTGATCACGACGGGCGTGACGCTGTTCCTGCCCAGGCTGCTCATCTCCGGGGCGATCCTGGTCGGACTGCTGGCGTTGATCATCGACTGGCTCGGCCGACTCGTGGAACTGGCCGCCACCCCGCGAGGTGTCGCATGAGATCCTCACGTGCGCCATTGATTACGCTGCTGGCGGCATTCGCCGTGACGCTATCGACGATCACCGGATGCGGGCTGGTGAGCTCGTCCGGGACCTTCCACAGCGCGAAGCTGCCGGGCGGTGCGCGCCCGCTGGCCGGTGCGAAGCTGACCGTCACCTCGAAGAGCTTCACCGAGGGTGTGCTGCTGGGCAAGATCACCGCGACCTATCTGGCGGCCGCGGGCGCCGACGTCACGGACCTGACCGGGGCCCCGGGCTCGGCATCGTCCCGGCAGGCACAGCTCAACGGCGACGCCGACATTCTCTGGGAGTACACCGGCACCGGGTGGGTCGACTACCACAACGAGACCGAGACGATCTCGGACCCGCAGGTGCTCTGGCAGCGCGTCCACGACGTCGAGAAGCGCGACCACAACCTGATCTGGTTGCCACCGGCCAACTTCAACGACACGTACGCCTTCGGCGCGTCGACACCGACCGCCGAACGCCTGAAGGTCAAGTCCCTGTCCGACGTGGCCGCACTGCCGGTGCGCGATCGGACCTTCTGCGTCGACGACGAATTCTTCAGCCGCTCCGACGGTTTCCTGCCGATGCTGAAGAAATACGGTATCCTCTACAACGATCCGAACGGGGTCCCGGCCGCGAACGTCACGCGGATGGACGCCGGTGTCGTCTACACCGCGACGGCCAAGAGTTCGCCCTGCAATTTCGGCATGATCTACACGACCGATGGGCGGGTGAAGAATCTGCACCTGGTCGTGCTGGACGACGACAAGAAGTTCTTCCTGCCCTACAGCGGCACGGCGGTCGTGCGCGGTGCGATCCTCGACCGCTATCCGCAGTTGCGGCCGCTGATCGCCACGATTTCCGGGCGGCTGACCAACGATCTGATGCAGGATCTCAACGGCCGGGTCGACATCGATGGACAGGATCCCTCCGACGTCGCGTACGACTGGTTGAAGAGCCAGAAGCTGATCGAGTAGTCGCCCCTCCCCCGCGCGAGTATGCGCGGCGGGTATGGGGCCATGACAGTTCGCTATTTCCCTTCTCCAGCGCGACGTACCGGGGCAGTATCGGTTGAGAGTGCCGTTCCGCGATCGGAACGTGTTGTGGGAGACGGGTGTTATGCAGCGCTATCCGATGTTCATCGATGGGTCCGATCACGCGCCGCACGCGGACGCCTGGTTCCCGACCGACAACCCTTATCTGGGTCAGCCGTGGGCCGAGGTCGCCCGGGGTGACGCGGATGACGTGGATCTGGCCGTGCGGGCCGCGGATCGCGCCGGGACGACCGGTCCGTGGGCGGAATTCACCGCCGCCGAGCGCGGTGCGCTGCTGCGCCGCCTCGGGGACGTAGTGGCCGAGCACGCAACAGAACTCGCCGAACTCGAGGTCCGCGACAACGGCAAGCTGTTCGCCGAGATGCACGCGCAGGTGAGCTATCTGCCGCAGTGGTTCTACTACTACGGCGGGCTGGCCGACAAGATCCAGGGGGCGGTGCTGCCGCTGGACAAGAAGGGCTATTTCTCCTACACCCGCAAGGAGCCGATCGGCGTCGTCGGGATCATCACCCCGTGGAATTCGCCGCTGATGCTGCTGATCTGGAAGCTGGCCCCCGCGCTGGCCGCCGGATGCACGGTGGTGGCGAAGCCCTCGGAGTACACCTGCGCCTCGACGATCGAATTGGCGCGGCTGTTCCACGCCGCCGGGCTGCCCGACGGAGTCTTCAACGTGGTCACCGGATTCGGCGATCCCGTCGGCGCCGCGCTGGTGAGCCATCCCCTGGTCCGCCGCATCGGCTTCACCGGATCCGACGGCACCGGCCGGGCCATCGGCGCCGCCGCCGCGCGCGAACTCAAACACGTCGGCCTCGAATTGGGCGGTAAGTCACCGAATATCGTCTTCGCCGACGCCGACCTGGACGCCGCGGTCAACGGCGTGGTCTCCGGCATCTTCGCCGCCACCGGCCAAACCTGCCTGGCCGGTTCCCGTTTGCTGGTCCAGCAGGAGATCCACGACGAATTCGTCTCCCGCGTGGTGGATCTGGCCCGCTCGGCCCGCATGGGCGACCCGATGGACGCGCACACCCAGGTGGGCCCGGTCACCACGCCACCGCAATACCGAAAGGTCCTGGACTACATCGAGATCGCCACCAAAGAGGGCGCGACCGCGGCCCTGGGTGGCGCCGCCGCGACCCGCCCCGAATGCGGCACAGGCTGGTTCGTCGAACCCACCATCTTCACCGGCGTCGAGAACTCCATGCGCATCGCCCAGGAGGAGGTCTTCGGGCCGGTCCTGGTGGTCATCCCCTTCCGCGACGAAGCCGAGGCCATCACCCTGGCCAACGACATCCGCTTCGGCCTGGCCGCCGGCGTCTGGACCCAGAACCTCCCCCGCGCCTTCCGTATGGCCGACCGAATCCGCTCCGGCACAGTCTGGGTCAACACCTACCGCGCGGTCAGCTACATGGCGCCCTTCGGCGGCTACAAGGACTCCGGGCTGGGTCGTGAGAACGGCATGGAGGCCATCAACGACTACCTCGAAACCAAGACCGTCTGGATCAACACCGATGCACCCGTAGGCAATCCGTTCGTCATCCGGTGAGTGGCGATTGGCAGCTCGACCGGAACCCACCCGGCGAGCCACGCCAACGTTCGCTCCTTCCGCCCTCGCCCCCTCCCGCCACGAAACCATCGGCCTGAACGCGAAAACCGCCCGCCGGCATCGCATGTATGTGGCCGTTCCCTGGGATGCCACATATCGATGCGGCATTGCCGGCTTTCCGGGATAGCCCGCCCTGTCGTTCCGTCCGGAGCGACCTAGCTGCATACCCGCTCTCACTGTTTCCCACACCGGGAAGTGCCGATACTGAACACGCTGCGGCTCGTTGGATCATTCAGCCAGCGACGGTTGCGTCTCGGCTCACTGATCTCCGGGGCGGAGAGGAGGTGAGGGCGCCGGATGACGAAGAGCTGGGATCCGTTGCCGGATGGGCTCGTCCGGGTATATCAGGGCGAAGGCCTGATCGGTAGTGGAGCGCAGCAGCCAGGGGTGTCCAGCGCGCCGGATCGGCCGGAGGTGTCGCCCATTCCCTACCAGCCCGGCGCAATCAGCGTGTCGCCGCAGCCCGGCGTCACCACCGTGTCATCACAGCCCGGCGTAACTACCGTCTCATCGCAGCCCGGGGTGACCACCACGTCATCACAGCCTGTCGTGACCACGATGTCACCGCAGCCGGGCGTGACCACCGCGCCGCCGCGACCGGGTGTGCCGAGCGCGCAGGACGTGCAGACGGAACCCGCGCCTCTGGAGCATTCCAAGGCCGTGAGCGCCCCGCCCCGGTCGGCGAGCACGCAGGCCTTGTCGCAGAATGAGGCCGCGCAGGACAGTCATCCTTCGAGCGCGATGCGACCCGGCATCACGAAAAACCCTGACTCCCGGGTCGTGTCGACGTCGCCGGCCGAGGATCCGCTGCAAGACAGAACCGCGAAGCTCCACGAGGCCGCGGACCTGATCGACAGCGCACTCCAGCATCCGCTGTCCGCGCGAACGGTTCTCGCCCTCGGGATCACACAGGCGCTGGCGCCCGCCGTGCTCCCGAGCCCGCCCGCGTCGCTGCGAGAGCGAGCCACCGCGGATTCCACGGCGGGCCGGAACATCGTGGACCGATTCATGAACCTGATGACGGCCGGACAGCAGAACCTGCCCGCGCATTGGACCGTGTGGCCGACCCCGAACGTCAGCCACGTGGTGCAGGCACTCACCTATCACGCCGCCGATCCCGCCGGCGACACTCCTGGCGGCGCTCCCAGCCTGTCCGCCTGGGCCGACGGGATGCAAGCGGCACAGAATCTGGACCGCCGCGGGCACGACCAACTGCTCGAGGCGCAGCGGCTGCTGGCAACCGCCGGCACCGGATCCGAATCGACCATCAACGCGCTGCTCGTACTGGCCGATGCCCTGCCCAAAGCCCAACAGGGTTGCGACGACCGGACCAGTGCAGTGCAGATGCTGTCAGCACACACAGATGAAACAGTCAGCGCGTTCGACAACCACACACAACACACCGAGTCCCTGTTCCACGCCTTTACCCGCGCCACCTGAGCCTTGCCCGCGGGCGAGCGGGACGGACCCGCAGGAGGCCGGCGTTCAGGATCGGCTGAGGTGGCCACGACCCTGGTGTCGATCATGACCGGCACCTACGGCCTGTACTCCGGATCGAAGGCCGCTGTCGAGCGGATGGTGATCGCCGCCGCGAAGGAACTCGGCGACCGTGGCATAACAGTCAACGCCGTCGCACCCGGGCCCGTCGACGATGATTTCTACCGCAGCGCGGAGACCCCGGAATCCATTGCCGCGGCGAGCCAGCACAGTCCACGCGGACGGCTCGGGCTCCCTTCCGACAAGGTCGCTGATGCCGCGTCGGCCGGAATGTGCGGCAAAACCCTGCCGTCTTATTTGGTCCAACAGTATTATCATTACGAATGATCGTCTCATAAGTGCGACAGCGCGCTCGTGAGTTGCACCGAGGAGGAGCCCCGATGGTCTTCGACGTCACGACACTGCATGGCCGCCGGGCCGACCAGCGGTTCAACCGCATGGTCGTGGGCGACATCATGGAGCGATTGACCTGGAGCGAGCCGGATCGGACCGCGTTGGTCGGCTGGGCCGGGGCCTTCGCGAGCCCGGAATTCGAGCGACTCAGCTACCGCGACGCCGATGCGGCCGCCAACCGGGTCGCCCACGCCCTGCGGGCCGAGGGACTCGAGCGCGGGGACCGTGTGCTGCTGTACTGCGAGAACTCGATCGAAGCCGTTGTGCTGCTGTTCGGGATCGCCAAGGCGGGGCTCATCGCCGTGCCGGTCAACCCGAATCTCGCCCCGGATGTGCTGGCCTGGGTGATCGAGCACGTCGGCGTGCGGTTCGCGGTGGTCGACGGCGAATTCGGAGCGCGTGTCACCGAGGTACTCGACGCGGCCGGGCTGCGGGTCGGCGTCACCATCCCGATCGGCGGTCCGCCGATCGCCGACAGCCGCGCGTTCGCCGACTGGATCGCGGGCATGCCCGACACCGAGGTCGAGGTGGATCTGCACGCCGACGACATCTGGAGCCTGGTCTTCACCTCGGGCACCACCGCCATGCCCAAAGCGTCGATGACCTCGCACACCTACTCGTACATGTCGGCCTTCAGCTACGCCATGTCGCTCACTCGCGGCCTCGAGTACGAACGCGGCCTGGTCATGTGCACATTTCTGCCGATCCTGTACCACTGCGGACACAATTCGACGATCCTTCCCGCACTGCTTTCCGGCGGGACGATGGTGCTGGGCCGCCGCCCCGACACCGCCGGACTCGCCGCGGCCATCACCCGAGAACACGTGACGGCAGTGTGGGCCGGTTCGCCCTCATGGGTGCAAAAACTGGCGGACACCGCACTGGACCACGACGAGTACGACCTCACCAGCCTCACCGTCGCCATGTTCTCCTGGGGCGCGGCGCGACCGGATATGGGCGAGCGGCTGCGGCGCGCATGCGGTGACCGGGTCCACATGCTCGAGGTGTTCGGCCAGACCGAGTCGATGTCGTGCTACCGCTTCTGGCCCGACCGGCATCCGGACAAATTCGAACAGAGCCTGCACGGCGTCAACCACGTCGGCACGCCGAACCCCTTACTCGCGGCCGACATCATCGACGCCGACGGGCAGAGCCTGCGCGGCCGCCCGGGCGAACCGGGCGAAGCGGTGTACCGCAGCCCGGTGCTGACAGCCGGCTATTACAAAGACGAGTCCGCCACCGCGCAGGCATTCCGCGACGGCTGGTTCCACTCCGGCGACAGCTGCGCCTACGACGAAGACGGCATGCAGATCATGGTCGACCGCTACAAGGACATCGTGAAATCCGGCGGTGAGAACATCTCCAGCCTCCGCGTGGAAAGCGTGCTGGCCGCCCATCCCGACATCGAACGCGTCGCCGTCATCGGCGTACCGGACCCCGACTGGGGCGAACGAGTGACCGCGGTGGTGAGCCTGCGCGAGAATTCCGCTCCCGACACCGCCGAGCTGATCGCATTCGCCCGCGCGCGCCTGGCCGGACACGAAGCACCCAAGCAGATCGTGATCGTGGACCAGATGCCGGAGACCGTCGGCGGCAAGATCATGAAATACAAACTGCGCGAACAGATCGCGAGCACCACCGACGCGAGTCGGACGTAAGGTCTCCGGCGGACGGGACGCCCCATCCACCCGAGACTTCACGGGAACCGAGCCGAAGGGGGCCAGATTTTGCCGCCTGAACCCGGCGTCAGGCTCCGAGATCGGCCGGGTTCATTTGCTCGAACGCGTCGGCGACGGCGGGGTTGGCCGCGATCATCTCGTCGGCGAACTGCTCACCGGTGACGCGGTATTGAGTGAGGTCGCTCGAATCAGCCGCGAGTTCGTCGGCCACCTGCGCCCAGCCTTCGGGGGAACTCTCCGGCGCTTGGACCCGCGGCAGTCCGGAGAGGACCAGACGCCCGGCGCGCCCGCCGCTGACCTGGAAGAAGTCGCCGTGGACCCGGGTGTCCTGGTGGGCGAGGTAGGTGATGAAGGCGGCGACGTGCTCGGGGCCCATGCCGTCGCGCAACGTGCTGATGATGTCCGGGTTGCTGTAGGCGCCCTCGGTCATCGGCGTCCACGCGGTCGGCATGATCGTGGTGACCTGCACGCCCACCCGATCACCCTCCATGGCCAGCGTGTTCCCCAGCGCCCAGATCGCGCCCTTGGCCGCGCCGTAGGCCGACGCTCCCGGGTTGGCCAGCACGCCGCTGGAGGAGATGAGAATCAGCCGGCCCGAGCCGGACTCGACCAGGTGCGGCCAGGCCGCCCGGGACAACTCGACGGCGCCCTTGAACGAGACGTCGAAAACCCGCCAGAACTCCTCGGGCGGCTGCTCCGCGAACAGGCCCACTCGGATGATCCCCGCATTGCTGACGACGACGTCGAGCCTGCCGTACGCGTCGAGCGCGGTGCGCACGATCGCCTCGGCCTCGCGCGCGACGTCGTGCAGATCGACGACCGCGGTTCCGCCCTGCTCACCGATCTCCCGGACGACCTGCTCGGCATGTTCGCGTGACACGTCGTTGACCACGACGCGCGCGCCCCGGGACGCCAGCGCTACCGCGTGCGCCCGCCCCATGCCCTGTCCGGCACCGGTCACGATCGCCACCCGATCCTCGAAATCCACCATGATCGCTCCACCTTCACTGGTCGTATCGCCTCACCCACGGAATTGTGGGACTCAGTTTCACAATACGCCTGGCCGGTTGGTTAGGGTCATTGTGTGAGCAGTGACGGCGATTCCAGGGCGACGCGAGGCCGACGGCCGGCATCCACGGCGGAGGCGGTCGAGCAATCGTCCATCGAACTGCTGCTCGAACGCGGTTACGACGCGGTATCCGTGGACGAGATGGCCGCGGCGGCGGGGATCGGGCGGTCGACGTTCTTCCGGTATTTCGGCACCAAGGCCGCGGTCGTGTGGTGGGGCTTCGACAAGGCGCTCGCCGAACTCGAGACCTCCTTGCGCACGGCGGACCCCGACCTCGACATCATGGTCGCCATCCGTGCGGCCGTCGCCGCATCGGTCCGCGCCGGAGTCGATGCGCGCGGGGTCTGGTGGGAGCGGTTCGTACTACTCGACACCGTGCCGGCGCTGCGGGCCGAAGCGGTCGACCGCTGGGAGCGGTGGACCGGACAGATCGCGCAGTTCGTGGCCGGGCGGATGGGGTTGGACGGCGGCCATCCGTTCCCGGTCGCGATCGCCGCGGCACACCAGGGGGTGTACCTCGCCAGCCTGCGCAACTGGCAGGGCCGCCCGGGCGACCCCGAAGCGATGCTCGAACAGATGCTGGACTCGTTCGAAGTGGTCGGTGACGCCCTGCGCGGACTTCTCACACCTCCCGCCGGCTCGTAACCACCCCGTGGAGCGGCACGCAGGGCGGCGACCGCGGATCAGCCCGCCGAATAGTCGTCGACCACAACGGGTTCGGTGTCGGCTATCCAGGTGATCCGCTCGACGCGCTGCGAAAAGGAATGGCTGGCGAATCCGATGTCATCCTCTTTCGCGATCCGCCATTCGTCGGTCTTGCGCATTTCCTCGAGCACCTCCTCCGATTCGAGCTTCATGATGACGTAGGCGTCTGGGCGCGGCCGCTCCTGAGCCTGCCAGGTCGGAGTCGGCTGCTCATTGAGAAAGGTCTCGTACCAGAGAATGCCCGGAATCTTCTTTCCCAGCTGGGCATGCACCTCGCGGTAGTGTTCACGGAATTGTTCGGGTGTCGTACCGGCCCAGCGGTAGACCTCGAACATGAGAGTCGGGCGGTATGGCGTGGTCATGTCACATCCTTCGAATCAGTGCTTGTCTGCGGAGAAGAACCGCACGGGTACTTTCGTGAAGCCGAAGCCCTGCATGTTGTCCGCGACCTCGGGCGGCGCGGTCGGCTCCAGAGTCTCCACGTGCGCCAGCATCGCGGTGAGGACGGCCCGGGTCTCCATGCGCGCGATGTGCTGGCCGAGGCAGGAGTGAATGCCGACGCCGAATGTCATATGCCCGGCGACATTCTCCCGGCGAATGTCGAAGACATCCGGGTTCTCCCAGAAACTCGGATCCCGGCCACCACTGAGCCACATCATCATCACCGGGGCGCCCTCCGGGACGAGGAATCCGTCCACTTCGGACTCCACCGCGGCGACGCGTCCGGTGTAGCGCACCGGCGGGTAATAGCGCAGCACCTCCTCGATCGCGTCGTCGAGCAGAGCGGGGTTCGCCTTGAGTAATGCCCACTGATCCGGATTGTCAGCGAAGGCACGGATCGAGTTGACGATCGATCCGATGGTGGTGTCGAAACCGGCCGCGAAGATGAGCTTGACGAGTTGCTGGCCGTCCTCCTCGCTCAGCCTGCCCTCGTCGACCATCGTGTACACCTGTTTGCCCCAGCCCCGCCGACCGGCCGTCTCCCGCTGGGTATTCCGCTCGACCCACTCGAGCGCGGGCGCGCCGATGGCGTGCTTGCGGAAATAGAGGTCGTTCTTGGGTGCGGTCGAGTTGAGCGCGGCATCGGCGAAATGCTTCAGCAGCTCACGGCCTTCCTCGGGAGCGCCCAGTGCGTCCAGGAACACCTTCGTGATGAATGCCGTGCCGATCGAGGCGACCGCGTCCAATTCCACCGAATCCTCGGTCATCACTCCGGAAACGAGGCGCTCGGCCTCATCGTGAAAAGTCGCGTCCAGCGTTCGCAGGCTTTCCTTCGAGAATAATTCGAGAGCCAGTTTCTTGATCGCGGTGTGCTCGGGTGGATCCTGCATGAGCATCAGCGGCGGCTTGAAGGGCGACGGGTCGGCGAAGGCTCGCGACTTGCTGGAGAACTTCTTACGGTCGCGTCCCACCCGGCGTAATTCGCTCTGCCGTGTCACCGCGTACACGTCGTATTTGGCCAGGTGGACGACCGAGGCGTACTCGCGCAGTTCGCCGTCGTAGCGGATCGGATCGGCGAGCGCCTCGGTCGTGAACGGGTCGTAATCGCTCACCGGGACCGCACTCGGCGGGTTGCTGGTCGTCATGGTCGCTTCTTTCTTGCGGTACGGGTGAATATGCCTATCGCCGACGGCTTTACAGCTCGAGTACGAGGCGGGACGCCTTCGCGCGGGACACGCAGATCATCATCGAGCTGTTCTCGTCCTTTTCTTCTTGCGTCAGAACGGAATCGCGATGGTCGGCCACTCCGGCCAGCAACGCGGTCTCACAGGTCCCGCACATTCCTTCGGCACACGAGGAAAGAACGTCGATCCCGGCCTCGGCGACCGTCTCCAGAATCGACTTGCCGGGCGGCACGGTCAGCACGAGATCACTGAGTGCGAGCTCGACCTCGAATGCCTCGTCCGGATCGGAGCGGATTCCTTCGACCGGAGTGAACCGCTCGAATCGCAGTGCGCCCTGCGGCCATTGCGCCGCAGCGGTCTCGACGGCCTCGAGCAACGGCGTGGGGCCGCAGCAGTAGATCAGCGTTCCCTCGGCGGGTTCGCCGACCAGCGAGGCCAGGTCGATGAGACCCTGCTCATCCTGTGGGACGAGCGTGACGCGCTCGCCGTACCGGGCCCGGAGTTCGCGGGCGAACGCCATCGACACGGCGGTGCGACCGCCGTAGGTGAGCGTCCACGGCGTTCCGGTGCGGTCGGCCTCGGCGAGCATGCCGGTCAGGGGTGTGATGCCGATTCCGCCGGCGATGAACACGTACCGGTTGGCAAGAGCTAGTTCGAAATGGTTACGCGGCCCCCGCACGCGAACCGTGGCGCCCGGATGTAACTGCTCGAAGACGCGCCGGGATCCGCCTCGCCCCTCGGCTTCCAGGAGCACCCCGATCCGCCATTCCGAGGCATCGGATACCGGTCCCACCAGCGAATACTGCCGAACCAGGTCGTCGTCGAGCACGAGGTCGACATGCGCCCCGGGTGTCCAGTCGGGCAGCGGCGCGTTGTCGGGGCGCCGCAACCGGAGCCCGATGACGTTCTCGGCGAGTTCCTCGCGTCCGGCCACCTGCAATTCCAGCTCGACGTCGGTCTGCTCGCTCATACCTCCAGCCTTTCTCTCATGGTTTTGCCTGCCATCGGCAAATCCGTAACCGATCTCTCAACGGACCATGGCCAAGCCGCCATTGACGGAAATGAGCTGCCCGGTGATGAATCGCGCGCCGGACCCAGCCATGAACACCATCACCGGGCCGAGATCCTCGTCGACATCGCCCAATTCGCCCCCCAGCGGCACGGTGGAATACACGCTGCGACCGTCCGCTCCGCCCGCGTCCGTCATCGGCGTTTTCATCGCGGGGACAATGCAATTGGCCCGGATACCGTATTTGCCCCACTCGCCCGCGATGGCGCGAGTCCAGGACATCACCGCGCCTTTCGACGCGGCATATGCCGCGATACCGGGCATCGCGATCAAGCCCCCGTCGGAACCGATATTCAGGATCGTGCCACCGGATTCGCGGAGGTACTCGAAGGCCGCCTGGTTGGTGTGGATCGTCCCGAACACATTCACCCCGAACACGGCGTCGAGATCTTCGTCGGTGAACTCCTCGGGACGCTTGCGCCGTTGAATTCCGGCCACGGTCGTCAGCACATCGAGCCCGCCGAGCCAGGAAATCGCGTCCGAAAAAGCGGATTCGACCTCGCTCCGTGAGGTGATGTCGCAGTGGTAGGCGCGGGCAGTCCCCGGACCGACCGCATCGGCCTTTTCCACGACCTCCTGGGCGAGGTCGTCCTTGATATCCAGCACGGCGACCCGGGCCCCCGCGGCAACGAATGCGCGCAGCGTTCCGGCGCCGATTCCATGGGCCGCGCCTGCGACGACGATCCTGGTTCCCTCAAGCTGCATGGTTTTCCCCAAGGTGCTCACGACCACGGGCTTCCGTGGTTCCGGTCTCTCCGATGACTTGGTATTCCAGACGCGCCTGCTTCCAGCCCGCGTCCGTGCGCACCCACTGCTCCACGTAGTGGACGTAGCGGATACCACTCGCGAATCGCGTCGATACCGACGATGACATCCTCGCCGGGACCGTAGCGGAACTCGCAGTCGGCGGTGAACACCGACAGCATTCCCTCGACGTCGAGGTAGTCCGAATAGCGGCAGTAGGCGGCCTTGGCCTCCATGATCGCGAGGCGATCCGCGGTCTGCCGCAGCAATGTTTCCATGGTTTCCACTGCTCTCCCGGATGTGCGAATTCAGCCGTACCACCGCAGAATATTGGCGCGCACACAGGAGAATCGAGGCTTTCCTCATCCCGGAAAGCTCGTGCCCGGCGCCGAATTCGCTGTCACGCTGGCTGCTGACGCAGCTCGGCTTATTCACCTCAGGAGGACAGGGTGTTACCGCCCGATGTTATGCATGCCTATCGGATCACCGACTGGGGCCGAGGCGAGTTCACGAATGTGCCGGTGCCCGAACCCGGCCCGGACGAGGTTCTGCTCGAAGTACGCTCGGCCGGTCTGTGCCGCACCGACCTGAATATCCTGTCCAGCGCGGGCGGATACTGGCCCGAGCCACCGTTCACCCTCGGCCACGAGATCGCCGGCGTCGTCGTGGCGCTGGGACCGGGCTCGCCTACGGTCCGAGTAGGTGATCCGGTGCTCGTGTCGGCGGTGTATTCCTGTGGGGCATGCGGCAGATGCCGGCGCGGACGCGATCACGAGTGCCAGCGCATGACGCATATCGGCTACGGCGTCGGGCTCGACGGCGGACTGGCCCGGTACATGGTCGCCAAAGCCATCCATCTCGTCCCGCTCGGTGCGCTGGATCCGCGGCGCGCGGCCCCGCTGGGCGATGCGGCCGCCACGGCCTTCCACGCGGTGACGAGCGCGAAAGAATCGCTGTGGCCCGGCGCCACCGCGGCGGTGATCGGAATCGGCGGCCTCGGCGGATACGCGGTGCAGTTTCTCGAACAGCTCACCGGCGCATCGGTTCTCGCCGTCGACACCGTGCCCGACCGGCTGGAGCTGGCCCAGCGGTACGGCGCCGAAGACGTGCGGTTGTTCGGCGCGGACACGCCTGCGGCGCTCCGAGATTTCGGACAGGGCGCCATCGATGTGGTGTTCGATTTCGTCGGCAGCACCGCCACGGTGACCGCGGCGCTGGATGCCATCGGTGTGGGCGGGCGCATCATCGTGGCGGGCATCGGCGGCGCGGAGGTGTCACTCGGCTGGGAACGGATGCCGCGCAACTCCCGCTTCGAGAACACCCGGGGATACACCCGGGCCGACCTCGAGGACGTCGTCGCCCTCGCCGCGGCGGGCCGGATAGACCTTCCCCAGACGCACTACTCGTTCAGCCGGGTGGAGAACGCACTCGATGATCTGCGCGCCGCGCGGGTGGCGGGCCGCGCGGTGGTATTGCCCGACGACTGAGGCCACCGTGCCCGCTCAGCCACGCGTGTAGACACTCTGCAGCTCGCGGCTCGCCGCGTAGAGCGCGTCTACGATCCGTTTCTCCCACTCGGAATCCCGGCCGCCCCGCTGGAGGTCGGCCAGCCACGCGCTCACCGAAATCGCCACGGGCACGCGGGCTTTCGAGACCGGGCGGGCGAAGCCGACGACTCCGCGCTCCGATTCCTCCACGTTCCTCGCGTAACCCGTCCGGCGCACGGTCTGCAATTCCGCCAGGAGCAACTGCCGATCACCGATCGCGGCCGGTGTCGGCTTCGGCAGCGCGCGCCGCGGATACATCTTCCGGAGTTGCTCGGGCGTCGAGATCGACAGCAGCGCTTTGCCTGCCGAGGTCACGTGCGCGGGCATCCTCGTGCCGACCCTGTTGCCGATCGCCCTTCTCGCCTTCGGCGTCCAGTGGTGGATGTACCGGGCGTCCGGCCCGTCCAGGACACAGATGTGGGCCGTCATCCCCGTCGATTCGCCCAGCTCTTCGACGAGCCGCCGCGAACGCGCGACCAGGTCGATCTCGTCGGACATGGCCACCATCCGGGGGCCCGGCAGATAGCGTTTCGTGTCCTCGTCCTGCAGGACGTACATCCGCCGCCCCAATGTCTCCAAGACGCGGTGAATCGTCGACGGCGCGACACATAGTTGCTCCGCAACCTCCGATACGCCGACGTCTCCGCGATCGACGAGTATGTCGATGATTTCCAGCGTGCGATCCACGGACAGCAGGGTCATCGCGACCCCCGGATTCGCGGGGACGCACAGCGCGCAGTGAACATCTCGAATGCTCCTTTGCATCTCACTTCGGGCTGTTCCCAGCCGGATGCCCCCGACCACGAGAATACCGCGCGACACCACATAATGGAATCATCTTCACAATTATCCCTCTATGTGAAATAGTCCAGGTCATGAAGGAGCTGAAGACCCTGCGCAACGGCTTGGCCCTGCTTCGTCTGCTGGACGGCCGCGAGGCCTCGACCCTCACCGACCTCGCCAGGGAACTGCAGCTCAGCCCCTCGACGGCGCATCGGATCGCCAGCACCCTGCGCGCCGAAGGGTTCGTTCAGCAGGATCCGCGCACCCGCCGGTACCTGCTCGGCGAGGGCATCGCGCTGGGGCGGTCGGGTTCCGAACTGGATCGGTGCCTCGACATCGCGCCGGACCACCTGGCCAGCCTGCGGGACTCCACCGGGGAGACCGTGCACCTCGGACAGCGGACCGGACGTCAGGTGCGGTTTCTGCTGGCCGTCGAATCGAACCGGCAGGTGCGCGTGGCCAGCAGCGTGGGACGGACCCTGCCGGTGCACGCCACGGCGGCGGGGAAGATCCTGCTCAGCCGGATGTCCGACGCGGAGATCAGGACGATGCTCGGCGACGAGCTGGAACCGCTGACGGACAACACCCTCCGGACGACCGACGCTCTGCTGGAGGAGATGACGCGGATCCGGGAGAACGGATACGCGGTCAACGTCTCCGAGACCGACCTGGGTTTGTATACGGTCGCCGTCGCGCTGACAGGCAACGACGGCACACCGCTGTGCGCACTCGCGGTCTCCGCGCCGCTCGCCCGGGTGCGAGCCGATCCGGCGAAACGCGAACCCGCGGTGGAGAATCGCCTCCTGAACGCGCTGCGCCTGTGTGCGGGTGAACTGTCCGCACACCTCCGGCGACAGCCCGCCGGGACGTCAGGCCGCGGGGTCTTCCGCGGCCAGCCGCGCGGCGACGATCCGGCCGAACACCGCGCCCTTCCCCAGTGATGTGCCGGTCATGTACGCCGCACCGTGGAAACCACCGGTGACCTCGCCGATCGCGGACAGCCCAGGAATCACCTCGCCGTCGACGTCCAGCACCCGGCCGTACGGGTCGATCGTCACACCGCAGTACGTCGTGGTCATCAGCGTTTTCGCCGGATAGGCGTAGAACGGCGGCTCGGCCACCGGCACCAGCTCCCCCACGCCGTTGACCAGCGCGCTGCGGCCCTGATCGTCCGGATCTCCACCGGCGATCGCGGAGTTGTAGCGCTCGACGGTCGACACCAGCCCGGCCGGGTCGATACCCGCCAGATCGGCCAGTTCCTCCAGCGTGCCGGCGCGGTAGACGTGTCCGATCTCCTCGAGCATGTCGATGTCGTTGAGCGGCACGCCGGGATGCGACCGGGCCCGGACCACGGCGTCGAAGACCTGGAAACCGAGCCCCTCGGGCTGGGCCAGACACGCCGCGCCGAGGGATTTGTAGGAGATGGACTCGTCGACGAACCGCCTGCCCGCGTTGTTCACGATGATCGCGCCCAGGTAGTAGGCGGTGAGCAACTCGTGGAACTCGATACCGGTATCCGGATGCGAACCGTAGGTCCCGCACACCGCGGACATATCCGCCATGCCCGCGCCGAGTCGCCAGGCCATCCGGAACCCGTCGCCGGTGTTGCCTAGACCGCCGTAGGGGATCGCCGCCAGTTGCTCGGGCGCGAACACGGACAGCAACTCCTCGCTCCGGCTGAATCCGCCCGACGCGATCACCACGCCGCGCCGCGCGGCGAAACGCGCCGGTCCCAGCGGCGTTTCCGCGATCACCGCACCAACCCGTCCGTGCTCGTCGCGGACCAGTTCGGTGGCCCGGTGCTCGAGCAGCAACGTGCCACCGGCTGCGGTGAATCGGTCGGCCAGCTCCGAGATCAGAGTGCGGATCGGGGTGTGATGACTGCGGGCGAAGGACTGCCCGGAGCTGATCTCGATCACCGGGAATCGCGCGCCGTGCCCCTTGAGCCAGCGGTAGGTGTCCCGCTGGTTGTCCAGATACTGCCGCAGCAGCGCGGGATCGTTGCGGTACGCGCCGACTTCCCGCAGATCCGCGAGAAAGGCGTTCGCCGAGTCGCCGACACCCTGCGCCCGTTGCTCATCGGTACCCGAGAAGGCGAAGAAACCACCGCTCATCACGCTGCTGCCACCGACGGCCGAGGTCTTTTCCAGCAGTACCACCGAGAGCCCGTGCTCGACGGCCGACAGCGCGGCCGTCAGGCCCGCTATGCCTGCGCCCAGCACAATCACGTCGTACCCGGTCCGGTCGTCGGTCATATCGTCCCTCTCTCGGTGACTAGGCGATGCCGCCGCGACCGGGGAGTTCGCTTCTCCGCACCGGCCGCGCGTGTGTCCATGATCCGTCCGCCACGCGACGTTGACGCCGGAATTCCGCATCACGGAAACAGCCGGTTCCCCGCGCACGTTCTCCCTTGCGGAACAACGTCAGCGGCTCGCGAGGACGGTCGTAATGTCGCGCGGGAAAGCATCCGAGACCGAGGAGCGGACCGACCTTGAGCAGCCCTTTCCCACTGATGTTCCATCCCACCCTGATCGTCGGCGATCTAGAGGAGGCGGCGGACTGGTTCCGGAAGGTCTTCGGGCGCACCGAGGTGCGCTGGGAGGACAAATGGGACCTGAGCCTGCTGAATCCTGATTACCCGGTGAACTACTCGTACTTCTTCGTCATCGGGGATGTGAGCCTCGATGTGCTGGCCCCCTCGCTGCTGGTACTGCCCGGCGACCGGGAGGCCGTCTACCCGAAAGGCCAAGGGCTGGCCGACATCGCCTGGTATGCCGACGACATCGAGGATCTCGCCGCCCGACTCGAGCGGCACGGCTTCCGCACCCGCGATCAGGAGGGCAACATCATCCGCGACGGCCGGGTGCCCGAGTCCAACCTGGTGGCCGACTGCCCGATGATCTGGTCGCTGCCCGAGGACACCGGGCTGACCTACGAGTACTACCACCTGGCAGAACGGCACCGGCCGAAGTACTCGCGCCTGGCCGACCCCCGGCTCGCCCTGGGCTGGCGGCCCGGCGTGGTGGCCCCCGGGGATCCGCTCGGTGTCGTCCGCTGCGCGCACCACACCGTGCTGACCGAACAGCCGGACCGGGCGGTCAGGTTGTTCGAGGTGCTCGGCGGCGACGCCGGGCCCAGGCGTCACGATGTCCTGCTCGACGCCGACGTCGTACCGGTGCGCTACGCCGACTCCGTCATCGAGTTCGCCACCCCGCGTAGCGCCCCGATCCTGGACGTGCTGACCGGCGCCCCTACCCACACCGACCAGTATCTCGGCATAACCTTCGAGGTCCTCGACCTCGATGCGGTCGAGGCACACCTGAGGAGCCACGGCATCGGAGTGGAACGGGCAGACGATGAACTCGTGACCGATCCCCATACCAGCTTCGGCGCGCGCTGGGGATTCGTCCCCACCGGCCGGAAGGAGTCCTGACATGGCCAAGTTCGTCATCCGCTACGCCTACGACCCCGCCCTCGCCGAGACCCGCGCCGCCCGGCTCTCCGAACACCGCGACTGGCTCGCGGGCCTGGACGCCCGCGGCGATCTACTGACCGCCGGCGCGTTCGCCGACGGAACCGGCGCGGTCCTCGCGATCGCGGCGCCCGACGCCGAGGCAGCGGCGTCCACGATGGACGCCGACCCGTTCTGGACCGGCGGACTCGTCGCCGACCGTTCGATCGACGAGTGGAACGTCCGCTGGGGTCCGCTGGCGTAGCGGAACCGGGGGCTGGACCGCATGTGCTCGGGCCTTGCGATTCAGCCGGGCCCGCCGCCGCGCGCCGGGTACGGCGACTCGTACGCAAAGCACCACTCGACACCGAACCCGGCATCCGCAGGAACCCCCTGGCCCAGCCGAACCGTTGGAGCCGGACCATGAACTCCGGCCCCACAGTTCAGACCAGCCGGGCCTGACGCCGCGCGTCCGGCGGGTATGGCGGCTCGTGTACGAAGCACCACTCGGCGCCGAACCCGTGTTCCGGCGGGATCACGGTCGCATGGGCGGTGTCCTGCGTGGGCACTGCGACGGTGGCGAGATGGGTGCGGACGCGGTCGCGGTCGTCGACCACATAGGTGACTCCCCGGTAGTGGTCGCGTCCGTTCGCGGTCTCGGGGCCGGGCCCGGCAGTGACGGCGATCTCTAGCACCGTGTCGCCCAGTCGCACGAATGTGCTCGCGGCGCCCAGTTCGGCGTTGTCTCCTTCGCCGATGATCTCCCCGTCGAGCAACTCGGTGTACAGCCGCAGCACGCGGGCCGGATCACGGGTGAGCACGGTGTGGTGCGAGGTGTAGTGCAACCCCAGCGGATCGGCAGGATCCGGCACCGGGCCGGCCCAATCCGCCCGCAGCCGCGGGTCGGCCTCCTGCCCGTACTTCGCCCAGTGCCGCTTGCCCGTCTCCTGGAACTCGTACCGGATACCGGTGTCGGCCGGCTCGGTGAAACGCACATCGGAGGCGAACGACGAGCGCGGCGGCGCGGCATCGGTGATCGGGTTGCCCTGCTGGTCATGGGCACGAATCCCGGCTGCGGCCAGCCGGTGGAACAGTTCGACCGCGTCGTCGGTGTACCAGCCGAGCCCGATCATCCCGTCCGGCACATCCCGATAGCGGGTCTGCCCGGACAGCGAGCCGCGCGCGTGCAGGGGCGGGCACAGGAAGACCCAGTGGATATCCGCCACGTTGCGGAACACGCTGGCAGACATGCTGTTAACGCGTCACACGTACATGCGGTCGATCTCGGTCGCGTATTTGCGATCCACCGCGGCACGCCTGATCTTCATCGTCGCGGTCACCTCGTCGGAGCCCGGCCGCCATTCCGCGGTCAGCAGCGCCCACTTGCGGATGGTCTCGGCCTTCGCGAGGACGGTGTTCGCGCCCGCGATCGCCCGATCGATGGCGGCGATCACCTCCGAGTGGCGCGTCAGCTCCGCGATCGACCCGGTCAGACCGCGACTGCGCGCGAACACGGTGAGATTCTCCTCATCGGGTACCAGCAGGGCGGTCACATAGCGCCGCCCCTCCGCGATGGCCACCACCATCGACAGCAGATCGGTGCGCGTGGTCACCTCCTGCTCGATGACGGTGGGAACAACGTTCTTTCCGGTCGCCGTGACCAGCATGTCCTTCTTGCGGCCGAGCAGGAACAGGTATCCGTCCTCGTCGATCCGGCCCAGATCGCCGGTGTGCAGCCAGCCGTCCTCGTCGAGGACTTCCGCTGTTCGCTGGGGGTCGCCGAGATATCCGCTCATCACATTGGAGCCGCGCACCAGCAATTCTCCATCGGGTGCGACCGCACCTTCACACGAATCGAGAAAGATCCCGACCGAGCCCGCCACGAGCCGGTCGGGCGGGTTGACGGTGCACATGATCGCCTCGGACATGCCCCAGATGTTCGAGACCGGACTGCCCAGATCGGCGAAGAAACCCAGCAGTTCCTGGGAGGACGGCGCGGTGGCGACGCCGCGATATTCGGTGGCGCCGAGCCCCAGCAGATCGATCACCGCGGCGTCGGTCAGTTGCGGTTCCGCGGCGCGCAGCGAACGAGCCCGGGCCGCGAGCTTCTCGTAGACCCGGGGCACGCCGAAGAACCGCGTCGGCTGCACCCGGACGATCTCGTCGTAGAGGACGGCCGCGTCCGGCACGCAGTGCACCGTCGAGCCGGTCGCCAGCGCGAAGTAGTAGCTCATGAACCGCTCCGCGATATGGGTCAAGGGCAGGTA
>NZ_JAGPOX010000340.1 GCF_019038435.1 Nocardia alni
AACATATGGCACAGCGAGTTGATAAAAAAGGTAAAATGATGCGTCAATACCAAGCGTAGAAGACCTGCAACTAAAAATGTACCCAGCATATCCCCTGTGATCCAGCCAATCATCGCTAGAATAACAACATTGGTGGCAATTACCCAAAAACCATAATACTTGTGTTGTAGGGCAAGTAGCTTATCTTTTTTTAGGTCGGGGATATTTTTGTAATCATATTGACCGCTTGGGTATTTGCGTAGCATCCAGCCCATGTGGCTAAACCAAAAACCACGACGAGAAGAATACGGATCGTCATATTCATCATCAACATGGCGATGGTGTGAGCGATGCCCTGAACACCAGTCAAATACTGAGCTTTCAACCGCCAAAGTTGCACCAAGTAATAAAATATATTCGACAACAGGATGGGCTTCATAGGATTTATGTGACCACAAACGATGGTAGCCAGCAGTGATAGACAGACC
>NZ_JAGPOX010000341.1 GCF_019038435.1 Nocardia alni
CCTGCGCACCAACCTCGGCGAGCGCCATCCCTACATCGCCGCCGTACGCACGCAGATGCAGGATGTCCGCCGCCTGATCGACGCCGAATTGAACCGCATCGCCGGTGCCGCCGAAACCGAGTACCAGCGCGCCCAGGCCAACGAGAAGTCGCTCGCGGCCGACCTGGAGCGGCTGCAGCGGCAGTCGGCGGTGACCGCGCAATCCTCGGTCCAGCTGCGCGAGATGGAGCGGGAGGTCGAGGCGGCCCGCACCGTGTACAACACCTTCCTGGTACGCACCCGCGAGATCAAGGAACAGTCGGGCATCGACAGCTCGAATGCCCGCATCATCACGTCGGCCCGGCCGCCGCAGGACGCGAGCTGGCCGCCGCGGCTGATCCTGGTCGCCGCTGCGCTGGCGGGCGGCCTCGGCCTCGGAGCCGGCCTCGCGCTGACTCGGGAATACCTGGAGCCGACGGTGCTGTCG
>NZ_JAGPOX010000342.1 GCF_019038435.1 Nocardia alni
CTTGTCGGTGGTGTAGTCGTAGGCATCGAGCCAGTTCTGCCGCACCACGATCGGGTCGATGGACAGCGAGCGCACCAGGCCAATGAAGCGGCCCAGGTGATAAGCCACCTGCGCATCGCTGGGCTTGTAGGGCGTGGCGGCCTCGCCCACGGCGCGCACCTGGCCCGCGTTGTCCACCTCGATGACGTAGGGCGTGACGATGGACTGCGCCGAACGCCAGACCAGGCCACCGGCCATCAGCACGGCCAAGGTGAGGCAGCCGAAGGCCATGAAACGCCAGTTCTTCGCCTGCACGCGGGCTGAGCCGATACGCTCGTCCCAGACCTGGCTCGCGGCTTGGTACGGAGTGGCGGGCTGTGGCGTGTCGGCGTAGCGCACCTGGGGTCGTTTGAATCGCATGGGGTTCTCCTTGAGGATCAGGAATCGGAATCGCGCAGGCTCGGGCCTTGGCTGGAGCTGCCGCC
>NZ_JAGPOX010000343.1 GCF_019038435.1 Nocardia alni
CACGAAGCGCGCGTGGTCTCGGCCCACCGCATGCCCGACGACATGTTCGCGTATGCGGAATCCGCCGTGCCGCGCGGCCTGCGGGCCATCATTGCCGGCGCGGGCGGCGCCGCCCACCTGCCCGGCATGATCGCGGCCAAGACCACGGTGCCCGTGCTGGGCGTGCCGGTGGCGAGCCGGCACCTGCAGGGCGTGGATTCGCTGCACAGCATCGTGCAGATGCCCAAGGGCATTCCCGTGGCCACCTTCGCGATCGGCACGGCGGGCGCGGCCAATGCGGCGCTCTTCGCGGTCGCCCTGCTGGCCGCCGACGACCCGGCCCTGCGCGAGCGGCTGGAGGCCTTCCGCCAGGAACAGACCGAGGCGGCCCGCGCGATGGCGCTGCCGCCCGCAGCGCCATGAGCGCGCCAGACGCCATGCAGCGCCCGATCCTGCCGGGCGCCACCCTGGGCGTGCTGGGC
>NZ_JAGPOX010000344.1 GCF_019038435.1 Nocardia alni
GCGACGTGGCATACGCCTGACGGCGCGCACACGCCTTCCTGCTTTTCGACGCGCGCGTTCTTCCATCGATCGGCCCGACACCCATGCCCTCCTCCGAACCGGACCGCAAGCCCTGCCACGAGTGCAGCAGCCGTCTCCAGTGCCTGATCGGCCGCCAGAGCGACGCGGGGCGTGCGCCGTGGGCCGCGCTGGTGGAAGAGCGCCGCTTCCGCAAGGGCGACGTGCTGCAGCGCCAGGGAGACACCGCGCAGTCCGTGGCCGTGCTCAAGGTGGGCACGGCCCTGCTGCAGCGCACCGGGGTGGACGGCACCGACGTGCCGCGCATCGTGTTCACCAAGGGCGGCGCGCTCTGGCTGGAGGACATGAACGGCCTCGATTGCGAGGTGCTGGGCCTGGACTGGACGGCCAACCTGGCGCGCGCCCGCGCCCTGGTGGGCGGCGCCGTGGACGGCCCGGGCA
>NZ_JAGPOX010000345.1 GCF_019038435.1 Nocardia alni
CCTGTATGTAGCTCGGAGGTGGTTCGCCACCGTCCCCATCGCTATTCTTGAAGGTGGTACTCGATAACAAGCGCTTCAGCACAAAAAAAACTAACGCGATACCAATCAAAAATATAATCTCACTAAAAGGTAACATGTTCATAAACATTTCCTCCTTTTTATTATTTTACACCTTACGGAAATAATTGGCAATACAAGAATTATCGAATTTACACGGGGCGAGTATTGCGGACCGGCGGAAGGACGCGGAATTTCCTCGAAAAGTGCATTCTTTCGAAGCTTTTCGAGGCAGAAATCTCGGAGGCGGTCGATAGCATTTCGGGTATCGCACCACTCTCTCGTCCACCATGCCTCCTCAGAAGCACCGCCTCGCCGTCAATCGCCTGCTCGGGGTCAGCGCAGCGGCGCTCATGTCCGCAGCGGGTCCCGCGGCATCGTGCGAGTCGAATTTGGAC
>NZ_JAGPOX010000346.1 GCF_019038435.1 Nocardia alni
GACGCGGTGATGGCCGGCGTGGTCCGGTCCCACATGCCGGTGTCGCAGACCAGCACCACGTCACAGCCGAGCCTTTCGCGATTCTGCGCGACCCATTCGGGAAGCCCTTGCGAGCCGCTTTCTTCCGCGCCCTCGATCAGGATGGTGACGCCGCAGGGCAGCTCGCCGCTCATGGCGATGTGGGCCCGGCACGCCTCCACGAAGGTCATGACCTGGCCCTTGTCGTCCGAGGCGCCGCGCCCGACGATCGTCTTCCCGCCCTGGCCGTCGTTCGCGATGTGCGGCTCGAAGGGCGGCGTCTTCCACAGGTCGAGCGGGTCGACCGGCTGCACGTCGTAATGGCCGTAGAACAGCACGTGCGGCGCGCCGGGCTTCGGCTTGGTCGCCAGCACCACCGGGTGCAGCGACGTGTCCTCCACGGAGGTCTCGAAGCCGAGCGCCGTGAGGTCCTGGGC
>NZ_JAGPOX010000347.1 GCF_019038435.1 Nocardia alni
CACCTACATCACGCCGTTCCTGACTGGCGTGACCGGGTTTTCGTCGCAGGGCGTCACCGGGGTGCTGTTCGCCGCGGGCATCGGCCTCACGGTGGGCAACCTCGCGGGCGGCCACTTCGCTGACCGGGGCCTGATGGCGACGATCATCGGCGGGTTCATCGGCATCGTCGCGGTGCTGCTCGTCCTGGCGGCGGTCGCCCACCACGCCATCCCGACCGTCGCCGTGCTGGTCCTGTGGTCGGGCCTCGCCTTCGCGCTGGTCTCGCCGCTGCAGATCTGGGTCGTCGAGGCCGCCAGCGACGCGCCGAACCTCGCCTCGACGCTCAACCAGGGCGCGTTCAACCTCGGCAACGCCACCGGGGCCTGGATCGGCGGCACCGCCCTGACGCTGGGGGCCGGCTACGGCCAGCTGCCGCTGCTCGCCGCCGCCGTCTCGATCCTCGGACTCAGCC
>NZ_JAGPOX010000348.1 GCF_019038435.1 Nocardia alni
GGGTTATTTCACGCGTTCTTGCGCTTCTTTCAGCAGTTGCTCGAGCAGTGCACCTGGTTTGGCGTATTTACGGGACAGGATCATCGCGGCGATGATATAAGGCTTCCAGCTGGCTTCTTTGTAGGTAGCGATACGGTATTTTTCGAATACGCCTTCAGTCACTTCACCTTCTTTGCAGGATACGCCGCTGATATCAGCTGGCAGGCAGTGCATGTACAGGGCTTCGCCATCACGGGTCAGTTCCATCATCTCTTCAGTACAATGCCAGTCTTTGTGTTGCGCGTTCTGTGCCAGACACTGTTTTTCCAGTGCTTTTAAGCCTTCGTGATCGTTCGCACGCAGCAATTCAGTACGCTCTTCCATCACTTTGTAAGGTGCCCATGACTTCGGATAAACGATGTCTGCGTCTTTGAAGGCTTCTTCCATGCTGGTGACCTGACGGAAGCTACCAC
>NZ_JAGPOX010000349.1 GCF_019038435.1 Nocardia alni
GTGCTCAGAGCGGCTCACACGACCCAGCGAAGCGGTTCTGGCGAGGCGCCGCATCGCAGGCAGTACGAGTAGTACGACAAGATGTGGCAACGACGCCAGAAGGGTCGTGTTAGCCGCTTTCAGTACCCGGCCTTGGCGCCGGGACGGCGTGCGGCGAACAGCCCCGTCGCACGCGCTCCCTGCCGTGCGAAGCGCTCGCGCCGCGCCTTCTTGGGATCGACCCGCAGCGGCCGGTACCACTCGATGCGGTCACCCGTCTGCAGGATGCGGCCAGGCTCCACCGGCTTTCCCCAGATGCCGCAGGGCGCTTCGTCATCCTCCACCGGCCCGCCGCAGGCACGCAGCGCGTCGCGCACCGTGGCGCCCGCGGGCAGCTCCAGGGCGACTTCGCGCACGTCGCGCGGCGCGGGCGACCACGCGACGGTCACCGCCACGCGGCCCGCGCCGTCAC
>NZ_JAGPOX010000034.1 GCF_019038435.1 Nocardia alni
GGGGCCCGTCGGTCGGGCACCGCTGCTTGCTCCTTCGTCGCCTACGCAGCGGTACCCGACCGACGCGCCGCGCCGAAAACCTCATTGTTATTGCCTCCGTCCAGGGGTTCCGGCCCACAGAGACGATTCGCCGCTGGGCACGTCGGTGGTCGCGTTTCAGGACGGTAGTTGCGTTTCAGGACCCAGTGGCGCCGAGCCATACCGAGAGCCGAGCCTAGGCGAGAACTGCATCGGTGCGCTACACCCCGTGGTTCCGTTGCACGGAGAAGTCTCGTCAGCTGCACGGAGAAGTCCCGTCAGCGATTGCGCCTGTGGGATCTCTCACGTGGTGGCGCCGATCGGGTCGGCTGCGGCATGCGACACTCGCGACACGATTCGGTGGTCGGCGCGCGGGGGCGGGGCGTGGTGGGTGATGCTGTAGGCGGAATGGACGATCAAGACACGCCGCGAACGGGCGGCAACGGCAGGCGGCCCGGGTGGGCCGGTAGCGCCGCGCGGGCGACAGGGCGATGGCTGCTACCGGTGATCGGGCAGGTCGTGCACGGGATGCTGCGGGCGTGGGCGCTCATCGCGCGGGTGGTGGTGAAGGCCTGGGACGACTCGATATTCTCCAAGTCCGCCGCGGCGGCGTTCTGGCAAACGTTGTCGCTGGCGCCGTTGCTGCTCGGGTTGCTGGGGTGTCTGGGGTATGTCGGGGGCTGGTTCGGGCCAGATACCGTGCACATCGTCGAGTCGAAGATCATCACGTTCAGCCGGAATCTGTTCAGCCCCACCGTGGTCGACGATCTGATCGCTCCCACGGTGCGGGATGTGCTGCAACGGGGGCGCGGTGCGGTGGTGTCGTTCGGATTCGTACTGTCGCTGTGGGCCGGGTCCTCGGCGATGTCGACGTTCGTGGACGCGATCGTCGCCGCGCACAAGCAGCAGGACGCACGGAATCCGGTGTGGCAGCGGATCTTCGCGCTGCTGCTCTATGTGCTGTTCCTGATCGTGTCGGTGTTCGTGCTGCCGCTGGTGGCGCTGGGGCCGACGCTGATCGGGCGGGCGCTGCCCGAGGCGTGGCGCGAACCCGGGCTGCGGCTGATCGACCAGTTCTACTATCCCGGTACCGGTCTGCTGCTCATCGTCGGGCTCACCACGCTGTACAAGCTGGCGCTGCACCGCTCGCTGCCGTGGCTGCGACTGTTCGGCGGCGCCCTTCTGGCGGGCGTGTTCTTCATGACGGCCAGCGAGATCCTGCGCCGCTACCTGGCCTGGGTGACCCGCACCGGAATCAGTTACGGCGCCCTGGCGACTCCGATCGCGTTCCTGCTGTTCACCTTCTTCCTGGCATTCGCGGTCATCCTCGGGGCCGAATTCAACGCCACCGTGCAGGAATTCTGGCCCGCGTCCGGTACCCGCTTCGACCATGTCCGCCTGCGGATCTCACGGCTGATCCGCGGTAAGGACGACACCCCGCCCGGCCCCTCGACGACGACCGTCACCGTGTCTAGGTGAATCGGGCGCCCGCGCCTCAATCGTTCTCGGATTCGTCGAAGTCGCTCTCGGACTCATCGAACTCGGCGGCGGTACGAGCCAGTTCGACGTCGGCGATGATCTGCCGCAGCAGATCCTTCAGGGCGCATTCGGGCAGGATCGACGCGGTGCCCGCGAACGGTTCGGCGACATCCAGCCCGCTGGTCGCCAATTCCCGCAGCACCCAGGGGATTCCGGTGCCGTCTGCGGAGAAACCGAGGCGGTCGCGCAGGGTCTCGATGGTGGAGCGCATCAGCTCCCCGCGCGCGGCGACCGCCGCGGTGAACTGTTCCTCGAGGTCGGCGCGGCGAAGCTCCAGGGCTCCTGGATCGCTCTCGTCCTGCGCCGGTGCGATGCGCACGGCGCCACCGTCGCGCAGTTCGAAACCCTCGTCGAGCGCCGCTGTGCCGATGGCGATCTCGCGTTTGGCCAGGACGGGCATCTGTCGCATGAAATCGTCCAGCGTGTCCAGGGCGGCGACCATCCGGCCCCGAATCTCCACGCGGCGTTCGTATTCCCGATCCGCGGCATCGCGTTCGGCCAGGGCGTGCTCCAGCGCCCGCTCCAATTGCAGGGCGAGGGAGACGGACTCCTGGTTCAGGTCACCCTGGGGCAGGATCTCGCCCGCACGCGGGATGATCTCGTCCAGGAACAGCTCGACGCTCTCGTACAACGACTCGAGCTGCCCACGAGTGAGTTCGGGCTGACGGAAGACACGCAGGTACTGCTCGAGCGTCACCGATAGATCGATCTCGTCGCTCATACTGCGAGCCTGCCACATGACCGAGGTCGACGGGGGAACTCGGACGCCCGAGGCCACCCGCCCCGCAGGCTCCGCGTGCTCACGATCCCCGGAGTTGTCCGACCGGTTGCCGTACCGCGCGGAAGGTCTTGCGATACGTCAGCGGCGGGACACCGAGCTCGGTGCGCATATGGTGACGCAGCGAGGCGGCGGTGCCCATGCCCGCCGCGCGGGCCACCTCGTCGATCGACAGTTCGGTGGACTCGAGCAGATGCCGGGCGTGACGCAGGCGCTGCTGCTGCAACCACGCGCCCGGTGCCTGTCCGGTCTCGGACTTGAAGCGACGGGTGAAGGTGCGCACACTCATCCGGGCGTGTACGGCCAGGGCGGCCAGATCCAGCTCGCGGTCCAGGTGGCGCAGCATCCAGGCCCGGGTGGGCGCGGTGCCGTCGGAGCCGTCCTCGGGGACGTTCCGATCGATGAACTGCGACTGGCCGCCCTCGCGCCAGGGCGGCACCACGGCATAGCGGGCCACGGCGTTGGCGATCTCGCTGCCGTGATCGGTGCGCACCAGGTGCAGGCACAGATCCAGGCCGGCGGCCAAACCGGCCGAGCTGCAGAACCTCCCATCCTCGACGAACAGCAGGTTCTCGTCCAGGCACACCCGCGGATACAGCCGGCGGAAATCCTGCGCGTGGGCCCAGTGCGTGGTGGCGCGGCGGCCGTCGAGCAGTCCGGCCGCGCCGAGCACGAACGCGCCGGTGCAGATGGAGACGATGCGGGCGTCCTCCCGGATCGTCGCCAACGCCTGCGACACCTCGGCCGGAAGGGTGCCTTCCCGGCGCGCCCCGGGCAGCTGAGTGCCGGGAATGATGACCGTATCCGCCCAGGCCAGCAGCTCGGGCCCGCCCTGCGGCAGGATCGCGTAGCCCATCGTGGACCACACCGCCGAGGTATTCATCCCGCACACCCGCACGTCGTAGAGGCGTCCACCGTCGGCGCCCTCGGCGGATCCGAGCACCATGGGCGCGATCGTCAGGTCGAAACCGACCACCGGTTCGAGCGCCAGGACAGCGACATTGTGCGGGACCGGTGCGGTGCCTGTCACTGCATCACCTTCCCCGTATGCGGATCACGAGCGGTCAGGCAGTAGGTGCCCCCGGCGGGGTCGCGCATCACCGTCCAGTACGGGAATTCGCCGACCCGCTGCGCGCCCAGACTCTCGTGCCAGGCCGCGACATCCGCGACGTCCGAGCAGGCCAGGTCGAGATGCGCGGCCGGTGCGCTCTCTTCGTCCAAGCGCTGCAACAGGATTCGGACCGGAAACCGATCGGGAACGGCGAGGCGGGTGAATTCGGGTTCGGTGGTGGACAGCAGATCCCAGCCGGTCAGGGCGGACCAGAAGCGCGTCTCGGCGTCGAACGCTCCGGGGCCGATATCGATGCAGATCTGATCCGGACGGCTCAGGCCCGGACCGGGCGACGGAGTCGGCGGCGGGATCCGCGCACCGTCCTCGGTGGTCAGGCAGAAGGCCATGCCCGCGGGCGAGCGCATCAGCGCGTAATCACCGTAATCGGTGACCAGGCTCGCCCCGAGCGAGCGGGCGTGGCCACAGGCGGCCGCCAGGTCCTCGACGTCCAGATCCACATGCGCGCCGCCGGAATCACCGACCGCCTGCATCCGCAGACACGGGTCGCCCTGCGTGGGATAGAGCGTCACGAATTCGCCGTGATCACCGCGCCGCTCGGACGGGGCGCTGCCGGTCACCCTCGCCCAGAATGCCTCTGCGGCGTCGAAGCGGTCGGCAGGACGGTCGATGAACACCCAATTCCACCGGAACATGCCACCCCTCTCAGCGTTGGCCAGATATTGACGGATTGTGGCATTCAGGCCACTCGATCCGCAACCGGTTCTCGGGCACGATTTTCCGGTGACCGAACTGCAAGACCCCGGAAGCGTCGAGCCGGACCTCGCGCGATCCGCCCGCACGTCGTCCGTTCCGTCGGCGGGCTCGGCCGGTCGGCGGGTTCACCCCGCCTGGTTCGTCGCCGCGACGGGCTTCGTGGCATTGATCGGCGCGGCCGGATTCCGCTCGGTGCCCAGCGTGCTGATGGATCCGCTGCATCGTGAATTCGGCTGGTCGCACGGGACGATCGGTGCGGCGGTTTCGTTGAACATGGTGCTGTACGGCGGGATTTCGCCGTTCGCCGCGGCGCTGATGGACCGGTTCGGCATCCGGCGGGTGGTGGCGTTCGCGCTGCTGCTGGTGGCCGCGGGCAGCGGGCTGACGGTGTTCATGACGCGGCCGTGGGAGCTGATCGCGACGTGGGGGCTGATGGTCGGGGTCGGCGTCGGGTCGATGTCGATGGCGTTCGTCGCCACCATCACCGGACGCTGGTTCGTCCGCCATCGTGGGCTGGTGACCGGCGTGCTCACCGCGGCAAGCGCGACCGGTCAGCTGATCTTCCTGCCGCTGATCTCGATGCTGGCGCAGGCGCACGGCTGGCGGCTGCCGTCATTGGTGGTGGCGGGTGCGGCGCTGGCGGTCGTGCCGCTGGTACTGCTGTTCATCCGGGATTTTCCCAGTGATGTGGGCGTGCGGGCCTACGGCGCCGAACCCGGCAGCGCGATCGGCGTGCGCACCCCGCCGCAGGGTGGGATCACCCGGGCGGCCACGGTCCTGTTCCGGGTTGCGCGCAAACCCCAATTCTGGTTCCTGGCAGCGGGTTTCGCGGTCTGCGGCGCCTCGACCAACGGCCTGGTCGGCACCTATTTCGTCAGCGCCGCACACGATCACGGCATGCCGCCGACCACCGCGGCCTCGCTGCTGGCGACGGTCGGTGTCTTCGACGTGGCCGGAACGATCGCCTCGGGCTGGCTGACCGACCGCATGGACGCCCGCTATCTGCTGATCGCCTACTACGCCCTGCGCGGGCTGTCGCTGCTGATCCTGCCCTCGCTGCTCGCCCCGGAGACCAAGCCCAGCCTATGGGTGTTCATCGTCTTCTACGGGCTGGACTGGGTCGCCACGGTGCCGCCGACGGTCGCGCTGTGCCGCAAGTTCTTCGGCGACGACGGACCGGTCGCGTTCGGCTGGGCGTTCGCCTCGCATCAGGTGGGCGCGGCACTGGCCGCGGTCGGCGCGGGCATCGTCCGCGACGTGCGGGGCAGCTACGACCTGGCCTGGTACATCGCGGGCGGATTGTGCGCGATCGCGGCGGTGCTGTCGGGACTGATTCGCTCGCGCTCGACAACCGCCCGAGTAGCGGTCACCGGGTGAGTGATCGAACTGTCACCAGGTGAGTGACCGATCAGAAACCCCTGGATCACCCGGTGACGGCGCTGCTCAGAGACGTCAACCGTCGATCGAACGGTTCCGCCCCGATTCGATTGCCTTGTGTTCGGCGCGGCGGCCGTCCCACCGGCTCGGCTCGTCCTTGCGGCGCGGCGGGCGGTCGTTCGCGACGAGCACCGCGATCCACGGCAGCGGAATGGACACGCCGATGATCACCAGGGAGATCAGCGCGTTGTGCCACAGGCCGTAGGCGCCCGCGGCCAGGACCAGGCAGGGGATGCGGAACCCCATCAGCAGCATGTACCGGCGCACCCGCGAGCGATGCTGCTGCTCCAGGGAGGGCGCGGCCTCGGTGATCAGCACCGGGCCGTCCTGCTTCGGCGCGCGGAAGAAGCTTGCCCGCTTGCGCGGCGGCGGCACCGGGCCCAGGTTCAACGTGTCCCGGAAATACCCCTGCCCAGCGGACGAGTCCGGGTCCGGGGACGGAGTCTCGGTTTCCGCGTCAGCCGACGTCCTCGCCTCGGTACCGGCCTCGCCGTCGCGGAGGGCATCCGCACGGACTGTGCCTTCACGGCCCTCGGCATCGGGAGTTTCGCCGTCACGCTGCATACCTCGAGTCTTCCACTCGCCGATGTCGAATGCACACGCGGTGAATCCTCACCCGCACGACCACCCCTCCCGACGACACTCTCGGCCCGAGACTGGCATTATTGAGCAGGTGAGTACCGACACCTTGGTCCACCCGGACACCACCACCGACGAGTCGACCACCAGCGATATCCCCAAGTACTTCCATTATGTGAAGAAGGAGAAGATCGCCGAGAGCGCCGTCATGGGCACCATGGTCGTAGCCCTGTGCGGCGAGGTCTTCCCGGTCACCCGCTCCCCCAAGCCCGGCTCCCCGGTATGCCCGGAGTGCAAGCAGGTGTACGAGCAGATGAAGAAGAGCTAGCCGTTTACGCGGATACTCTGTAGCCACAGATGCGAGGAGCCGGTCGCATATCGCGGGTGGCGGGTTTGTGAAGTGAGGTCCGAATGTCGCAGGTGCCGTTCCTTCCCGAGTGGGCTGTCGACGATATCGACCCGAACGTGGCCAGTATGGCGCGCATCTACGACTATCTGCTGGGTGGTTCGCACCATTTCGCCGTCGACCGGGAGTGGTCCGACGAACTGGAGCGGATGTGGCCGGGTATCAGGGAGGCGACCTGGGCCAACCGCGCGTTCCTGCGCCGGGTCGTGACCTTCTGCGCCGAACAGGGCATCACCCAGTACCTCGATATCGGTTCCGGCATTCCGACCGTCGGCAATGTGCACGAGATCCTCGCCAATCTCGGTGTGGACGCGCGCGTGGTATATATCGACAACGACCCGGTAGCGAACGTGATCAGCCAGCGTCTGCTGGCCGACGTGCCCTGGGCGTCGGCGGTGCGGAAAGATTTCGCGGATCCCGAGGGAATCCTCGGCTCCGATGAGGTCGCGGGCAGCCTTGATTTCGATAAACCCGTCGCGGTCCTGCTCTTGTCGATCCTGCACGTCGTCGGCGACGACGCCAACCCCGCCGCCGTGATCGCCCGCCTGCGCGATCGAATTCCGGCGGGCAGTGTGCTGGCGATCTCTCATTTCACGAACGAAGGATGGACTGCCGACCAGCTGTCGGAATTGCTGAGAATGTCACGGGAGACGGCCACGCCCGGCCGCCCCCGGTCGGCAGCGGAGATCGCGACCTTGTTCGACGGTTTCGAGCTGGTCGAACCGGGCGTGGTTCGGGTATCGCAGTGGCGCACCGATCCGGCGGAGGGGGCCGAGGACAGCTGGCTGGACTGGATCGGCGGAGTCGGCATCAAGCCTTAGCCGCGATCTCACCCCGAGCGGTCGTCCGCAGCGATTCGTCGTCGAGGGCCACGGCAAGCAATCCGAGGACGTCCGGGTCGACGATCGACCGGCAGGCCCGCTGCGAACAGTGGATCAGTACTCGCCCTTGATGACGAAGTAGGAACCACGGATGGTTCCGGCGAGCTTCGACTTCTGCCGCGCGAACTTGAACGCGCCGAGCTCGCCGGGGACCTCCATCCCATCGGACAACTTGAACCCGACGGCACGCTTGTCGAGACCGTCGACGGAGTACATCACGTTGATCGACAGACCGCTCTCGTAGAAAACGTAGGCGAACCGCATGTCGTCCACCTGGAAGGCCGTGGTCTCGAGCGGGCGGGAGGCGATGACGATGCCCCGCTCATCCTCGAGGATCCGATGCACCCAGTCGACGGTCGGCCGAGTATCACCAGCAGACTCCACCGTGAAGACGTGGTCGTACTTGTTCCGGAAGTACCGTGCCTCGTTCGCCCGCAGACCCGCGAGCGCCGCCGCGACCGGCGACGACTCCAGACCGACAGTCGATACGGTATCGAAATCCACTGTATAAGGCATGACGAACTCCTCAGCGCGTTTGTCCGTTCACATCCTCGAACCGCGGGTCGTACTCTACAGCGTTCCCTCCCGAACCATCGGTGACCAGCAGCGCAAAGCGACTCAGCGCGGTTGCTCGGCGGCGGTGTGGGTGCCGATTTCGTGGACGGCGTTCAGGAGTGGGTGGTGGGCGGTGTCGATGATGTCTTGCCGGTTGGTGACGATGTTGATCGCCGCGAGGGCGCCCCAGCCGGGGAGGGGGGCGGCGATGGCGTGGGCGCCGAGGTTGAGTTCGCCGTGGGTGATGATGTAGCCGTGGGTGCGGGCGGCGGTCACGCGGTCGGACTCGCCCGGTTGTGGTGGGCCGGCGGCGAGGGCCGCTACGCCACCCGCACCGCGGTCCAGGGGGTCACGGTTGCCGAGGCGATAGGAGTATCGGGGGCCGTTGCTCGGGGGTTCGGCGACGAGGGTGGTGACCGCGTAGCCGTCGACCACCTCGACCAGGGAGGCGGTCGCGTCGACCGTTCGGGCCAGGCGGTCCAGGACGGGTGCGGCCACGTCGCGCAGGTGCGGGTGGGACAGGCCGAGCAGACCGAAGACGGCGGGGCCGACGCGGTAGGCGCCGGCCTCGTCGCGATGGGCGAATCCGGTGCGCTGCAACGACACCAGGAGGCGGGTGGTGATCGACCGATGGAGACCGCAGGCCGCGGCGGCCTGTGCGGTGGTCATGCCGTCGACGTGGCGGCTCAGCTCGACCAGGACCGCGAGGCCGCGTTCGAGCGTCTGGGCGCCATCGGTCGGTTCGGGGCGGGTCACGGCTGTCATTGTTCCCTCCTCATCGGATCCTGCGGCCGGGGTGTATCGCAGCGCCGGCCTCGAGCGCATCTGTCCCGACGACGAACGGTCCGACCAGGTCACGCACGGGTGAATGCCGATGAGCGGCATGCGCCAGCACAGCGGCGGGCAGCGGCAGTGATCCCGGCGTCGTCGATCAGGGCGGCGAAGACGTTCGGTATTGACACGGATCACATTCCAGCGAAATATATTCGATAATAGACCACTAAGTGACCGATTATCGAACATCGAGGTGGGTATGGCGCACTACCGATGCGTGGGCGAGGTGCCCGATAAGCGGCACACCCAGTTCCGCGACAGCGCGGGCAGGCTGCGCTACGAGGAACTGATGGGCGAGGAGGGCTTCTCCTCGGACTCCGCCCTGCTGTATCACCGCACGGTTCCCTCCGCGATCGTCGACAGCGCGGTGTGGGATCTCCCGGCCCACTCGACGGCGCCGAACCATCCGCTGAAACCCCGTCATCTGCGGCTGCACGAACTGTTCACCGACGACGCCCGGCACGTCGATCCCGTCACCGGACGACGACTCGTCCTGGGCAACAACGACGTTCGCATCGGCTACGTGGTCGCGGACGCGGTATCGCCCTACTACCGCAACGCGATCGGCGACGAATGCGTCTACGTCGAGTCCGGGCACGGCACGGTCGAGACCGTATTCGGCGAGCTGCCCTATCGCACGGGCGATTTCGTCATCCTCCCCCGAGCCACGACACACCGATGGTTACCCGACGGCTCGAGCCGGCTGTACGCGATCGAGGGCAACAGCCACATCGCACCGGCCGCGCGCTACCTGTCCCGGTTCGGCCAATTCCTCGAGCACGCTCCCTACTGCGAACGCGACCTGCACGGTCCCGGATCGCCGATCCTGGTCGAGGACAAGGACATCGAGGTGCTGGTGAAACACCGGGCGGCGTCCGGCGGGATCATCGGCACCCGGCTCGTCTACGCCGATCACCCGTTCGACGTCGTCGGCTGGGACGGCTGCCTCTACCCGTACACGTTCAACGTCGCGGACTTCATGCCGATCACCGGCAAGATCCACCAGCCCCCGCCGGTACATCAGGTCTTCGAGGGTGACAACTTCGTCGTCTGCGCCTTCGTGCCCCGCAAGGTGGACTACCACCCGCTGTCGATTCCGGTCCCGTACTACCACTCCAACGTCGATTCCGACGAGGTGATGTTCTACGTCGGCGGCGACTACGCGGCACGCAAGGGTTCCGGGATCGGGATCGGGTCGATATCGCTGCATCCGGGCGGATACGCGCACGGACCCCAGCCCGCCGCGGTCGAGGCCTCGATCGGCGTGGAGAGCGTCGACGAACTCGCGGTCATGATCGACACCTTCCGGCCGCTGGAACTCGGCGAGGGCGGTACCGCCGCGGACGACGGTGTCTACGCCTGGACCTGGGCCGGAAGGAAGCTGGAATGAGCGCGGCCGAGCACCTGACCACCGCGGGCCTCGGGGCCACGCATCTACCGTACGGCTCGTATTCGACCGCCGCGGGCGTACCGAAACTCGGTGTGCGGCTCGGCGATCACGTGCTGGATGCCGCCGCACTGCTGCGCCGCGCGGGCGCGGCACCCGATGACATCGCGGTCACGGACACCGCGAACCTCGATGCCCTGCTGGCCCGCGACCGCGCCGCCTGGGACCGGGTACACGCCGGACTCGTGCACGCCGTGAGCGACCCCGCCGCTGCCGAAAGCATTGTCGCCGAGGCAGTTCCACTCACCGAGGTCACCCTGCATCTGCCGTTCACGGTCGCGGACTACGTCGACTTCTACGGCAACGAATTCCACGCGTCCAACGTCGGACGGATCTTCCGCCCCGGACAGCCGCCCCTGACACCGAACTGGAAGCATCTGCCCATCGGCTATCACGGCCGGGCCGGAACCATCGTCCCCAGCGGCACCGAGGTCCCGCGCCCCCGGGGCCTGCGACCGGAACCCGACGACCCGCCGACCTTCGGCTCCAGCCGCCGCCTGGATATCGAGGCCGAGGTCGGTTTCGTCCTGGGATCGCCCGCGCCACAAGGGCAGATCCCCCTCACGGCCGCGGCCGACCATATCTTCGGCCTGGTGCTCACCAACGACTGGTCCGCGCGCGATATCCAAGCCTTCGAGTACGTACCCCTGGGCCCGTTCCTCGGAAAGTCCTTCGCCACATCGATCGCGACCTGGGTGACGCCGCTGGCCTGTCTCGACCACGCTCGCATCGCCCCACCACAGCGCGATACCCCACTGGCCGACTACCTCGACGACAGTGCCGCTCCCCCATGGGCATTCGACATCGTGATCGAGATCGTCCTCAACGGCGAGGTCGTATCGAGGGCACCGTACGGGACGACGTATTGGACGGCCGCGCAAATGCTTTCGCATATGACCGTCAACGGCGCAACACTGCGCCCCGGTGATTTCTTCGCCAGCGGCACGGTCTCGGGACCGGAACGCGGACAACGCGGCTGCTTCCTCGAAATCACCTGGGGCGGAGCCGAACCATTGACACTCGCCGACGGCACCGACATCACCTTCCTGCGCGACGGCGACGAGGTGACCCTGCGTGGCAAGGCATCCGGTCCGGACGGCGGCCTCCTGGCACTCGGCGAATGCACGGGCCGAGTCGTGAGCGCCCGCTGAATCGTCAGGCGGGCATGGCACGCACGGCCGCGAGACGCTGAACGCTCCTGGTCGCGACGCCGATGCGGATGACGCTGAGCACCGCCGCTGCCGTGGCGGGCACGACGGAGACGGCGGCGGGCGCGAGCAAGAGCACCGCGACCAGGACGGTGACCAGCGACACGTCGATGACCATCGTGCCTACCGCACTCACGAGCAGCCTGCGGGCCGCCGCATGGCACGGCAGGTGGATCCAGCGCCCGGCCGAACCCATCGCCGCAGTGATGTACGCGTTGATCGGGGCCACGACGAGCGCGATACCCACCAGCGCGGCGATACCGGCGACAGTCAGCCACAGCGGAACGACCGCGAACGACCCCGCCAGTGCCGCAGCACTCCACGCCACACCGATCAGCGGCCCGGTCGCGGTCAGTCCGAAACCGTAACGCCGTACCCGGCGGGCCGCGATCTCCGGCGCGAATTCCCTTGCCAGGTCGGAAACTTCACCGAATTCCGCGACGGCGGCACGGCGCGCTTCCTCGACGGTCAGGCCGCGGCCCCGGTGGTACTCGACCGAATCGGAGAGCCCGTCGGCGATCTCGGCGAGTATCGAGGTTCGGCAGCCGGCCACGCGTGCGTCCAGCGTCGCCATGCGCCGGTCGAGTTCCGTCAGGTACCGGTCGATCACGTTGCCGGCCATGGCTCCTCCTGACCGAGCAGCGCGCCCACACCCGCCGCGAACTCATGCCATGATCGGCGCTCCACGCCGAGTCGGCGACGCCCGGCCGCGGTCAGCTCGTAAGTGCGGCGCCGACGGCCGTTCTCATCGGACCATTGTCCGTCGATCAGCCCGGCGCGCTCGAGCCGGTGCAGCGCCGGGTAGATCGTGCCTTTCGGCAGGTCGAATCGGCCGCCGCTCTCCGTACGCAGTGCGTCGATCACCCCGTAACCATGACGGGGCCCGGCCGCGAGCACCGCGAGGATCATTCCGTCGAGATGCCCCTTCAACGCCTCCGCGCTCATGGATAGCAACCCTACCCTTTGTCCCTGAAATGCCCTAGCCTATGGATAGTGTTGCTACCCATATGGAGGGAGGAACGTGCGCAAGGAATTCGGCCTCGCGGCGCTCGCACTGCTCGCCACGAGTTGTTCACTGAACGGCGGATTGCCCGCCGCGTCCCTGATGATGCGTGATGCCGCACTCGCCAGCGGGTCGATCCGCAGCGCCCATGTCGCGCTCGTCACCGACGGCGCGGTGCCGGGGCTGCCCGTCCAACGGCTGGAGGCCGACATCACGACCGAGAACGGCGGTGGGGCAGCGGGATCCATCGCACCCGTCCTCGGTGCACCGATCGATTTCGCCCAGGTGCGCGACGCCCTCTACACCAAGACCTCGTCCGGCGCCTTCACCCGCTCGACGACGCGTGTACTCGATGCGACGAATCTCCTCGACCCGCACCACGGCCTCGCACACCTGCTCGCGGATATCCAGCACCCGACGACGATCGCCCGGCAAAGGCGGCTGGGCATCGACTCGTTCGAGGTGACCGGCGGCCTGCCCGCCGCCGATATCGCACACCTGCTGCCGGGCGCCACCACGGCCGCGACGATCACGACCTGGTTGCGCGTCGAGCAAACCCATATCCCGGTGGACACCACGCTGACGTTCCCGAGCGACGGATCCACGCTCGACATCAAGGTTTCCGACATCGACAAGAAGATGACGATCACGACCCCGGAGTGACGATCATGAACGCAATCGACACCGACGGTTTGACCGTCGAGCGCGGCAGAACCAGGGTCCTCGAGGACGTGAGCTTCGTCGTGCCGCGGGGCTCGGTGTACGGCCTGCTCGGACCGAGCGGTTCGGGCAAGACGACGCTCATGCGGGCGATCGTCGGCGTGCAGAAGATCAAGTCCGGGCACATCCGAGTGCTCGGCGAGCCCGCCGGTTCGGCCGCGTTGCGCCGCCGCGTCGGGTATGTGACGCAACAGCCGTCGGTGTACGGCGACCTGACGATTCGCCAGAATGTGCGGTATTTCGCCGCCATCTACGGCACCGGTTCCGCCGCCGCCCGGCGCGCGGTGACCGATGTCGGTCTCGAGCACCTGGCGGATCGGCTCGTCGACACGCTGTCGGGCGGGCAGCGGGCCAGGGTCTCCCTGGCCTGCGCGCTTCTGGCGAGTCCCGACGTGCTGGTGCTCGACGAGCCGACGGTCGGCTTGGATCCGGTCTTGCGCCGCGACCTGTGGCAGCAGTTCCACGTGCTCGCCGACGGCGGGACGACGCTGCTGGTGTCGAGTCACGTGATGGACGAGGCCGATCGATGCGACCGCCTGCTGCTGTTGCGCGAGGGACGGCTGCTCGCCGACGACACTCCCGCCAATCTCCGGTCACACACCAGGACAACGGATTTGGAAGACGCATTCCTTCAGCTCATCCTCGATGACACCGACCGGGTGAGGTCCTGATGTCGATCACGATCACACTCGCCACGGCGGCACGGGTATTGACGCAGGTCCGTCATGACAGGCGCACGGTCGCGGTCCTGCTGACGGTGCCCAGCCTGCTGCTCGCGCTGCTGCGCTACATCTTCGGCGTCCGGATGGACATCTTCGACCAGGTCGGGCTGACACTGCTCGGGATCTTCCCGTTCATCTCGATGTACCTCATCACCAGCGTGGCGATGGTGCGCGAGCGCATCAGCGGCACGCTCGAACGACTGCTCAGCACGCCGACGCACAAGGTGGATCTGCTGTTCGGCTACGGGATCGCCTTCGGGCTGCTGGCCGTCGTCCAGGCATCGGTCGCGTCGGTCGTGGCCTACGGACTGCTCGGGCTGCGGTCCCAGGGCAGTTTCGGCATGGTGATCGTCGTCGCGACGGTCACCGCGGTGCTCGGGGCCGCGACCGGGCTGCTGACCAGTGCGTTCGCGCGCACCGAATTCCAGGCACTGCAGTTCGCGCCGACGGTCATCCTGCCGCAGACCCTGCTGTGCGGCCTGATCTGGCCGCGTGAGCAGATGGCCGTACCGTTGCAGTGGGCGGGTTACGCCTTGCCGTTGCGGTACGTCGACGAGGCGATGAGCGAGGTCGGCACGTTTCCGATGCCGACGGCGATCCTGCTGCGAGACCTGCTGATCATCGCCGTCTTCATCCTCGCGACGCTCTTGGTGGCCACAGCGACACTGCGGCGCCGGACCGAATAGCTGGTACGGGCCCTTCACCGAAGATCGCCGCCTTGGATGCCGCCCTCAATCGCTGATTCGATCACTTATGTCTTTCGAATGATCAGATTCTGTGTACATTATGAGCATGGGTGTTGCAGAGACCCGGCACGCGGAGATCGTTCGAGCGTTGAAGACCTCGGAACTGGTCACGGTCGTCGAGCTGGCGCAGGAATTGGGCACATCAGAGGTCACGGTGCGCCGCGACCTGGCCGAACTCGAGCAGGCGGGAGTACTGCGCCGGGTACGGGGCGGCGCGGTCAGCACGATGCTGCGCGGCGAGGAGATGCCCTTCGCCATGCGCGAACTCGAGCGGGCCGAGGCGAAAACCCGGATCGCCGCCGCCGCAGTGGGCCTGATCGGGGACGGTGAGTCGGTCGTACTCGACAGCGGCACAACGGGTTCGGCCGCAGCGCACGTACTCGCATCGCGACGGCTGACCGTGGTTCCGCTGGCCGTCCACGCGATCACCATATTGGCCGGAGCCCCGCGTGTTTCGCTGCTCCTGCCCGGCGGAACGGTGCGAGCCGGTGAAACCTCGCTGGTAGGACCGATGGCCGAGCAGAATCTGTCGACACTGCGGTTCGACACGATGCTGTTGACCTGCTGCGGATTGAGCCCGCACCGCGGCGTCACGGCATACGACCTACAGGACGCCGCGGTCAAGCGCGCGGCGATGGCGGCCTCGACACGGACGATCGCGATGATCGATTCGAGCAAATTCACGCGCACGGCGATGGCCGTGGTCTGTGCGACATCGGCGATCGACGTCGTGGTCACCGATACCGACGCTCCCCAGGACGTGCTCGCGGCGTTGTCCGCCGAGGGCATCGACGTGCACCGTGTCTGAGCGTCCGGATACCGAATCGCGAACGTCGAGATCGCCTGTGGCCGCGCAGGTATCGCTGGCGGCGACGTTCCTGGTGCACGCGTTGCTGTTCGCGTCGTGGACCGCGCACATCCCGCAGATCGAATCGGCGCTCGGGCTGAGCGACGGCGCCCTGGGCACCGCGCTGCTGGGGGCGCCGATCGGTTCGATCACCGCCATGGCGATCTCGAGTTGGGCGCTGTCCCGGCTGGGCAGCCACCGCGTGGTCCGCATCGCGATCGCCGGTTACGCGGTGAGTGGTATCGCCGTCGGCATGGTGGGCTCGACGACGCAGTTGTTCCTCGCGCTCGCACTGTGGGGTCTGTTCCAGGGGACGCTGGACGTCGCGATGAACACCCAGGCCGTCACCGTCGAGCGAGCCGTCGGGACGCCGATCATGTCTCGCCTGCACGGCGTGTGGAGCATCGGCGGATTCCTCGGCGCGCTCGTCGGATCCGGCGCCGTCGCCACCGGCATCGGGCTGAGCCCGCAACTGGCCCTGCTGGGCGTGCCCGCCATCCTCGTCCTGGAGATGTTGTCGCGCTTCCTGATACCCGACGGCGACACGAAACCCGATGGCGACCAACCACTCCCGCCTCTGCGGCGACGCCTTCGCCCCTCGGCGGTGGTCTTGGCACTGAGCGGCATCGCCTTCGCCTCGATGCTGTGCGAGGGCGCGGTGGCCGATTGGTCGGCGAACTATCTGCACAACGAATTGCGGGCCGGCGCGGCGTTGTCGGGTCTGGGCTACGCCGCCTACGCCCTGGCGATGGTGACCATGCGGCTGTCCGGGACCTTCCTGCAAGGCAGATTCCGCAACCGAACTCTGCTGCCCGTCCTCGCCGTCATCGCCGCGGCGGGCATGAGCATCGCCTTGCTGACCCGCCAGCCCATCACGGCGCTGATCGGCTTCGCCACGATGGGCATCGGTCTGGCGCTGCTCGTGCCGAGCGCGTTCAGCGCGGCCGGATCGGCCAGTGCCGCTCGATCGAATTCCGGATCGGCCATCGCTACCGTCTCGGCGCTGGGCTGGTTCGGATTCGTCTCGGGCCCACCGCTGATCGGCCATCTGGCCGATCTCACTGGTCTCGGCACCGCGCTCTGGGTTCTGCCGCTGCTCACGCTGATCATCGCCGGAACCGCCCGGTTCGGCAGCGCATTCGGCGGACGGTCCGTCCACCGCTGAATCGACAGAGCCCGTGGCATTTCGGACTGCCGCGACCGACCACGACGGTGGTCGTCGTCCGGACAGCAAGCTATCCCCTTCGACCAGATCCTCGCGGGGCGGTAGTGTCGATCGGCAGATCATCTCCGGTCTCGTCCAAGGAGCGATCAGGTGAACGACCTACTGCCCCCGACCGGGCGCACGGTACACGCCCTGGACCGGCGTGGCTATGTCCGCGACTGGCTCAGCGTGCCGGTCTGGTCGACGCCGTGCCGGGATCTGGACCTCGTGCTCGAGGCCACGGGCAGTCCGTGGGGCCAGGACGGGCGCTGGGTGCTGACCAACGGTCCCGACGTCGCGCCGCTCAAACGGCGGCTCTACCAGATCCATCCGCTCGATGTCGGCCAGCCGATGCCGCAGGTGTGCGAGGGCGCGGACTTTTCCTGGGACTCGCAGGGGCAGCGGCGCGAATCGCGTTGGGAGCGTCGGCACGTCGGCGCGGACGGACTGCTGGATTGGAGCGAGTTCTGCTTCACCCCGCAGTACCGCCAGGCGATCGCCGCGACCGTGCTGGAGGTCGACCAGGCCGAGTACCGGGTCCTCGAGGTGAGCTGCACCGGTCCGGCGGCACTGTTCGCCGACGGTGAGCTGCTGTGGCAGAGCGATGATTTCAGCTATATGGAACCGTATCGCGACCAGGTCCGGGTACGGCTGCGCTCGGGCGCGACCACCATACATCTGCTCACCTGGCAGGTCGCGTTCCGGGAGTGCCGTCACGTGGCGAGCCTGCGGATCGACGGCCTGCCGGTCCGGGTGGTCATCCCCTCCCCCGAAGCCGACGAATACCGTGCCGCCACAGCGGAACACCTGCTCGACGCGGTCGGCATCGGCCCGTGGGCCAGCCCCGACGGGACCGTCCGGATGAGCGGTCCGGTCGGCGCGCGGTACGAAGTGATCACCGCCGGCGGCCGGATACAGGAGGTGGAGATCACCGACGAGGCAGCGATCGTACCTATCGTCGAAAGTTCCAGCGCGATAGCCGAATCGGCCGACGCCGCGAGCGGGACGCCCGGGGGCGCCGATCCGTCGTACGGCCTCGCCGCGACGGACGCGACCGCCTCGATGCTCGCGACCGGCGAAACGGTGCTGACCGTGCGAGTCCCGGACCCCATGGCGCCGGTGACGCGACAGTTGCGGGCGGCCCGTGTGCCGGAGAACTATCGTTCCGGCCCCGGCGACACCGACCCGGCGCAGTGGCGATCGGAACTGCTGCGGCATGTCGCCGCGGGCGTGCCCGGCGTGGCCCGGGCGCTGGCTCGCCACGCGCTCGACCCGCACGCCAAAATCGCCGACGACGACCTCGCACCGGCGTTGCGGATGATCGAATCCCGATCCGACTGCGCCGATTTCGAGGCGCTGGCGCTGGTGCATCTGCGACAGCGGCTCGGCGACGACGTGTGGACCACCGACCAGCACGAGCGGGTGCGGCGCGCGTTACTGGGGTTCAAGTACTGGATCGACCAGCCCGGCCTGGACGCCATGTGCTACTTCACCGAGAACCACCAGTTCGTCTGGCACACCGCCGAAACCCTGGTGGGTGAGCTGTTTCCGGACGAGATGTTCACCAATACGGGCCGCACCGGGCGCGAGCACGCCGACCACGGCCGCGGCCTGGCCCAGGAGTGGATGCGCCGCAAGCTATCCGGCGGTTTCAGCGAATTCGACTCCAACGCCTACCTGGCCATCGACGCGCTGGCCCTGGTGTCCTGGGTCGAATTCGCCGGGGACTACCGGATGCGGCGGCTGGCCGAGGCCCTGCTGGACAAGGCGCTACTCACCCTGGCGTGCAACTCGTGGCGCGGGATTCACGGCGCCGCGCACGGCCGCTCGTATGTGCCCACGCTGCGCTCGTCCCGGTTCGAGGAGACCGCGCCGATCATGTGGACACTCTGGGGCGCAGGGGCTTTGAACTCGGCGGTACTGCCCGCGACCGTGCTGGCCACCGCCGATCGCTATCGGATGCCCGAGCTGATCGGGGAGATCGCCGCGACGCCGCCGCAGGAGTGGGACGGCCGCCAGGTGTATCGCGGCCGGTACCGGCCCGAACACGATCTGCTCTCCCGACCCTACGGCTCGGACCTGCGCGTGTGGCGCACGCCCGACGCGATGCTCTCCAGCGTGCAGGACTACCGATCCGGTTTGCCCGGACTCCAGGAACACATCTGGGGCGCTACGCTCGGACCCGAGGTCCAGGTGTTCGCCACCCATCCGGCCGCGGACAGCACCTCGTCCTCGGCTCGTCCCAACGCCTGGGCGGGACAGCGCATTCTGCCCCGAGCGCATCAGCACCGCGATACCGTCCTTGTGCTGCACCAGGTTCCGGACGACGATCCGTTCGGCTCGACCCATGTCTGGTTCCCCACACCACATCTGGAGGAGTGGACCGAACGCGGCCCGTGGCTCGCGGGACGCGTCGAGGCAGGATATGTCGCGGTCGCGACGGCAGGGGGCCTACGGCCGTGCACCACCGGCGACGAGGCCTATCAGGCCTGGTTGCCGCGCGGGGCAGGTCTCGGCTATGTCGTCACCGTCGGGCGAGCCGCCACCGACGGCTCGTTCACCGAATTCGTCGCCGCCCTGAACGATCCGGAATTCGAGCCGGATTGCGTGCAGTGGCGGACCAGGGACGGGCGCAGACTGTCGCTGCGCTGGCCGGGCGCGTTCACCGTGAACGATTCGGCGCCGATGGAACCCGCGCAAGGCCCGCCGCATCTCGACAATCCGGCCGTGCGCCTGCCCTTCGGCGCGGACAGCCTCGAGGCCGAGTGGAACGGCCGGCGCCTGGTGCTGGACCTGGCCGAGGGCCGCCGCATCGAACCGGCCAGTTCGGTCCTGCCGCGCCGCCGGTCCGGCGACGGCGCCCCCGACCCCAACGGCCGCTTCACGCTGCCGGACGGTTGGGAAAAGCGCCGTGCCGCCCGATGACCTGACCTCGTCCCGCGAGGCCGCGCCGCCACTGCCGCCGCTGACCGGCCTGACGCCTACCAGGCTCCTCGAACTCGGCGAGCGGGTGGTGGCGGGAACCTGGAAAACCGGACTGCCGTCATGGTTCTGGGGTGAAGGGGTATGCCTGCTCGGCATGATTCGCTACGCCCGGGCGCGCGAGTTGCCGATCCCCGACGAGGTCGTGGGATGGCTGCGGAATCAGCGCGGCGCCGGGATCGCCATCACCCACGTCAACAATCTGGCCCCCGGTACGGCGGCGATGCTCGCCGCCGCCGACCACCCCGATCTGGCCGATATCGCCGATGAGCTGGCGCGGTGGTTACGCGAATCACCCGACGCGACAAGGGCTCCGGGCGGCGCGCTGGAGCACTGGCCGGGCGGAGTGTGGGCGGACACCACGTTCATGGCCGGGGTGTTCCTAGGTCATCTCGGCGAATACCGTGGTGACGCAACACTGGTCACCGAATTCGGCACACAGCTTCTCGCCCATGCCGACATCCTCCAGGACCCGGCTACCGGACTGTTCGCGCACGGTTCGCATCGCGGCGAGACGATCCGATGTCACTGGGGTCGTGGCAATGCCTGGTACGCACTGGCCGCGGTCGAGTACCTCGAACTCGCGGCACGCCAACGGGTCGCGGTCCCACCGGATCAACGACAACGGGTGACCGAATCCCTGCTGCGCCAACTGTCCTGGCTCGCTGACCATCAGCCCGGGCACGGTGTGTGGAGCGTTCTGGTCGACGAGCAGCCCGAGAACGCCGGAATCCTGGAGACCTCCGCCGCAGCGGGCCTGGGCGCGGCGATGCTGCGTGCGGCCGCGGTGATTCCCCACTGCCCCGCCGAGATCGCCGCCGCAGGATGGCGAGCGGTGTGCGGTTCGCTGGCCTACGTCGACACCGAGGGCCTGCTGACCCGCGTCAGCGCTGGTACCGTCCTGCAGCTTATCCCCTTCGGCTACAGCGTCATCCGCGACGACCGCCCCCAGCCCTGGGGCCAGGGCCTGGCCCTGCACGCGATCGCCGCCGCCCTCACGGCGCTGCGGCACGGCACAGCGCCGTGAGCCACGGCGGCAATCCGAAACATCGTGTCCCTCATCGACACTCGTGCTGGATTCGGATACCGCCGATCCGTCAGGCGGACAGCATCTCCCGCAGCTTCGCGGTATCGATGACGTGCGCCCGGGACGGGAACACATTGTTCACCAACGTCTCGTGCGCCTGCGAATCCGTATCCGCGACCGCGTCGGCCAGCACGAACACCCGATAGTCCCGGTCGGCGGCATCGATCAGCGTCGACAGCACCACGCCGCTGGTGCTCACCCCGGACAACACCACGGTGTCGATCCCGCGATCGCGCAACTGCTCGTGCAGGTCGGTGGTGGAGATCCCGCCGAAGCGGATCTTGCGCACGACGACATCACCGTCCTGCGGCGCGATCCGGCCGTCGATCTGGGTGGCGTCCTCCTCGTGGTGCATCAGCTTCCCCGCTGCCACCTGGGAGAAGGTCTTGTTGGTATCCGGCACGGCCGACCAGTCGTCCTCGGTGAAGGCGACGCGGACGTAGCCGACGGTGCCGCCGGCGGCGCGCATATCGGCGATGGCGCCGCCGACTCGCTCCAGCAGGGCGTCGGAGTCCTCGAAGCGGGACAGGATTCCCTGCTGGAAGTCCATCGCCAACAGAGCGGTCTGCTTGGGGTCGATCGCCGGGATGGCGGGGGTACTCACGGGTGAATCTCCTTGTTGTATTTCATGATCCGGCGAGTCTCGCCGATTTCTCTCTCGGTTTCCGAGCTTGCGGTCCAGGACCGTGAGCAGCAGCACCACCACGCCCGCCGCGACGAGCACGAGGCCGAGGGTGTGCAGGCCGCCGTCGTCGACGCCGCCGCGGAACGCGAGGCTGCCGATCACGGCCGAGACGATCGTTCCGAGATATCCGAAGGTCCGGAACAATCCGGAGGCCGTGCCGATCTGCTCGGGCGAGGCCTCCAGGTACAGGGCGGTCTGGTTGCCGACCGTGGTGGTCGCGGCGGTGACGCCGAAGATCAACGACACCAGCACGATCGCGAGGATCGGGCTGTGCGCGCCGAGCAGCATGATGCCGGCCGAACCGAGCAGCATGCTCACCGCCGAGACGATCAGCGGGCCGCGCACCAGATTGCGGCGGGACAGCGGGAACGACAGCAGCGCGGACACCGCGCCCATCGGCAACAGCAACAGCCCGGCCATCTCGGTGGAGACGCCGCGACCGGCCTCGATCCACTCGGTCACGCCGAACATCACCGTGTAGACCCCGATCAGGGTCAGGCCCTGGCGCAGATAGGTGCGAGTGAGCGCGCCGTTCGCGGCCAGACCGCGCAGGTCGATGAACGGCTGCTCGGTGCGCAGCTCCCACCACACCGTCGGCACGGCGAGCACGACGAAGACCGCGAGCGCGATCCAGTCCAGGTGCGGCAGCCCCATCAGGAAGATGATCAGCGAGGTCATGAACGCGGCGCAGCCGAGGATGCCCAGCAGGTCGATCCGGGCGGCCAGCACCCGCCATCCCTCGCGTTCGCGCACCGGATCCCGCGGCACCCAGCGCACGGCCATCACCAGCGCGATGGCGGCGGCGGGCAGGTTGATCAGGAAGGCCCAGCGCCAGCCCGCCGCGCCGACCAGCACACCACCGATCGGCGGACCGACGGCCGCGGTGGCCATACCCGCGATCGCCAGGCCGCCCAGCACTGTGCCGGGCGGTGCGGCCAGTCCGGCGTCGGTCGCGCGGCGGCGCACCAGCACCATCGCCGAGGGGAACGCCGAGGAGGTTCCGGCGCCGATCAGCACACGGGCGGCGATCAGCAGCGGCAGACCGTGCGCGAGGCCGCCGACGACGCCGCCGAGCAGCACCAGCAGGATGCCGCCGAGGAAGACACGGCGCGGGCCGATCACCTCGGCCAGTTTGCCCGCGGTGGGCTGGGCGATGGCGCTGGCCAGATACAGCGCGGAGACCAGCACCGACGTGCTGCCGACGGGGACGTGTAGACTCGACGCGATCGGCACGAGCGCCGTCGCGATCAGGGAGCTGTTGATCGGATTGAGGCTGGAGCCGACATAGAGCGGGGCGGTGAACGTCCACGCGAAGGGTTCGCGCATCGGTTCACGCAAGGTCACGACCGAAGTCATCTGGTGGGACCGTCTACTTCTCCTGCGGCCAGTCGTTCGAGCAGCTCGATGGTCTTGTCCAGGTCGCCCAGTTCCTCGGGGGCGATGAGCCTGTCGATCGCCCGGGTGAGATACGAGGCGCGATCCGCCTGCACCGTGCCGATCAGCGCGATCGCGGACCGATCGGCACTGATCAGCTTCTTGCGGCCGTCCTGTGGATCGGGTTCGGCGCGCACCAGCCCGGCCTCCTTCAGCACGGTCAGGGTCTGTGCGACCGCCTGTGGAGTGACATGTTCGAGCGCGGCGAGCCTGGCCGCGGTCACCGGGCCCTGCTGGATCACCGTGAGCAGCACGGAGACCTGGGTGAGGGTCAGACCGGTCGAATGCATCCCGGATTCGGCGCGCAGTCGGTTGCGCAATCGCTTGATCGCGTCGTCGAGGCGCTGCGCCGTCAGCGCGGACTGCTGAGCCGGGAGGTGTGCCTGCATGACGGCCACCCTAGAATTCAACAAGCAACTTGTCAAAGTTATCTGTTTAAGTTACTTGTCGAAATTGGGCGGGTAGGGGTCGTGCCGAAGCTCGCGTGTCGTCCGCCCGGCATGGGTACCGTGCGCACATGTCCTTCGTTATCGATAGTTCCCTGACGTGCTATCTGATGCCCGACGATCACGACGCCGCGAAACAGCGCTTCCTGCAACTGGTCGCGGGCCCAGGTGAGACCTGGATCATCGCCTACACCTTCACCCTCCAGGACGCCACCGACGAGTTGATCACCGCACACAACAACGGTGTCCGGCTGCATCTGTATCTGGACCATTCACAGTCCATCGGCCGCAGCGAGAAGCCGCTGCTGTCACAGCTTGTCGACGCCGGGGTGGAGGTCACCATCGGCACCAGCACCGCGGGCAGTGCGTATATCTGTCATACCAAGGGTTTCGCGGTCGACGCGAGCGGCGGGCCGCAGTGCTGGGAGGGGTCGGTGAACTTCTCCACCACCGGCTGGCAGCAGGTCAACACCGCGATGAATTTCAGCAATTCGACCTGGCGCGACCATTTCGTGGCCCAGTTCACCACCCTGCGCAACTACGCCTGGAGCCAGGAGCGCGACCTGCAGTTGATGTCGCAGCCACCCGCGGGGGTCGGCACGCCGGAGAGCTCACCGCTGGAGCTGTCCGTCGAGTAGGCCCCGCTGCCATATCCCGGCTACGTCCCCTGGCAAAGTTCGGATCCATGACGAACTCGACGGCCGTTGTCTCGCCGCTGGCCGCGCTCGCCCCCGACCTGCGCGCCGCGCTGACCCGCGCGCGGTACGACGCCGACACCCTGCTCGCGGTGCTCGGTGACGACGCGCACACCGCGCTGGGCCGCTCCGAACCGGTGCCGGTACGGCGCGCGGTCCGCGATGCGGGCGAGCTGGGCACGCTGGTGCGGCTGCTGCTGCTCGGCGATCCCGAACCCGAGAGTGCGGTGGCCGCCGCGCTCGCACCGCTGGACCTCGATCGCGCGGTCGCGGCCGGACTGCTGGAGCGCGACGGCGACCGGATTCGCGCCGCCCTGGATCTGCGCCCGCTGGACCTGGGCGGCGGCACCCGCTGGGTGATCTCGGACCTCGATGATTCGCTCCAGCGGCGCACCCTGACCGCCGAACACGTGCTGGGCGTCGGCCAGGCCTCGCTGTCGCTGCTGCGCGCTACCCCGACCGCGCCGGTCGATTCGGTGCTGGATCTGGGCACCGGCTGCGGCGTGCAGGCGGTGCACGCGGCCGGATACGCCCGCGCGGTCACCGGCACCGATGTCAGCGCACGGGCGCTGTGGCTCGCGCAGGCCACCGCCGCGCTGAACGAGCTGGACATCGAACTGCTCGAGGGCTCCTGGTTCGAGCCCGTCGCGGGGCGGCGCTTCGATCGCGTGGTGGCCAATCCCCCGTTCGTGGTCGGTCCCGCGCGGGTCGAGCACACCTACCGTGATTCGGGCCTGGCCCTGGACGGCGCGAGCGAACTGGTCGTCTCCCAGGCCCCGGCGCTGCTGAAACCCGGCGGCCTGGCGACCATGCTGGCCTCCTGGGTGCATGTCGACGGACAGGACTGGCAGGCTCGGGTGTCCTCGTGGCTGCCCGATCACGGGGTGGACGCCTGGATCGTGCAGCGCGATATCGCCGATCCGGCCCTCTACGTGGGCACCTGGCTGCGCGATGCCGGACTGGATCCGCGCGACCCCGCGGCACAGGAACGCGCCGAGGCGTGGCTGGCCGCGTTCGACGCCGCCGAGGTCGAGGGCATCGGCTTCGGCTTCGTCTACCTGCGCGCGATCGACGGACCCACCGAACTGCTCGCCGAGGACCTCACGCACGCCTTCGACGATCCGCTCGGCGCGGAGGCCAGCGCCTATTTCGACCGCTCGGCCTGGCTGCGTACGGTGGCCTCGGATCCGGGTCTGGCCTGGTCCGCGCCGTTCGCCGTGGAGGCCGCGACCGCGCTGGAACGGGTCTACCTGCCCGGCGAGCAGGGGTGGACGCAGCAGGTCGCGCGCCTGCATCGCGGCGACGGTCCGCGCTGGCAACACGAGGTGGACGACATCACTGCCGCGCTGCTAGCGGGAATGCGCCAGGACGGTCTGCCGTTGAACGAACTGGTCGAACTGCTCGCAGTCGGCCACACCGACGCGGAGGCGACACCCGAATTCCGCGCCGCCGCACTGACTGTCGTGACCGATCTGATTCGTCACGGACTGATTCGCCCCGCCTAGTCCTGGTACTCCTCTGCACCGGGCCGGTGATCACGATTCGGTCCGTCCCGGATCACGAGTGGAGAACGGATACGGCAGGCGTTCCCGGACGAGCTGCTTCTTAGGAACTTCTCAGATGGGTAGGGCGATAGCCGCAGCTCAACACGGTTTATTGCCGCGGTGGCGGGGAACTTTCCCACTGTCGGGTCCGTTGTTCGGAGTGAGACACCACCGACAGGAGGCAAGTCATGACAAGCCCCGCCACCACTGGAGTGCGCACGAGCGAGGACCTCGACACCCAGAGCCCCGCCGCCGACCTGGTACGTGTGTACCTGAACGGCATAGGCAAGACGGCGCTGCTCACGGCCGCCGACGAGGTCGAGCTGGCCAAGCGCATCGAGGCGGGCCTCTACGCCCAGAACCTGTTGGAGACCAGCAAGCGTCTAGCCGCGACCCGCAAGCGAGATCTCGCGATCCTCGTGCGCGACGGTCAGGCTGCCCGCTCGCATCTGCTCGAGGCCAACCTGCGCCTGGTCGTCTCCCTCGCCAAACGGTACACCGGCCGCGGCATGCCGCTGCTGGACCTAATCCAGGAGGGCAACCTGGGTCTGATCCGCGCGATGGAGAAGTTCGACTACTCCAAGGGCTTCAAGTTCTCCACGTACGCCACCTGGTGGATCCGCCAGGCCATCACCCGCGGCATGGCCGATCAGAGCCGCACCATCCGGCTGCCCGTGCACCTGGTCGAGCAGGTCAACAAGCTGGCCCGGATCAAGCGCGAACTGCACCAGCAGCTCGGCCGCGAGGCCACCGACGAGGAGCTGGCCCGCGAGTCCGGCATCGCGGTCGAGAAGATCGCCGACCTGCTGGACCACAGCCGCGACCCGGTAAGCCTGGACATGCCCGTCGGTAGCGACGAGGAGGCCCCCCTCGGCGATTTCATCGAGGACTCCGAGGCCACCTCCGCCGAGAGCGCCGTCATCGCCGGAATCATGCACAACGACGTCCGCAGCGTGCTGGCCACCCTGGACGAGCGGGAGCAGCAGGTCATCCGCCTGCGCTTCGGCTTGGACGACGGTCAGCCCCGCACGCTGGATCAGATCGGCAAGCTGTTCGGGCTGTCCCGGGAGCGAGTGCGGCAGATCGAGCGTGAGGTCATGTCGAAACTGCGCAAGGGTGAGCGGGCCGATCGGCTGCGCGCTTACGCGAGCTGAGTTCTTCCTCGGGTGGCTCGGCCGACCGGGTGGATGGGTCGGCTGAGAATGGGGTCGAGGTCGCGAAAAGGATGAGCTTGCTCGGATCGATGAGTTAGCTTGGAGAGCAGGGCCACTCAGATCGATGAGCCGACCGATATGGGTCGAGCGATCTGGGTGGTTGGGAGCGGGGCAGTAGGGGAGGATCGAGTGGGAGTATCGCGATTCCGCAGGGGTGAATCGGACGGACATCAGGTTCGGTCTCGCCGGGCCACTGAGCGGACCGGCGAACGTGACATTCAGTCGGTCTATCGGTGCGGTATCAGCCCGGGCCGTAATCACAGTTGAGAACGATGAGTCGGTAGTACCGGCTTGCCGCCGTGCGGCGGTAAGCCCCACAGACGCTGGGCCGTCCGGAATCCGGCCCAGCTCCACCGCGGTGATCAGCACACATGGTGATCACCCCGAGCGCCGGTCGGCGTCCGCGCGTCCCGTCCCCTCCGGGCACTGCGCGAACCGGCCGGCGCTGTGTTTCGCAGGGTCGACCCCGTATCGGGCCGACCGAACGCCAAGTCGGCCGGCACTGAGCAAACCGTATGGGCACTGAGCATCCTCGATCCTGTGCTCAGTGCCCATACGGTTTGCTCAGCGATGCTCATACGGTTTGCTCAGTGGGTTCGGACTGGGCTCGGTTGGCCGCGGATGACGTCAGTGCGGCGGCGGCAAATGAGGCGACCAGAGGGCGGCAGTCCTGCTCGTTCCAGGCGAGTACGAGGTGGCTGGGCGGGGCGTCGGTGACCGGGATGCAGATCAGGCCGGGTGGGAGCTGTTCGACCAGGGAGCGCGGCAGGACCGCGATCATTCTGCCCACCGCGATCATGTGGAACATCTGGACCACGTCGGCGACCTCCGGACCTGAGTTGTCAGCGCCGGGGATCCCCTTCCACAGCGGGAGGGTCTCGCCCTCCAGATCGAACATTCGCACCGCATCCTGCCCGGCGAGCCGATGGACGGACGGCACTATGACCACACGATCCTCGGTGTACAGCGTCTCGTGGGCCAAGCCGTCGAGATCATCGAACGGCGCATAGAGCAGGCCGACGTCTGCCCGGCCGTCGCGCAGAAAATCGGTGCGGTCCGTGGGGCCGCTGAACAGGATGTCCACCTGGCGGGCATCGGGCTGGCGGGAGTACTCGGCGAGGATTCCGGACAGCAGCCCAGCGTCGCCACCGGGCTTGAGCACGAACCGCAACGGGGCTCGTGCGTCGCCGGCACGCTGGGCGCTGCGAACCGCGGCACTGACGGCGTTGAGCGCATGCCGCCCGTGCTCTTGCAGTGCCTCCCCCGCCGGGGTGAGTTCGACGTGCCGGCTGGAGCGGACGAACAACGGGACTCCCAGCCGAGTCTCGATCCGGCGGATCGCCTTCGACAAAGCGGGCTGCGCGATCGAAAGCTGCACCGCGGCCCGGCCGAAATGCAGCTCGTCGGCCACAGCGATGAAGTACTCGAGCTCCCGGGTCTCCAGTTCAATCATGCCTCCAGGTTATCGCCGAAGATCGAATCGGTCTTGGACACCGGCGGCATATGCGCCCGAAAATTACTACATGATCAACCATACGATGATCGTTTCCTTCGATCAGCCGCTGCCCGACGCCGAGCTCAACCAATACCTCATGGATATCGAACAGGTCATGCTCGACTCGGGTCTCATCCAGTCCGTCGTCACCCGGCGCCATATCCCCATCCCCGGCGAAGAGGCCATTCCGGCGCTCATCGCGACCGCGATCGTGCAGATCGGCGTGGCCGATATCGACACGCTGACGAAGGCGTTCGTCGAGCCCGGAATGCACGAGGTCATCGACCGCTGGCAGGCGCGGCATCCGTACAAGGTCGCCTGGGCGAACCACGAGCCACTGGCATGAGCGAGCGACCAGTCGGCACAGCCGAGCGCAGCGAGCGAGCAGCGGACACGGGCAGGAGCGGGGCGGGACTGGTCACCGGCGCCGGTAGCGGGATCGGCCGGGCGACAGCACTGGCGTTCGCCCGGGAGGGCGCCCGGGTCGCGGTGCTCGACATCGATGAGAACGCGGCGGCCGAGACCACCGCGCTGATCGAGAAGGAGGGCGGAGACGCCCTGGCCGTCAGCGTCGACATCGCGGACGAGGACTCCGTGCGGGCGGCCGTCGAGAGTACGGTCGCCGCCTATGGCGGCCTCGATTTCGCCGTGAACAACGCCGGACTGGCCTCGCACCACCGGCGGCTGGACAACATGAGCCTGGACGAGTTCGAGCGCGTGGTCCGGGTCAACCTGGCCGGGACCTTCCTGTGCATGAAGTACGAGCTGCCCCTGATGACGAGCGGCGGCGCGATCGTCAACATCGCCTCCAACGGCGGCCTGTACGCGATCCCGACCGCCCCCGCCTACGTGGCCGCCAAGCACGGCATCGTCGGGCTCACCAAGGTCGCCGCGGTCGACTACGCGCCGGACGACATCCGGGTCAACGCCGTATGCCCGGGCCCCACCCTGACACCCGGGTTCGAGCAGGTCGCCGAGGGCACCGACATGATCGCCCGGCAGGCGGCGATCACACCGCTGGGCCGGCTCGCCACACCGGAGGAAGCCGCCGCGGCTGCGGTCTGGTTGTGCTCGGAGGCGGCGTCCTACGTCACCGGGATCGCGTTGTCGGTCGACGGTGGGCGGCGGGCATGAGTGGACGAGAAATGCGCAGTCGCGCGACCCGGCTCGTGACGGCGCCGAGCGCCAACGAGGCAGCCGCCACATCCGAATCGACAGCATCGCAACAAGTCTCGCGTCGTACCGCACCATCGCCCGATATGCCGAATCGAGATGGCACGCGGGTCATAGCGGTAGAGGAACACATAGCCACCGAGGCGTTTCTCCGCATCGCGCACGGCCTGGACGTCGTACCCGGCGACGAGACCGAGATGGGTCTCATGCGGACGGTGGAGAATTCCCCGGATCTGCGCACTCGGCTCGTCGATCTCGACGCCCGGCTGCGGGAGATGGACGCGCTCGGACAGGACATGGCGGTGCTCAGCCTGAATCCGCCTGGGGTACAGCCCTATCCGGCGGCCGACGCGGTACCGCTGGCGCGGGAGTTCAACGACGCGCTCGCCGCGATCGTGCGCCGGCGCCCGGGCCGGTTCGGCGGGCTGGCGACGGTGGCGCCGCAGGATCCCGTCGCCGCGGCCGCCGAGGTCGAGCGGGCGATGGGCCCGCTCGGCCTCCACGGCATCATGATCAACTCGCACACCGGCGGGCGATATCTCGACGAGCCGGAATTCGCGCCGCTGCTGGCCGCGGCCGAGGCGAATCGGGCGCCTATCTACCTGCACCCGCGGGCGCCGAGCATGCTGGCCGCCTACCGCGAGTACGGTATGCCCTTCGCGATGTGGGGTTACCAGGCAGAGGCCGGACTGCACGCGATGCGGCTGATCCTCAGCGGAACCCTGGACAGGTACCCCGGGCTGACCATCGTGCTCGGGCACCTCGGCGAAGGCATCCCGTACTGGCTGCGGCGGATCGACAACCGGCACGCGTTCACGGCCCGGACGGGCGGGGCGGCCATGTCGATGCCGCGTTTGGCCCTGACGCCGAGCGAATACTTCCGGCGCAATTTCGTGATCACCACGAGCGGCATCGACGATCCGGACGTGCTCGAACTGGCCCTGCGCGCGGTCGGCGCGGACGCGATCATGTTCGCGATCGACGCTCCGTACGAGGACCCGGTTGCCGCGATGGCCTTCCTGCGGGAAACACCGCTGACCGACGATCAGCGAGCGGCGATCAGCCATCGCACGGCCGAGCGCGTCTTCACGGTCGCCGAGGCCGACGTATAGCCCATTCATGCCGCTGGGCACGTCCTGCGTGAATCAGCACCGGAAACATCTACGGGTCGCGTGCTCAGCCGAGGCCGACTGTCAACAGCCCCGGCCGGGCACAACACACGTGGGCATGAGGCGCGGCTCAGGGCAGAATGGCTTTCATGACCATCGCAACATGGAACGGGCGGGAACTGGCTCGCAGTGACGACACGATCATCGTCGAGGGCAACCACTACTTCCCGCCCGAATCGATCGATCGGCAGTACTTCGAAGGCTCCGACACCCACACCATGTGCGGCTGGAAGGGTAAAGCCAGCTATTACACCGTCGCGGTCGACGGGACTGCGAACGCCGACGCGGCCTGGTACTACCCGGAGCCGCTGGCCGCCGCGGAGAACATCAAGAACTACGTCGCGTTCTGGCACGGGGTCGAGGTGAGCGAGGGCTGAGGCGTATCCCTCCGAGCAGCTCGCGCATTCGCCCGCCGCGGCGCGCCGTGATCTCCTACGATCGCGGCATGAAATTGAAACAGGTTACAGTTGTCGCCCTGGCCACGATGGCTGCCCTGAGCGCGGGCCGAGCGGCAGCCGCCCCTGCCACCTTGGCTCCGCACGATCCACGCGAGGATATCGCCATGGCCTACCTCGACGCGCTGATCAGCCACGACGCGAGCGACGTGCCCTTCGCACCCGATTGCACGCGAGTCGAGGCCGGGATCCAAACCGGCTATTCCGGCCCGCAACTCACCCACGACCTGGACACCGGCCCGCAGTACCAACTCGTCCAGCGCATCTACGACGTCCACATGAGCGAGGCCGGACCCATCGTGACCGCGCGTTACCGCCTGGACTCGGGCATCGCCGGACAACGCTTGGTCACCGTCGCGATCACCGAAACCTTCGACATCCCGAACGGCTCGATCCATCGCATCGTGGCGGATATCGTACCAATCTCCCTGTCCTGATCTGGCGACCAGAGTAGCCGAGATCGGTTCGGCCACACAATGTTCCGTCACAGTGGCGGCAGACCTGAGCCTCCGGAAGTTCGGCGATCCGCGCGATGAGTGCGCGGAGAAATCCGAGCGAGGTTGTCGGTGGTCTCTGCTTCGATGAGCGAGTGAGAACGATCGAGTTCGATTTCGGTACTGGCTGTTTCGCGGCAGAGGTGGTGTCGTGACGGGCCTACCCTGGTATTTCACCGATCCGGAAGACGGTGCCGGCTGGTTCGCAGCCCGGTGTGAGGCCATTGATCACATCCTGACCGCGATCGCGCAGTCACCGTGGTCGCCGCGGCTGGTGCTGTTCGGCGGCGATGCGCTGATGCGGGCATGGTTCTGCGAGTGGGCGTCGCAGTCCGGCGGTCTGGAGTTCGCCGTGCGCTTCGAGCTGTGGCAAGCCCCGGAAGAACCGACACTCGGCCACATATTCGACGATATCCTGGCCGACGCCGCAGCGATATCCCGAAAGCCGGACAGCACGGTCGTGATCGACCGATTGCGCTGCGATTATACGGACATCGGCGAATCCTATTACGACCGCGGGGCATCCGGTGACCGGCTATTGTTCTCATGGCAGGGCCGTGGGCACACGGGCACAATCAACCTGGATTTCTGCTACGACACAACACTGTACGATCCGCCGGTACCGACTCCGATTCCGCGCGTGAGCTTTCCCGGCACACCGCTGGTACTACCAGCCGCGAGTCAGCGGCAATCGCTCGCCTGGAAAATCGCTCGCCTGGCCGCCGACGCCGACCGCATTCCCGAGCCGATCGAAGACGAACCGGAGTACAACGAACCGGTGGAGGACTACAGCAGGTCCAACCCGCTGGGCAGGGATCTGTACGAGGCCGTGCTGCTGGCCGAACGGTCCCAGCTACCTCTGCATCTGCTCGACAGCGCCTTGGGGTCCCAGAACATCCTGCTGACAGCCCTGGATACGGAACTGTCGCTGCTCATCCGCATCGCCAACGACGTCGACTGGAACACCTTCGCCGACGACCTTCCGGCGCTGGCCGGCGCACACGAACAGTTCGTGTGGCGGTTCGCGGCAGCACTCGCGCCGACCTTTCCGTCGGGGCCGAGTCAGTTGCTGTCGTTGCTCACCGAGCATTGCGTGCACGAGCTGCCAGCTCTGCGGACCGTGCTGGACTCCAAGGGAGTTGTGGCCGCGGCTCGATGGTTCGCGGACTACACGGCACCAGCGGGCCGGCACGCGTCGCCGACCTGGTGACCCGCGACCGAGCAGAAGCTCACACCGCTTCGGCGAGCACCTTTTCCAGCTGGCCGTGCATCCCTGCCCAACCCGGGCTCATGATGGAGCGAACGCGCTGCATCAGGACGTTGTCGGGATCGAAACCGCTGTGGCTGAACAGGATTCGGGTGCCGTTCCCCTCCGGTCGGAGGCGCCAGCTGATCACCCATCCCGTCGGCGCATCGGCTCGAGCGTCGTTCCAGGTCATGCGGAGCAGTTCGGGGGCGGCGACCTCGAGCACCTCGCCGCGGATGTGGCCGGAGAAGTCCTGGCCGGGCATGGGGCGCGTCTTCATCTCGAAGACGTTGCCCACCACCGGCTCGAAGCCGACGGGCTCCATCATCCAGAGCGCCATCAACCGGGGGGTGGTGAGCGCACCCCATACCTTCTCCGGTGGATGCGGATAGAAATGGTCGAGTTCGATCGTGCCGATGTCGCTCATGATTCGGATTCCGTTCTGTCGTGGTGTGTTTCGTCGCTGGCACGGTCGTCCGGCATCGCGTCGAGCACCTCGCCCAGGGCATGCAGACGCTCGCGCCAGTACCGTTCGAACGGGCTCAGCCAGGACTGCAAGTCGTGTAGCGGCTGAGGTTCGACGCGGTAGTAGCGAAAGCGGCCGCGCTTGTCCTCCCCGACCAGACCGCAGTCTCGCAACACCCGCAGATGTTCGGAGACGCTCGGACGGGCCATCGCGAACCGCTCGGCGATGGACTGCACCGTCCGCTCACCACCGAGCAGCAGATCGAGAATCTGCCGCCGCGTCGGATTGGCCAACGCCGCGAACACCTGGTCGATCCCGGAGTATTCGAGTCGCTGCGCCATACCCTCACTATAGGTAGGAAATTTCCTACTGGTCAAGCGTAGGCAATTTCCTACCCGCCGATCGCGCACGGGCGCCGTTGCACATCGGCGATCCCGCGGCCCTCGGAGTCGGCGATCTGTCCCTGCCCGACATCGGCGATCCGATCGAACCGGACAGCGACGAGGTGCCGGTCTTCTGGGCCTGCGGTGTCACCCGGCAGGCGGTGATCATGGCATCGCGGCCACCGCAGGCGCTCACTCACACACCGGGCTACCTATTCATCACCGACCTCACCGACGACTCGGCCTGAGCCGTCATCGGCGATCTATGACTTCGGTCCGGTGAGATGGGCCGGGACGATGGCTCCGAAGGCCACGACGAGCGGGTTGCGGTCACCGCGCCGGGCGGCCAGCGCGACATGCCCGGGTTCCACTCCCTCGAGCGGAACCGACGTCAGATCCTCGCGCACGGCGCTGATGGGGTCGCCCGCAGGAACGATCGCCACACCCTGTCCGGCGGCGATGATCTCGTATTTGTCCTCGACTGCCTCGACCACGGGACCCATCGGCGCGGGACGTCCGTCCGGGCGCGGGTCGATGCGCCAGAACGCACCCCAGAGCGGATCGGATCGCCGCACGCGGGCCACGGGCTCGTCGGCGATATCGTCCAGCGTGATCGACTCCTTGCCCGCCAGCCGGTGGTCCACCGGCATCACCACGACACGAGGTTCGTCGTACAGCACGGACACGGTCAGACCGTCTGCGGGAAAGGGTAAACGGGCGACCACCACATCCACCCGATGATCCAGCAGCGCGGTGTGCGGTTCGTTCCAGGCCAGATGCAGGGTCTCGACCTCGGCGTCCGGAAATCGGTGGCGCAACTCGCGTACCGCAGGGGTGACGACGACTCCGGTGGTGTACCCGATGACGACGCGATGCGGCTGCGCTGCGGCCCGGGCGGTCGCCGTCGCCCGCGAGGCCGCGCGTAGCAGATCCACGGCCAACGGCAGGTACGCCTCCCCTGCCGCGGTCAACCGGGCGCCGTGCGCGGTACGGTCCAGCAAGCGCACGCCGACGTGCAGCTCGAGCCGGCGAATCTGCCTGCTCAGGGACGGCTGCGTGGTGTGCAGCACCTCGGCGGCGCGGCCGAAATGACCGTGCTCGGCGACCACGATGAAGCAGTACACGAGGCGCAGATCGAGATCCACAGACGACACGTCCGATTCGGGCACCTCTCCAGGGTAGACGCGCTGAAATCAGCACCCTGATCTGCGCCGATACGGCGAACGTATCGGCCGCTGCGAAACATTCATTGGACGCGGCACATCCGCCGACCGCAGGGTGGAGACACCGGCCGCAGCGCCTCTCGGTACGCGGCTCGGACGTATTCGCCACCGTCGCAACATAATCCGGCGACAACGACGCTCGCGCGACAGGAAGGGACGGCCGTCATGGGACGCTACGACGGGAAGACAGTGCTGATCACCGGCGGAACCAGCGGAATCGGCCTGGTCACCGCCGAACTGCTGATCGACCGGGGCGCCCGGGTCATGGTCACCGGCCGGAACAAGACCACGCTCGACGCGGCCGCCGAGGCGCTGGGCCCGGCCGCGGTCGCGGTGCGCAGCGACGCGACCGTACTCACCGATATCGATGCGCTGGCCGAGCGGGTACGAAATGAGTTCGGCGCCCTGGACGTGCTGTTCGCCAACGCCGGAATCACCCGCTTCCGCCCCTTCGAGGATATGGACGAGGCGACCTACGACGAGGTGTTCACGGTCAACACCAAGGGCCCGTACTTCACCGTGCAGCGGATGGCCCCGCTGATCCGGGCGGGCGGCGCGGTGGTCCTCACCACCTCGATCGTGAACATCAAGGGCCAGCCCATGATCAGCGCCTACTCGGCCAGCAAGGCGGCCCTGCGCTCGCTGACCCGTTCACTCGCCCGCGAGCTGCTGCCCCACGATATCCGGGTCAACGCCGTGAGCCCCGGCCCCATCGATACCGACATCCTCGCCCACACCCTAGGCCCGGAGGCCGCCGAACAAACCAAGGCGACCATGCGCGCGAACAACCCCATGCAGCGATTCGGCCGACCACGGGAACTCGCCGAGGCCGTGGCATACCTGGCCTTCGACGCCACCTACACCACGGGCTCAGAACTCGCCGTCGACGGCGGAGCCTCCCAGCTCTGAGCGCCACGACGTCCTCGATCGGACCTCCTCCAGCGCCGAGCGAGGAAGACCGCACAGGCCTCGCGGGATCCACAGCCGGACCCATGCGCCGACCCTGGTGCACCTTCGGCGGCCGCAGATCCTGACGATCGTCCGCGTCGCCGACGACCGGCTGTGTTGAACCTCCCCGCATAACCGCGGGCTCGCCGGTTATCCCGAGTTGCGCAGTGCCGTCGCCAAACCGTTCATCGTCAGCAGGATTCCGCGTTCGACGAGTTCGGAATCGTCACCGGCGCGGCGGCGGCGCAGCAGTTCGATCTGCATCTGGTTGAGTGGTTCGAGGTAGGGGAAGCGGTTGCGGATGGACTCCGCCAGGGCCGGGTTGTCGGCCAGGAGATGATCGCTGCCGGTGACCGCGGCGTGCATGCGCACGGTGCGGTCGTGCTCGTCACGGATCATGCCGAAGATGGTGTCCCGCAACGTTTCGTCCTCGACGAGTTCGGCGTAGCGGGCGGCGATGTCCAGATCGGCCTTCGCCAGCACCTGCGCGAGGTTCGACATGACCGTCCGGAAGAACGGCCAGCGCCGGTACAGGTCCGACAGCACGGCCATCCTGGCCGGATCGTCCCCGGCCCACTGCTCGATCGCCGCGCCGGTGCCGTACCAGCCGGGCAGCATCACCCGGGATTGGCTCCAGGCCATCACCCAGGGGATGGCGCGCAGGTCGTTCACGGAGCTGGTCGGCTTGCGCGAGGCGGGGCGGCTGCCCAGGTTCAGGTCTCCGACCTCGGCGATCGGGGTCGAGGAGCGGAAGTATTCGACGAAGCCGGGCGTTTCGTGCACCAGGCGCGCGTAGGCCTGTCGCGCGAGTTCGGCCAGTTCGTCGAACAGCTCGTAGGCCGGTTCGGCATCGGCGCCCAGGCCCTCCACGTCCAGCAGCGTCGATTCGAGGGTGCCCGCGACCAACGCCTCCAGGTTGCGGTACGCGGTGCCCGGTTCGGCGTATTTGGTGGAGATGACCTCGCCCTGTTCGGTCAGCCGCAGCGCGCCGCGCACCGCGCCCGCGGGCTGCGCCAGGATCGCGTCGTAGCTGCGGCCGCCGCCGCGGCCCACCGTGCCGCCGCGACCGTGGAACAGCCGCAAGCGGATTCCGGTCTTGCGCGCGGCGTCCACCAGATCCAGTTCGGCGCGGTACAACGCCCAGTTGGCCGCCAGATAGCCGCCGTCCTTGTTGGAGTCGGAGTAGCCGAGCATCACCTCCTGCCGCATGCCGCGCGCGGCGACCAGGCGGTGATAAGCGGGCACCTCGAGCGCGGCGAGCAGGGTCTGCGCGCCGTTGCGCAGATCCTCGATCGTCTCGAACAGCGGCACCACACCGGCCGGGCTGTACGGCGGGGTCCGCGCGTCGCCCGGGTCGAGGATGCCGGACTCCTTCAGCAGCAGCGCGGCCTCCAGCAGATCACTGACCGAGGTGCACATGCTGATGATGTAGTTGGGCACGGTGTCCGGGCCCAAGTGGTCCAGGGCGGACTTGGCCGCGCGCAGGACGCCCAGTTCCTTGACGGCCAGGTCACTCAGGTGCGCGCCGGGACCCAGCAGCGGGCGGCGAGTGCCGAGTTCGGCGGCCAGCAGTTCGATCCGCTGGGGTTCGGGCAGGCTCGCGTAGTCGGGGTGGACGCCCGACCAGGCCAGCAGTTCGGCGACCACCTGCTCGTGTACCTCGGAATTCTGGCGCATGTCCAGGCCCTGGAGGTGGAAGCCGAACGTCTCGACCGCACCGCGCAGGGCGGCCAGCCTGTCGTCGGCGAGCAGCGCGTCGCCGGAGGCCCGCAGGGACGCGTCCACGACGGCCAGGTCGTGCAGCAGCTCCTGCGCGGTGTCGTACGGTTCCACGCGTCGGCGCGCGGCATCGAGAGGCGTCGTGCCGGAAGAGTTGTCGGCCGGCTGTGCGTCGGCACTCGAACCGCCGGATCCGACCGCGCCCAGATCGACGCCGTCGACGGGTATCTTCCCCAGCGCTCGCTGGGCCGTCGCGGTGAGGCGTGCGCGGATGCCGTGAATCGCACGTCGATACGGTTCGTCGGTGCGCTGTGGTGAATCGTCGAATCCGGTCACGGCCAGGCGCTCGAGGTCGTCCGAGACGGTCACCAGGCGTACGGACAGCGACAGCGTCTTCTCCAGCCCGACCAGTTCGCTCAGATAGTGGCCGAAGGCGACCGCGCCCGCGCGATGGGTGGCACGCTGCACGACCTCGCCGGTGACGTTCGGATTGCCGTCGCGGTCGCCGCCGATCCATGAGCCGGGGCGCAGAATAGGCCGCTCCAGCAGCGGATACTCCGGCCAGCGGGCACGCAGCGCGGTACGCACGTCGGCGTTGATCCGGGGGATCACCTCCAGCAGGGTCAGCTCGTAGTAACGCAGGCCCACCTCGATCTCGTCCTGAATCCGCAGCCGGGCGAGGCGGATCAGCGCGGTGCGCCACAGGGTGAGGATCTGACGGCGCAGTTCGACCTCGATCCGCGCGTACTCCGGTTCGGACTCGGTATAGCGCTGGCGGCGGCGCATCAGCTCCGTGATGCGGGACTGCACGTCGAAGACGGTGCGGCGGCGGGTCTCGGTGGGGTGCGCGGTGATGACCGGCGACATCAGCGCGTCGTCCAGCAGGTCGGCGACCAGCGCGCCGTCCGGGCGCGCGGCGTCGAGTTTGCGGTACGTCGCGGCGAGGCTGGACTCCTGCGGCGGCTCCCCCGCCGCGATGTGCACCGCCCGGCGGCGGTCGCGCTGCAGATCCTCGCTCAGATTCGCCAGCAGCAGGAAATAGCTGAACGCCCGGATCAGCGGGAGCGCCGTGCGAATATCGGTGTCGCGCAGCATATCCGCGACCGCACTGCGTTCCACCTCCGATCGGCGCACCCGGAACGCCTCGACCCGCACCCGTTCGACGAGGTCGAACACCTCCGGACCCTCACAGTCGCGAACCGTCTCCCCCAGGATCGCGCCCAGGAACCGGATATCGTCCCGCAGTGGCGCGGTGGCAGTCTCGATCTGATCTTCGCGCATGCGCCCAGTATCGACTACCGCGCGGTCGTCCGGGCAACTGGCGTCGCCCGAGGCGTTTCACCATTTCTGAGAAGATCTACTCATTTTCGGTAGCATCGCGTCATGCTCGGCCATCATCTCACCCCCGACTGCACCTCGCTGGCGCTCGGCTCCGTCGGGCGCGAGGCGCCCTGTGCCTATGGTTCACTCCGCTACGCTCCGTTCACGCGAACATCGCTCTCCCCCTCGAACCCCTGACCTCCGACCGGCTCGCCGGCTTCGTCGGCGCGCTCGACGAAATCAACGCGTTGGCTGACGCCGCACCGGGTTTCGTGTGGCGGTTGCAGACAGAGGACGGCGACGCGACAGCGATTCAGGTCCTCGACGACGACCGGCTGCTGATCAACATGAGCGTGTGGACGTCACTGGAGGCACTGGCCGACTTCGCTTACAGCAGTGATCACGTGCGGATCATGCGACAACGCCGCGAGTGGTTCGTCTCGATGACCCAGGCCTACCAGGCACTGTGGTGGGTGCCCGCGGGCCATGTGCCGACCGTGGCCGAGGCCGAGCAGCACATCACCCACCTGCGCGAACACGGTCCGACCGACTACGCTTTCACCTTCCGCACCCCCTTCCCGTCCCCGTCGCAGCCGACCTTGCCGCATCTGAGTAACGACCTGACCTGCCCCGCCTGAGCGGGGCGCACGCCTGGTCATGGATCAATCGGCGGTGCGGATGACGATCTTGCCTGTGCGGTCGAGGCACGATCCGCGATCACCTCACGAAATCACGGCTCTGGCCACTCCACGGGGCGCGTCGTATACCGTCCCGAATGTCGGTGCAGATCCGGACATGTGACACCGATGGCGTGTGAGGCCGGACTGCAATGCTCGACCGATCCTCGGGCCTCTGGTGGTACGGCCCGGATGGGTTCACGCCAGGCGGCGCGGGCCGATGTCGAAGCGGCTGGGTTCGGGGCCGATGCGGACGCGGGCGTACAGGATCGCCGCGCCCTGCGGGGAGGCCAGGATCGGCTCGATCGACAGTTCGCGGATCTCGGGCAGGTCGTCGCACATGGCCGAGATGCGTTGCGCCAGTTCGGACAGGGCGCGTTTGTCCACGGGTTCGCCGATGGTCTTGCCTGGCACTCCCGACTTGCCCGCCAGCAGTGGCGCGGCGCGCGGCGCGTCGATCAGCGCGGCCGATTCGGCCTCGCTCAGCGGTAGCGCCCGATACACCCGGTCGCCGAGCAGATCGATGATCGTGCCGGACAGGCCGAAGCTGATCACCGACCCGAACGACGGGTCGTCCTGCACCCGCAGCACGCAGCCGACGCCCTTGACGGCCATCTTCTGCACGTGCACGACCTGGTTGCCGGACAGTTCGGCGAGGTCGGCGTAGGCGCGCTCCACCGCCGAGGGGCGCCACAGATCCAGGCGCACCCCGGTGAGATCGGGCCGGTTGCGCCACATCTCACCGGTAGCCTTGGCTGCCACCGGATATCCCAGCTTCTCGGCGGCCTCCCGCGCGGTGTCGGCGTCGCGGGCCTCGCGGAACTCGACCACCCGGATGCCGTAGCAGTCCAGCAGCCGCACCGCCTCCAGATCACCCAGCCACTCGCCGCCAGGCGCGCGAATCATCCACTCCTCCACCAGATTCCGTGCCCGCTCGGCATCGATATCGGCAGGGCGGCGCGTGGCCGAGGCCGGAGCGATGCGCCACTGGGCGTAGCGCTGCACGCGGGCCAGCGCCCGCGCGGCGCGTTCCGGATCCGGATACGACGGGATCGAACCGGACTCCACCGCGCCGCCGATCCCTCTGGTGGCCAGCAGATTCGGCATGCCCAAATCGGCGATGAACGTGGTCAGCACGGGTTTGCGGACGGTGGTGGGCGTCGAATCAGCGTCCACACCCGGTCCGGCCGCGGACCGGATGGCCTCGGCGTAGGCCGCCGACGGGGTCGACACCGGCGGTGCGAAGATCACGATCACCGCGTCCACCTCGTCGGACGCGACGGCCGCCGCGGTGGCGGTGAGAAAGTCCTCGGGCCCGGCCTGTGGTCCGAGATCCACCGGTTCGCCGACCTCGAGTCCCTCACCCCGTGCCGCGTCCACCGCCAGCCATGCCAGCGCGGCGCTGTTGCCGATCACCGCCAGGCGCGGCCCGCTCGGCAGTGGCTGGTAGGCCAGCAGCATCGCGCAGTCGAACAGTTCGGAGATGGTGTCCACCTGCACGATTCCGGCCTGGGCGAACAGGTCGCGTTCCACCGAGCGCTCCAACGCGCTCGGCGAGGCGGTGCGGACGCCATTACGTCCGCTGCTCACCGCGACGATGGGTTTAGTGCGCGCGACCCGCCGCGCGATCCGCGAGAACTTACGCGGATTGCCGAACGTCTCCAGGTACAGCAGCACCACATCGGTATTCGGGTCGGAGTCCCAGTACTGGAGCAGGTCGTTACCGGACACGTCGGCGCGATTTCCGGCCGAGACGAAGGTGGACAGGCCCAGCCTGCGCGCGGCGGCCTCGGCCAGAATCGCCGCGCCCAACGGCCCGGACTGGCAGAAGAACCCGACCCGCCCGCGCCCGGGCAGGACCGAGGCCAGCGTGGCGTTGAGCGAGACCGCCGGATCGGTGTTGGCGATGCCCAGCGCGCTGGGCCCGACCACCCGCATGCCGTGGCCGCGCGCGGCGACCACCAGATCCCGTTCGGCGGCATATCCGGCCGGGCCGGTCTCGGAGAATCCGGCGGTCAGCACCACCAGGCCCTTGACTCCCTTGGCCATGCAGTCGTCCAGGACGGTGGAGATCCGGGTGGCCGGGACCGCGACCACGGCCAGATCCACCTCGTCCGGAATATCGCGCACGGTGGCGTACGCCCGGACCCCGCGCACCGAGGTGCGATTCGGATTCACCGGGAACACCGGGCCCTGGAACAACCCCGACAGCAGATTGGCCAGCACCACCCCGCCGACCCGGCCCGGGGACGGCGTCGCACCGATGACCGCGATCGACCGGGGGTGCAGCAGATTGCCGACGCTACGCGCCTCCGAGGCTCGTTCGCGCGAATCACGCACCGACAGCAGCGCTTCGGTGGGGTCGATCGCGAACTCCAGATGCAGTACCGAACCGTCGCGACTGCGCTGCACCTGATAGCCCGCGTCCCGGAAGACGGTCACCATCGCGTTGTTCTCGGCCAGCACTTCCGCGACGAAGGTGTCGATATCGTTCTCCGCGGCGGCCCCGGCCAGATGTTCCAGCAGGATCGAGCCCAGGCCACGGCCCTGATGCGCGTCCGCGACCACGAACGCCACCTCGGCGGCGCGCGGGCCCGGGTGCTCGGGCAACAGCTCGTAACGCCCGACCGCGATGATCTCCGCGCCCAGTTCGATCACCAGGCCCACCCGGTTGTGGTAGTCCACATGCGAGGTCCGGTACAGGTCCTTGGGCGTCATGCGGGGATACGGCCCGAAATACCGCAGATAACGGGTGCGGTCGGACAGACGGGCATGGAACAGCTGCATCGCCGCGGCATCATCCGGGGTGATCGGGCGTAGTCGCACCACTCCGCCGTCGGAGCCCAGGACGTCGGCGACCCAATGCTGCGGCGGGGGCGGCGGGACTTCGGGCGTATCGGGGCCGAATGCCGCGAGCCAGCCCGGGGGCGCATCCGCGCCGGCCGCCGCATCCGGTTCCGGCGGTGTCGCGCTCGTTCCCGCGCCGGGGTGATCGGAATCAGTCACGGGGATCCTCCGGATCCAGGCCGAGCAGCGGGTATACCGCCCGGCGGGTGGCCAGCACGGCGGTGTCGATCGCGCGCTGGGCTCGGTCCGCGCGCGGGTCGCCGGTGTCCGGCGCACCACCGGGACCGTCCCAGCGAGTGAACTCCGGCGGCGTGCCGTCGCCCATGGTGCGGGGCGGTTCGACCGCGGGCGCGTAGGTGTGAATCTGCTCGATCCACTCGGCCGGCGTCGCGGTCGCCGGGTCGATATCCCGGTCCAGGGCCGTTGCCAGCAGATGGGTCCAGGCCCGGGGCACCACCCGGACCACGCCGTATCCACCGCCGCCGACGGCGAGCCAGCGGCCCTCGGCGTAGCGGTCGGCCCACTCGCGCATCGCCAGGAACGCCGCGCGCTGGCCGTCGACGGTCAACGCCAGGTCGGCGAGGGGGTCTTCGCGGTGGGTATCGACGCCGCACTGACCGACGAGCAGTTGCGGCCGGAACGCGGCCAGCGCGCCGGGCACGACGGCGTGCAGACCGCGCAGCCACTGGGCGTCGCGGGTGCCGGGCTGCACGCCCAGGTTGATCGCTGTCCCCTCGGCCGGACCGGCGCCGATCTCCTCGGGCCACCCCGTATTGGGCCACAGTGTGGCCGGATGTTGATGGATCGAGATCGTCAGCACCCGTGGATCGCCGTAGAACGCGCGCTGCACGCCGTCGCCGTGGTGCACGTCGACATCGACATAGGCGATGCGGTCGAAACCGTTGTCCAGCAACCAGGAAATGGCCACGGCGGCGTCGTTGTAGACACAGAATCCCGATGCGGCCTCGGCCATCGCATGATGCATGCCGCCGCCGATGCTGACCGCCCGGCGGGTGCGGCCCGCGGCGATCTCCCCGGCCGCGGCGAGGGTACCGCCGACGATCACCGACGCCGCCTCGTGCATCCTCGGGAAAATCGGATTGTCCTGCGTCCCCAGCCCGTACGGCGCGGACTCCGGGATCAGGGCCCCCGGCGCCGCGGGCTCGGCGTGCCGGACGGCCTCCAGATATGCGGGAGTGTGCACGCGCAGCAACTCCGCCTCCCCGGCCGGGGCGGGAGCCAGCAACTCCACCCCTTCCAGCAGTCCCAGGGCACGTGCCAGTGCAATCGTGAACCGGAGCCGGGCCGGTTTCATCGGATGCTCCGGGGTCCAGGTGTATTCCAGGAACCGGTCGGTCCACACCACGGTGGCGTCGCTGCGCGGTCGGCTTGCCATGCGGACAACGCTAATGCACAGGACCCCTGGACGGCCTCGATGTGATCTGCGACCGAACACGGGAAGCGGAGGGCACTTTTTGTCGTTGGTATGCAGTACAAATGCTAGGCAGTGCGGCGCGCCGGATTCCGGCGCCACCGGGCCGTGCCCGGTTGCCTCGGCGTTTCCGCAGGACAAACGAAATATGCTGACGCGCGGGACGGCGGCCGTGCGTGAGTAGAATTCGTCCCGACGAAGGGGTAACAGGTGAAAGATCTGGTGGACACCACGGAGATGTATCTCCGTACCATCTACGACCTCGAGGAGGAGGGCGTGACGCCGCTGCGCGCGCGGATCGCCGAACGCCTCGAGCAGAGTGGCCCGACGGTGAGCCAGACGGTTGCCCGCATGGAGCGGGACGGATTGCTGCTGGTCGCGGGCGACCGTCACCTCGAGCTGACCGAGAAGGGCCGCTCGATGGCGGTCGCGGTCATGCGCAAGCATCGGCTGGCCGAGCGCCTGCTGGTGGACGTGATCGGGCTGGACTGGCAGAACGTGCACGCCGAGGCCTGCCGCTGGGAGCACGTGATGAGCGAGGATGTCGAGCGCCGCCTCGTCGAAGTGCTCAATAACCCCACCACCTCCCCCTACGGCAATCCCATCCCCGGACTGGACGAGCTGGGCGTGTCGGCCCAGGGATCGGCCGAGGAGAGGCTGATGCGCCTGTCGGATCTGCCCGCGGGCCAGACGGTCGCGGTGGTGGTCCGGCGGCTGTCCGAGCACATCCAGACCGACCCGGAGACCATCAATCAACTCCGCGAGGTGGGCGTGGTCCCCGATGCCCGCGTCACCGTGGAGACCAAGCCCGGTGTCGTGGTCATCTCGGTGCCCGGGCATGGTGGATTCGAATTGTCGGACGAGATGGCTCACGCCGTCCAAGTGAAATTGGTCTGAGGTAACCCGAGTATGAAACTTCTGGTCACGGGTGGCGCCGGATACGTCGGTGGCGTCTGCGCGCAGGTGCTGATCGAGGAGGGTCACGAGGTCGTCGTGGTCGACGACCTGTCCACCGGCAATGCCGAGGGCGTGCCCAGCGGGGCCAAGTTCGTCGACGGCGATATCGCGACTGTCGGCGTGGAGCTGGTCGAATCCGAATCCTTCGACGGCGTCCTGCATTTCGCCGCGCAGTCGCTGGTCGGCGAGTCCGTGCAGAAGCCGGAGAAGTACTGGCACGGCAACGTGGTCAAGACCCTCGCCCTGCTCGAGGCGATCCGCCACTCCGGAACCGAGCGGCTGGTGTTCTCCTCGACCGCCGCGGTCTACGGCGAGCCCGAGCAGGTGCCGATCACCGAGGACGCGCCTACCCGGCCGACCAATCCGTACGGCGCGTCGAAGCTGGCCATCGACCATGCCATCACCTCCTATGCGGTGGCGCACGGGCTGGCCGCGACCAGCCTGCGCTATTTCAATGTCGCCGGCGCCTACGGTGGGCTCGGCGAGAACCGTGTAGTGGAAACCCATCTCATTCCGCTGGTCCTGCAGACCGCACTGGGCCACCGGGAATCGATCTCGGTGTTCGGCACCGACTATCCGACCGACGACGGCAGTGCGGTCCGCGACTACATCCACATCCGGGATCTGGCGCAGGCGCATCTGCTGGCACTGGCCCAGTCCCGTCCGGGCGAACACCGCATCTGCAACCTCGGCAGCGGCACCGGATTCTCGGTGCGCCAGGTGATCTCGGCCTGCGAGCGGGTCACCGGCCGCCCGATCCCGGCGGTCGACGCGCCGCGCCGGGCGGGTGATCCGGCGGTGCTGATCGCCTCCAGCGAACGCGCCATCGCCGAACTGGGCTGGCAGCCGCGGCACAACGACCTCGACGAGATCGTCACCGACGCCTGGGCATTCCTGCAATCCCTCGGCGACCGCGCGCACAGCGCCCGGTAGCACTCACAGCTCCACTTCGCTGGCACTCGGCTCCGCCGCGCGGGCGGCACGCCGTACCCACGCACGCTCGCTCACGGCTCCACACCGCCAGCACCCTCCGCCGCCAGCGCGGCACACCGTACCCACGGCACGCTCGCTCATCCGGGCAGCCAACCAGGCCGCACATCGAGTTCGATACCCAGGTCGGCGGCTATCGTGCGACCGCTGCACGCGAGTACGCGAACCGCCCTCGGGCACATCCCGGTGGTGAGCGCCGTGTCGAGCAGGCGGGCCATGGTGTGGTCCGGATCGGACTGCGCCGCCGCTTGCAAGGCGACCGCCGCCAGCGAACTGTCGCCGCGGGTGTAGGCGCTGTATCCCAGGAGCGCCGCCGCCTCGGCTCGATCGGGTCCGGTCAAGGCGCGGCACATTCGGGACCACAGTCGCTCGGCGGCCTCCGAGTATTCGGTGCCGGCCACGGCGAACAGGGCGTCGCGCACGGTCTTGTTCCGCAGCGCGACCGCCGTGCTCGCGATTCCCCGCGTATCAGCGTCACCGGCGTCGTTGGCCGCGCATATCCGGTCGAGTACCGCGGCCAGGGTTTCCCGGTGATACCGGTCCATCGCGTCGTGGCGCACGGCCGCGCGGAAACGCTCACCGGCATCCTCCTCGACCTGTTCGAGCAGCTCACCGACCTCGGATGTCAGCCTCTCATCGGGCGCCACCAGGGTGCGCGCGGTGGCCGATGAGGTCTGCGGAGCGCGTTCGCAGCACGGGTGGGCGCAGCACGCGTGATTTCCCGCGAGCGCCGAGGCGGCGGGGTCGGTCTGCACCCCGCACAGCGTCGGATCGCGCACGTCCCACCACGCGTACCCTTCGGCGATGTCGGGTACCACCCATGCGTCGTCCAGCACGATCTGCTCGGCCGTGAGGGCGCATTCGATGGCCGCGACCAAGTCGCGATGCCAGGACGCCCACGGCCCGCGTGGAGTGCCGGCACGATCGTCGACGATCAGCACAAGTACGCCGATGGCGTTTTCGTGCGCGCAGATCGTGGCCAGATTCCTGGCCAGCTCGGCGAACTCACCCGGACGATCCAGATCGTGGCAGGCCACCGCCGCGAGCTGTGCCCGGCCGGGCCGTCCGGGCGAATGCTGGAGCAGACCGGCCACGACCGATCGCCGAGGCGCGAAGCCCAGGAGCGCGGGGATGGCGGCGATGCATTCGGCCGGGTCGTCCGCGTGCAGCGCGAACCGGCACGGAGTCGTCTCGAGAGCGCCCGGAGCCCTGGAGAGGGCAGCCGGGGCGGGGCCGGAATCGTCCGTCCGGGCGGCGGGTGTGGTGTCGATAGCGGTTGTCATGCGTCCACGATGACCGCCGGACGATTCGGTCCCGGAGTGATGAGCTGGGCGTTCATCAGACCTGGGGATAACCGCCGACCTGTGTACAGCCAGCCGATCCGGCGGTCTCGCAAGACGATTCGTGTCGGACCCCGCTGTTAAGGTCCGAGCGGGGAGCAGCCGGGCCCAACCCCCGACCACAATGCCCGATCACCCCTTGCGCACATCTCCCACCGTCGCGGTGAAGACCTGATCCAGCGCCTCCATATCGGGCGCGTCATGGCCGAAGCTCAGGTAGGTGGCGGTGATCCGCACATCGCCGACCTGCGCGGCCAAGGTTCGCATGAAGCGGGTCAGCCCAGCCCCGCCCCGCTGCCCGCCGGCCGTGCGGCTCCACGCGAGCGAGTCGTCGGCGTTCACCGGCGGCGGCGGATCCAGCTCGGTGGTGACGGTGGTGACCAGCGCGCCGTGCCGGGCCCGCACCGTGCCGCACTGCCCCAGCTGCGCCCGCAACCGATCGAGCGGCTCGGGGCTGCGGCTCAGCTCGACGGTGATGGTCGCACTGGTGTTCTCGTCGGTACCGACCACGACCGCGACCTGGTGCGGATCCGCCGGCGGCGGCGCCACACAATCAGCGGGATCCACCGTCGAGCCGACCGGAATCCCGGTCAGATCGGCCGCGGCCTGCGCGGTGTGCGGCGCCGGCAACACCACGGCCTGGTACGTAGCCGGAAACTGCGACTGTCCGGGAAGAAGCACCGCCAGATCCGCCCCGACATGTTTGGTCGCCTCGGGCGTCGCACTGCCGGCCGGACCGGACGGATGCCCCGGCACCGACGACCCGCACGCAGTGAGCACCCACCCCACCACCACGCACCCGGCCACCCAGGCCAGCCCGGTCGCACGCCCCCGTGTACCCGGTGTCTCCGGCAGTTTCACGCCGCACACTATGCCGAACCCCACTCCCGACCCCCAGCCGCCACGCCGGAAACACTTCGCGCGATGCGTCGATAACGTAACCACCGACGAGCCCCAGGGCGCCGAAAACCCGCCGCAGCGAAGCGGAGGCCAAATTACAGGGAATGGGGATTGGTGGTTGGGGCGTTGTCAGCGGTACGGTCCCCCGCTGAACGCGGAGTCGGAAGCACATGAGGGACAATGGGGGTGGTCACCCGGGCCATCTCGGCGCCTTGTCCCGCCGCCGGGCCGCTTGTGGCGGACCACGCAGGAAGGAGTACTCGATGGAGGACTACGAGTCGCATATGTACGAGCTGGAGTTTCCCGCTCCGCAGCTGTCGTCTGCCGACGGCGAGGGCCCGGTGCTGGTGCACGGGCTGGAGGGGTTCACCGACGCCGGTCACGCGGTTCGCCTGGCCACCACGCATCTGCGGGAGAGCCTCGAGGCCGAGCTGGTCGCCTCCTTCGACGTGGACGAGCTGCTGGACTATCGCTCGCGTCGTCCGCTGATGACCTTCAAGACCGATCACTTCTCCGAGTACGCCGAGCCGGAGCTGTCTCTCTGGGCGGTCAAGGACACCGCGGGCACGCCGTTCCTGCTGCTGGCGGGCCTGGAACCGGATCTGCGCTGGGAGAAGTTCGTCACCGCGGTGCGGTTGCTGGCCGAGCAGCTCGGGGTGCGCCGCACGATCGGGCTCAGCGCGATCCCGATGGCGATCCCGCACACCCGCCCGCTGGGCGTGACCGCGCACTCCAACGACCGCGATCTGATCGGCGAGCATCAGCGCTGGCCGGGTGAGCTGCAGGTGCCAGGCAGCGCGTCGTCGCTGCTGGAGTACCGGATGGCGCAGCACGGCCACGAATCGGTCGGCTTCTCGGTGCACGTGCCGCACTACCTGGCGCAGACCGCGTATCCGGAGGCGGCGCAGACCCTGCTGGAGAACGTCGCCGACAACACCGGGCTGGATCTGCCCCTGGCGGCGCTGGGCGAGTCCGCCGCGCGGGTGCGCGAGCAGGTCAACGAGCACATCGCCGGCAACTCCGAGGTGGAGATGGTGGTGCAGGCCCTCGAGCGCCAGTACGACAGCTTCGTGACCTCCCAGGAGCGGCAGTCCAGCCTCCTGGCCGGTGAAATGGACCTGCCGACCGGTGAGGAGCTCGGCGCCGAATTCGAGCGCTTCCTGGCCGAACAGGGCGGTTTCGACGGCATCGATGGCTCCGACGCGCCGGGCGAGGGCGAGCAGCTCTGATCCGATGCCCGGGTTCCCTGTCCGAGCCACTAGACTCCTCGCCCGTGCAGCTGTCCGACCTCGTACCCGACCAGGCGGTACCCGATGTGGACCCGGACTGGCTGTTCGAGACGTTCGGTGAGTGGGCCTCCGATCAGGGCTTGACGCTGTATCCGGCGCAGGAAGAGGCGCTGCTCGAGCTGATGACAGGCGCCAACGTCATCCTGTCCACCCCGACCGGCTCCGGTAAGTCCATGGTCGCGGTCGGCGCGCATTTCGCCGCGCTCAATCGCGGGGAGCGCAGCTACTACACCGCACCGATCAAGGCCCTGGTCAGCGAGAAGTTCTTCGCCCTGTGCGAGGTGTTCGGCGCGGACAAGGTCGGCATGGTGACAGGGGACGCGGCGGTGAATCCGACCGCGCCGATCATCTGCGCCACCGCGGAGATCCTGGCGAATATGGCGCTGCGCGAGGGCGCGAACGCCGATGTCGGCCAGGTGGTCATGGACGAGTTCCACTTCTACGCCGATCCGGATCGCGGCTGGGCGTGGCAGGTGCCGCTGATCGAGCTGCCGAAGGTCCAGTTCCTGCTGATGTCGGCCACCCTCGGCGAGGTCGACTTCTTCGCGGAGGATCTGCGCCGCCGCACCGGACGCGAGACCGCGATCGTCAGCGGCACCGAACGCCCCGTGCCGCTGATGTTCTCGTATGTGCGCACGCCCATCACCGAAACCCTCGAGGATCTGGTCACCACCAGCCAGGCGCCGGTGTACGTCGTGCACTTCACCCAGGCCGCCGCGCTAGAGCGCGCGCAGGCGCTGACCAGCGTCAATTTCTCCTCGAAGGCCGAGAAGGAGGCGATCGCCGAGGCACTGGGCGGCTTCCGCTTCGCGACCGGTTTCGGCAAGACGCTCTCGCGGCTGATCCGGCACGGCATCGGCGTGCACCACGCCGGAATGCTGCCCAAATACCGTCGTCTGGTGGAGCGGCTGGCCCAGGAGGGGCTGCTGAAGGTGGTGTGCGGCACCGACACTCTCGGCGTCGGCATCAACGTTCCGATCCGCACGGTGCTGCTGACCGGCCTGACCAAATTCGACGGGGTACGCACCCGCAGGCTCAAATCGCGCGAATTCCATCAAATCGCCGGGCGCGCCGGACGTGCCGGTTACGACACCATGGGCACGGTCGTGGTGCAGGCGCCCGAACACGAGGTGGAGAACGCCCGCCTGCGGGCCAAGGCGGGCGACGATCCGAAGAAGCAGAAGCGAGTGCAGCTGCGCAAACCGCCGGACGGGTTCGTGTCCTGGTCGGAGGAGACGTTCGATCGTCTGGTGGCGGCCCAGCCCGAGCCGATGGTGTCCCGCTTCCAGGTCACCAACGCGATGCTGCTGAATGTGATCGCCCGGCCCGGCAACTGCTTCTACGCGATGCGGCACCTGCTGGAGGACAACCACGAGCCGCGCCCGGCGCAGCGCAAACATATCGTCAAGGCGATTCGCCTGTACCGCGCGCTGCGGGATGCCGGTGTGGTGCAGCAGCTCGCCGAACCCGACGCTCAGGGCCGCCACGCGCGTCTGACAGTCGATCTTCAGCGCGATTTCGCCCTCGATCAACCGCTCTCGCCGTTCGCACTGGCCGCCCTGGAACTCCTCGACAACTCCGCCCATACCTATACCCTGGATGTCGTGTCGATCATCGAGTCCACGCTCGAGGACCCGCGCCAACTGCTGATGGCCCAGCAGCACAAGGCACGCGGGGAGGCCGTCGCCGAGATGAAGGCCGACGGCATCGAATACGACGAGCGCATGGAGCTGCTCGAAGAGGTCACCTGGCCCAAACCCCTGGCCGAGTTGATCGAACCGGCCTTCGAGACCTATCGCGCGGGCCATCCGTGGGTATCGGAGTTCAGCCCCTCGCCCAAGTCCGTGGTTCGCGAAATGATCGAGCGCTCACTGACTTTCGCCGAATTGGTCAGCAACTACGAGCTGGCCCGCTCGGAGGGCGTGGTGCTGCGCTATCTGGCCGACGCCTACCGCGCGCTACGCCGCACGGTGCCCGAATCCGCGCGCACCGAGGAGCTCGAGGATCTCACCGAATGGCTGGGTGAGCTTGTGCGCCAGGTGGATTCGAGCCTGCTCGACGAGTGGGAGCAGCTGACCAATCCCGGCGCGGAGAACGACTCGCAGCAGCTCGCCTTCGGCGCGGAAACCGTGCGCCCGATCTCGGCCAACGAGCGCGCCTTCCGGGTGCTGGTCCGCAACGCGATGTTCCGCCGGGTGGAGCTGGCGGCGCTGCGCCGCTGGGACGCCCTGGACGAACTCGACGACGGACCGGACTGGGAGTCCGAGCTGGCGGCCTACTTCACCGAATACCACGAGATCGGCATCGGTCCGGCCGCGCGTGGCCCACGGCTGTTCCAGGTCGAGCAGGAGCCCGATCTATGGCGGGTGCGTCAGGTGCTCGACGATCCCGCGGGTGATCACGGCTGGTCCCTGGACGCCGTGGTCGACCTGCCCGAATCGGACGCCGCCGGTGAAGTGGTGTTCGACACGGTGACGGTGAGTGTGGGATGAGCATTATCCTGCGCCGAAAACCCGGCGACGTGTGCGTCCGTCGCGTGTCCCGCTAGCCGTTCTCGCCCCGAGGCGTGGCAGCCCGACCGCCGTGACGTCGCGCACACGTGTTCCGGTTCACCTCATCGCCGGTTCGTTTCGCATGCCTTCTCGCTGATACGCTCTCGCTCGCTGTCTGTCGTGGGAGGCTGCCCGGAAGAAAGAGAGTTCCCTTAGATTGCTGGTTACACACGCGCCCGAGTCGCCCTGTCTCGTGATCGATCTCGATCGGGTGCGCGACAACTACCGCGCACTGCGGTCGGCCCTACCCACAGCACGAATTCGGTTCGCGGTCAAGGCTTCTCCCGTGCCGCAGATCATCCGGCTACTGGCCGCCGAAGGTGCGGAATTCGACGTCGCCAGCGTGGGTGAGATCGATCAGTGCATCGGCCTGGGCATCGACCCGGCCACCCTCTGCTACGGAAATCCGATCAAGAAGGCCGCGCATATCGCCCACGCCCATGCCGCGGGTGTGCGCCGCTACGCCTTCGACACCGAGGACGATCTGGCTCGCATCGCCGAGCACGCCCCCGGATCGCACGTGGAGTGCCGTTTCCTGTCCTCGGCGCCGGAGTCGCGGACGCCGTTCGGCGCCAAATTCGGCTGCGCGCCCAGTGAGGCGATACGCCTGCTGGTTCGGGCGCGCGACCTGGGCCTGACGCCGGTGGGCCCGTATTTTCACGTCGGCTCACAGCAACTGGATCCGGTGGCCTGGCGGATCGGCGTCGAACAGGCCGGCGCCATCGCGGAGGCGTTGGCGGTCAAGGATATTCCGGTGAATTCGGTGAATATCGGTGGTGGATTGCCGATTTCATATGTCGACAAGGCCCCGGAACTGTCCGAACTGGGCGCGGTGATCGCGGACGCGGTCGCCCGCCATCTCCCGGAGCACACCGATCTGGTGGTGGAACCCGGCCGCGCCCTGGTGGGCAGCGCCGGTGTGATCCACGCCGAGGTCGTGAACGTGCGTACGGCGCCGGACGGGCGGCGCTGGATATACCTCGATATCGGCCGCTACAACGGAATGGCCGAAACCGAGAACGAGTACATCGCCTACCGGATCGAAACCTCACGAGACGGCGACACGAGCGATGAGGCGGTAATTGCCGGTCCGACCTGCGACGGGGACGATGTACTCTATCAACGCACGCGGGTCCTGTTGCCGACCACGCTGCGTGCCGGTGATCCTGTTCGGATCCTCGATACCGGCGCCTATACGGCGAGTTATTCGTCGGTGTCCTTCAACGGTTTTCCGCCTTTGACTGTTCATGTCATCGGCGCTGAGCGAGAGTGAGTTTAGCCATGACGGCAGAATTCACCGGTTGGCACGTGCTGGCCGAGTTCGGTGGTGTCGACGCGGCCCTGTGCGACGATCTCGAACGACTCGAAGCAGCGCTTCGAAAATCGTTGATCGCCGCCGGGGTGACGATATGCGATGTGGTGCACAAGAAGTTCGAGCCGATGGGCGTCACGGTGCTGGCGCTGCTGTCGGAATCGCATGCCTCGATCCACACGTATCCGGAATCCGGCGACATCTTCGTCGACGTATTCACCTGTGGCAGCCTGGGCGCCGGCGCCACCAAGGCGGTCGAGCTTCTGCAGCAGGAGCTTTCACCGGGCTCGGTCCATATGGAGGTGGTGCAGCGCGGGCGCAACGCCCGGCGGATCCACGAGCCGGTCGGCGACGGCCTGACCCGCGTGTGGGATCTGCACGATGTCATCGTCGATACACGAACTCCGTTCCAGCACATGGTGATCGCGCGCACCGATCAGGGTGTGAGCCTGTTCTCCGATGACGACCGCCAGTCCACCGAGTTCTCCCAGCTGACCTATCACGAGGCCATGCTGGTGCCCGGTTACGCGCTGGCGGAAAAGCTGGAGCGGGTGCTGATCGTCGGCTCCGGCGAGGGCGTCGCCTCGCAGATGTCGGTGGCCGCGGGCGCGGCGGTGGTCGATCACGTCGACATCGACCAACTCGAGGTGGAGCTGTGCGCCAAGCACCTCCCCTACGGTTACGCCGAGGCCGACCTGGCCGAGGCGGTCGCACAGGCCGGCCCGATCAAGATGCACTACGCCGACGGCTGGGACTTCCTGGCCGAGGCCGAGGCGGCGGGCGTGCGCTACGACATGATCTGTATCGACCTGCCCGACGAGCGGGTCGAGGACGCGCAGCACAACCGGCTGTACGAGGACGAGTTCCTGCAGCGCTGCCGGGCCCTGCTGGCCGAGGGCGGCGTGCTGGCGGCGCAGGCGGGCTGTCAGACCATGTGGCGTAACGAGACCCTGAAGCGTTCATGGGACCGGTTCCACGACCTGTTCCCGACCGTCGTGCCGTACGTCAGCGACGAACACGAGTGGACGTTCATCTTCGGTACCCCGAAGGTGCTCGCGGATCCGGTGGCGAAGATGGTCGAAACCCTGTCGCGGCTGCCCTACCGCGCCGAGACGGTCGACGAGCGGGCGCTGATCCGCGGCGCGATCGAACCGCACGCGTTCCGCGTGAAGGCCGGCGTCGGCTGAGCCGACCGCTGGCGATGCCCGATCGAATATGCCTCGCGCCCATCCGGGTTCGTTCGGATGGGCGCGCTGCGATCCGAGAGGTGTCGCCCCGAGCAACGTGCGCGGCATCGAGCATCGGCAGGCCGCCGGGCGGTGCGAGCCGTCGCCGCGCCCCCTGGCGTCCTTGCGTCAGCTGGGCCGAGTCACAGGGGCGCAATCCGTCGCCGCGCCCTACCCTGTGGTATGCGCACTTTCGTCCATCTGCTGCTGTTGGTCTGTGCCGTCGCGGTGGCGGTGAGTGCCTTCGGGCCGCTCATCGGCACGGTGGAGGCTCGTCATGTGCGGCTCACCGAGCTACGCGACGGATTCCCCGCCGGGCGCTCGCTCGATCAGATCCAGTCCCAGTCGGTCACTTTCCAGTCGTCACTGGCCTTGGTCGTGCTCTGTGTCGCCGCGGTCGTGCTGCTGGCCGCGCTGTTCGGCTCGCGCCTGCTCGGCTGGCTGGGCGTCGTGGTCGGCCTGGTCACCGTGGGCGTGCTGGCCTGGCGACTGGACGGCAGTTTCGACCACCAGCTCCGCAACGACTACCAGCACCTGCTCACCGGTGCCTGGGGTCTGTACGCACTGGGCGGTGGGCTGCTCATCGCGCTGCTGTGCCTGCTGGTCCCCCGTGAGCGCCGTCCCGCGTTCTGATCGTCTCGAGCCCGCGTTCCGGCAACGACTGTTTCAGGGCAGCTCCGGTGGCTCGATGCCCAACTCGCGCAGGCGATCCCGGTAGATCTCGACGTTGGCGAGTTTGATCTCCTCGTAGCCGCGGACCACGTCGGGCAGGGCGGCCGCCGTCACAGCACGGTCGTAGTCCGTGGACAAGGTGGCCGCGAGAGTCCGGACCATCTCGGTGTAGTGAGCCAGCAGCACACGCTCGACCCGGCGGACGCGGGTGCGACCGAACGGGTCGAAGGCGGTGCCGCGCAACCGCTTTCCCTTCGCCAGCAAGCGCAGGGCGATATGCGCGCGCGGGCCGAAACCGATCTTCTCGGAGCGGCCCAGGGCGCGCAGGATCGGCGGGTGCAGGCGATAGGTGAGGTTGGCGCCGTCCGGGATCGCCGCGGCGACCTCGTCCAGGAACTCCGGATCGGTCAGCCGGCGGGCGACCTCGTACTCGTCCTTGTACGCGGTGAACTTGTACAGCCCGCGCGCCACCTGCTCGCTGAATTCGGTACGCTCGCCGGCGGCTCGCTCGGCCTCCCAGATATGTTGCATCGCAACCACATACTCGCGCGCCGAACGCGTACCGCCGAATCCGACGAGTTCGGCCGCGCGCAGTTCGACCAGTCGTCGCGTCTCCCCCGTCGCACTCAGACCGTCGAGAAGTTCCGCCGGTACCGGCTTGCCGGGCCGCGGTGCGGAGTGGTTCCGGATCGCGGCGGCGAACTCGTCCGGGCGCGCGACCGCCGCCCGGCCCCAGCGGAAGGCCGCGATATTGGCCCGGACCGCGACGCCGTTGATCTCGATGGCCTCCTCGATCGCGGCGGCGGGCAGGCGCAGCCCGCCCACCTGATACGCCGCGCCCACCAGCAGCAAGTTGGCGGCCGCGGTGTTGCCGAACAGCGCCTCCGCCGCGGCCAGCGCGTCGAAAGAGGTCACCGACCGCGACACTCCGGACAGCCGGGCCAGCAGTTCCTCGGTCTCCGGATAGCCGACCGACTTGTCGTACACCATCGCCCCGGTGGGCGTCGGGCTGGTCGAGGCGACCGACACGGTGACCTCCACCGATCCGTACGCCAGATTCTTCGCCTCCGCGGCCGCCAGCAGATCGAAGGCCAGGATGCAGTCCGCGGAGCCCGGGGTCAGCCGGTTCGAGGGCTCCACCGCGCCAGCGGCGAACCGCAGGTGTGACACCACGGGACCGGCCTTCTGACTCATTCCGATCTGGTCGAGGCCCGCCACCTCGTACCCGGCGCGCAGGGCCGCGGTGGCCAGCACCTGGTTGACGGTGACGATGCCGGTGCCACCGATGCCCGCCAGGAACACATTGTGGGTGGCGTGCGAGGTGGCGGTGTCGACCTCGGGCAGCAGCGGCGGCTCCGGACGGGATCGCTCGAGCTTTCCGGTCTCCTTACCGCCCTCCGGCAGCTCGACCGTGACGAACGACGGGCAATCGCCCTGTAGGCAGCTGTAATCGGTGTTGCAGGAGGTCTGGTCGATACGGGTCTTGCGACCGAATTCGGTCTGCACCGGCTGCACCGACAGGCAGTTGCTCTGTACTCCGCAGTCACCGCAGCCCTCGCAGACCGCCTCGTTGATCAGCACGCGGGTGCGCCGCACGGGCAGCTCGCCACGCTTGCGCTTGCGCCGCGCGTCGGCGGCGCAGTGCTGGTCGTAGATCAGCACCGTCACACCCGGGATCTCGCGCAGCGTCCGCTGCGCCTCGTCGAGCCGATCGCGGTGCCACAGCAGCGTTCCCGGCGCGAGGTCGCGCTTGCGATACCTCTCCGGTTCGTCGGCGCAGACGATGATCTGCCGCACGCCCTCGGTGGTGAGCTTGTGTGTGAGCCGGGGCACCTCGAGCGCACCCTCGGCGTCCTGCGCGCCGGTCATCGCGACCACGTCGTTGTAGAGCAGCTTGTAGGTGATGTTCACTCCCGCTGCCACACATGCCTGCACGGCAAGCTGCCCGGAGTGGAAATACGTTCCGTCACCGACGTTCTGGAACAGATGCGGCACATCGGTGAAGGGCGCCAACCCGATCCACTGCGCACCCTCGCCGCCCATCTGGGTCAGCCCGATGACCTTGCTGTCCGTACGTCCGGACATGGTGACCAGAGTGTGGCAGCCGATTCCGCCCCCGGCCAGGGAGCCCTCGGGCACCGCGGTAGAGCGGTTGTGCGGGCAACCGCTGCAGAAGTAGGCGGCGCGCTGGGCCGGCAGCACGGACAGTGACAGCGGTTGGGGCAGCGAACGTTTCATCTTCAAGTGACCGTCCAGCACGCGGCGCAGCGGCGCCAGGACGCGTCCGGTGGTCAATTCACCGTCCCGGGGGAACAGCGGAGCACCGGTAGCGTCGAGTTTGCCGAGAATCTCAGGCGCATCAGGCGTCCCATACAGGATCTCCCGGATCTGTGTCTCCAGGAACGCCACCTTGTCCTCGACCACGATCACCCGGGACAGCCCGGAGGCGAACTCCCGCACCCGTTCCGGAGCGATCGGATACGGCATCCCGACGCGCATCAGCCGCACTCCCGCCCGCTCGAGCGCCGCGTCGTCCACGCCCAGATCGGTGAGCGCCTGGCGCACGGCATCGAATGCGGTTCCGGTGGCGGCGATTCCGATCTCGGCCCGGGCCGGGTCGACCTCGATGACATCGAGATGATTGCGGGTGCTGTACTCCCGCACGATCGCCCAGCGCGGGCCGTACAGCTCCGCCTCGCCGAGCAGGCTGTCCGACGGAGCCGCCATCGGGCGCTGCACATAGGTGAAAGGCCGGTCATCCCATGATATTTCGGGCACCACGATATCGATGTCCCCCACCGATCCGGGCACGGTCCAGGCCCCGTCGGCCACATCGGCGACGATCTTCAGCGCCACCGGACAGCCACAAGCCCGCGACAGCGCGACCCCGTGCAGGCCCATCGTGATGATCTCGCTCGCGTTGCGGGGAAACAGCACCGGAATATTCATCGCCGCCAGGGATCGTTCCGACACCGCGGGCACCGTGGAGGATTTCGCCGCCGGATCGTCACCGACCAGCAGCAGCACCCCGCCGCCCGGGTTGACCCCGTAGACGGTCATGTGCCGCAGCGCGTCGGTCGCGCGATCCAGCCCCGGCCCCTTGCCGTACCAGACCCCGACCACGCCGTCGTAACGTGAGGTCCCCGCCTCGAGCCGCGCCTGACTGCCCCAGACGGAGGTCGCGGCCAACTCCTCGTTCAGGCCCGGCACGAATCGGATATCGTGGTCGGACAGCACCTGCGGCATCCCGGCGAGCATCCGGTCCACGCCGCCCAGCGGCGAGCCCTGATATCCGGAGACGAAGGTCCCCACCCGCCGCCCTGCCCGCAGGTCCCGCATATGTTGTTCGACCAGCTGTCGGGCGATCGCCTGGACTCCGGTCAGGACAACGGTTCCCGCATCGACCCGGTAACGGTCGGCGAGGTCGTACGGCGCCGGGACCTGTGTGCGGTCGGCCAACTCGGTCATCAGTTCACCCGTCCGATCGGCGCGTGTGGGCGCCTTCGCATATTGAGCATTCGACGCAGCCATCGTGTCTCTATTGCGCGATATGAACAACCGATGAAGTGAAAACTGAGCATCCTGCGCAATTTTCGATGCTCCCGATGGGCATCGAGTATGCAGGGTGCGACCTTCGTTGTGACAGCGAACACGCCGGACAGCGGTCGCGATGCGACGCTGTCATCTCACGCGGGTAAAGCCGTTACCGCCCCGCGCGAGCCTGCTCGGCTCGCCAGTCGGAGCATTTCGTGATGTAGCCGGGCAGATGGTCGGCGGCGAATTCCTCCGGCAGCCAATCCGCGCTGGCCGCGGCCGCGGTCCACACATACGTGGGAATCGGCTCCTCACGCCGCACGAGTTCGACCGGGCGCAGGACGTACTCGTCGTCCTCGAAGGCGTCCAGGGTCCGCCAGTCGGCGGCCGTCAGTCCGCTCAGTACGAGCCCGCCCGCCATGCGACCGGCCTCGTCCACGAGCCCTGGGTAGACCCGCTGCGGCAGGGCTGCCACCCGCAGATCGCGCGCGACGGCGACATCGGCCTCGGGCATCCGCCCGAGCAGCTCCCGCACCACCGGGCCGAATTGCAGCGTGCCGTAGACGAACAACTCCGCGGCCTCGGGCGGCAGGGTGCTCAACCGCCCGGTGAACGCGGCTTCGGACGCGGTCGCATCCTCACGCGCCCCGGTGGGGCGTCGCGCGGTGCGACCTGTCACGCCAATCCTCGTTCGACCCGGCCGTCGGGCAGGACGCGGTAGACCGCCCGGAAGTGCGTACCACCGGAGGGTTCGCCGAGAAGTTGCGGTGTGGGGCCGCCGAGCGTGGCCAACGCCGCCACGATCCGAGCGATCTGATCGGGGCGCGCGTCCGGCACAGCGGAATCGAGCTGGGGCGCATTACGTGTCATATAACCATGGTGCCCTATTCGGGCCCGCGAATCACGCAGAAGGTCCCCGTGAACTCACTCACGCTCCGAATTCGCCGCTCGCTACTGCGCCGGACGGACCCGCGAACTCGCCAGGCGCGCGAACGCTTCCGCGTCGTGAGAGCTGAATATCGTGATGTCAGAGCCATGTTCGCGGTTGAGTTCGAGCAGTCTGCGGCGGTTCTCCCGGAACGGCAGCCCGGCGATCGAGCCGAGCTCGTACGCCCGCCAGATCAAGGGGGTATTCGGCCGTACCGGGTCGATTTCACTGCCGACGTAGAAGGCGTCCCCGGCGTGCAGCAGCCATCCTGTGCCCGTATCGACCGCGACCCCCACATGACCCCGGGTATGGCCGTGCAACGGCACCACGAGGATCTCAGGGGGCAGCCCGGGCAGGTCCCGCACCGCGCGGAAGCCGAACCACTCCTCGCCGCCGTCGATCTCGTTCACCATCCAGCGGGGCCCGTGCGCCCACTGCTGGGCCCGGTAGCGCATCCGCTCCGATCGAGTGCGCACGGCCGTGGCCGCCCGGAATTCGGGCCCGTGCACGTGCACGGTCGCCTCCGGGAAATCCGTCAGCCCGCCCGCGTGATCGAGATCGAGGTGGGTGAGCACGATGTGGCGCACGTCGGCCGGGTCGTATCCCAGGCCCTGGATCTGCCGGAACGCCGTCTCGTGCTCGGCGAGTTTCGCGCCGAGCACGAACCTGCTCGGCCCGAGCATGGTCCCGGGATCCCGCACGCAACCCAGGCCGAACCCGGTGTCCACCAGGACCAGTCCGCCCTTGGTCTCGATGAGCAGGCAATGATCGACCATTCCCCGGGCCATGCTGCCGCAGTTGAGATGATGAATCCGCACGCCCGTGAGCGTGTCAGACCCTCCGGAGCCGGTCAATCGGGCCAGCCGGGCGGCGCCGACATTTTGTGCGTTGTCACACGGAGCTCGGTGGCGTGCCCGCACCGCGTGACCGGATCGTGACCAACGGACACACCGGCCGCCGCACGGCCATTCGGCGGCGCGTTCAGACCGGCCGTTGGGCGGCGCGTTCAGACCGGCCGTTGGGCGCGAATCACATCCGCCAGATGCTCGTAGTCCTCGGTCCGCGCGGTCGAGCCCCGGAACGCCAGCCCCAGCGTGCGGCCGGGCGCGGGCGCGGCGAAACGAGCGACGTCCAGTGTGCCGCGCGCGGTTTCGGCGCCGACCGCCATCTGCGGGATCAGCGTCAGACCCAAACCTCCTGCGACACACTGCACGACGGTGGCCAGCGAGGCCGCCCGGGTGTCGCCGGCCGGACCGGGGCGGATCTCCTGGGCGCGGCACAGGTCCAGTGTCTGGTCCCGCAGGCAGTGCCCCTCGTCCAGAAGCAGCAGCGGCTGCGCCTCCAGGTCGGCCGGGGAAAGGTCGGCGCGCCCGGCCAATTCGTGCCCGGACGGGGTCACCACCACGAATTCCTCGCTGTAAAGAGGGATTTCGATCATTCCCGTGGTCTTGGTCGGCAGCGCGAGCAGCGCCACGTCGAGCACGCCGCCGCGCAGACCATCCAGCAGGCGCGCGGTCTGATCCTCGATCACGTGCGGCACCATGGCCGGAAACTGCTGCCGCAGTTCCGGAAGCAGCGTCGGCAGCACATAGGGAGCAACCGTCGGGATTATGCCCAACCGCAGGGCGCCGCCCAATCCGTCGCCCATCGCCGAGGCGATGAACCGGTCCGCCGCCTCCAGCGTCGCCATCGCCTGCGGCAGCAGCCGCTTGCCCGCCGCGGTCACCAGCACCCGGCGCGTGCTGCGCTCGATCAGCTGCAGCCCCAGTCCGTTTTCCAGCGATGCCAGCGCCTGCGATAACGTGGGCTGGCTCACGCTCAATCGCGCGGCGGCGGTACCGAAATGGCGATACTCCGCGATCGCCGCGAACGCACGCAGCTGTGACAGGGTGGGCTGATAAGTCTGATCAGTCACGCCTATCAGTATAGTGCCACTGATCACGTTTACCTTTCACCGCAGTACGGGCACCATCACAGCGAACGCTTCGTAAGGCAATAGGCAATCCCTCGACGAAGGAGTAAAGAGACACTATGGCTCTGCTGACCATTGGCGACCAGTTCCCGGCGTACAACCTCACCGCGGTGATCGGCGGTGACCTGTCCAAGGTCGACGCGAAGCAGCCCGATGACTACTTCACCCGGATCAGCAGCGACGATCACGCCGGCAAGTGGCGGATCGTGTTCTTCTGGCCCAAGGACTTCACGTTCGTCTGCCCCACCGAGATCGCCGCGTTCGGCAAGCTGAACGAGGAGTTCGCCGACCGCGACGCGCAGGTGCTCGGCGCGTCGGTCGACAACGAGTTCGTGCACTTCCAGTGGCGGGCCCAGCACGAAGACCTGAAGACCCTGCCGTTCCCGATGCTCTCGGACCTCAAGCGCGAACTGGCCGCCGCCACCGGCGTGCTCAACGCCGACGGCGTCGCCGACCGCGCCACGTTCATCGTGGACCCGAACAACGAGGTCCAGTTCGTCTCGGTCACCGCCGGTTCGGTGGGCCGCAACGTGGACGAGGTACTGCGGGTGCTGGACGCGCTGCAGTCGGACGAGCTGTGCGCCTGCAACTGGAAGAAGGGCGACCCGACGATCGACGCCGGCGAGCTGCTGGCCGCGAGCGTCTAGCTCCGAAGGAAGTACGAGCTGTGATCATGGAGAAGCAATGACCGTGGAGAACCTGAAGAACTCGCTCCCCGAGTACGCCAAGGACCTCAAGCTGAACCTGTCGTCCATCGCACGCTCGACCGTGCTGAACGAACAGCAGCTGTGGGGAACCCTGCTGGCCTCGGCCGCGGCCACGCGCTCGGCCACCACGCTGCGCGAGATCGCCGACGAGGCGGCCGACACGCTCGCGGCGCCGGCGTACGACGCGGCCCTGGCCGCGGCCTCGATCATGGGCATGAACAACGTGTTCTACCGGGGTAAGGCGTTCCTCGGCGGCCGCTACGACGATCTACGGGCCGGTCTGCGGATGAACATCATCGGCAATCCGGGCGTGGACAAGGCCGATTTCGAGCTGTGGTCGCTGGCGGTGTCGGCGATCAACGGCTGCCAGCACTGCCTGGAGGCGCACGAGAACACGCTGCGCGAGGCGGGCGTCTCGCGCGAGGTGATCTTCGAGGCGCTGCGGGTCGCCGCCATCGTCAGCGGCGTCGGCCAGGCGGTGCAGTCCACCGAGGCGCTGGCCCCGGCGAACGCGTAACCACCGCACGGCAGGACACTGCGGGCCGCGCACCCAACCCCGGGTGCGCGGCCCGCAGTGCGTCGGTCGCACGCGCGTCACTGTCCCTCCGCATGACCGGCGACGAGTCCGGAATGCGGAGTTCGGCAGATCAGTTCAGCGCGGCGGCGACGAGCATATAGGTGGTGCCGAGGTCCATCACCACGTGCGGGAGGACGACGGCCGGACTGCCGGAGTGCCCGAGTACGTGGCGCAGCGGCGAGGCTCGCCCGGGCAGGATCATCAGCACAGCATCGAGGGCGAACAGTGCCGCCAGTACCAGCATCGCGGCGCCCGGCCCGGAATGAACGCCCGTGCCCGTCATGGGCATGGCGCCCATCCGCATACCGCCCGAGACCGTCCACAGCATCGCGGCAGCCGCGACGATGTGATATCCGATCACCGCGCACCCTCCCGCGGCGGCCCGATCGCCTCCCCTCCAACGCGCAATCCGCCCGGCCAGCACCGCCGCGTACACCACGAGCATGGCAGTGAGCACGCCACGCAACGCGCCCGGCGCGGCGAGGGCCGGAAAGACCAGCATCGCCAGCATCACCAGGCACATCAGCAGATGCGCGGCGTCGGATTCACGATCGGCGACCGGGACCACACCGGCCCCTTCGGCAACGACAGCGCGGCCGCCGGCGACGGCGGCGAGCCGCCCTGCCACGATGGTGGCTGTCAGCACGAACGCGGCCACGATCCCCCACCGCAACACCGCATACTCCTGCACGAATTCGCCCACACCCCACCACCTTCCCGCACCGCGCGTCTGCCCCACTTCATGCTCGCACTTCGCGGCGGATCCCGGCATCTTTTCAGCGGTCCGGCAGCGGCCCTTTCACTGCCCCTTCACTGCACCGGTCAGCGCAGCTCGCCGACTCGGCACACCTTCCCGAACGCGGTAGACCACAGGCCGGCACAACTCACTCGACCGGCTGCAGCAAATGCATCGCGTCCACTTACGAGGGACGGGGCCCTACCGTCTCCGCGCGTGCCTACCACCGATCAGCCCGGACGCCACTCGATCGGCCCCGGGAACCGGGCATGGACCAACGCGCCCCTGCTCCAATCCGATGCGCGCCCGATCCGCCCGGAACTGCCCGAGCGGATCGGTTCTACCTGCTCGCTGGAATACCGGCTGCCCCACGGCGGGTCTGAAGACCTTCGGCACCCCGTGTTCGAGCTGACGCTCGACCGTGAAGCGACACGGTTTACGTCGGGCGATGTCCGCTCGACGCCGATTCGATCCGACTCACACCGGGCACGCCCGCTTCAGCCCAGTGCGCGCTCGATCGCGGCGGCCAGGTCGATCACCTGCTGTTCGGTGATGACGAACGATGGGGAGATCTGCAGCGCGCCCTGTCCGGCGGCGCGGCCCGAAACCCCTTGCGCGCGCATGGCCTTCACCATCGCGGGCCCTTCGGAGGGGTCGGCCAGCTGCACGGCCGCGACCGCGCCCAGACCGCTGCGCACCTCCGCGACTCGCGGATGACCGGCCAGCGGCGAAAGATGTTCGTGCAGCAGCGATTCCAGGTTCTTGCTGGCGTCGAGCAGATTCTCGCGCTCGACGATGTCCAGATTGGCCATCGCGGCGGCCGCGGCGCCGGCGTGACCGCCGTAGGTATAGCCGTGCCGGAACCATACGCCGCCGGAGAAGAACGGCTCGGCCACCCGAGGCGCGGCGAAGACCGCACCCATCGGAACATAGCCCGAGGTCAGGCCCTTGGCAGTGGTCATGAGGTCGGGTTCGAGCCCGAACCTGGTGGAGGCGAACCAGGATCCGCCGATCCGCCCGAATCCGGTGACGACCTCGTCGGCGACGAACAGGATGTCGTTCTCCCGGCAGATGTTCCGTACCTCGGTGAGGTAGTCCGCCGGCGGCGGGTACACCCCGCCCGCACCGATGATCGGCTCGCAGAAGAAGGCCGCGATCCGGTCCGCGCCCACCTCGTCGACGAGTTTCGACAGCGCCCGCGGATCGTCCCATTCCACGGTGCGCGCGTCGGCCACCAGCTCCCCGTACCCCTCGCGATTCGGCGCGAGGCCGCCCAGAGCCGTTCCGGCGAAATGCATTCCGTGATACGCCAGCCGGCGGCCGACGATGAGCGTCTTGCCGGGCTTGCCCATCTCGTGCCAGTAGCGCCGCGCCAGCTTCGCGGCGGTGTCGACCGAATCGGATCCGCCGGAGGTGAACATGATCTTGCTGCCGGGCACCGGCGCGATCGCTGACAGGCGCTGCGCCAGCTCCTGCGTCACCGGCGCGGTGATATCACCGAAATTGGAGTAGTGCGCCAGCGTGGACAGCTGCGCGGCGACCGCATCGGCTATTTCCCGGCGACCGTGCCCGACATTGGTGAACCACAGCCCCGCGGTCGCATCGATGTACCGTGCGCCCGCGGTATCCCAGATGTACGCACCCTCACCGCGCGCCACCTCGAACGCGCCGTCGCGCTCCACCGCACCCATATCGGCGAATCCGTGCCACAACGATCCCATGGTCAGGCTCCTCTCCTCGACTCGCGCGAGTCGAGCCTACCGGCGAGCACCGCGAAGACCGCGCCCAGGACGATCGGCGACCGTACGGTTACCGAGCTCATACCCCGTGGCAGACGCTGTCCAGGGTGCTTTCGCTAGGCTGGTCGGTGCAATGACCAGGACCGCCGCCACCCCTCGCGAGCTCCGCACACGCCTGGCCGAACTCTCGATCCGCGACGACCATCGGTTGCGCCGACGGCTCGACAAGGCCCGTGGCGGTGATCTCGCCGAACTCGAACGAGAGATCGAGGCCGCCGAACGCCGGATCGCCGCGCGCCGCGCCGCCGTCCCGCCGATCAGCTATCCGGAACAGCTTCCGGTCTCCGCGCGCCGCGAGGACATCGCCGCGGCCATCGCGGCCAATCAGGTGGTCGTGATCGCGGGTGAGACCGGTTCGGGCAAGACCACGCAGATCCCGAAGATCTGCCTGGAGCTGGGCCGCGGCATCCGCGGCGCGATCGGCCACACCCAGCCGCGGCGGCTGGCCGCGCGCACCGTCGCCGAGCGCATCGCCGAAGAACTGCACACCGAACTGGGCGACGTCGTCGGCTATACGGTCCGCTTCACCGATCATGCCTCCGAACGCACCCTGATCAAGCTGATGACCGACGGCATCCTGCTCGCCGAGATCCAGCGCGACCGGATGCTGCGCCGGTACGACACGATCATCATCGACGAGGCGCACGAACGCAGCCTCAACATCGACTTCCTGCTGGGCTATCTGAAGCAGCTACTGCCCCGGCGGCCAGACCTGAAGGTGATCATCACCTCGGCGACCATCGACCCGGAGCTGTTCGCGCGGCACTTTGCCGACAGCAGCGGCCACAGCGACACGCCCGCACCGATCGTCGAGGTCTCGGGCCGGTCCTTTCCGGTCGAGGTGCGCTATCGTCCACTGTCGCTGGAGGTTCCGGTCGCCCGCGACGACCTCGAGGACCCCGCCGACGAGGACACCGAAGTCGTGGACCGCGACCCGACCGACGCCATCGGCGACGCGGTGCGCGAGTTACAGGCCGAGGGCGACGGCGACATCCTGGTATTCCTGTCCGGCGAGCGGGAGATCCGCGACACCGCCGACTCGCTGCGCGATATGCGCCTGCCGCGCACCGAGATTCTCCCGCTGTACGCGCGTCTGTCGGCGGCCGAACAGCACCGGGTGTTCGAACCGCACACCGGTCGGCGGGTCGTGCTGGCGACCAACGTCGCGGAGACCTCGCTGACGGTGCCCGGCATCCGCTACGTCATCGATCCGGGCACGGCCCGCATTTCGCGCTACTCGCTGCGAACCAAGGTGCAGCGCTTGCCGATCGAATCGATCTCGCAGGCCTCGGCGCGCCAGCGCTCCGGCCGCTGCGGCCGTGTCGCGGACGGCATCGCCATCCGGCTGTACTCCGAGGACGATTTCGAGGCGCGCCCGCAGTTCACCGAGCCGGAGATCCTGCGCACCAACCTGGCCGCGGTCATCCTGCAGATGACCGCGCTGGGCCTGGGCGATATCGAGGGCTTCCCCTTCGTCGAGCCCCCCGACAGCCGCGCCATCCGCGACGGCATCGCCCTGCTGGAGGAACTGGGCGCCCTGAGCCGCAGCGAGCCGGGCAGCCGCACGGAATCGAGCGGGCAGGCAGAGCCCGATAGGCGCGGCGTGGTGGGTTCGCCGACCGCATCCGACAGCCAGCCAACGCCGAACCTACAGCCGGATGGGCGGGCGAAGCCGGGCAAGCTCACCGCAGCAGACACCCAGGCGTCGTCGTCCGATACACGGGCAACCTCGGACAAGCGCGCAGCAGCGGGCGAGCAGACCGGATCCGACGGGCCCCTCACGCCCGACCAGCAGGCACTGGACCGACAAGCGGAGCCGAGTACGCCAGACAGCCAGACATCATCCGAGGCGCGGGCGGAATCGAATGAGCGAGCAGCAGCGAGCAGCAGCGCGGAGTCGGGCGGGCGAACCGGTAAACGGTCCCACACCCCTGGCGGATTGACGCTGACGGCGATCGGCCGTGAAATGGCACAGATTCCGGTGGATCCGCGCATGGCGCGCATGCTGGCCGAGGCACAGCGGGGTGGCTGTCTGGCCGACGTTCTGGTCGTCGTGGCCGCGCTGTCGATCCAGGATGTCCGGGAGCGACCGGTCGAGCACCAGCAGGCCGCGGACGCCAAGCACGCCAGGTTCGCCGTCGAGGGTTCGGACTTCCTGTCCTACCTGCGACTCTGGGATTACCTGCGCGAGCAGCGAAACGCATTGTCGTCCAACCAGTTCCGCCGTATGTGCCGTGACGAGTTCCTGCACTACCTGCGCATCCGCGAATGGCAGGACCTGCACGGTCAACTCCGGACCATCACCCGCGGCCTCGGCTGGAATACCACCGACCGCGCCGACGACGAATCCGACGACGACACAACGCCTCCCGCGACACAGGGCGGCAACCCGAACCGGCGAGCAAACGATGCGGCCGGCGACACCGGCTCCGCGCGTGGCCGGAATCGCTCGCGTAACGGCAATTCCGGACCTGCCGCCGGGGCGGCCCGTGGCAGGTCCGAATCCCGGCGCGGCGGTGGTAAATCCGAACAGGTCGCGACCCGGACGGTATCCGCGGCGGAATCGGATTCGCTCCCATGGGACGTCATGTCGATTCATCAAGCGCTGCTGGCGGGCATGCTGTCGCATATCGGATTGCGGGAGGGGGAAACCCGCGAATTCCTGGGCGCGCGCAATGCCAAATTCATGATTTTCCCGGGGTCCGGACTGGCGAAGAAACCGCCGCGATGGGTTATGGCGGCCGAACTCGTGGAGACCTCACGGCTGTGGGGGCGGACCGCCGCACGGATCGAACCCGAATGGGCCGAGCGGTTGGCCGGGGATCTGGTGAAACGCACCTATTCCGAGCCGCATTGGTCCGCGAAACGGGGTTCGGCCGCGGCCTACGAGCGGGTCACGCTGTACGGCATTCCGCTGGCGACCCAGCGGCGGGTGGATCTGGGCCGGATCGATCCGGAACTGTCCCGCGAGCTGTTCATTCGGCATGCACTGGTGCAGGGCGAATGGCAGACCCAGCACGAGTTCTTCGCGCGCAATCGCGAATTGCTGGAGGACGTCGCCGATCTGGAGCATCGGGCGCGGCGCCGGGACATCCTGGTCGACGACGAGGTGCTGTTCGATTTCTACGATCGGCGCATCCCCGCCGATATCGTGTCGGTCCGGCATTTCGACAACTGGTGGCGCAAGACCCGGCGCGCCGATCCGGAGCTGCTGAACTTCACAGCCTCGACGGTGGTGAACGAGCAGGCCGCGGTGCTGGACCCCACCGCGTATCCGGACAGCTGGCGCCAGGGCGAGCTGACCTTCCCACTCACCTACCAGTTCGAACCCGGTCAGGCCGATGACGGTGTGACAGCGCACATTCCGATCGCCCAGCTGGCCCACGTACGCGCCGTCGGCTTCGACTGGCTGGTGCCGGGCATGCGGGAGGAACTGGCGGCCGCGCTGATCAAGACGCTGCCGAAACACGTGCGCCGCAGCGTCGTTCCGGCCCCCGACTTCGCACGGGCCGCACTGGTCCGCCTCACGCCGCGCGGCGAGCCGCTGCGCATCGGCCTGGCCCGGGAGCTCTCGCAGCTGGGTTCGGTGACGATCCGGCCCGCCGATCTGGACGCGGCGGCCCTCCCCGACCACCTGCGCATGACCTTCGCCGCCACCGCGCCCGACGGCACGATCGCCGCCCGCGGCAAGGACCTAGCCGCGCTGAAAACCCGGCTGGCCGACCAGGTCTCGAAATCGGTGGCCCGCGCCACCGCGGCCGCCGAACGCGCCCCGGCCACGGTGTGGACCTCCGAATCGCTGGGCGCGCTGACACCGACGGTGCGCCGCCAGGTCGGCGGCCAGACCATCACCGGCTACCCGGCGCTGGTCGTCGAGACCGGCCCGGCCGACGGCAAGGGCACGGTCGCGGTGCGGGTGCTCTCCTCACCGGCCGCCCAAGCCGCCGCGATGCGCACCGGCACACGGACGCTGCTGCTCAACCAGCTGACCACATCGGCACGCACGGCGACCGCGGGCCTGTCCCCCACCGATCGCCTTGCGCTGAGCCAGAATCCGTCCGGATCGCTGGACGCCTTGATCGAGGACTGCCGCGCCTGCGCCGCCGATGAACTGATCGCCGAACAGGGCGGCCCGGTCCGCACCCCCGACGAGTTCACCGCCTTGATCGAGCGCGTACGCCCCCGGTTCGGCCCGGCCGTCTCCCGCATCGTGCGCCTGGTCGTGCCGATCCTGGCACAGGCCCACCGCGTACGCGCCGAACTGGCGAACACCACCGACCGCGAAATCGCCGACGACGTCCGACACCAACTCGACGATCTGGTATTCGCCGGATTCGCAACAGAATTCGGCTCGGCCCGCCTCCGCGAACTGCCGCGCTACCTCCAGGCCGCGGTCGTGCGCCTGGAGGCCCTGCCCGCATCGGCCCCACGAGACCACCAGGGCATGCTGGAACTCGATCGAGTCCACGCCGCCTACCAACGACTCCTGGACGCCCTCCCCGAATCCCGCCGCACCGGCCGCGACGTCACCGAAATCTGGTGGATGATCGAGGAGTTTCGAGTAAGCCTGTTCGCCCAGCAACTGGGCACCCCCCACCCGGTATCCGCCAAACGCATAGAACGCGCCATCACCACCCTCCGCACAACCCCCACCCGCTGAGCAAACAACCCCAAGCAACCGAGCAAAAGGCACCCGGTGCTAAGTGGTCCCGCCCGCAAGTTCTTCGGGGGTCAGTGCCCGAGGTAGAGGTTGCAGGCGCAGTCGAGGGCTTCTTGGGGACTACCCGCGGTGAATCCTGTGGGCAGGATCTGGTTTTCGTACTTGCCGC
>NZ_JAGPOX010000350.1 GCF_019038435.1 Nocardia alni
CTGCTGGGCCACGCGCTCCATCGTGAGGTGCGGGCTCGTCAGGGCGCCCGTGGAGCCGTAGCTGAGCTTGCCGGGGTTGGCCTTGGCGTAGGCGACGAAATCCGCCCAGGTCTTGAATGGCGAGTCGGCCGGAACCACCACGCCGAAGGCGTAGCCCGTCACGTTGATCACATAGCTGATGTACTTGACCGGATCCCAGTTGCTCTTGGTCGTATAGGGCATGCGGAACACGCCGAGCGGGATCTGCGCGACGGTGTAGCCGTCGGCCGGGGACGACTGCAGCATCTGCGCGGGCAGCGTGCCGCCCGCGCCGGGCTTGTTGTCGATGACCACCGGCTGGCCGAGCACGCGCGAGGCGCTCTCCGCCAGCACCCGCATCGTGATGTCGGTGGGGCCGCCGGCGGGGAAGGCGACGACCAGCTTGATCGGCCGGGACGGAAAGCCCTGGCC
>NZ_JAGPOX010000351.1 GCF_019038435.1 Nocardia alni
GCCTGCATGCGCGGCTGCAGAATGCCGATGCCCGCCATGCCGACGTCGCAGCGGTGCTCCGTCAGGTCTTCCACGAGGGTCTCGTGGGTGGAATCCACGTAATCCAGCCGCACTCCGAGGTCGGCGGCGAACTGCCGCGACAGATCGATGTCGATGCCGGTCAGCTGCAGCGTGCGCGGATTGCGGTAGCTCACGCCGTGGTAGCTGGGCCAGATGCAGACCCGCACCACGCCGGTGGCCCGCACGCGGTCGGCGACCGGTCCCGCGGGCGCGGCGGACCCCGCGCAGGCCAGGACGGCGGCCACGAGCAGGGAGGGCGCCCACGCCGCGGCACGGTGCCCGCGGCGAAGGCGCGCAGTGCCGCTGGGGTAGGGCTCCATCAACGGGCCGCGACCGGGGAGCGCCGCGGGCACAGCACCTTCTCGGCGATCTGTGCAGGACTGAAC
>NZ_JAGPOX010000352.1 GCF_019038435.1 Nocardia alni
GCTCTTCACCACCGACAAGGTGGGCGAGACCATGAAGGCCACGATCGATCCGCGGCAGGCCAAGGACTGGTTCGGCGCCAACCCGCCCGACCTCACCGTGATCGCCCGCTCGCGCGCCGGCCACAACGGCACCGGGGCCGACTACCTCTACACCTTCCTGCGCACGTTCTACCGCGACGACACCAAGGCCACGGGCTGGAACAACCTCGCGTTCCCGAGCGTCGGCATGCCCCACGCGCTGTGGCAACTGCAGGGCGAACGCCGCCCGGTATTCGAGGAACACGAGAGCCACGGACACAAAACCCAGGTCTTCAAGGGGTGGGAGCAGCTGACTCCGGGTACCATGTCGCCCCTCCAGTACGACGAGACCGTGGGTGATCTCGTCAACTACCTGCAGTGGATGGGCGAGCCGGCGCAAAATACGCGGGTTCGCGTCGGGGTCTG
>NZ_JAGPOX010000353.1 GCF_019038435.1 Nocardia alni
GTTCGGCGGCATGGATCTGCGCATCGCGCCGGGCGCCACGCTGCTGCGGGGTGGCGACGGCCGGGGCAAGACCACGCTGCTGCGGATCATCGCCGGCCAGCTGCATCCCCGGCAAGGGCGCATCGACGCGGGGACGCGCGACGTGTTCTGGATCGATCCCCGCAGCGACGGCGCGGAGGGCGGAGGGCCCGCCGCGCAGCAGACGCCGGAAGATTGGTGGGCCGCGCAGGCGGCGCGCCGCCCGGGCTGGAGTGCCGATGCGCTGGCGGCCCACGTCCAGGGTTTCGGGCTGGCCGGGCATGCCGGCAAGCGCATGGAGCAGCTTTCCACCGGCACGCGCCGCAAGGTGCTGCTCGCGGCCGGCTTGGCGAGCGGCGCGGCACTGGTGCTGGTGGACGAGCCGGTCGCCGGGCTGGACCGCGCCTCGATCGCCTATCTGCGGC
>NZ_JAGPOX010000354.1 GCF_019038435.1 Nocardia alni
GTTATCGACGTGGAGCATATGAAGATATGTCGAAAGGTATGAATGCAGAAGAAAAAAGTTCTACTGCAATGCAAGGTGTGAAAAGTTCAGATTGGTTATCTACAAACTTTGGCGTACGTTTTCGATATAATGCACTAGGTGATTTAAATACGAGCAATATTGTTTCTTCAAAAGAAAGTTTCGGTATTACTGAAGGTGTGAAATCTGTCTCTATGCATGCCGGATCGACATTAGCAATTACTAATCCAGAGAAAGCAAAAGGTATTGTGTATACACCAGAACAATTGCCAGCGAAAAGTAAATGGTCACATGCTGTAGATCAAGGTATTTATAATGGGGGCGGTAAAGCAGAAGGCCCCTATGTAGCAATTTCTAAAGTTGGAAAAGGTAAAGCAGCATTTATCGGTGATTCATCACTTGTGGAAGATAGTTCGCCCAAATA
>NZ_JAGPOX010000355.1 GCF_019038435.1 Nocardia alni
AGAAGGGGAAGTTCCAGGGCATCACGCCCAGGATCGGGCCCAGGGGTCGGAAGGACACGTACGCCTGGTTGCGTCCCCCGGTCGGCACCGGCTCGTCCGCCAGAAAGGCCGGCCCGTTGTCCGCGATCCAATCGATGGTCGCCGCGCATTTCTCGATCTCGGCACGTGCGGCGGCGATGGTCTTTCCCATTTCCGCAGTGATGAGGGTGGCCAGGGTCTCGGAACGCCCGCGCAGGACAGAGGAGAGCCGGCGGTAAGCCGCCACGCGCGCACCCATGGGCGAGGCTCTCCACTCCTGGAAAGCCGCGGCATTGCGGTCGAGGGATCGGCGCACCTCTTGCGGCGTGGAGAACGGATGGCTTGCTATCAAGCCGCCCGTGGCAGGGTTGCGCGTGACAGCGCAATGGGATTCCGAATGGTCGCTTTCCATCTACAGCC
>NZ_JAGPOX010000356.1 GCF_019038435.1 Nocardia alni
TGCCCGCATGCCGCACGAGCCCCCGCATCCGCCGCACGGCCAGGACGGCGGCCACAGGCCGCACGGCGAGGGCCGCTGAAGCGGAGGGAGGCCTTCGCCTGCCGCGGGCGCCGCTCAGGCGTTCGGCGCGCCCGGCGCCGCGGAGGGCTGCGCCATGGCGGCCGCGGCCGGAGCGGGCGCGGGCGCGGGACTCGGTGTCGCCGCCGCCGGCGTGGCCGCGCCGGCTTCGGTGGCGGCATGGTGGACGGCGTCCGGAATGGGCGGTGCCACCTTCCAGCGCCGCACCACCCTCTGGAAGATCAGGGCATTGGGAATCTGCAGCAGCATCGGCACCTCGGCCGTGCCGTGGAAATCCTCCAGCGTGGTGTAGAGCAGGTTGATGTCCACCACGCGGCCCTTGGCCCCGGGCTTCTCCGCGGTGTCCAGCACCTCGATGT
>NZ_JAGPOX010000357.1 GCF_019038435.1 Nocardia alni
CAGCACGGTGGGCAGGTAGCCCACGCGGACCACCGGCGCATAGCTCTTGACCGGGTCGTAGCCGATCTTGGCGTAGAGGCTCGCGTTGATGGCCAGGGGCCCCGAGGTGCCGAACATCAGCGTGTAGCCGTCGGGCCCCGCCCGGGCGACGTATTCGGCGCCGATGTTGCCGTTGGCCCCCGCGCGGTTCTCCACGATCATCGGCTGGCCGATCCGGTCCTTGATCTCGGCGGCCAGGGTGCGCGCCATGGCATCGGTCGGCCCGCCGGGCGGGTAGGGGATCACCAGGGTGAGCGGCTTGGACGGGAAGGCGTCCGCGGCGCCCGCGGGCGCGAGGACTGTGGCCGCCAGCAGCGCGCAGGCGGCGGACATCAGGGAGCGTTTCTTCATCGTGCTTTGTCTCCGTTGTAGTTGGGGCTGGAAGGATCAGGCGGTGG
>NZ_JAGPOX010000358.1 GCF_019038435.1 Nocardia alni
AGGCAGGTGCGGTAGGTGCCGATACATGACCGTCACCGTCGGTCGAGGATCACCCGAACGGATTTCCTCGTACACGAGCGAGAACCGCTTGCTGACCGTTGCGGAAGCACCGAGGTGACAGGCTCGGTGTCGTTGATCGTCGGCGGCAAGTCGCCGGGGGCCGGGTGGGTGCTCCCGAGGATCCGGAAAATGGCGATGCTCACCTACGGCAAGCCGGGTGAGCATCTCGAGAGATAGTAGCCCGCCGGGGTTTCGGGCAGTAGCGAATTTCCGAAACCCGGAGACGCCGAGATTCCCGGCGAAAACGCCTTCGCGCCGCCGTCTCGCTCGTGCGGAACAGCGATACCCGGTTCCGGCCCCGCCTCGGGTCCGGGTCCGATTTGCCGGATGCATCGAAATTGCATCGAATAGCGACTACCGTGGATGGTGCGGCGCC
>NZ_JAGPOX010000359.1 GCF_019038435.1 Nocardia alni
ATGCCGGCCTGGATCTGCCCCCGCTGCCCCGTATTTTCCAACCCGATGCGCTGTTGCAGGCGGCGGTGACGCGCGCACTGCGCTGGCCGCATCAGGCACTGGACGCTGCGCAGGCACGCCTGGCCGGCGTCATCGCCGATGAGATCCGTGCCAGCACTCCCTTGCCATTTGCCCTGCCACAGCCGCGGGATCGCCGGTTGCGGCGGATCGCGGCGGCGCTGGCGCGTTCGCCGGACGACCTGCGCAGCGTCGAAGCGTGGGCAGCCGCCAGCGGACTGTCCAGCCGCAGCCTCGCCCGCCGTTGGCAGGCCGAAACAGGCATGACCTTGAGCCAGTGGCGGCAGCGCCTGCGCGTGCTGCTGTCACTGCCACGCCTGCTGGCAGGCGAACCGGTGATCAGCGTCGCCCTGTCGATGGGCTACGACACGCCCAGTTC
>NZ_JAGPOX010000035.1 GCF_019038435.1 Nocardia alni
CTGCGCTGCCCCCTACCCACCCCCTATTACGTTGTGACACACAAACTTTCCGGTCGCGTGTCGGAGCGTCGATTTTCCCGTTGATGTGCGGGAATGCCGGACCGTGATCGGTGATGGATCGTCACTCGGGATGATCTGTCACGGTGTCAAGCGGGCAGGGCGGCGGTGCGAATGGCGTTGACAGCAGCCCGTATTCGCGTGGCTACCGCGTCGGGGTCGGAAGCGTCGAGTTTGCCGTCCAGGTGCAGGAAGGCCAGGCCGTGGACCAGAGCCCAGACGGCTGTCGACAGCGGGTCCACGGCGGAGTCGGGGGCCACCTGATGGACCAGGTTCGCGACGTATTCGCGGATCGCGGTGGTCGCGGCCTGGCGTTCGGGGCTGGTGGGGTCGCAGGGTTCGGAGAACATCGCGCGGAACAGGGCGGGATGGTCGAGCGCGAAGCGGACGTAAGCGATCGCTACGTCGGATACGTCGTTCGAGTTGGTCGGGGTCGGATGGGCCTCGGCCAGATATCCGGTCAATTCCCGGTAACCCTCGGCCGCGACCGCGGAGACCAGAGCGTCGCGGTCGGCGTAGTGGCGGTAGGGGGCGGTGGGCGATACGCCCGCCCGACGCGCGACGGCGCGCAGGGACAGGGCGGCGCTGCCGTTCTCCTCCAGCAGCTCCCGTGCGGCGCGGACACAGGCCGCGCGCAGGTCACCGTGGTGGTACGTATCACCCGGCTTCGGCATGACCCAACCCTCACCTATGTCGCCACTCGTACGCCTCACCGATGTAAGCGCCGTATACACCCTAACTCGGCAGCGCAGGCCGGCTGCGCCCGGCGAACTGTTCGCGCCGTCGCGTCTGCGCCCGGCCACCCCGCACGCAGGGGGCGGGATGCGGCGCAGGCTCAACGCGTGGGCGAAGCGCCTGCGCGAGCGAGTGTTCCGGCGATCGCCGTGGTGAGCGAATCCTGGAGGGTTTCAGCGAAGTCCATATGCATCGGCGCCAGGCTGGGGTCGGCCTGGTAGGCGGCGAGGACGCTGGCGGAATGGTGCGTGTGCCCCCACAGGGCGCCGGTGAGTATCAGGGCCGTGGCGCACAAGCGCCATGCGGCCTCGGCGTCCAGTTCCGGCAGGTGGCTGCCGACCAGCCCGGCCAGTGTGGTGTTGTTGTCGAACATCGCGCGCTTGTAGGCGGCGACGACCTCGACGGAGATCTTCTGCCCCAGGACGCCGGCCTGTGAGCTGAGCAGGTCGCACAGCATCCGCTCCGGCACGAGCGAGCGGGTGAGGGTCGCGGCGATCCGGTCACCACGCTCGCCGGGCGCGGCGGCGGGGTCGATCTCGTCGGTCAGCCGGCCGGACAGCTCGGCCAGCCATCGCTTCATGGCGCGATCGAGGAGTTCCAGCAGGATTGCTTCGCGGGACTCGAAGTAGCGCAACACATTCGACTTGGCCAGGCAGGCCCGCCGACTCAATTCGTTGAGACTGACCTCGGCCGCGGGCATGGACTCGAGCATCGTGGAGGCGGTGTCCAGAATCGTCCGGCGCCGAATCTCCCGTTGCTCCTCGCTGCGCGCGCGCTGAAAAGGCATGGGTTCATATTACAGACCAACGGTCTCTTGACAGCAGACCGCCGGTCTCTTACGGTGGCAGATACAAGAGACCGATGGTCTGTAATTAGGAGGAACCGTGAGCGAACAGTGGACCAGCGATGACATCCCCGGCCAGCAGGGGCGGCTCGCCGTGGTCACCGGCGCGAACACCGGGCTGGGATTCGAGACCGCCCGGCTGCTCGCCGAGCACGGCGCGTCGGTGGTGCTGGCGGTGCGGAACATCGAGAAGGGAAAGAGCGCCCTGGCCCGCATCGCCGACGCCGTCCCCGGCGCCGACGTCACGCTCCAGCAACTCGATCTGGGCTCGCTGGACTCCGTCCGTGCCGCGGCGGACGCGCTGCGCGCCGATCATCCGAGGATTGATCTGCTGATCAACAACGCCGGAGTGATGTACCCGCCGAAGCAGGCGACCCAGGACGGGTTCGAGTTGCAGTTCGGCACAAACCATTTGGGGCACTTCGCCCTCACCGGACTACTGCTCGACCATATCCTGCCGGTGCCGGGCTCGCGGGTGGTGACGGTCAGTAGCGTCGGGCACCGCATCCTGGCCCGGATCAACTTCGAGGATCTCCAGTTCGAGAGGTCCTACAGCCGCGTTCGCGCGTACGGCCAATCCAAGCTGGCGAATCTGATGTTCACCTACGAATTGCAGCGTCGACTGTCCGGCAAGGACTCCACCATCGCGGTCGCCGCCCACCCCGGCGCCTCCGACACCGAACTGATGCGCAACATGCCCGCGTTCGTCGCCCCCTTCACGCCGCTGATCGGCCAGAGCCCGGCGATGGGCGCCCTGCCCACGCTGCGCGCCGCCACCGACCCCGCCGCGGTCGGCGGCCAATACTACGGCCCCAACGGTCTTTTCGAGAGCAGGGGCTACCCTACGGTGGTCAAGTCCAGCCGTCGGTCCCACGACGAATCCATCCAGCGACGCCTCTGGACGGTCTCGGAAGAACTGACCGGGGTCACCTTTCCGGTCTGATCGTGGGTGGCGGCCCGGTCAGGCGATGCCGTAGTCCTTGATCTTGCGGTACATCGTCGCCCGGGAGATGCCCAGGGCACGCGCTGCGGCCGGTTTGTCCCCGTCGCTGTCCTGCAGACTGCGGACAATCGCGTCGCGTTCGAGTGCCTCCAGGCGGGTGAGGGTGCGCCGCGCCAGTGAATGGCATTCCGGCGGTAGTTTTTCCGCGGGGATCGTCCCGGATCGCTGGCGAGTCAGGGTGTCGGACAGCACTTGTCGGAGCTGGGCGACGTTGCCCGGCCACGGCAGGCGGGTCAGCTGGCGGAATGCGGTGGGCGACAGACGCACATCGGCATTGCGGGTGAGTTCGCGCAGCAGATGGGGTACCAGGTCGTCCAGATCGTCGATCCGATACCGCAGGGCGGGCACGGTCACGGTATGCATGAAGAAGGGCAGCAGCAGCGCCTCGGCAGCAGAGGCGTGGGTGGCCGAATTCATGGTGGCCGCGATCCAGCCTCGGCCCGCGCAGGACTGCAGCACCGCCGAAATCGGCTCGACGATCGATGCGGGCAGCCGATCGATATCGGCGAGCACGATATCGAAGTCGTCCGCCGCGGTCGCCGCGGTCAGCGCGGCGAGAATATCCTCGGGAGAGGTGCGGCGCCCGGCGCGCAGCACCGGCACCGTCCGGTCGGGCCGCGTGTGGTGTGCGACCATTTCGGCAAGTTTCGCACGGCCCGAACCGATTTCGCCATCGAGTGCCACCCACGCCCGGTCGCCGCAGCAGCGCTCGACCTGCTGGCAGCTGCGCCGCCAGGAGCTGCTGTGCCCGGCCAGGCCCGTGATCGGTGGGGCGTCCCGATGAACGGCGCCGTGCAACGCCGACTCGGCGACCAGGCCGACGTGGACGATCGCATCGATCCGATTGGGGCGCACACTGATCTGCTCGGCCATCGCGACCTTCGCGGTCCGCCCGCTCGGCAGCACGCAGACCGCCGCGCCCGTGCGCCCCAGTCGGCGCAGATCCGACGCGTGCTCCAGCAGTACATTCTGATCACCGGCATCCAGAGCCCGCCGCAGATACCGGTTCATCAGCATGATGTCGTCGCCGACCGCGATCACGCCTGCCGGATAGCGGCGGCATTGGCGCAGATACGCTTCCAGCAGCGCGGCCTCGGTCTCGGTGGCCAGCGCGCCCATCCGATCCTCGATCTGGCTGCCCGCCGTGCGAGCCAGGGCCAGTAGCAGCGGATCGGAACCGGTTGCCCAGCAGGTCAAGTCGAGCACACCGGCGACCTTGCCCGAGATCGGATCGCGGATCGGCGTTCCGGCACAGGCGAGTTGGCCCAGTGAGTCGAGGTAGTGCTCGCCGCCATGAATGAAGGTGGGCCGCCCGGTCTCCAGCGCGGTGCCGATACCGTTGGTGCCCACGAACTGTTCGGCGTAGCTGTAGCCGCGCGCCAACTGCACCTCGTCCAGCGCACGCATCATCACCGGTTCGGAGGCGACCCGTTCGAGCACCAGACCGTCGGCGGAGCTGAGGATGACGCTGACGGTGTGCGCGGCCAGATCCTCGGCCAGCTTGCGCACCACCGGCATCCCGGCGATCGCCAGCGGGGAGCCCGGATCGGGTTCGCGCAGGAAGTTCAGATCGACCCGGTCCGGATGCACGCGCAGGTCCATGGACCGATGCCACGAATCCAGGACGGTGGCGCCGACAACCGGTTCATCGGTGGACCCCTCTGCCAGGAACTGTGCACGGGCCTGACGGACCCGGACACTGCGATCGACTGCGCTCATCACCGTTCACCTCGTACTTACTCCCGTGTGACAGACGCTACGCCGTCTCAGTGTGAGACAGGTCTCATCCTGAGACGCGCAGGCGACCATGATTCCGGTGTCATGAATCACAGCCCGGATGAACCGGCCTGGAGGAGGACACCTTGAGCAGACAGAGTCTGAGCAAAGCCCACAAGAAGATCACCGAACTGTCCTGGGAACCGACCTTCGCGACGCCCGCCACGCGATTCGGTACCGACTACAGCTTCGACAAGGCGCCCAAGAAGGATCCGCTCAAGCAGATCCTGCGCTCCTACTTCCCGATGGAAGAGGAAAAGGACAACCGCGTTTTCGGCGCGATGGACGGCGCGATTCGCGGCAATATGTTCCGTCAGGTGCAGCAGCGCTGGATGGAATGGCAGAAGCTGTTCCTATCGATCATCCCGTTCCCGGAGATCTCCGCGGCACGGGCGATGCCCATGGCCATCGACGCGGTGCCGAATCCGCAGATCCACAACGGCCTGGCCGTGCAGATGATCGACGAGGTCCGGCACTCCACGATTCAGATGAACCTCAAGCGGCTCTACATGAATCACTACATCGACCCGGCCGGATTCGATATCAGCGAGAAGGGCTTCGCCAACAACTACGCCGGAACCATCGGCCGTCAGTTCGGCGAGGGATTCATCACCGGCGACGCCATCACCGCGGCCAACATCTATCTGACCGTGGTCGCCGAAACCGCCTTCACCAACACCCTTTTCGTGGCCATGCCCTCGGAGGCCGCGGCCAACGGCGACTATCTGCTGCCGACGGTGTTCCACTCGGTGCAGTCCGACGAATCGCGGCACATCTCCAATGGCTATTCGATCCTGCTGATGGCCCTGGCCGACGAGCGCAACCGCCAACTGCTGGAACGGGATCTGCGCTACGCGTGGTGGAACAACCACTGTGTGGTCGACGCCGCGATCGGCACCTTCATCGAGTACGGCACCAAGGACCGCCGCAAGGACCGCGACAGCTACGCCGAGATGTGGCGACGCTGGATCTACGACGACTATTACCGCAGCTACCTGATCCCGCTGGAGAAGTACGGGCTGAAGATTCCGCACGATCTGGTGGAGGAGGCGTGGAACCGCATCGTGCACAAGGGCTATGTGCACGAGGTCGCGCAGTTCTTCGCCACCGGCTGGCCGGTCAACTACTGGCGCATCGACCCGATGACCGACACGGACTTCGAATGGTTCGAGGAGAAGTACCCCGGCTGGTACAACAAATACGGCAAGTGGTGGGAAAACTACAACCGGCTGCGCTACCCCGGTAAGAACAAGCCGATCGCGTTCGAGGATGTGGACTACCAGTATCCGCACCGGTGCTGGACGTGCATGGTGCCGTGCCTGATTCGCCCGGACATGGTCACCGAGAAGGTCGACGGCCAGTGGCGTACCTACTGCTCGGAAACCTGCGCCTGGACCGACATCAAGGCCTTCCGCCCCGAGTACGAGGGCAGGCCGACACCGAATATGGGGCGGCTGACCGGATTCCGGGAATGGGAGACCCTGCACCACAACGAGGATCTCGCCGACATCATCGCCAAGCTCGGCTATGTGCGCGACGACGGCAAGACGCTCATCCCGCAGCCGCATCTGGATCTGGACGACGAGAAGAAGCTGTGGACGCTGGACGACGTGCGCGGCATCACCTTCCAGAGCCCGAACGTGCTGCTGAACGAGATGTCGGACGCCGAGCGGGCGGCGCATATCGCCGCCTACACCGCCGGTGGCCCCGGCGGGCGGCCCGCCCGGACACCCGCCTGAAAGACGGCCGGACCGCCTCCGGCCTGCCCGGTGGCGGCAGCGAGACGCACGCACGCCCCGCCACCGGGCCCCGCAGAAACGAGAGTCCCATGGGTGACACCCACCGCATCCGATTCGATCCGGTCGACCTCGAAATCGACGTGGACGAACAGGAGACTGTCCTGGATGCCGCTTTCCGGCAGGGCATTTCGCTGATGCACGGCTGCCGTGAGGGGCAGTGCTCGGCCTGTAAGTCGTTCCTGCTCGACGGCGACGTGCAGATGGACCGCTATTCCACCTTCGCGCTGGCCGACTACGAGAGCGAGGAAGGCTATGTGCTGCTGTGCAAGACGCACGTCTACAGCGATTGCACCATAGAGCTGATCAACTTCGACGAGGACGAGCTGCACAATGCCGTTCCGCTGCAACAGGTCCGGACTCGAATCACGGCGCTGACCCGGTTGACGCCCGACATCGTCTCGCTCGAGCTCACGCCGGTCGAGCCCGGGAACTACACCTTCAAACCCGGCCAGTACTCCGAGGTGCTGATTCCCGGTACCGACGAGCACCGGTCGTTCTCCATGGCGACGACCCCCTCGGCAGACGGCATCGAGTTCATCATCAAATGCTATGCGGGCGGACGCTTCTCAGCGCTGCTGACCGATGGTCTCGGCGTCGGGGACGAGCTGACGCTGCGCGGCCCGTACGGGTCGTTCACCATCAAACCCGGCCAGGTTCGCGACATCGTCTGCATCGGCGGCGGCGCGGGGATGGCGCCGATCCTGTCGCTGCTGCGACACCTGGCCGAGACCGGCAGCACGCGGGCCGTGCGGTTCTACTACGGGGCGCGCACCGCGGGCGACCTGTTCTACCTGCCCGAGATCATCGAGCTCGGAGGCAGTCTGCCCGAATTCCGCTTCGTGCCCGCGCTGTCGCAGGACACCACCGCCGACTGGCCCCGGATGGGGGTCATCGAGGGCGATTTCGGCTTCGTCACCGACGTGGTCGGCCGGCGCGAGACCGACCTGGAGGACACCGACGTCTATCTGTGCGGCCCACCGCCCATGGTCGACGCCGCACTCGCGCTGCTGGACGGCAAAGGCGTTGCCCGCGAACGCATCCATTTCGACAAGTTCACCACCGCGGTCACCGAACACTGAAAGTGAGTACCGACAGATGAGCGCATCCACCGCCGAACACGCGGCCCAGCCCAAAGCGCCACGCAGCTTCCCCAAGCCGCAGTTCACCGACGCCGAGGCCGGCGCGCTGGAGTTCCCGAGCTCGAACAGCCGCTCCTACAACTACTTCCAGCCCGCCAAGCTGCGGGCCACCACCTACGAGGACGTCACCTTCGACGTGCAGCCCGATCCGGACCGGCACCTCACGCAGGGCTGGATCTACGGATTCGCCGACGGCCCGGGCGGCTACCCGCAGGAGTGGACCGCCCTGAAGGCCACGGACTGGCATCGCTTCCGCGACCCGAACGAGGAGTGGGAGCAGACGATCTACCGCAACAACGCCAATGTGGTGCGGCAGACCCAGCAGAATCTCGACAACGCCAAACTGGCCTCGGCCTACGAGTCCTGGGCGCCGAGCTGGGTGCGGTTCATCGAACGCCATCTGGGCGCCTGGATGCATGCGGAGAACGGCCTGGGCCTGCATGTGTTCACCGCCGTGCAGCGCTCCGGTCCGACCAACATGATCAATAACGCGGTCGCGGTGAACAGCGCGCACAAGCTGCGTTTCGCCCAGGATCTGGCGCTGTACAATCTGGACCTCAGCGAATCGCTGTCCGGCTTCGACGGTTCGGTGCACCGCACGGTGTGGCACGAGGATCCGGTGTGGCAGGGCGTGCGCCGCAACGTCGAACTGCTCACCGCCGCAGGCGATTGGGCCGAGGCGGTCTTCGCCACCAACATCGTCTACGAACAGTTGGTGGGCGTGCTGTTCCGCAGCCACCTGGTGATGCAGATCTCCGCCCGCAACGGCGATTACGTGACCCCCGCACTGGTCGGCTCCGGCGAACACGACTACAACCGCGACCTGGCCTACACCCGGGCGCTGTTCACCCAGCTCGCCCACGACGACCGGCACGGCCCGCACAACCGGGAGGTCATGCACCGGTGGCTGGCCACCTGGGCGCCGCTGAGCCTGGCCGCGGCCCGTGAGCTGCAACCGATCTGGTCGCAGCCGCAGGAGCGCACGGTGCCGTTCGCGCAGTCGTTCGAGGCCGCGAAGGCCGGACTGCGCTCCGTGCTGGCCGATCTCGGCCTGGAATTCGATCTCGATCAGCAGAAGGAGTCCTGATGAGCGCCGGCGCAATGCAATTCGGTGTGGGTGTCGGATCGTCGAATATGTGCGGCGTCACCCTCATGAACAACCAGAACGGCTACGTCGTCGCGGAGGTGATGGGCGCCAAGGACGACGTCACGATCACCGAATATCCGTCGATGATCCGCGTCGACGGCGGCAACGTCCTGGTCTTCGATTTCGGCGAGATCACCGACGCGCTCGGCACACCGTTCGACCTGACCGACTTCGAGGAGATCATGTCCACCCACTACGGGCGGATGGTGCACTTCGACGACCGGACCATGCTGTTCGCCAACCCCGAGGACGCCGCCGAATACATCGATTTCGACCTGAAACCGGTCCAGTAGAACAACTCCAGAGATCAACGGAGACATCATGTACGAGAAGGACGGCGAGCGCTACTTCATCGTCGACGCGCACATCGCGCTGTGGGACGCGCGCCCGGCCAACCAGCGCAACATCCACGGCAAGCAGTTCATCGACTGCTTCTACGACTACCACCGCAATCTGAGCCCCGAATCGGAGCTGTGGCCGTACGAGGACTACCTGTACTACGGCCGCGAACGGCTGATGCGGGACCTGTTCGAGAACGGCCACGTGGACCACGCGATCTTCCAGCCCGCCCGGCTGAGCGAGTTCTACCACACCGGTTTCGGCCAGACCGAGGAGGCTTTCGCACTGGCGCAGGCACATCCGGACAAACTGACCTACAACCACAACTGGGATCCCCGCTACGGCGAGGAGGGACTCGCGCAGCTGCGCCGCGACGCCGAACGGTTCGGGCTCAAGGGCGTGAAGCTGTACACCGCCGAGTGGCACGGTGATTCGCGTGGCTACAAGCTCGACGATCCATGGACCTACCGTTATCTGGATGCTTGTCAGGAGCTGGGCATCACCAATATCCACGTCCACAAGGGCCCGACGATCCGTCCGCTGGACCGTGATTCGTTCGACGTCGCCGATGTCGACAAGGTCGCCACCGATTTCACGGAGCTGAACTTCATCGTCGAACACTGCGGTCTGCCCCGGCTGGAGGACTTCTGCTGGATCGCCACGCAGGAGCCCAACGTGCACGCCGGATTGGCGGTCGCGATGCCGTTCATCCACACGCGGCCACGGTATTTCGCGCAGATCATCGGCGAGCTGCTGTACTGGCTGGACGAGGATCGCATCCAGTTCTCCAGCGATTACGCGCTGTGGACGCCGAAGTGGCTGGTGGAGCGGTTCGTCGACTTCCAGATCCCGGAGGACATGACCGAATACACGCCGCTGACCGTGGCGCAGAAGAAGAAGATCCTGGGGCTCAATGCCGCTCGGATGTACGACATCGCGGTGCCCGCCGGGCTCGAGCTCGCGGACTCGGTGCCGGCATGATCGGATCAGAGCCGCTCGGGCACTGCGGACCAGACGCCGTCGCCGCCCGGGTCTGGGCGGCACTCGATACCGTGCACGACCCGGAACTGGGAGAATCGCTGGTGGTGCTGCGATTCGTCTCCGACGTCCGGGTCGATGAGGACGGGCGGGCATGGGTTCGGCTGCGGCTGCCGACATACTTCTGCGCGCCGAATTTCGCGTATCTGATGGTCGCCGATGCCCGCGACGCGGTAGGTTCGGCCGAGGGCGTCACGGCTGTCAGCATCGAATTGGTCGACCATTTCGCGGCACAGGAGATCAATGCCGGGGTCGCGGCCGCCACCGGCTTCGTCGGCAGTTTCCCGCACGAGGCCGCCGGCGAACTCGAAGAGTTGCGCACACGATTCCAGCGCAAGGTCTACCTCGCCGCGCTGGACCGCTCGATCCGCGCTCTGGGAGATCTGCCCGACACACCGGAGAGATTGCGGCTCGGCGATATTCCCGCCGGACCGGCACGGGATTCGCTGTGCCGCCGCCGGATCGCGATCGGGCTGGGCGCGGAGCCCGGCGATCGGCTGCTCGTCGACGAGTCCGGCGAACCGATCGCGGCAGCGGACGCCTCGACATACGTCCGCTTCGCCCACACCGTGCGGGTGAGCGTGGAGGGCAACGCACATTTCTGCCGCGGGCTGCTCGCCACGAGGTACGGCGCTACCGCGGTGAATACGGAACCGATGGGAGCACAACGATGAAGGCCGTGCGATTACCGGCGTACGAATCCAAGCCGGAACTGGTCGATGTACCCGACCCCCGCCTCGAGGGCCCGTTCGACGTGATCGTCCGGATCGGCGGCGCGGGCGTGTGCCGCACCGACCTGCACATCATCGAAGGCCAATGGGAGGCCAAAAGTGGTGTGACACTGCCCTATACGATCGGACACGAGAATGCCGGCTGGGTCGAGTCGGTAGGGTCCGCGGTCACCAATGTGGCCGTGGGTGATCCGGTGATCCTGCACCCGCTGATCACCTGCGGGCTGTGCCGGGCCTGCCGGGCCGGTGACGATGTGCATTGCGCGAGTTCGCAATTCCCTGGCATCGACACCGACGGTGGCTACGCCGAATACCTGCGCACCTCCGCGCGCGCGGTGGTCCGGCTGGACCGCACCCTGGCGCCCGCGGACGTGGCGGCCCTGGCGGACGCGGGGCTCACCGCGTACCACGCGGTGGCTAAGGCGGCTCGCCGGCTGCGGCCCGGCGATACCGCCGTGCTGATCGGCGCGGGCGGCCTCGGCCACATCGGCATTCAGGTGTTCACGGCGCTGTCCCCCGCGACGACCATCGTCGTGGACCGCTCCCCTGCCGCATTGGAGCTGGCGCGCACGATCGGCGCACGCCACACGGTGCTCGCCGACGGTACCGAGGTGGCGGCAGTGCGCGAACTGACCGGCGGCCAGGGCGCGGAGGCGGTGCTGGACTTCGTCGGCGAGGGCGGCGCGCTCGAGGCCGGTGTCGGCATGCTGCGCCGCGCGGGGAACTACTACGTCATCGGCTACGGCGGCGTGCTGTCTGTCCCGACCATCGACATCATCTCCGCCGAAATCAATTTCATCGGCAACCTGGTCGGCTCCTACAACGATCTGGTCGAGCTGATGGCGCTCGCGGCGCAGGACAAGGTGCGCCTGCACACCACGAAATACCCCCTCGCCGACTTCGATTCGGCGCTGCGCGATCTGGACGCCGGACAGGTCCGGGGCCGGGCGATCCTGGTCCCCTGATCGGGCCCGGCGACAAACACTGACGACAAGGTGCGTGCGACATGGCAAAAGAACTACGTTTCCGCGGCGAGGCCCGCGGTCTCCTCGAGGCGGGGGTCAACGCGTTGGCCGACGCGGTCAAGGTCACCCTGGGTCCCCGAGGCCGTAATGCGGTGCTGGAGAAACTCACCGGCGCCCCGACCATCACCAACGACGGTGTCACCATCGCCAAGGAGATCCAACTGCGCGATCCCTTCGCGAATATGGGCGCCCAGCTGGTGAAGGAGGTCGCCACCAAGACGAACGGTGTCGCGGGCGACGGCACGACCACCGCGACCGTGCTCGCGCAGGCGATGGTCCGGGAGGGGTTGCGCGCGGTGGAGGGCGGGGCGAATCCCGTTGCGCTCAAACGCGGCATCGAGCGGGCGACCGCCGCGGTCGTCGAGGTGCTGCGCGAGCGTGCGCGCCCGATCACCGGACTCGACGATCTGCGGCATGTCGCGATGTTGTCGGCCAACAACGACACCGAGATCGGCGACGTCATCGCCTCGGCCCTGGACCGGGTCGGCGTGAACGGCGTCGTCACCGTGGAGGAATGGCCGCAGCTCGGTCTGGAACTGAGCTACGTCGACGGCATCGAAATCGACCACGGTTATCTGTCACCGTATTTCGTGACCGACAAGGACCGGATGGAGGCGGTGCTCGACGACGCCTACGTGCTGCTCACCAACCAGAAGATCGCCACGGTGCAGACGCTGATGCCGGTACTCGAACAGGTACAGCGGACGGGGCGGCCACTGCTGGTGCTGTGCGAGAACATGGACGGTCCGGCGCTGAACATGCTGGTGACCAATACGGTTCACGACACCTTCCGCTCCGCGGTGGTGCGCGCGCCCGGTTTCGGCCATCGCCGGGTCGCCGAGCTCGAGGATCTGGCGGTCCTGCTCGGCGGTCGCGTGGTCAGCGACGAATCCGGCCTGGCGTTGGAGAACGTCCGCCTGGAGCACCTCGGGCGGGCGCGGAAGGTCACCGTCACCGAAGGCGCCACCACGCTCGTCGGCGGCGCGGGCACAGCGCAGGAGGCGCAGACCCGAATCGCCCAACTGCACAGGGAATTGGCACGCGCGGAGAACGAGCACGACAGGGACGGCTTGCAGCTGCGTATCGCCCGCCTGTCCGGCCGGGTGGCTGTGGTGCACGTCGGCGCGGCCACGGACGTGGAGCTGCGTGAAAAGCTGCACCGGGTCGAGGATTCGCTGTCCGCCACCCGCGCCGCGATCGAGGAGGGCGTAGTCGCGGGCGGTGGCACGGCGCTGCTGCAGGCACAGCCGGCGCTGGATCTGCTGGAGCTCACCGGCGATGCGGCCGAGGGCCGGGAGATCGTGCGGCGCGCGGTGGAGGAGCCGTTGCGCTGGATCGCGATCAACGCCGGATTCGATGGTGACGCGGCGGTCGTCAAGGTCGCGGAACTGCCTGTGGGACATGGCTTCAACGCGGTCACCGACGTCTACGGCGATATGTTCGCCGCCGGAGTGATCGATCCGCTGAAGGTCACCCGCTCGGCCCTGCAGAGCGCCGCGTCCATAGCAGCTCTGCTGCTGACCACCGAAACGCTCGTCGTCGAGGAGGTCGTGGTCAATCCCGGCTCGGTCATCGCCCCGGGCTTCGGCGACCTCGCCGAGGGCATGGTCCGTCCCTCGAACATCTACTGACTCGCACCGCCGGGCTGTGTGGCGGCAGCCCGGCACCGAGACGAACCCGGTCTACTCCCGCCAAGGGAGGATCTCGTGCGCCTTCGGGCCCTTCGACCGAGCCCAGGAGATCGCCGTTCACGTGCACCCGCATGCTCAGCTCGTACGACGAGCCCCGGCGGCGATCGGCGAGTTCGTCGGCGGTGACGAACAGGCTGCACTGTGATCACCGCACGACCAGCGACGGTCAGCAGCCCGCCATACAGGATCATCCCCCACGTCCATGCCCACCCGTGATCACCGCCACGACCACGAGGGCCCGAGCGCCGCCGGGGAGCTATCGGCCGGCCAGGAACCGATCGATCTGCGCCGCGGTCGGAGCCGTCGCCGGGCCGGACAGCCGCACTGCCAATGATGCCGCGGCGTTCGCGCGCTCGGCGGCTGTCGTCAGGTCCGCGCCCGCGAGCAGGGCCGCGGCGAGTACACCGCAGTGCGCGTCACCGGCACCATTAGTGTCTACCGGATCAACCGGAAATCCTTGAATCGCTTCAATTCTGCCGTCGCGGGCGAGCACGCAACCTGCCGCGCCATCCCGCACGACTACGGCCGGGCCGATCCGCCGAGGCGACGTCTCATTCCGCGGCCGTACCGCACTCGATTCCGCCAGGACCGCTTCCTTCTGGGCCTCGGTACCTTTCACGATGCTCGGATTCCCGGACACACTCGCGGCCGCCGCGCTCAGTTCCTCTGGCTCAGCGCCTTTCTCCGCTGACACGGCACCGATCCGCCGCATCAACGCGGTGGCGGCCGCCGCGAGGTCATTGTTGCCGCTCAGCGTACGAGCCTCTGCCGCATTGCAACTCAGCAGATCCGTACGGGCCAGCACGGTGGTCAGCGCCGCATCGTCGATCCGTCCCGCCAGCGGACCCGGATCGAACAAAACCGTGCCGCGCACGCCGGGCAGCCAGGCCAGCAGTGCGGCTCGGTTCGCCTCGTGCATCAGGCTGTATCCGCTGACGTACACCAGATCCTCTGGCGTGGTAACGATCTCGACGAGACGTTCGGGCGACAGCATGCCTTCCGCTCCGGTGCCGGTGACGAACGTGCGCTCCCCACTGTCGTCGACCAGCACCACACAGACGCCCGTGTCGACCCCGTCCAGCGGCGGCTGTGCGACGGTGATCCCCTCCTCGCGCAACGCCTCCCGTGCCTGATCGCCGAATCGGCCGGTACCGTGCGCGCCGGCGTAGACCACCCGCGCACCCGAACGCGCGGCGGCGGACATGACATTGAATCCACCGCCCGCCCACAGCCGCGCGTCTCGCGCCAGCACATCGCCGCCCGGTGAGGGCAGCTCGTCCACCGGCATGACCAGATCGATGATCACCTGACCGGTGTGCACGAGTCGGCCGCGCGGTGGATTCACGCCCGCACCTCGCTCGGGCTCGACGACACATCCTCGACCTCACCGGCCGCCTTCCGCCGGATCCCGCCGAACGCGGCGTACAACCCGGCCGCCAGGATGAAGGTGATCACCCAGCCCAGCCCGTTCTTCCCCAGCCAGCTGTCGGCGAACACCCCGCTGAACCAATGGTCCGAACTCGTTCCCGCCGTGGTGAACTGGTAACCGACCACAATCGCAACCGCCCACGAGATCAGCGCCTGCCAGCGCACGCCGCCAAGATACCAGTACCGGCCGCCGCGGCCCATGTCCATCAGCGCCGCGCTGTCATATCGCGTGCGCCGCAGCATATCCGTGACGAATACGCCCACCCAGGCGGTGATCGGCACCGCGAGCATGCTGATGAACGCGATGAACGGTCCGTAGAAGTTCCCGGCGACGAGCATGAAGTAGATCGAGCCGGCCGTGGTCACCACCACGTCGACCAGCACCGCGTACACCCGCGGAATACGCACGCCGAGAGTCAGTGTGGTGAGCCCGGCCGAATACACCGACAGGTGGTTGGACAGCAGCAGCCCGCCGAACGCCGCGATCAGGTATGGCACCGCCATCCACGCGGGCAGCATCGCGCGGATCGCGGCCACCGGATCGTCGGCGCTCGCCAGCGACGGATCGCCCGCCGCCAGCAGGCTGCCCAGCGAAATCAGCAGCACCAGCGGAATACCCGCGCCCGCGGCGGCCGAGGCGACCAGGGCGCCCGCGCGCACCTTCGGCGACTGATAGCGGGACATGTCCGCCGAGGCGTTGGCCCAGCCGATGCCGGTCCCCGCGGCGATCGTGCCGATCCCCGCGATCATCGCGCCCACCGGGGCGGGCGCCGCCGATCCGACCGCATGCCAGTCCACCCGGGTCACCAGCGTGATCCCGACGACGATATTCAACGCACCGAAAACCCATGTGGCCCAGCGTTGTACGGCCACCAGCACACGATGTCCCATACCCGACACCACGACGGTGAACGCGACGAACACCAGGATGCACGCGATGGTCAGCACCGGCGTCGCCTTCGCCTCCGACCGCGTGCCGAAAAGGATGGCGCACAACGACAACAGCGCGAACGCGGCGGTTGTCGTATTCACCGTCTCCCAGCCCAGCCGGGAAATCAACGACACCACGGTCGGTCCCGCATTACCCCGCACGCCGAAAACCGCACGGGACAGCGTCAATCCGGGCGCCCCACCCCGACGGCCGGCGATGGAGACCACGCCGACGATCGCGAACGACCCGACCGATCCGACCAGCGCCACGATCACCGCCTGCCAGAAGGCCAGCTTCTGAAAGGCGACCAGTGTCGCGCCCAGCGGCAGCGCGAGAATCCCGATATTGGCGGCGAACCATACCCAGAACAGCTGCATCGGCCGGCCATGCCGCTCGTTGTCCGGAACAGGTTCGATGCCACGGGTTTCCAGCGCGCCCTCGGCGGGCGCGGAGGCGACGACGGTGTCGCTCATGATGTCTCCTTAAACGGCCGCTGCGCGCAGCTCGAGCAGCCCGTCCACGACGGGTTCCAATGCCAGGTCGTTCACCTCGCGCACCCGCGCGATCAGGCCGGAGGGCAGTCCGGACACACCATGCTGGGCCCCGAGGATCGCCCCGCACATGGCCGCGATCGTGTCGGTATCCCCGCCCAGGCTCGCGGCCAGGGTCAACGCCTCCACCGGCCGGTCGCCCAGCGCCTCGGCCAGCGCGAACGCCGCGACGACGGATTCCTGCGCGGCGACCGAGGTGCCGATGACCTGCACGATCGCATCGGCGAGCACCGGCCTGTCCATGCCCCGTACCCATTCGCGAGCCCACCGGATGCGCGCGGCGATCTCGCCGCCCGCACTCCAGTTCCCGCGCAGGGCGCCGGCGACGGCGGCGCGTTCGGCATGATCCAACGCGGTGGACAGGTCCGCTCCGTCGATTCCGGCCGACACCGCGCCCGCGACCGCCGCGGCCCCGGCGATGCCGAGGCTCGTGTTATGCGTCAGGGAGCTGGCACCGACGACGGCGTCGACCAGGACGCCGAGGCCGGGCGGCGTGGCGATGGCGACGGGGGTGACCCGCATGGCCGCGCCGTTGGTCGTGCCGAATTTGCCCGCCTCCTGCGGCGGCACACCGGACTGCAGTAGTTCCAGGGCGCGCTTGGTGGACGGGCCGAGCAGATCCAGCAGCCCGCGCTGGATCATTCCGGCCTCCCAGTCCAGCAACGCCTTGGCGAAGATGTCCGGTTCGATGCGTCCGCCGCCGTCGATGAGCAGATGGGCGACCAGGACGGCCTGTTCGGTGTCGTCGGTGATCGTTCCGGCCGGAAGTCCGGGGGAGATCGGCTGGACGGCGGCGGCGTCCACCAGCGTGCGGACCTGCCCGTACCAGTCGGCGATCCGCTCGCGCGACATCGACTGGGTGGGCATGCCCAGCGCGTCGCCCAGGGCCAGGCCCCAGAACGCGCCGAGCGCGCGGTCGCGGGTATTCATCACGCCCCTCCGAAGGTGAGGTGGAACCGGAACCGGGCCGGATCCAGCAGGCTGACGACATGCTCGACCAGCGCGCCGTGCGCGTCCGTGCTGGTGCGGGTGGCGTGCAGGAAGACCTCGCCCGCGCGCCGCTCGAGCAGGACAGCGGTCTCGGCGGACAGGGCCTGCGTGCCGATCCACTGCTCACCGCCCTCGGCGCGCAGCCCGGCAGCCGCGAGGGTCGCGGTGAGCGAATCGTTCACCAGGCCACGCTCGGGCAGATCGGCCAGCACAGCGGTCGCGGGGATGAGCGAAACCTCGTAGGAGACCGGGCATTTCGCCGAATCACGTCGGCGTCGGCGCACCGCGACGAAGCCGTCGACGGCGAACCGCTCGGACAGCTCCGGATCGCTCACCCGCTCGATGCCGAGCAGTTCGGTGCTGACGGCGAAGCCGGAACCGGCCAGCGCCCGGGCCCAGCCGACCGACTGTTCGAGCTGTTTGCCATCGAAGGTGACGAACGAGCCGACGCCCGTCTGCGTCGCGATGAGCTCGCGGCGCTGCAATTCCGACAACGCGCCGCGCACCGTGCCGCGGCTGACCCGGTACCGCTGCGCCAGTTCGATCTCCCCCGGCAGCTGATCGCCGTGGCACAGGCGGCCCGATTGAATCTGCTGCTCGAGATCGGCCACCAGCCGATCCCGCTTACCTAACCGAACCTGTCCAGCCCTGTTCATACCTGTACAGTACGTCTATTCGGACTCAGCACACAAGTGGCAACAGGTTCGATCACGTCATGCCCGATGTAGCACGGGTCACTCCGGCACACCGACATCAGCGCGATTCCAGGAGTGACGGGTCGGACGTCGTACGCCTGAGCTGCTCGACCGACCTGGTCAACGCCTCAGCATGACCACTCGGGCCTGGGCCTGAACGTGGCCGATCACACCGGCGGACGCATCGGCTCCACGCCGAGTTCGGTCGAGTACTTCTCGTTCAGCTCCCCCCAGCCGTAGTTCATCGCTTCCGCGCCGACGATCGGTCCGATGGGAGATCCGGCGATCAGGAGGGCGGCGACGTCGAGGCAGATGTGCCACCCGGCCGCCATCATCGCCGCCGAGGCGCGGTCGGTCAGGTAGTGGGTGAGACGAAGGGTTGTGCCGTCGGCGGATTCGCTCAGCGCCCAGCGCAATTTCTCGGTACCCCAGGCGTATTCGAGGACATGCGGACGATCGGCGCGCGAAACCTCGCCCGGCAGCTCCATTTTCGTCTCGCCATCGCCCATGGTGAAGGTGACCGGACCGAGGGCGGTAAGGGAGCGATCGGCGGTGAAGGGCGCCCACTCCCGCAGCTCTTCCGGTTCGGTGAGCGCGGACCATATCGAGTCGAGCCCCTGCGGGAATTCCCGCGTGAACACCAGGGACCACTGTCCCCCATCGTCCACGAGTTCGACCGGATGTAGTGGACTGGGCCGATAGGTGCGACTGGTCATGAGGACGAATCCTTCCTGTCGAGGTGACGCCCGAGGGCGTCCAGATGGTTGTGCCACAGCCGCAGATACGGCGACAGCCAGCCGTCCAGCTCCCCGAACGGACCCGGCGCGAGCCGATAGATGCGACGCTGGGCCGCCACCTCACACGTGACGAACCCAGCCTCCCGCAACACCTTCAGATGCTTGGAGACCGTCGGCTGCGACACAGCCAGCCGGTCCACCAACTCACCCACGGTCGCGTCGCCACCACGCAACTGGTCGAGTATCCGCCGCCGCTGCGGCTCGGCGACCACGGTGAACGGATCGGCTGCCATACGCTCAATATACACACCCGCGTATATACGCACAACGGAATATAGTCAGCTGACGGAATCACCGTTCTCGGCGGCGGGCCATGAGACCGCTCAGAGCGGCGGTGTCGGTGGCGAGCGAGCCGCCGGAGTACGCCAGCGCGGCCAGCGATCGCTCGCCCGCTGCGGGGTTTCCCGAACCGCAGGCATCGGTCACCACGATCGGCAGATAGCCGAGATCCATGGCGTGACGCACGGTGGGCTCGATGCCGACCTCCAGCGCGATGCCCGCGATGGCGAAGGTGTCGATTCCGCAGTCGCGCAACGCGATATCGAGCGGAGTCGCCGTGAAGGCCGACATCGTGATCTTGTCGAAGGCCACCTCGTCCGGGCCCGGGGTCAGTTCCGGCGCCAGTTGGTATTGCGGTGACCCCTGCGGGAAGGGGGCGTGCAGCCGGCCGGGATCGTCCACCCGCTGCCACAGCATGGCCGTGCGCAGCTGCGATACACCCGCCAGCGCCATCGGGAGCGACATGTGCCGGGTGTAGAAAACGCGAAAGCCGTTGGCTCGTGCGGCCTCTCGCAGGCGTACGCAGGCGTCGACGACTTCGTCCCCGTCCGGGATCTGCCTCACGATCCCGACCTGCATGTCGTAGATCAACAGCGCCATGCGCGCCGGATCGCACGCGTCCTGGACCGTTTGCGCGATGTCGAGCCCGTTGGCATGCCGCATCACTTCGTCCTGTCGTAGGGCTCGGCCACGTCGACCGACTGATCCATCAGCGCCTCGATGGGCAGCGGCGCGGTCACCGGCACGTAGGTCCACTCCAGAAATCCCTTTTTCGTCAACGGAAAATCGTTGACGTAGCGCTGCGCCTCCGCGACGCTGTCGACCTCGAAGACGATCACGACACCCGGCTCGTCGGCACGCGCGTAGTTCTCCCGCACGATGCCCGCCTTCCAGAGCCGCCACACGTTGGCGACCTCCTGCGGCAGGTACGGGGTGATCGTCTCCATCGTCACGCCGGGCTTGAAACGATCGAACGTGATGACCTTCATCGGAATCGGACTCCATCTCCAGATATGCGATAAGTACGACATCTATCGAATCGGGATGATTACAGTGATACAAGAACGCACTTTTTGGTGAGTACCGGAGGCGAGCGGTGTCAGCGAAGCGTTACTTCTGCCCGGTGGAGGTCACCGTCGACCTCATCGGCGGCAAATGGAAGCCGGTAATCCTGGCCCACCTCAAGGAGGGAGTACGGCGATACGGCGAGCTACGTCGGCTGATGCCCTCCACCAGCGAGAAGATGCTCGTCCAACAACTGCGCGAGCTGGAATCCAGCGGCCTGGTCCGCCGCACGGTGTTCGAGACGGTGCCGCCCCAGGTGGAATACGACCTCACCGAGGATGGCTGGAGCCTGACCCCCGTCCTGACCGCCCTCTACGAGTGGGGCGAAAAGCGTTCCGCCCGAGAAGGAATCACCTTCAACTGACCGCCCCGGCCGGGACCCACACCTGTCCGCACGTTGACAGGATCTGAACGACCGCAACGTCAAGGCCGGACACTGCTCGATTCATACCCGAAAACGACCACGATCACATGAACCCACCCCCCGGTCGATCCGTATACACATCAGGCTACGACTTGTCTTTTTGCAGGTAAAACACCTTGACCTGCAAATACGCGGCAATTACGTAGTAAACTGGACCCCCTTCGGGGGCAAAGGAGGCTTCGCAATGTCATACCTGTCAGCTTCTCTGATCGCCACCACCGCAGCCCTGGGCCTCGCCCTGGCCGGCCCGGTAGCCCACGCCGACCCCCTCGGCGCCCCAGGCACCTCCTGCGGCCAAGACAAGGTCGTCACCGACAACCACACCTGCCAAGCATTCAACGCATCCTGCACCGGCTACGACATGATGCTGATCGGAAGAGTAGACCACCAGGGCCACTGCGTAATCCCCGGCGTCAACGGCACCCGCCCCTGACCTACGATCCCACATCTCGACCGAAGGGTCGACGAGACGCTCCGATCGGGTTGCAGCACAGATCATTCGGCGAGCAAAACGCACGGGGTGGTGAAGTCGTCCTACGCTTCTCGGACGCTTCACCACCCCGTGCGGGCCGTATGCACACGATTACATCGCATGCCGGTTACTGGCTGGGTTGCGGGACGTTGATGTGGCAGTCGGCGACCTTCGGGTTCATGCCCAGGTAGTTCAGTGGGCCGGCGATGATCGTTACCGCGATGGTTCCGGTGCTGGCGCAATTGGTGGGGGCGCTGTCGTAATAGTGGCGTTGCCAGCCGGCGATTGCGCCGATTATCAGCCATATCAATATCAGGGCCGAGACTATCCTGGCGATGGGGGATCTGACGTCGTACATGCGGCGGTTCTCTGCGTATGTTCTCATTTCAATCACTTCCGGAAGGTGTCTTTGACCTTTTCAGCCGTATCCTTCAGGTTGGCTTTTACCTGGTCGGCCTTGCCTTCGTACTGCTTACTCCGGTTTTTGGTGATCTTGCCGAATTGTTCCTTGGCCTGACCGGTGAGTTTGTCGGCCTTGTTCTTGGCCTTGGCTGTGAAGCCCACTGCGGTCACCTTTCGCTATTACCCGGCTGCTGGGCGCTGCCGGTTGTACCTGCAATAGCCCGCTTTCCGGTTCCCAAACACCGTCCACGCGATCCGAAGATCAGCAATGGAGAGTCGAGCTATCTTTCGCCTGCGATAGCCGAGATTTTCCGGCGGGCGGCCTCGAGGGCGTGCGTCTCGTTCGCGTACAGCAGGCCGTAGGTGAAACCGTTCTCGTCGCGGGCCGCGCTTGTCGCGGTCGCGGTTCGCCACAGGAATTCGCTCGATACGACGCTGTCGTTGTAGTCACCGAGTATGCGCTGGATCTTCTTGTAGTACTTGATGTTCGACTTCGCACGGATTCGCTTGCCGAACGGCTCGAGCAGTTCGGCGGCGTAGCGGGCGCGCTTGGCGGCCTTGCGCGCGCGGTGCATCGACTCGTGCCGTTGGTTGCGCAATGCGGTCACGAGCCTGCGGTCGGCCTTGGACGCGGCCCGCCGCGCCCGCCGCGCCCGCCGCACGAGCCGGCGCCCGCTGACCCGTCGTTCGAACGGCGGCTGCGTTTTCCAGGTCAGCAGGGTCGCGAGCAGTCGCAGGTAGCGCGGCGAGTCCATGGCCTCGGCGAGTGCGTTGCGGCTCGGAAGTTGCCGGGCCAGCAGGGTTGCGTCAATGCGCGCCACGACGGGGCCCAAGACGAGTTCGGGTGGTAGGTCGCGGATTTCGGCGGCCAGCCGGCGACGTTGTACATGACAATCACGCACGTCTCCGAGAAGTGCCGCATACCATTTCAATTCGTTGTCGATCTCGCCGATGACAGAGCGGTCCAGCAGTTTTCCGAATACGCGCAGCGTGCTGCGAAGTCGCCGGGTCGCGACACGGGTGTCGTGAATCGGCTCGTCACCCCGGCGCAGCGCGAGATCCCCGGCGAAGATCAGGTCGATCTGCCTGGTCATGTAGTCGTACAGGGCGCGCTCGGCCCCGGAGACGACGACCGGCGGCCCGGACGGCTCCGGCAGCGCACGCGACAGTTTGGAGGGATACGGCGAGTGACGGGCGCCCGCCGCGGCGAGCCTGTGCCTGAGTTTCGCCGGAACCTTGTCGGTGTGCGGGCCGAGTTCGACTTCGATCTCACGCCAGACGAGCATTTCATCGGGCTGATCGACCGGTATCGTGTCCACGCTGTCGTCATCCACCTCGACGATCACCCGACCGTCCGAATCGAGCACCCGGTGCCGGCGGCGCACCATGTGAATTGTGGCGACAGGCCCCAGCGGCTTGCCCAGCGCGACGCCGTTGACGATCGCGCCGAGTTCGTCCGGCAGCGCGTCCGACAGCCCGGCGGTGACCTCGACCCGGCCGTCACGGGCGGGGATCTTCAGTTGCCAGCCGCTTTCGTCGTCACCCTCACGGCGACGCAAAGTCAGATCGTGGGCGAACAGGTCCCGCTCGGAGGTGTCGAAGTAGGTGCTGGTCAGCTCGACAGGAATCTCCTCGATGCGGCTGTCCGCGACGAGATCGTCGAGCCTCGGGAGAGTGAAGGCGAAGTCGACTTCCCATTTGCTCTCACGTTCGAGTACATCCTTCATCGTCAGCGCATTCCCCGCATACCGCCGGTCAAACAGGGGACTCCGCCCGTTCACGCGACCAGGTCCGACCGCAAGGTATCGTTTGGAGTGGTTCGATCCTCTCCAGCAATCAGCCGGTGATCGCACCGCCGGCGAGAGGAGGACGTTTTGGGGTCACGCGATGCGGCCTTCGACACGATCGTGGCGACGACCGACTATCCGGTCTGTATCGTGACGACCGTGGCCGGGCAGGACATGGCCGGGTGCCTGGTAGGTTTCGCTGGACAGATGTCCATCGAGCCTCGCCGATTCCTGGTCGCGCTGTCCAAGAGCAATTACACCTATTCCGTCGCGCAACGAGCCGAGCACCTCGCTGTTCATCTGCCCGATAAGGACAATCTCGCGCTCGCGGAGCTGTTCGGCCGCGAGACCGGATCCGCCGTCGACAAGTTCGCCCATTGCGAATGGCGCGTCGGACCGCACGGCCTGCCCATCCTGACCGCCGCCGCGGCTTGGTTCACCGGCGCGATCCTGCAACGCCACGACTTCGGCGATCACGAGGGGACGCTGCTCGAGCTCACCGCCGCGGGGACGCCCGACCCGTCGGTCACCGGCCTGCGCTACCACGACGTCGCCGATCTCTCACCGGGCCATTCCGCGTGAGCGGACAGTAAGTCGGGCCGCCACAGCGAATACTCAGCGAACATACAGCGCTCGGTCGCTGTGTTCACTCTGTTCCGCGGCCCCTGTCACTGTCCCGGAGCAGAGAGTTCAAGATCGGTCCGATCTGGGCGGCGCCCCGTGGGTTGAGCATTCCAGCGTGGCGTTCATCGACCGGGATCTGCTGGATTCGGCCGGTGATGTGGCCGTGCCAGCTATCGGCCAGCTGGTCACGATGTGCCTCGCGGGAGGACAGGAACAGGACCGCGTCGCCGTCGTAGCGCTTCGGATCGTGCGGTACCGGCGTCAGGAAGTTCTCGCGGACGCGTTCGACCTGCTGAGCGGTCAGAATGTCCTCGGTGCTGAGGCGGTCGGTGAGCAGGGTCAGCAGTTGTTCGGGGTCCTCGATCGGCTCGGTGTCGCTCAGGCCGAGGAACTCGCGCCAGCCGCCGAGGAAGTCCGTCAATGCCCGCATGCCCTGCGGGTCGTCGGGGTCGGGTTCGAGCTCCAGCTTGTCTTCGACGGCCGCGTCCACCAGTACGAGCAGGCCGACGGTATGACCCAGTTGCTGGAGCCGCGCGGCCATGGTGTGCGCGATCTTCCCGCCCAGTGACCAGCCCAGCAGGTGGTACTCGGTGCCAGGGAACCTCGACACGATCTCCTGGACGTAGCGCTCGGCGTACGCGTCCACCGAGTCGCACCGGGGCGAGTCCTCGACGATGTAGGGGTCTTGCAGACCGTAGACGGGCCGATCGGGGTCCAGGTGCCCGGCCAGCGCCCCGTACACCCAGGCCAGACCGCCGCCGGGATGCACGCAGAACAACGGTGGCTTGTCGCCCGCCGAACGCAGCGGCGACAGCACGCCGAGCGAGACACTCAGGTCCGACCGCGGCTGCTCCAGGTACCGGGCCAGGGAGGCCGGCGTGGAATCGGAGAAGAGCAGTTGGTAGGGAACCGGAATTCCGGTGCGGGATCGCAGTTGCGATATCAATGTCATTGCCACCATGGAGTTTCCGCCCAGGGTGAAGAAGTCGTCGTCGGCACCGACCCGGTCCGCGCCGAGCACCTCGGCGAACACCGTGGCCACGACCTGTTCGAGGGCCGTCTCGGGCGCTCGATACGTCGTGACCATCCGTTGCGGCGCGGGAAGCGCGCGACGATCCACTTTCCCGCTCGCGGTCAACGGCAACTCCTGCAGGACGGTGATGCTCTCGGGAATCATGAACGACGGCAACCGTTTCGCCACCGCACGCCGCAGCGCGACCGGATCGGCCTCACGCCCCGCCAGGGGGGCGACGTAGGCGGCCACCCGCGTCGTGTCGTCGTCGGTGTGGGCGACGACGACGGCCTGGCGGATCTCGTCCAGATCGGCCAGCGCGGCTTCGATTTCGCCGAGTTCGAGGCGCTGGCCTCGAATCTTGATCTGGAAATCGCTGCGGCCCACGAACATCAGCACCGCGCGCTCGCCGACGGTCACCCACCGCACCAGATCGCCCGTGCGATACATCCGCGCTCCCGACGGATCGGACGGATCGGCGACCATCGACGCCGCCGTCGAGCCGGAGCGGCCGATATAGCCGCGTGCCACACCGGGGCCGGCCACATACAACTCACCCACCACGCCAGGCGGAACCGGACGCAACCACGCGTCGAGCACCGCCAGCCGGGCGCCCGGAATCGGCCCGCCCACCGAAACCGCTTCACCCGCATGCAGCTGCGCGCCAGCGGTCCAGATGGTGATCTCGCTGGGGCCGTAGAGGTTGTACAACCTTCGCTCACCAGCGGTATCGGTTCCCGACCACCGGGCCACCAGCGCGGGCGGGCAGGCTTCCGCACCGGTCAGTACCACCCGCAGGTCGTCGAGCCCGCCGGGATCGACCGTCAGTCCCACCGCCGGTGACAGGAAGGCATGCGTCACACCGCGAGTCCGCAGCAACTCGGTCAAGGGCTCGCCGGCGAAGACATCGCCCGGCGCGATGATCAATGCCGCCCCGGACGGCGTCGCCAGCAACAGCTCCAGGATCGCGGCATCGAAAGTCCTTGCGGCAACCGCCAGCACCCGGGAGCCGCCGTCGATCCCGTACTGCCGCTGAGCGGTCAGGACCGGATTCAGCCCGGCGTGCGTAACCGCGACTCCCTTGGGTGTGCCGGTCGAGCCCGAGGTGTAGACGACATATGCGGTGTTACCCAGGCGGATCGGGCCGTGCCGATCGGCATCGGTGACAGCGGCCCCGCTGATCCCGGAGAGGTCGAGCCGCTCCGGATCCACAACTCGCAGACCATCGGTATCGATTCCTGTCTCGCCATCGGTGAGCACGATCGTGGCGCCGCAATCGGTGAGGATGAACCGGTTGCGGTCGGCCGGATGAGCCGGATCGAGGGAGACGAACGCCGCACCGGTCTTCGCGACAGCCCATACCGCACGAACCCACGCCGCCGACCGTGAAATCGCCACCGCCACCACGGTTTCCGGTCCCGCGCCCAGCTCCAGCAGCGCCCGCGCACACCGATTCGACCAATCATCCATGTCCCGATACGTCCACTCGTGCACGGAATCGACGACCGCGGGGCGGTCCGGATGATCCGCGGCAGCCCGCGAGAACATCTCGGCCATGGTGATCAGCGACGGGCCCTCTCCCCCATCACCCCACTGCCGCAGCAGCGTTCGCTCATCCGATTCGAGAGCGCCGAGTTCACGCAACGCTGTCTCGGGATCGGCCACCACCGCACGCAGCACGCGCCCCAGCCGCTGTGTAAACGCCGCGATCGTGGAAGGCTCGAACAGGTCGAGGGCGAAGCCGATCCGCAGCGGCATGCCGCCGTCCGCCGCCGGCGCATCGGCGACGGTCACGGTGAGATCGAAACGCTCGACCTCGGTGCCGAGATCCATGGCCGTGACCCGGATTCCGGGCAACTGCGCCGACGCCTGGTCGAGATCGAGGTTCTGGAAGGCCAGCATCACCTGGAACAGCGGATGATGCGCCCGGCTGCGCGCCGGATCGACCGCCTCCACCACCCGTTCGAACGGAATGTCGCTGTGCGCGAACGCATCCACGTCCACCCGCCGCACCATACCCAGAAGATCCGCGAACGACCCCGACTCATCGACCTGTGCGCGCAACACCAACGTGTTGACGAACATTCCCACCAACCCGTCCAACGCCGCAGCACCGCGGCCCGCCACCGGCGTACCGACCGCGATGTCCCCGCTTCCGGACAACCGCGACAGTACAAGCGCCAATGCCGCATGAACTACCATGAACTCCGTCGCCTGGTGGGCTCGCGCGATCCGGCGAATGCCGGCTACCGTATCCGCCTCCACCTCATACGAGTACGTTCCGCCCCGCTGTGAGGCCACCGGCGGCCGCGGATGATCGAGCGGCAACTCCAGCACGTCCGGCAACCCCGCGAGCTGCCCGGTCCAATAACCGAGCTGACGAGCCAGCACACTGTCGGGATCGGACTCCTGCCCCAGGACCTCCCGCTGCCACAGCGTGTAATCGGCGTACTGCACCGGCAACGGCGCCCACATCGGCGCGTGCCCCGCTACGCGAGCGGCATACGCCAGCGACAGATCCCGCACCAACGGTCCCATCGACCAGCCATCGGCCGCACTGTGGTGCATCACCAGCACCAGCACGTGCTCGCGGGAACTGCTGCGCAACACGGTGACTCGCAACGGCGGCTCCACCGAGAGATCGAAGCCGCGCCGGATCTCCGCCGACACATCGTGGTCGAGCTCAGTCGAATCGACAGTCCGCGCCTCGATCGCCGAGGAGACCTCCTCGGCGGGCAGGACCCGCTGATACGGTGTGCCACCCTCGTCGGGAAACACCGTGCGCAGGCTCTCGTGTCGCGCGACCACATCACCGATGGCCGCGGTCAGCGCCGCGACATCCAGCTCACCGGCCAACCGCAACACCAACGGGATGTTGTAGGTCGCCGACGCCCCTTCGAGCCGGTTGATGAACCACATCCGCCACTGCGCGAACGACAAAGGCATGCGCGCCGGACGTTCCCGGACGGTCAGCCTCGACGACATCCAATCCCCGTCGGCCGCCCGGCCTGCGAGCGCCTGCACCAACCGGGCCACGGTGGGCGCCTGGAACACCTCCCGCACACCGACATCGACGCCCATCGCCTCGGCAACCCGGGAAGCCACCCGCGTCGCCGACACCGAATGCCCGCCCAGGGCGAAGAAATCGTCGTCCACACCGACCAGGTCTACGCCCAGCACCTCGGCGAACACCGCGGCCACGATCTCCTCGACCGGCGTGGCCGGGGCACGGTAGCCCGACTGCGCGACCTGTGGAGCCGGAAGCGCCCGGCGATCCACCTTCATGCTCGAGGTCATCGGCAACTCGTCCAGCACGGTCACCGTGTCGGGAACCATGTACGACGGCAACCGTTTCGCCACCGCGCGCCGCACCGCCACCGGGTCCACGGCGTGCCCGGGCGCCGGGGTGACATACGCGGCCAGCCGGACCGCGCCGCCGTCCTCGGAGCGCCGGGCGACGACGACGCTGTGCCGCACCTGGTCCGAACCGGCCAGCACCGCCTCGATCTCACCGAGTTCCAGACGCTGACCACGGATCTTGACCTGGAAGTCACTGCGGCCGAGGAACATCAGGCCCGCACGCCCGGGTACCCACCGCACCAGATCGCCCGTCCGATACATCCGCGATCCTTCCGGCCCGAGCGGATCGGCCACGAACGACGAGGCCGTCAAGCCGATCCGGTTCAGGTATCCGCGGCTCACACCGGCGCCGGCCACGTACAGCTCACCCACCGCACCCGGCGGCACCGGCCGCAACCACCCGTCCAGCACCGTCAGCCTGGTCCCCGCGACGGGGCCACTCAGCAGCACCGGCTGATCAGCACGCACCTCGGTGCCGGTCACCCAGATCGTCGTCTCGCTGGGCCCATATATGTTGTACAGCTTCCGAATTCCGGCGCTGTCGGTCCCAGACCAGCGTGCGGCCAACTCCGGCGGGCAAGCCTCGCCGGCGACCATCAATACCCGCAATCCGTCGAGTCGTCCGGGGTCCAGTGTGGCCGCCACGGTCGGCGTCACGCAGGCGTGCGTGATCCCCTCGGCGCGCATCAGCTCCGTCAGCATCCCACCGGCGAAGACGTCGTCCGGAGCGATGACCGACACCGCACCGGCGGGCGTCGCCAGCAGTATCTCCAGCATCGCGGCATCGAATGTGCGTGCGGCAACCACCAATACACGCGCATCGCCGTCGACTCCATAACGCCGCTGTGCGAGCGCGGCAAGCCCGGCCTGGGTGACGACCACGCCCTTGGGTTCGCCCGTCGAGCCCGAGGTGTACACGAGGTACGCGGGATTGGCCACCCGCACCGCGGCGAGCCGGTCACCATCGCGCACCGGAGCGTCGCTGTGGTCGCGCAGATCCGTCAATTCCGGATCGATGACCTGAATCCCGTCCGCGGCCAGCTCGGATGTCTCCAATCCCGCTGTGCCACCGGAGTTTTCCCGACCGGTCAACACGAGTGTGACGGCGGCGTCGCCGAGGATGAACCGATTCCGCTGCCAGGGATGCGCCGGATCGATCGACACGAAGGCGGCGCCGGTCTTGGCGACCGCCCATACCGCACACACCCACGCCGCAGACCTCGGAATCGCTATCGCTACAACTGATTCCGGTCCGATTCCGCAACCGATCAACATGCGCGCGCATCTATTCGACCACCGATCGAGGTCTCGATACGTCCACCGATCCGTTCCCTCGACGACCGCGAGCCGATCGGGGAAGTCGGCGGCGGACCGGGAAAACAGTTCGGCCAGGGTGAGCGGGGCCGGGCCCGCACCACCGTCACCCCACTGCGCCAACAACATTCGCTCATCCGGCCCGAGCAGATCCACATCGCGCAGCAGCATCGCGGGATCGGCCACCATGGCCTCGAGGACACGCCGCACTCGGAGCGCGAACGCGGCCATGGTGGACCGATCGAACAGGTCCAGGGCGTAGCCGAGGGTGACCGGGATATCGCCGTCGTCACCGGAGGTGGCGGCCACGGTGACGGTGAGGTCGAACTGCTCGACCCCGGCGTCGAGCTCCACCGCGGACGCCTCGATCTCCGCCAGCCGCGCGCCGGAGTACTCCGCGTCGAGATTCTGGAACGCCAGCATGACCTGGAACAGCGGATGGCGGGCCTCGGACCGGGGCGGATCCAAGACCTCCACCACTCGTTCGAAGGGGACGTCGGCGTGCGAGAAGGCCGCCAGATCCACCTCCCGCACGTGATCCAGCAGCTGGGTGAACGATCCTGTCTCGTCGAGCCGTGTGCGCAGTACCACCGTGTTGACGAACACGCCGACCAGCTCATCCAGCGCGGCGGCCCCGCGACCCGCGATCGGAGTGCCGATCGCGATGTCCGCGGCGCCGGCCAGTCTCGACAGCAACACCGCCAGCGCCGAGTGGACGACCATGAACACCGTCACCCCATGGGCCGCGGCCACCGCGCGTGCCCCGGCCATCAGTTCGGCATCCAGGACGAACGAGTGGGTGCCGCCGCGTCGTGAGGCAACCAACGGCCGCGGACGGTCGGCAGGCAGCTCCAGCCGGTCCGGCAATCCTGCCAAATGCTCTGTCCAGTAGGCGAGTTGACGTGCGAGCGTGCTGCTCGGATCGGACTCCTCGCCCAGCATCTCCCGCTGCCACAGCGTATAATCCACGTACTGCACCGGCAACGGCTCCCACTGCGGAACCCGCCCGGACCGGCGCGCGGCGTACGCGAGCGACAGATCGCGCGCCAACGGCGCGATCGACCATCCATCGGCGGCGATGTGGTGCATCACCAGCACGAGGATATGTTCACCGGAACCACTGTCCAGCAGCGTGATTCGCACCGGAATCTCGCTCGACAGATCGAAACCGCGGTGCACGAGTCCGGTCACCATGTCGATCAGATGTTCGGGGTCCACGGGCCGGATATCTACCGATATCGCATCGATCGGCAGGACGCGCTGGAACGGCGTCCCCGCTTCGTCGGGGAACACCGTGCGCAGGCTCTCGTGCCGCGCCACCACATCACCAAGCGCGGCGATCAGCGCCTCGGTGTCCAGTTCTCCGGTCAATCGCAGGACCAGCGGAATGTTGTACGTGCCTCGCGCGCCGTCGAATCGGTTGACGAACCACATGCGCCACTGGGCCGGCGACAACGGAACTCGAGCCGGCCGCTCCCGGACCATCAGCGCCGCCTCCGGCAGACCGCCGGATCCGGCGTCCAGCAGGCGGGCCAGCCGCGCGGGCGTCGGGGCCCCGAAGACCTCCCGTACCCCGATCCGGACGCCCACCGCCGAGGCAACCCGCGACGCCACCCGCATCGCCGAGAGCGAATGCCCACCCAGAGCGAAGAAATCGTCATCGGCGCCGACCCGGTCCAGGCCGAGTAGATCCGCGAACACCTCGGCCACGATCCGTTCGGTCGGCGTGGACGGTTCGGCGTACGCACGCGCGAGCCGGATCGGCTCCGGCAGGGCCGCGCGATCCAGCTTGCCGTTGGAGGTCAGTGGCAGTTCGGGCAGGACCGCGTAGGCATCGGGCACCATGTGCGCGGGCAGGCGGAGCCGGGCAGCGGTCAGCACCTGTTCGGGATCGACCTCGTTTCCGACGAGATATCCGGTGAGGCTGCCGTTTTCCGCGTCGTGCACGACGACGGCCCGGGTCACTCCGGGCTGCTCGGCCAGCACCGCCTCGATCTCGCCCGGCTCGACCCGCTGACCGCGAATCTTGATCTGGAAGTCGTTGCGCCCCAAGTATTCCAGCGTGCCGTCTGCCGCCCAGCGCACCAGATCGCCGGTCCGGTACAGGCGGGAACCACTGCGACCGAACGGATTCGCGACGAATGCGGCGGCGCTCCGGCCCGGCCGGTTCAGGTAGCCTCGCGCCTGCTGCACGCCGCCGATATACAGTTCGCCTGCCACGCCCACCGGCACCGGGCGCAGCCACCCGTCCAGTACGAGGGCCTCGACGCCGCGGATCGGCCCGCCGATGGTCAGCGGCCCTTCGGATGCCATCGGATCGCTGATGGCGACCATGACTATGGTCTCGGTCGGCCCATACCCGTTGTGCATCCGGCGTCCCGGCGACCAGGCCGCCACCAGCTCACCGGTGACCGCCTCCCCACCGGCAACAAGTACGCGCAGCGAATCGAGTCCGGCGGGCGACATGGTCCCGAGCACGCTCGGTGTCAGGAACGCATGCGAAACATGCTGCTGCCGAACGATATCCGCCAGCATGTCGCCGGCGAAGACATCCGGTGGCGAAACCACCAGCGCGGCGCCGTTCGGATGGGCCATCAGCACTTCGAGCAGCACGGCGTCGAATCCGGGCGCGGATACGGCCAGTACCCGGGCATCCGAGTCCACCGAGTACCGGTCCCGTTGTTCGGCGGTGAAGTTCGCCAAGCCCTCGTGGGTGATCACGACACCCTTCGGAATGCCCGTCGATCCGGACGTGTACAACACGTACGCGGCGTGTGCCACCCTCAGCGGGTGAATACGCTCGGCATCGGTCACCGCCGCTGGGGAATACGCCGCCAGCCGTGCGGGCAGATCCGGCTCGTCGAGCAGCAACCGATCGACGGCATCCGGCACGATACCCACCGCGTCCCCGACCGACAGCGCGAGGCGCACACCGGAGTCGGCGATCATCCCGGCGACACGCACATCCGGATAACGCGGGTCGATCGGTACGAATGCGGCGCCGGTCTTCGCCACCGCCCATAGCCCGGCGAAGAATTCGACACCGCGCGGCATCACCAGTGCGATCGCATCGCCAGGTCCGGCGCCGCGACCGATCAGCAACCGCGCGAGCCTGTTCGAATACTCGTCCAGTTCCGCGTAGCTCAGCGTCGTCGTGCCCGATATCAGCGCGGGCGCGGCGGGATTCACGGCGGCGCCTGCGGCGAGCAGGTCCGCCAACGGCCGTGGCGCCTCTGCCCGAGCGCCCCGCATCGGAGCCAGGCGGGCTTGTTCGGCTGCGGGCAACGGGTCGATCGCACCGACTCCCGACGACGGTTGGGCGAGCATCCTATCCAGCACGCGCACAAGGATGTTCGCGCATTCCAGCATCCATCCCGAGGTGAATGTGCCGGATCGGTACTGCAACTGCGCGCGCAGCGGTTCACCCTTGCCGACGACCAACGCGAGGGGATAGTGCGAGGAGTCGTTGGATCGCATGTCCTCGATGCGCATGCCGTCGATCGCCGCGGCCCGGGCCGCCAGCGCGGCCTCGTCCACGGGATACGACTCGAATACAACCATCGTGTCGAACAGTGCCGGAATACCCAGTGCGGCATGGATATCGGTCAGCCCGGTGTGGTGGTGGCCCAGCAGCTCCGCCTGCTCGGCCTGAATCCGGTGCAGCACATCGGCGATCGGCTCACCCGGAGCGAATCGGACGCGCACCGGAATGGTGTTGATGTACAGGCCGACCGCCGACTCGATGTCGTCGAGCTCACCCGGCCGGCCGGATACCGTCGCGCCGAACACGACATCGCCGCGTCCGGTGAGATACCCCACGACGATCGCCCACGCCACCTGGACCACGGTGTTCACCGTGACCCCGGCAGCCGATGCCCACTGCGTCATCCGCGCGGCGGTCCGCGGATCCAGATCCACATCCACACGGCTCATTCGGGCCGTCGATTCCCGGGATGCGGTCTGCGGGGCGACGAGCGTCGCCTCGGCGCCGTCGAGCGCGCGGCGCCACATCCGCAGCGACGCATCCGCATCCTGGCGGTACAGCCAATCGAGATAGGACCGATACGAGTTCGTGGGGAGTGCGACAGTCGTATCGTCGGGGGCCGCGTACGCCGCCAGGAGGGTTTGCAGCAGCAACGGTATCGACCACCCGTCGAACAGCACGTGGTGGTTCGAGATCAGCAGCGTGGATCGTTCCTGTGTGACGGTGATCAGGGTGAAACGCAGCAGCGGCGCCGTCTCGATATCGAATGGCTCGGCCTGATCGCGTTCGAGCACCCTCGCCAGCGCCGATTCCTGCTCCGAATCCGCTACCGCGCGCAGATCGACCTCGCGCCACGGCATCTCGACACCCTCGGAGACGATCTGTACGAGATCTCCCCCGGCGCTCGTGCCGAACGCAGCTCGCAGATTCGGATACCGTCGCAGCAGAACGTCAGCCGCGCGGCGCAGTCGTCCGGCGTCCACCCGGCCGGACAGCGTGAGCGCGAGTTGCACCGCGTACACGTCCACCGCCGACTCCGCCAGCCGGGCGTGGAACAGCAGCCCGCTCTGTAGCGGGGACATCGGCCAGACGTCGGTCAGGCGCGGGTAGCGCGCCTCCCATGCCTCGACATCGGTCAATGTCGTTCGCACCAGCGGGAAATCGGACGGGGTATGCCCGCCTCGGTGCGGGTGATTCGCCATGGTGCGCAGCGCATCGACCCATAGCCCCGCGAGTTCTCCGATGTCCGCGTCATCCAGAAGGGCGCCCGGGTAACCGAAGGTGGCCGACAGACATCCCTGCGTGACAACGGCATTGATGTCGACCACCGCAGTCGCCGGAGCGCTGCCGTCCTCGTCGGCAGCCGGTGCGCCGAGTTCGTCGGTGAGCGAGAACTCCGATGATGCCGCCGCCGTGGACGATCGGCCCGTCGGCAACTGGCCTAGATAGTTGAACGCGATCTGCCCGGGAATCCGGTCGGGCAGTTCGCGCGCGGTCTCGGGGTTGAGATAGCGCAGCATGCCGTAGCCGATGCCGTGGTCCGGGACGGCGCGCAGCTGTTCCTTCGCCCGCTTGATCGCCGTCTCGGTCGCCGTCCCACCGGCGAGAGCGTCGTCGAGATCGACCTCCGCGAGGTCGATCCGGACCGGGTACATCGTTGTGAACCAGCCTGCGGTGGTGGTCAGATCCGCGCCCGCCAGCGCCTGTTCCTCCCGCCCGTGTCCCTCCAGCCGCAACAGCGTCGATGCCTCGCGCACGCCACGGACCTCCCGCCACCGCATCACCGCCAATGCCAGCGCGGCGACCAGCACGTCCTGCACATCGCCGTGGAAGGCCGTGGGCACCCGGGTGATCAGGGCCTCGGTGATCTCGGTGGAGACCTGTACCCGGTGTCGCCGTACGGTGTTCGTGATATCGCGACCTGGATCGAGCGCGCGCGAACCCAGGAGGGGGTCGCTTCCGTCGACGATCCGTTGCCACAGGGGCAGTTCCGCGACCCGTCGCGGCGAGCGAGCCTCCTCGAGCAGTCCGTGTGCCCACCGGCGCATCGACGTTCCTGTGGGCGGCAATGCCGCCGCACCACCGCCGCGCCCCCATCCCGCCGTGAGATCGGGGATCAGGATCCGCCACGACACGCCGTCCACCACCAGGTGGTGTGCGACGACGATCAGGTAACCGGTCCGCGTCCTATCGGCGGGATCCAGCCAGACGACCTGCAATACAACACCATTGGCCAGGTCCAGACGCCCCAGCGCCGCATCGACCTCTGCGGCGGCGAGACGTTCGCGCGCCTGCGGGTCGATGTCCGGATCCAGCGGAACCCGGCGAACCAGGGATTCGGCATCGACTGTCCCTCGCGGCCGTGTCTCGAGCTGCCAGCCTTCGCCGTCGTGCCACAGCCGGGCACGCAGCATGTCGTGCCGGTCGATCACCGCGGCCAGCGCCGCCACCAGTCCGGGATGATCCAGCCCGACGGGGGTACTGAGCGCCAAAGTCTGGTTCAGCCGCTGGAATTCGCCACGCTCCACCATCCAGCGCACGATCGGCGTCAACGGCAGATCCCCGACACCGCCCCCCGGCAGCTCTGCCAACTGTCTTGCGGACCCGGCAGATTCGGCCACGCTCGCCAGCCCGGCCACCGTGCGTGCCTCGAACACTTGGCGCGGGGTGAACACGACACCGCGCTCCTTCGCCCGCGCCACCACCTGGATGGACACGATGCTGTCGCCGCCGAGGGCGAAGAAGTCGTCGTCGAGGCCCACCCGCTGCTTCCCGAGGACCTCGGCGAACACCGCGGCGACGATCTCTTCGACCGGGGTCGACGGAGCGCGGTACCCCACCCGCGTGATCTGCGGTGCGGGCAATGCTCGCCGGTCGACCTTCCCGCTCGTGGTCATCGGCAACTCGTCCAGCACGGTGACGGAGTCGGGAACCATGAACGACGGCAACCGTTCGGCCACCGCCCGTCTGATCGCCACCGGCTCGATGTCGTACCCCGGCGCCGGGGTGAGGTAGGCGGCCAACCGCGCCGCATCCTGGTCCCCCGTCCGGTGCGTGACGACGACCGCGTGCCGCACCTCGTCCAGATCGGCCAGCACGGACTCGATTTCACCGAGTTCGAGACGCTGGCCACGAATCTTGACCTGAAAGTCCCCGCGGCCCACGTAGATCAGCACGCCGCCTTCGCCCCTGGGCGCCCACCGCACGCGATCGCCCGTCCGGTACATCCGCCACCCGGCTGGGCCGTACGGATCGGCGACCATCGATGCCGCCGTCAGCCCGGTCCGGTTCACATACCCGCGTCCGACACCCGCACCGGCCACATACAGTTCACCCACCACGCCCGGTGGCACCGGTTGCAACCGGTCATCGAGCACCATCAGCCGCACGCCCGGAATCGGCCCGCCCAGTGAGACCGGTTCACCGGCGCGCAATTCGGTGTCACTCACCCAGATCGTGGCCTCGCTGGGCCCGTACAGGTTGTACACCTTGCGGACTCCGCGCGCGTCGGTACCGGTCCAGCGCTCCACCACGGCAGTCGGGCATGCCTCGGCGACGGCCAACGCCATCCGTAGGTCGTCCAGGCCGTGCGGGTCGATGGTGAGCCACACCGTCGGCGTCAGGGCCGCATGCGTAACCCGCTCGGTGCGAAGGAATTCCGCCAGCGGCACGCCCGCGACGACATCGGCCGGAGCCACGACCAGCGCGGCGCCCGCGGGTACCGCCAACAGCAGTTCGAGGATCGCGGCATCGAAAGTCCGTGCGGCAACGGCCGCCACGCGCGCCTGCGCATCCGGCAGATAGCGCCTGCCCAGCGCGGAGGCTACCGCGGACAGCCCCGCGTGGGCGACCGCCACCCCCTTCGGCACACCCGTCGATCCCGAGGTGTAGACGATGTAAGCGGTATTGCCCGACCGCACAGCGCCGCGCCGATCGGCGTCGGTGACGGCGCCGCCGTCACCGGTCCGGACATCGAGCCCGTCCACATCGATCATCCGGGTGCCGGGCCGCGCGAATTCGACTGCGTTCGCGGTATTTTCACCACTGACCAGAACGATCGAAGGCGTACTGTCGGCAAGCACGAGCCGGTTGCGCTCGGCTGGATGCGCCGGATCGACGGATACGAACGCCGCACCGGTCTTCGCCACGGCCCACACGGCCAGCACCCATGCCGCCGACCGCGGAACAGCGATCGCCACAACGGTTTCCGGCCCGGCGCCGGCGTCGATCAGCGCACGCGCGCATCGGTTCGACCACGCGTCCACCTCCTGGTACGTCCATTGCTGTCCGGCATGCGCGACCGCGGGACGATCCGGAAAGATGAGCGCGGCCTGTTCGAGCAGATCGGCCAGGGTCGTGGGCGCCGAGCCCGCACCGCCGTCACCCCACTGCCGCAACAACACTCGTTCGCCAGGCTCGAGCAGATCGAATTCGCGCAATCCGAACGCCGGATCGGCGACCGCCGCCCGCAGCACGCGCCCCAACCGGTTCGCGAACGCCTCGATCGTTGGTCTGTCGAACAGGTCCAGGGCGTAGCCGATGGTGATCGACAGCCCGCCCGGTCCGTCGCCGGTGTGCGGAAGATCGGCGATCTCGAGCGTGAGATCGAATCGTTCGACTCCGGTGTCGAGGTTCACGGGCGTGGTGTCGATCCCCGGCAACGCGACCGTCACGGGATCCAACTCGAGGTTCTGGAATGCCAGCATGACCTGGAACAGCGGATGGTGTGCCCGGCTGCGCGCCGGATCGACGACCTCCACCACTCGTTCGAACGGTACGTCGGCGTGCGCGAACGCATCCACGTCCGCCCGCCGCACCTGCTCCAGCAGGTCGCCGAACGTCCCGGCCTCATCGGTCCGCGCCCGCAACACCAGCGTGTTGACGAACATGCCGACCAACCCGTCCAACGCCGCCGCGCCCCGTCCCGCGACCGGAGTACCGACCGCGATATCCGGACTCCCCGACAACCGCGACAACACCACGACCAGCGCCGCGTGCACCACCATGAACGCCGTGGCCCGATGCGCCCGGGCCACCGCGTTCACTCCGGCCGCCGTCTCACCGTCCACCACACACGAATATCTGCCGCCGCGCTGCGAGGCTACCGCCGGACGCGGACGATCGGCCGGCAGTTCCAGCAGATCCGGCAGCCCCGCCAACTGCTCGGTCCAGTAGCCGAGCTGCGTGGCGAGCGCACTACCGGGATCGGACTCCTCCCCCAGAATCTCCCTCTGCCACAACGTGTAATCGGCGTACTGCACCGGCAACGGCGCCCACTGCGGCGCACGCCCCTCCCGCCGCGCGGCATACGCCGCGCACAGATCGCGCATCAAGGGCGCCACCGACCAGCCGTCAGCGGCAATGTGATGCATGACAACGATCAGCATGTGCTCGTCGAAAGAACTCTGCAACAGGGCAACTCGCACCGGTGGCTCGTCCGACAGATCGAATGCCCGCCGTGCGGTTTCCGCCGCCGTATGTTCGAGCGCACCGGATTCGACGATGCTCGTCTCGATGGTCGCCACAGCGTGGTCGACCGGAAGTATGCGCTGGTACGGAATTCCCGCTTCGTCGGGGAACACCGTGCGCAGGCTCTCGTGCCGTGCCACCACATCACCGAACGCGGCGGACAGCGCCGCGGTATCCAACGGCCCGCTCAGTCGCAGCAGCAGCGGTACGTTGTAAGCCACCGATTCCGGTTCGAATCGGTTGATGAACCACATCCGCCACTGCGCGAACGACAACGGTATTCGTGCCGGTCGGTCCCGCGGAATCAATGTCCGACCGAGGTTCCCCGTGCTCCCGTTCGAACGTTTCGTCACCAGGCGGGCAAGCCCGGCGGCCGTGGGCGCGTCGAACACATCCCGCACGCTCACCTCGGAGCCCGTCCTCGTCGCCAGCCGTGCGGCCACCCGGGTCGCCGACAGCGAATGCCCGCTGAGAGCGAAGAAATCGTCGTCGACACCCACCCGAGCGACGCCCAGTACCTCCGTGAACGCCTCGACGACGATCTCCTCGGCGGGTGTCGCGGGGGTTCGATACGCCGCGGTGCTCACCTGCGGAGCGGGCAGGGCGCGCCGATCCACCTTTCCGCCGGGCGTCAGCGGCAACGCGTCCAGCACCACGATCGCCGCCGGAACCATGAACTCCGGCAACCGATCCGCCACGAATCCGCGGATCTCACCTATCCGGCCCTCGACACCGGGGCCGTTCGCGTATGCCGCGAAGGAACTCACGGGGCCGGCGTGCCGCCGACGGCCGATCGGATCGGCTTCACCAGCATGATCGAGAACGACGTAGGCGACCAATTGTTTGTCCGCCGCCGCCATTTCCCGCGCCGAGGCCGCATCACGGGCGACGACGACCGCCTGCGACACCGCGGGATGCGATGCCAGCGCCGCCTCGATCTCGCCCGGCTCGATCCGGTACCCGCGAATCTTCACCTGATCATCGGCACGGCCCGCGAATTCCAAAACCCCTTCGCGGGTCCAGCGCACCAGATCTCCGGTCCGGTACATCCGCTCACCACTGCCGAACGGACACGCCACGAACCGCTGCGCGGTCAACCCCGGCCGTCCCAGATACCCCCGCGCCAACTGCGCACCGGATACGCACAATTCGCCCACGACGCCGACCGGCACCGGACGCAGCCACGAATCCACCACGAACGCGCGGACATTCGCCACCGGACTGCCGATGGGCACCCGCTCGTCCGGGCCCCACCGACGCGAGGCGGCAACCTCGAACGTCGACACGCACACCGTGTTCTCGGTGGGGCCGTACGCGTTGGCCACGGCGACCCCGGGCCAACGCCGCAGGAACCGCGCCACCGCGACCGGACCCAGTGCATCACCACCGGTCACGACCTGACGCAGGGTATCGGCATCCGATTCGTCCTCGGCGGCCGCCAGCACCTCGAACAACGCCGTCGTCGCGAACACCGTCGTCACACCGTGCCGGGAAACGGTACGCAACAGGGCGGACAGATCGAACCGATCTCCCGGCGCGACAATGGTCGTCGCACCGGCCAGCAAGGTCGGCCACAGCTCGTATGCCGACGCGTCGAACGACATCGACGAATGCAGCAGCACCCGCGCACCGTGACCACCCGGCCATCCGTGCACGGCCATGTTCACCACGGCGCGGTGTTCCACCACAACGCCTTTGGGACGGCCGGTCGAGCCGGAGGTATAAATCACGTACGCGGCATCGGCCGGTATCGGCGCAGGCAGGTCGGAACGGCCGGAGGCATCGGTGTCACGGCCGTCGAGTTCCACCGTATCCAGGCACAACGATTCCCGTTCCCCCAGTGGCAGATTCGCGGCGGTGGCCACGGTGGTCAGCACGAGCCGCGGCTCGGCGTCGGCGAGAACGAATTCGATACGGCTGCCGGGATAACCGGGATCGATCGGCAGATAGGCGCCGCCGGACTTCACGACCGCCAGTACCGCCGTCACCAGGTCCGCCGAACGCGGCATGGCCACGGCAACCACCGATCCGCGCCCGACACCCTTCGCGACCAGCAGGTGCGCCAAGCGATTTGCCCGCCGATCCAGCTGCCGATAGGTCAGGACGCCGTCGTCGTGAACGAGGGCCACCGCGTCCGGTGTCGTCGCCGCCCACTTTTCGAACAGTCCCGACACCGTTGCGTCGTCCGGCAGTGGCGTCGCGACGTCGTGCCGTGCCCGGATCAGCTGCGCACGTTCGCCGGGCCCGAGAATATCGATACGATTCAGCGGGATTCGCGGATCGGTGACGACGGTGCGCAGCAGCCGCAGATAGCGAGCGGCGATCTCCTCCACGGTGGCGCGGTCGAACAGGTCGGTGGCGTATTCGATGCGGCCCGCGAGCAGCGGGTCGGCGGCCGTACGCGGGTCGGCGAGTTCGACCATGTCGATGTGCAGGTCGAACTTGGCTGTGCCGGTGGCCGTCCGGATGAGCTCCACGCCCAGATCCGCCAGACGCAAGTCGGGCAGCGCACTGTCCTGGAGTGCGAACGACACCTGGAACAACGGATGATAGGCCGGAGAACGGGTGGGATTCAGCAACTCGACCAGTCGCTCGAAGGGAGCGTCCTGATTCTCGTAGGCGGTCAGTGCTTTCCGGCGAACCTGGCTCAGCACCTCGTCGAAGCTCGGATTCCCCGAGAGATCGACCCGCAATATCCACGTGTTGACGAAGAATCCGACGAGATCCTGGAGGGCCGCATTCGTACGCCCCGCGATCGGGCCACCGATGGACAGGTCCGTACCGGCGCCCAACTGCGACAACAACACCGCCAGCGCCGACTGCAACAGCATCGACACCGTCACCTGATGATCGCCCGCGCATCGGTGCAGCGCCTCCCGCAGCGAACCGTCGAGAGCGAACTCGACAGCCTCGCCGCGATGACTCGCCACCGCAGGACGCGGGCGGTCGGCCGGTAGCCCGATCGGCTGCGGCGCACCGGCCAATTCCTTTTCCCAGTAACGGAATTGAGCACCCAGTACGCTGTCCGGGTCCGACTCCTCGCCCAGCACCGCGCGCTGCCACAGCGTGTAATCGGCGTACTGTACCGGCAGCGGCTCCCAGCGCGGCGCCCGTTCGCCCCGCCGCGCGACGTACGCGGCCGACAGATCCCGCACCAGCGGCGCCATCGACCAGCCGTCCGCGGCGATATGGTGCAGGACCACCACCAGCACGTGGTCATCGGAACCGATGCGCAGCAGTGTGACTCGCAGTGGCGGTTCCACCGCCACGTCGAATCCCGTACGCACCAGGCCGGTCACCGTCCGGTCGAGTTCATCGGGATCGACCGCACCGGCCTCGATGGTCACGGCAGCCTGCTCGACGGGCAGAATCCGCTGGAACGGAACCCCTTCCACGTCCGGGAACACCGTGCGCAGGCTCTCGTGCCGGGTCACCACGTCTGTCAGCGCCGCGGACAACGCGGCCGGATCCAGCGCGCCCCGCAGGCGCAACACCACAGGAACGTTGTAGACCGGTGAGCCCGGTTCGAATCGGTTGGCGAACCACATTCGCAGCTGCGCGAAGGACAACGGCACCTGCGCCGGTCGCTCCTGTGGCCCCAACTCCGTACCGGGTCGCTCACGGCTGTCCACCGATCGCTCGGCGACGACAGCGGCCAATCGCCGGACGGTGGGCGCGTCGAACACGTCACGGACCCGCACGTCGGCACCCGCCACAGCGGCCACCCGCGAGGCCATCCTGGTGGCCGACAGCGAATGTCCGCCGAGGGCGAAGAAATCGTCGTCGACACCCACCCGGGCGATCCCCAGCACATCGGTGAACACCGACGCGACGATTTCCTCCCATGGTGTGGCGGGAGCCCGATAGGTCGCGGTGATCAGCTGCGGCGCCGGCAGTGCGCGCCGATCGACCTTCCCGCTCGACGTCGACGGGATCTCCTCCAGCACCACGATCGCCGCGGGCACCATGAACTCCGGCAGTCTGCCGGTGACGAACTCGCGAATCGCGTCGGCCCGCAACGCGGTACCGTCATCCGCGCCGGCGGCCGGGACTGCTCGATCGGTCGTGTGCTGATCGAGGACGACGTACGCGACGATGTATTTATCGGACGCGGTCATCGCCGCCCCGGAGCCGGATGTCGTCTCGCGGGCGATGACCACGGCCCTGGTCACGGACGGATGAGCGATCAGGGCGGCCTCGATCTCCCCGGGTTCGATGCGATATCCACGAATCTTGACCTGATCATCGGTGCGTCCGACGAATTCCAGCACTCCCTCACGGGTCCAGCGGACCAGATCTCCGGTCCGATACATCCGATCACCGGTCTCGAACGGACACGCCACGAACCGCTCCGCGGACAAGCCCGGCCGCCCCAGATACCCGCGCGCCAATTGCGCTCCGGCGACATACAATTCACCGATGACACCGGGCGGCACCGGAATCAGACCGCGCCCCAGCACATATGGCCGCACATTCGTCACCGGATCGCCGATCGGCACCCGCTCCCGATCGGCCCAGGCCCGCGACTCGGGAAGCTCGAATACCGACACACAGACCGTGTTCTCCGTCGGCCCATACGCATTGGCCACCGCGACACCCGGCCATCGCCGCAGGAACCGCGCCACCGCAACCGGCCCCAGCGCGTCGCCACCGGTGACGACCTGACGCAGCGCCCCGGCGTCCACCTCCGGCTCGGCCGCCGCCAGCACCTCGAACAGCGCGGTCGTCGCGAACATGGTCGTCACACGATGGCGAGACACGGTGCGGGACAACGACGACAGATCCAACTGATCCATGGCCGCCACGACGATCGTCGCCCCACCCAGCAGTGCGGGCCACAGTTCGTACGCCGACGCGTCGAACGCCACCGACGACAGCAACAGCACCCGCTCACCGTGACCGCCCGGCCACCCGTACACCGCCATGTTCATCACGGCACGGTGCTCGACCACAACACCTTTCGGCCGCCCGGTCGATCCCGACGTATAGATCACATACGCGGCATCAGCAGAACGCGGTGTGCGCGAGAGAGGGCCGGGAAGCCGACCGGCCAATTCTCGCGCGGTCGCGGGGGCATCGAGTTCGAGGACGGCGACGTCGCGGTCGCCCAAAGGCAGGTCGATGTCCGTGGTGGTCAAGACCAGCCGCGGGACGGCGTCGCTCAGCAGGAATTCGATGCGATGAGCTGGATAAGCGGGGTCGATCGGCAGATATGCGCCACCCGCCTTGACGACCGCCAGCAGAGCGATGACCAACTCGGGCGAACGCCGCAGCGCGACCGCCGCCACGATGTCCGGGCCGATGCCCCGGTCGATCAGCATGCGGGCCAGCCGATTCGACTGCTCGTCCAGATCTCGGAAGGTCAGCCGCGTATCCTCGGACACGACCGCGACCGCCTCCGGCGATCGAGCCACCCACCGAGCGAACATCCCCGGGATCGTCGCAGGGTCCACTATGGCTGCCGACGAGTTCCCTTGCACCAGTAGCTGTTTGCGCTCCGCATCACTCAACAGGTCGATCCCGGCGATCCTGCGGGTCGGATCGGCGGTGAGCGCACCCAGCAGGCGCACATAACGTGCGGCTATCCCCTCGACGGTGGTGCGGTCGAACAGGTCGGTGGCGTATTCGATCCGGCCCGTCATCCCCGGGCTCGCCTCGGCCGTCTCGGGAGTGTCGACCACGTCGATGTGCAGATCGAATTTCGCGGTGCCTGTGCCGGTCGGGACATGCCGCACATCCAGATCACCCAGGCGCAGGTCGGGCAGGAGATTGTTCTGCAGCGCGAACGACACCTGGAACAGTGGGTGATAGGCCCGCGAACGGGCGGGATGCAGGAGTTCAACCAACCGCTCGAACGGGGCATCCTGATTCTCGTAGCCGGTCAGGGCCTTCCTGCGCACCTGGTCGAGCACCTGCTCGAAGCGCGGATCGCCCGACAGGTCCACCCGCAGCACCCAGGTGTTGACGAAGAACCCCACCAGCTCGTGCAGCGCCTCGTCGGTGCGCCCGGCGATTGGACCACCGATGCAGATGTCCTCGCCGGCGCCGAGATGTGACAGCAGCACCGCCAGCGCCGACTGCAACAGCATCGACACGGTCATCCGGTGGCTCCGGGCCAGGCGGTCGACCGACTCCCGCAGACCCGCGTCGAGGGTGAATTCGACCGTATCACCGCGATAGCTGGCCACCGCCGGTCGCGGACGATCGAACGGCAACCTGATCGGCTGCGGCGCATCCGCCAATTCGTTTTCCCAGTAATGGAATTGAGCCGTCAGCACACCGCTCGGGTCGGACTCGTCGCCCAGCACCGCACGCTGCCACAGCGTGTAATCGGCATACTGCACCGGCAGAGGCGTCCACTGCGGCGCGTGCCCCGACCGCCGCGCCGCGTACGCGGCCGACAGGTCCCGTATCAGCGGCGTGACCGACCATCCGTCGGCGGCAATGTGATGCGCCACCATCACCAGGACATGGTCGTCGAAGCCGGTGCGCAGCAGAGTAGCCCGGAACGACGGCTCGGCATGCAGTCGGAATCCCCGGCGCACCAACGCGGTTATGGTCGGTTCGAGTTCGCCCGGCTCGACCGTCTCGCTCTCGAGGGTCCTCGCGGCCTTCTCCACGGGCAGGATCCGCTGGAACGGCACGCCCCGCTCGTCCGGGAACACCGTGCGCAGGCTCTCGTGCCGTGCCACCACGTCGGCGATCGCGTCGGTCAGGGCACCGACATCCAGGACGCCGGTCAACCGCAGAACCATCGGCATGTTGTAAGTCGCCGATTCGTCCTCTAGCTGACTGAGGAACCACATCCGCCACTGCGCGAACGACAACGGCACTCGCTCGGGCCGCTCCCATACCGCCAGCTTCGGACGTGGTTCGGGATCGGCGGTGCGCTCGGCCATCAGGCGAGCCAACCGGGCAGCGGTGGGCGCGTCGAACAGATCCCGCACGACCACCTGGACACCCGTGAGCGTGGCCACTCGCGAGGCCACCCTGGTCGCCGACAGCGAATGCCCGCCGAGGGCGAAGAAGTCGTCGTCGACGCCGACTCGTTCCGCTCCCAATACCTCGGCGAACACCGCGACGACGATCTCTTCGCCCGGGGTCGACGCGGCCCGGTACTCCGAGACCACCGGGCGTGGCGAGGGCAGTGCGCGGCGGTCCACCTTGCCGCTGGGCGCTAGCGGCAAGCTGTCCAGCACCACGATCGCCACCGGTACCATGAACTCCGGCAACCGATCCGCCGCGAACTGCCGAATCTCGGCCACCTGCGCGTCCACTCCGGGATCGTCCGCCCGGCGATCCAGGACGAGGTAGCCGACCAACTGCTTGTCCACCGCACTCACGGAACCCTCGGCGCCGGAGCCGATCTCACGAGCTGCCACCGCCGCCTGCGCCACCGAGGGGTGCGCGGCCAGAACCGTCTCGACCTCACCCGGCTCGATCCGATAGCCGCGGATCTTCACCTGCTGGTCGGCGCGGGCCACGAACTCCAGGACCCCGTCGCGGGTCCAGCGCACCACATCCCCTGTCCGGTATACGCGCTCACCGGTCGAATACGGATGGGCCACGAACCGTTCGGCGGTCAATCCCGGCCGGGCACGGTAACCCCGTGCCAATTGCGCTCCGGCCACATACAATTCGCCGGTCACACCCACCGGCACCGGCCGCAATCGCGAATCGAGCACGAACGTCCGCACATTCCCGACCGGTACTCCGATCGGCACGCTCCCCCGGCCTGATCGGGCCGCCGAATCGGTGATCGTGTACCGCGACACACACACCGTGTTCTCGGTGGGTCCGTACACGTTGGCCACGTCGATCTCGGGCCACCTGTCCCGGAAGCGCGCCGCCGCAACGGGACTCAAGGCATCACCCCCGGTGCCCACCCGGCTCACCGAGCCGAGGTCGAACTCGGGCGCGGCGGTCGCCAGCACCTCGAACAACGGTGTCGTCGCGAACAGCGTGCTCACGCGGTCCCGCACCAGGGTTCGGCTCAGGTCCGTGATGTCGGTACGGCCGGGCGCCGCGATGACCACCGTCGCCCCCGCCAGGAGCGCGGGCCACAACTCGTACGCCGACGCGTCGAACGCCATGGACGAGTGCAGCAGCATTCGCTCCCCGACCCCGCCGGGCCAGCCGTGCACGGCCATGTTCACCACGGCACGGTGTTCGACCACAACGCCTTTCGGCCGTCCGGTCGATCCCGACGTGTAGATCACGTACGCCGCGTCACCGGGCGACGCCGGCTCGGTACGCGGCGGGGTCCCACGACGCCGGGCGGCGAGATCCACCGTATCGAGGCATAGATACGCCTGCTGCCCGAGCGGAAGGCTCGCCGCGGTATCCGTGGTAGTGAGCACCAAACGCGGCGCGGCGTCCTGGAGTACGGATTCGATTCGGCGAGCGGGATACCCGGGGTCGATCGGCAGGTACGCACCGCCGGCCTTCAGAATGGCCAGCAAGGCGACCACCAACTCCACCGAGCGCGGCAAGGCGACGGCCACAACAGTTTCGCGAGTCACGCCGTGCCGACGCAGCAGCCCCGCCAAGGCGTCCGCCCGGGTGTCCAGCTCCGCGTAGGTCAATTGCTCGTCACCGAGCCGCAGCGCGATCGTGGCCGGTGAGGCTGTCACGCGTTCGCGGAACATCTCCACGACCGTGGTCTCCCGCACCGCGCCGGCCGATGACATCGGTTGCGCCAGAAGCTGTTCGCGCTCGGAATCCGTCAGCAGATCGATATCGATGATGGTCCCGGCCGGGTCGGCGCAGAACGCGCGCAGGATGCGCAGGTAGCGATCGGCGATGTCCGCGACGGTGGTTCGATCGAACAGATCGGTGGCGTATTCGATCCGGCCCGCCAACTCCGCGGGATTCCCGGCGGTGGCCGGTACGTCGATCAGGTCGACATGCAGGTCGTCCTTGGCGGTTCCAGTGAAGGCCGGCACGTACTCGACCTCGAGGCCGGGCAGATCGAGGGTGGGCACGACGTCGTTCTGCAGCGTCAGCGACACCTGGAACAGCGGGTGATGAGCCGTCGATCGGACAGGGTTGATCAACTCGACCAGCCGCTCGAAGGGCGCGTCCTGATTCTCGTAGGCGGCCAGCGCTTTCCGGCGAACCTGCTCGAGCACCTGGCCGGCACTCGGATGCCCGGACAGATCCACCCGCAGCACCCACGTGTTGACGAAGAACCCCACCAGTTCGTGCGACGCCTCGTCGGTGCGCCCGGCGACGGGACCGCCGACGCACACATCCGCCTCGGCGCCAAGACGGAACAGCAGCACCGCCAGCGCCGCCTGCAACACCATCGACATCGTCACCTGATGTTCCCGGGCGAACCGGGACAGCGACTCCCGCAACGAATTGTCAACGGCGAACACGACGACGTCACCGCGGTAACTCACCGCCGGCGGGCGCGCGCGATCCACCGGCAACCGAATCGGCTGGGGCGCACCCGCCAATTCCCTTTCCCAGTACCGAAGTTGAGCCGCGAGCGCGCTGCCGGAGTCGGATTCGGAATCCAGTACCTCGCGCTGCCACAGCGTGTAGTCCGCGTACTGCACCGGCAGCGGAGCCGACTGCGGCTCCCGCCCCGACCGCCGCGCCGCATAGGCCAGCGACAGGTCCCGCACCAGCGGAGACATCGACCAGCCGTCCGCGGCGATGTGGTGCACCACCAGCACCAGGACGTGCTCATGCTCATCGCAACGCAACAGCGTCGCCCGCAGCGGCAACTCGACCGCCAGGTCGAATCCACGCCGGATCAGCTCGTTCACCGTATCGTCCAGGCGTGCCCGGGCGACGTCGTCCACATCGATCACCGGCATGGCCGCCGCGACCGGCAGGATCTGCTGGAAGGGCACACCGTCGACGTCGGGGTAGCGGGTCCGCAGCGTCTCGTGGCGGGCCACCACGTCGCCGAGGGCCGCGGTCAGCGCGCCGGTATCCAGCGGTCCGGTCAATCGGAGCACGAGCGGAATGTTGTAGGCCGGTGAGCCGGGTTCCAGCCGGTTGATGAACCACATGCGCAGCTGGGCGAACGACAGCGGCACCCGCGCCGGGCGTTCCCGGACCACCAGCGGTGAACGCGCGGGCGCGGCCGAGCGGTCTGCCAGTAGCCGGACCAGTCGAGCTGCGGTGGGTGCGTCGAACACGTCCCGCACACCCACCTCGACGCCCGTCGCCGCGGCCACGCGCGCGGCCACCTGCGTCGCCGAGATGGAATGCCCTCCGCGGGCGAAGAAGTCGTCGTCGGCCCCCACCCGCTCGATGCCGAGCGCCTCGGCGAACACCGCGGTCACGATCTCCTCGACCGGCGTGGACGCGGCCCGGTGATCCGCGACTTCTGGCGGCGGGGCGGGCAGCGCGCGGCGATCCACCTTGCCGCTGGGCAACAGGGGCAACTCGCCCAGGACGGTAACGACGTCGGGAACCATGTACGACGGCAACCGCCGACCGATCGCCTGCCGGACCGCGACCGGATCGATGCCGCGCTCCGGCGCCGCGATCACGTAGGCGATCAACCGGACGTTCTGCGGGTCGGCGCCGGTGAAGGTGGTCGCGACGGCATGGCGCACCCCGTCGACATCGGCCAGAGCGGCTTCCACCTCGCCGAGTTCCAGACGCTGACCGCGGATCTTGACCTGGGAATCGGCGCGCCCCACGAGCATCAGGACTCCGCGTTCGGGTAGCCACCGCACCAGATCGCCGGTCCGATACATCCGCGATCCCGCCGGCCCGAACGGATCGGCCACGTACGACGTGACGGTCGCCTCCAGCCGACCGAGATATCCGCGCGCCACCGCCGGTCCCGCTACGCACAGCTCGCCCACCGAACCGGGCGGCGACGGTCGCAACCAACGATCCAGGACCGCCAGCCGCACGCCCGGCATCGGCGATCCCAGCGAGATCGACTCCTCGACAGTCAATTCCGCGTCGCTCACCCAGATCGTCGTCTCACTGGGCCCGTACATGTTGAACAGCCGCCGGGTCCCGGCGGCGTCGGTGCCCGACCACCGCGATACCAGCGCCGGTGGGCAGGCCTCGGAGCCGGTCAGCACGACCTGTAGGTCGTCGAGTCCGTCGGGCTCCACCGACATGCCCACCATCGGTGACAGAAAGGCATGCGTAATGCGTTGAGCCCGTAGAAAATCGGCCAGCTGCGGTCCGGCGAACACGTCCGCGGGGGCGACGATCAGTGCGGCGCCCGCCCGTACCGCCAGGAGCAGTTCCAGAATCGCCGCGTCGAAAGTTCGTGCGGCGACGGCCGATACCCGTGACTCCTCGGTCGTCCGGTAGTGCCGATGCTGAGCGGTCGCGACGGCGGACAGTCCGGCGTGGGTCACCGCGACACCCTTCGGTGTGCCGGTCGATCCCGAGGTGTACACGACGTAGGCGGTGTTGTCCGGCCGCACCGCGCGGTGCCGGTCGGCATCAGTGACGCCCGAAGCACTGTGCGCGGAAAGATCGATGCGGTCCGGGTCGATCATCCTGACTCCGGGAACATCCAACTGTGTTGTCTCTGTGTCGATCTCCCCGTCGACCACCAGCAGAGTAGCGCCGCAATCGCTGAGCAGGAACCGATTACGTTCCGCCGGCTGCGCGGGATCCACGGAGACGAACGCGGCTCCGGTCTTGGCGACGGCCCACACCGCCCGCACCCACTGCACCGAACGCGTCATCGCGATCGCCACCACGGTCTCCGGGCCCGCGCCGCAGCCGATCAACGCTCGCGCGCATCGATTCGACCACTCGTCCAACTCCCGATACGTCCACTCGCGGCCGGAGCCCGCCACCGCGGGCCGATCCGGGCAGGCGGTCGCGGACCGGGAGAACATCTCGGTCAGCGTGCTGCGCTCCGGACCGGCGCCGCCGTCACCCCACCCGCGCAGCAGCTGTCGCTCGACAGGATCGAGCAGATCGACCGCACATATCCGAATCTCGCTGTTCGCGTTCACACTCTGCAGGAAGCGGTCCAGAAAGCGAAGAAATCCGTGGTGCTGACGCAGGAGATCCCCGGCGGTGTACACGGCCGGGTTCGCGAAGAAATCGACGCGGGTACTCTCCCCGCCGACGGCCGGATAGACGTTCACCGACAGGTCCGAGATGAGCCCCGGGCTCAGGACCCGCAGCCGTCCGACGACGTCGCCGAGGATGATCTTCGTATCGAGGATCATCAGGTCCACCATCGGGCCGAATGCCTGATGCGGATGCCGGGCAACCGATTCCGAGTCCCGCAGCATGTCCTCGTGCCGATACCGTTGCCGCCGAAGAACATCGACCAATTCGTGCTGCACCGCCCCGATCAGCGACCCGATGGTCGCATCGGGCGTCAGCGCGATCCGCAGTGGCACGATATTGGCGACCATTCCGCCGGAACGGCGCATGGAGGCCGTGACTCGCGCGTCGACCGGAAGGCTCAGCACCACATCGTCACTGCCGGTCATCCGAGCCAGGTACAGGCCGAACGCGGCGAGGATCGGGGCCGCCGGACCGACCGAGAGATTGTCGACGACGGCACGCAACGCCTTGTTGCTGTCGGCGTGCAGTTCGGTACCGACCGACCGGGGATGTTCCCGGGCGATCGCGGACCGATCGGCGAGAGTGACCGGTTCGGGCAGTCGCGCCAGATACTCCGACCAGAACGCCCGGTCCTGTCCGAAGCGCTCCGAGACGCGATACTGCTCGTCCGCGGCGACGATCTCGCCCAGCCTTCGAATCCGTTGTTCGCCAGGCATTCCGCCCGCGACGGCGGCGGTATAGATATCCGCACTGCGGGACAGGATGTTCATCGCGGCCATGCCGTCCAGCGCGATGTGGTGAGCACGCAGATACCACAGCCGATGCCGCTCGCCGACGCGCACGACCGCGCCCGCGACCAGCGGGCCACGTCGCAGATCGATCGGTTGGCGGTAGTCCTCTCGCATCCAGTCCACCGCCGCGCCGACGGGATCAGGTTCCGATCCGAAGTCCATGAACCGCACCGCGTCGTCCGGGACCTCGTTCAGTACCTGCGTGGACTGCCCGTTCGCCTCGACGACCCGCATGCGTGCGATCTCGAACTCGTCCAGTGCCCGCCGATACGACTCGATCAGCAGCTCGGTGTCGATGTCGCCCACCAGATCCACGTAGAGCGCGTTCGCCATCGGGGTCTCGCCGATCACCTGCTGCATGAGCCGGATCGCGCGCTGCGCCGCGGTCAATGGGTATGTGGATGTTCGCTGGTCGGGCATGTTGCCTCCCTGAAGATGCAACGATCACAGCTCTACCGCGCTAGCGCTCGGCTCCACCGGGACCGTTCCGTGGTCTATCGCTCGGTCACTGCGCCGCGTCACATCTCGCGTGCTTTGTCCCCGAGAATGGCCAGCGACTCCAGGCCGGCGAGTACGGCCGACTCGGGTATCCCGAAGTCGATGAGGCAGGCGATCTCGTTCGCTCCGGCTTCGCGCAGGCGCTCGACCGTCGACAGCGCGGAATCGGGCGTGCCGAACAGCCCGTTGGTCCGGTAGTACCGCTCGAAGGCGAAGTCCAGCACCTTGTTTCGGGATCGGTCGTCGAGGCTGTCCAGGGCGGGCAGACCCCGGCGCCACAGGTCGACAGAGTCTTCCAGATAGCTCCGGAACGGTCCGCGGACCGTCTGGCGCACCTGGTCCTGCGTCGGCGCGACGAAGGTGTGCAGCATGACCGAGACGGTGCCGCCGTCGGCGTCGTGGCCGTGCCGGGCGCGCGCCTTGCGATAGGCGGTGAGTTTCTCGGCGAGTTCGTCGATATCCTGGAAGAGCAAGGCCGTCAGCACATTCGCGCCCAGTTCGCCCGCCATCTCGAAGCGCTCCACGCTCCCGCTGCAGGTCACCCAGGTCGGCAGGTCCGCCTGGACCGGCTGAGGGAAGATGCGTACCGACCGCGTCTCCCCCACGCCGTTCGGCAGCGAGACCGACTCACCGCGCCACAGCCTCTGCACGGTGTCCATGCCGGAACGGGTGACATCGACCCGGGTCCGGTAGTTGTCCCGGCCCAGGACGAAGTCGTCGGGATTCCAGCCGGTGGCGAACGCGACGTCGACGCGACCGTGCGACAGATTGTCGACCACCGACCAATCCTCGGCCACCCGCACCGGATTGTGCAGGGGCAGAACCACACTGCCCGCCCTGATCCGTACCTGCCGGGTGGTCGCCGCCAATGCCGCCCCGAGCACGGCGGGGTTCGGATACAGGCCGCCGAACGTGTGGAAGTGGCGCTCGGGCACCCAGATCGACTTGAAGCCGTGCGCATCGGCGAAGCGGGCGCTGTCCAGCAGCAGCCGGTAGCGATCGGTATCGCTGTGCCGCGCATCGCTGGCGAAGAAGAACAGCCCGAATTCGATTGTCCCACTCCGTTTCGAGGGCGCCACGAGAGGCTCGGCGGCCGGAGTGACGAAGTCCGGAGCCGTATCGGCCTGCCGGACGACCGCATCGGCCAGATCGGCGATGGACATGTCGCCGTAGACGTCCTCGACGGATATCTCCGTCCCGAACCGGTCTTCCAGGAGCGTCAGCAGTTCGGCGGCCTTCACCGAATCCAGGCCGAGGGCGGTGAGCGATGTGTGCGGTTCGACCGAATCGCGTCCCAGGCGCCGACGCACCCATTCGAGAAGAAACTCCATGGGTTTCGCGTCGTGTGACGACCCGATCATACCGACCTCGATTCGAATTCACTCACATAAACCCGGCGCAGATGCGATCGGCGTATTTTGCCGCTCGTGGTCTTCGGCACCTGGCCCTTGTCGACGAATATCACCTGATGCAGTGCGACAGCGTGCTCGCGACTGATCACCGACCGGATCGAATCCTCCAGTCCGGCGGCGGGATCGTCCGCCCCGTCCTTATCGATTTCCTGTACGACGATCAGGCGTTCCTCACCGTCTATCTCGGTGGAGAACGCGGCACAGCCACCGCGGCGCAACGCCGGATGGTGGGACTCGATGCTCCACTCGATATCCTGCGGGAACAGATTCCGACCGTTGATTATCATCACCTCTTTGAGCCGCCCGCAGATGACGAGATTCCCGTCGGTCATGAATCCGAGATCGCCGGTGCGCAGATACGCCGCTTCCTCTCCGACGATGCGCGCCGCGAAGGTGCGCTCGGTCTCGTCCGGCTTGTTCCAGTAGCCCGAGGTGACGCTCGCTCCGGACAGCCAGATTTCCCCGACGCGCCCGGGTTCCGACCGCCGGCCGCTCGCCGGATCCACCAGGGCGACGGCGCCGACACCGACGGACCCCAGGTCGACCAGCTCCCGACCACCCGTCTCGGTGACGATTCGCCCCTGCTCCAGGGCCTCGTTCGAGATCGAACGCGTGCGCATCCCCACACCCAGCGGTCCGCCGCTGACGTACAACGTGGCCTCGGCCAGGCCGTAGGCGGGAAATAGGCTCTCGGGCCGAAATCCGCTCACCGCGAATTTATCGGCGAAATTCCTCAGGACCGTCGGATTGACCGGTTCGGCCCCGACCACCGCGACGTCCCAGTGAGACAAGTCCAGCCGCTCCGCATCCGCGCGCGAGATGCGCTCGGTACAGATTCCGTATGCCAGATTCGGCCCTCCTGCTATGGTGTTCACATTCTCCGATATCGTCCGCAGCCAGACGAGCGGATCACGCAGGAACGTCATCGGCGCCATGAGCGTGACGGGGTATCCGGTGAAAAGCGGCGATAGAATCCCCAGAATCAATCCCATATCGTGCGACGGCGGCAGCCAGAACACAGCCGAACTGTCTGCGGACTGTTCGAACACGAGCCGCTGACACGCGATATTGTGAATGAGATTGCGGTGACGAACCACGACGCCCTTCGGGCTCCCCGTCGAGCCCGAGGTGTATTGCAGATACGCGATGTCGTCCGGCGCGGGTAGCGGCTCGGGCGTCGGTGTCGCACCCCCGGCAGCGGGCGTCGCACTGTCGATCACCCTCGCGTCCGGCCACCCCAGCAGATCGTGGGCCACCGGGGCCGCCGACCGCGGCGCGATGACGGCGACAGCGGCGCTGTCCCGCGCGATCGCCGCCACCGTCTCGGCATGCCGCTGCGAGGTCGGCACGTACAACGGCACCGCGACCCGCCGGATCAGCAGGCACGCGAAGACCGCGTGCACCATGTCCAGGCCCGGCGGGCACAGCAGCAGGATCCGGTCGCCGGGCGCGGTGACCTCCTGTACCCGCGCCGCCAGATCCAGGACGCGGTCCAGCAGTAGTCGGTAGGTCTCGTCCTCCCGCCGGCCTCCGGTGTGCAGAAAGCGGTAGCCGATCCTCGTCGGCTGTTCGACGGCTCGCGTCCAAAGGATATCCACGAGTGTTCGCGGGTGCTGCTGCGGTTGCTCACGTTTCATCGGCATCCCCTCGGGTCACCTATGATTCGACAGATCGCACCGAACGGATGTCTACAGGTATTGACGGCGCTGCGGCAGCTGCTCACGTTTCATCGGCATCCTTCGGATCACCTATCACCGGCAATCACAGAGGTTCTCACGCCAGAGCGCGTGAATCAGCCTGCACGCGAACAAGACTGACCTCGAGTGGCGGATCTCGTCAACACAGGGCGTGACAGGACCCTCCGGCGGTGCGCACCACAGAATGTGGCGCTCGACAGCCGCGCGACCAGACCACCCAGTCAACAGTCATAGCTCCACACTATGACAACTCCGGGTTCACACCCCTGATCCCGAGTGCGTGTCGACTGGGGCTTCCATTTTGTCACCGGGTGCCATTATGCTGTTGGTCACTCAACCATCGTTCGTAAACAGGAGCCCCGATCATGAGCGAGCCCACGACGGCGCATGCGGCGCCGGTTGATCGGTTCGATCCGGCCAGCGCCTATGTCCTCGCACCGACGGTGTCGCTGCGCCCGGAACCGTTCGGGGCGCTGGTGTACGACTTCACCACCCGGCGCCTGTCGTTCCTCAAGACACCGCAGCTGGTCACCGTGGTCCGCGAGCTGGGCGACCGGGAAGACGCGGTCGCGGCGATCACGGCGGCGGGCGTACCGCTCGCCGAGCACGACAAGTATCTGGGCGCACTCGCCGACCTGTATCGGGCGGGGACGATCCTGCGACGCAACAGTGAAGGGCAGCAATGAAACTCGTAGAACATTTCAAGCACGGGTTGGACGCGCCGATCTGCCTGACCTGGGAGCTCACCTACGCCTGCAATCTGGCCTGCTCGCACTGCCTCTCATCGTCCGGGCGGCGCGACCCCCGCGAACTCACGACGGCACAGTGCCAGTCGGTCATCGACGAGCTACAGCGGATGCAGGTGTTCTATGTGAACATCGGCGGGGGTGAACCGACTGTACGGCAGGACTTCTGGGACCTGCTGCACTACGCCGTCGATCACCAGGTCGGAGTCAAGTTCTCCACCAACGGGGTTCGGATCACGCGGGAGCGGGCCGAGCAGATCGCGGCCACCGACTATGTCGACGTGCAGATTTCGATCGATGGCGCGACCGCGGAGGTGAACGACGCCGTGCGCGGCCCGGGTTCGTTCGCGACGGCGTACCGGGCCATGGAGAATCTGGCGACGGCCGGGGTCGAGGGCTTCAAGATCTCGGTGGTGATGACCCGCGACAACGTGGGCCAGATGGACGAGTTCAAGGCCATCGCGGACCGATTCGGCGCACAGTTGCGGCTCACCCGGCTGCGGCCGTCGGGCCGTGGCGCGGATGTCTGGCACGAGCTGCATCCGACCGCCGAGCAGCAGCGGAGTATCTACGACTGGCTGGTCGACCACGGCGAGGGTGTACTGACCGGGGATTCGTTCTTCCACCTCAACGCGCTGGGATCCAGCCCTATCCCCGGGCTGAACCTGTGCGGCGCGGGGCGAGTGGTGTGCCTGATCGATCCCGTCGGGGACGTCTACGCGTGCCCCTTCGCCATTCACGACGAGTTCCTGGCCGGGAATGTGCGCGATCCGGGCGGTTTCGAATCCGTCTGGCGTACTTCGGAGCTGTTCGCCGAGCTGCGCCAACCGCAAACCGGTGGCGCGTGCACCTCCTGCTCGGCCTACGACGCCTGCCAGGGCGGGTGCATGGCGGCGAAGTTCTTCACCGGGCTGCCGCTGGACGGTCCCGACCCGGAATGCGTGCGCGGCAACGCCGTTCCCGTCGCCCCGGGTATCGACCGGCCGATGCCCGACAAGGACCACTCGCGCAAGTCCCGCTCACGCCGGACCGTATCGCTCGGGATGCCCGGCCCGAAAATTCCCATGACAGTGCCCGACCGGGCGTGCAATACCGATCCCATCGCCGGACTGCGTTAGACGAAGGATTCACATTCAATGGCAAGCACACGAGACTGGTTCGAGTCGGTCGCAGAGGCACAGCGCCGGGCGAAGAAACGCGTTCCCCGGTCCGTCTACCTGGCGCTGCTGGCCGGATCCGAGGCCGGGGTGACCCTCGACGACAACGCCGCGGCGTTCGCCGAACTCGGCATGCGCCCGCACATCGCCGACCTGCACGCCACCCGGGACCTGTCGACAACCGTTCTCGGGCAGCAGATCTCCATGCCGGTCATCTGCTCACCGACCGGCGTTCAGGCCGTGGACCCCGAGGGTGAGGTGGGCGTCGCGCGGGGCGCGGCACAATCCGGGACCGCGCTCGGGTTGTCCTCCTTCGGATCCAAGCCCATCGAGGAGGTCGTCGCCGCGAACGAAAAGACCTTCTTCCAGGTGTACTGGCTGGGTTCCAAGGACGCGATGGTCTCCCGGCTCGACCGCGCCCGGGAAGCCGGCGCCAAGGGCCTGATCGTCACCCTGGACTGGGTTTTCGCGACCCAGCGCGACTGGGGCAGCCCCGCGCTGCCCGAGCGCATCGACCTGAAGACCGCGATCTCGTTCGCCCCGCAGGTCCTCGCCCGGCCCGGCTGGCTGCTGCGCTTCGCCCGCTCGGGAAAACTGCCCGATCTCACCACACCCAACCTGGTGCCCCGCGGCGATCAGGGCCCGACGTTCTTCGGCGCGTACGGCGAATGGATGGGCACTCCCCCGCCCACCTGGGACGATCTGGCCTGGCTGCGGCAACAGTGGGACGGCCCGCTGCTCATCAAGGGCATCTCCCGGCCCGACGACGCCAAGCGCGCCGTCGACGTCGGCGCCACCGCGATCTCGGTATCCAATCACGGTGGGAACAACCTGGATTCGACACCGGCCACGATCCGCATGCTGCCCAGCATCGCCAATACCGTTGGCGGGCAGATCGAAATCCTCCTCGACGGCGGCGTTCGCCGCGGTAGCGACGTGGTCAAGGCCGTCGCCCTCGGCGCCCGGGCGGTCATGATCGGCCGCCCCTACCTCTGGGGCATGGCCGCGTCCGGCGGCCACGGCGTCCACAACGTCCTCGAGGTGATCCGCCAGGGCATCGACTCCACCCTCTACGGCCTCGGCCACGCCAGCATCCACGACCTCACCCCGGACGACGTGCTAATGCCGCCGAACTTCACCCGGGGGTTGTGAGCCGCGGTTCGCTCGATCCCCGGTGAAGATCTCGGTCAGCACCGGGGCCAGGGCGTGGGCCTCGATCATGCGGTTCTGGCCATCGATGACGCGGTGCTGTGCGTTCGGGATCGCCTGGGCCAGGGCGGCATCCCCGTTCCGTAGCCAGGTCGGGCTCTTGCCGCCCGCCAGCACCACCACCGACGCCTTCATCCCGTCGTACCGGTTCGGCGCGGGATGGGGGCGCCGTCCCGCCATGAGCGAGCGGAGTCATCGCGCGACTTGTGCGGTTGCCGTTCAGCTCTGGGCGGTCGGGCGCACGACGATATCGCCGACATCAACCGCCGCAGGCTGTTCGATGGCGAAAGCGATTGCGGCGGCGATGGATTCCGGCGGGATCGCGATGGCGTCCATCGAGTCGCCGATCTGGCTCAGGACGTGTTCGTCGTGGATGTGGTCGGCGAATTCGGTGCGGACATAGCCGGGAGACACGACGGTGACGCGCAGGTTCGGCCCGGCCTCCTGACGCAGGCCCTCGCAGATGGTCCGGACCGCGTTCTTGGTGCCCGCGTAGACCGACTGGTTCGGCACGATCCGCAGGCCCGAGGTGGACACGACTGTCACGAAATGGCCGCTTGCCTGCTCGCGGAAGACCGGGAGCGCGGCGGCTATCCCGTACAGGAAGCCCTTGATATTGACATCCACCATGGCCTCCCAGTCTTCGACGCACAGGGAGTCCAGCGGGGAGATCGGGCCGATGCCCGCATTGCCGACCAGCACGTCCAGGCGGCCGAACCGATCGCGGGCCAGGTCGACCAGCGCGGCCAGGTCGGCGCGCCGGGTGACGTCGGTAGGCAGATAAGCCGCCTGCCCGCCCGCGGCGGCGATACGGGCCGCCAGCTTCTCGAGCCTGGCCTCGCGGCGCGCGCCCAGCACGACCTTCGCGCCGCCTTCGGCCAGCGACAGCGCGGTGGCCTCGCCGATGCCGCTGCTGGCGCCCGTGACGGCGATGACCTTACCTTCGATGCCCGACATGGTCGCTCTCCTCTATCCTAGAAGCGGACAGTTGTCCGATTGAGATCCAGCATAGCGGACAGTTGTCCGTTTAGAGATTCGGAGGTGGGATGGCCGACGCACATCCGCCCGCACGTCGCGCCGACGCCGCGCGCAATCGGGCCCGCATCATGGCCGTCGCACGGGAGGCGCTGGCCACATCCAGCGACGTCAGCCTGCATGCCGTGGCCAAGAAGGCCGGCGTCGGGCAGGGCACGCTGTACCGGCACTTCCCCACCCGCGACGACCTGATCATGGCCGTCTACCGGCAGGATGTGGCCGAACTGGTCGACGCGGCCGATGCCCTACTCGACGCGCACGAGCCCTGGCAGGCGCTGACCCTCTGGCTGGACCAACTGGCCGCGTTCGGGCGGGTCAAACACGGCGCCACCGACGTACTCCAGGCGGCAACCCGCAACGCCCTGTCCACCGAGCACTACAATCCGGTGGTCGAGGCCATCGCGCGGCTACTGAGCGCCTGCCGGGACGCCGCCCTGGTGCGCACGGATGTCGATGCGGAGGAACTGCTGCTGCTCGTCGCGTTCCTGTGGCGCGACGACCGAGGCGCCGAGTGGGAGAAGCGCTCCCGGCGCATGCTCTCGGTTGTGCTGGACGGGCTGCGCGCGTGAGTTTCAGCGCAATTCCCTGCTGTTGCCCCGGAATTCAGCGATCGACTCGCCGTCGCGCCGCACGGTGACGTCGTAGATGCCGCTACGGCCCCAGCGGGCGCGTTCGGTCGCCTCGGCGATCAGCTCGTCGCCGACCCGCGAGGGCGCGATGAAGGTGATCGAGCCGCCGGAGGCCACCGTCGCGCGGCCGTATCCGTTGCAGGCCACCGCGAATGCGGTATCGGCGAGCAGGAATACATAACCGCCGTGAGTGACGTCATGGCCGTTGACCATCGATGCCCGGACCGTCATGGATACCGTGGCGCGACCCGGCTCGCTGTGCAGGACTCGGACACCCGCCCCAGCCGAGGCGGCGTCGTTCACCATCATGTCGCGCACGAAATCTACTTCACCGCGGATTGATTCCTGATCGGGCGTCACTCCGACTCCTTCGTCGCTCGGCCGAATTTCCGGCTGTGGCACAGGCGTCACCGGGGCCGGCGGTCGATCAGGCGGCGGGCCTTCCCGGTCGAGCGCTCGATGGCGCCGGGGGTGAGCACGTCGACCGAGACACTCACGCCGATACGGCGTTTCACCTGCTGAGCCAGCGTATTCGCCGCCACATCACAGTCGGCGGGGGCGGTCCCCGGCCGGGCCTCGACGCGGATTGTCAGCTGGTCCAGGCGTTCCGGACGGTCCAGCACGCATTCGAACTGCGCCGCTAGGGCGGGTACGGTGAGGATGAGCTCCTCGATCTGGGTGGGGAACAGGTTCACCCCGCGCAGGATGATCATATCGTCACTGCGGCCGGTGATCTTCTGCATGCGGCGCATCGTGCGGGCGGTGCCGGGCAGCAGACGACTCAGGTCGCGGGTGCGATAGCGGATGATCGGGAAGGCCTCCTTGGTCAGGGAGGTGAAGACGAGCTCGCCCTCGGATCCGTCGGGCAGCACCTCACCGGTGAGCGGGTCGATGATCTCCGGATAGAAGTGGTCCTCCCAGATATGCAGTCCATCTTTGGTTTCCACGCATTCCATGGCGACGCCCGGGCCCATCACCTCCGACAGACCGTAGATGTCGACCGCGTCTATGCCGAACGCGTGCTCGAGCTCTCCCCGCATGGATTCGGTCCACGGTTCCGCGCCGACCACGCCCACGCGCAGCGACGTGGCGGCCGGGTCGACTCCCATGCGCAGCATCATGTCCAGAATGGTGAGCAGGTAGGAGGGCGTCACCATGATGGCGTCGGGCTCGAAGTCGCGGATCAGTTGGACCTGCCGTTCGGTCATACCGCCGGAGACCGGAAGCACGGTGCAGCCCAACCGTTCCGCGCCGTAATGCGCGCCAAGACCGCCGGTGAACAGGCCGTATCCGTAAGCCACATGCACCATGTCGGTCGGGCGCACGCCCGCGGCGCGCAGACTGCGGGCGATCAGGTCGGCCCAGTTGTTCAGGTCGCCCGCGGTATAGCCGACGACGGTGGGCTGTCCGGTCGTGCCGGACGAGGCGTGGATGCGCGAAACCCGTTCGCGTGGAACGGCGAACATGCCGAAGGGATAGTTCGCGCGCAGATCGGCCTTCGTTGTGAACGGGAATTTCGACAGGTCGCCGAGTTCCTTCAGATCGTCCGGGTGCACCCCGGCGGCATCGAAGCTACCGCGGTAGTGCGGGACGTTATCGTAGGCGTGCCGCAGCGACCATTTCAGCCGCTCCAGCTGCAGCGTGGCGATTCGGTCGCGGTCGGCGAATTCGATGTCGGCGGAGTCGTTCTCAGGCGCCGGTGCCGAGGTTGTCATAGTGCTTGTCCTTGGGTGGGCCTGTTCAGGCGTCGAAATCTACGGTGAGGCAGTCTGTTACGGGATAGCTCTGGCAGGTCAGGACGAAGCCCGCGGCGACCTCGCCCTCCTCCAGCGCGTAATTGCGGCGCATATCGGCCTCGCCGTCGGTGACTCGGGCGCGGCAGGTGCCGCAGACGCCGCCCTTGCAGGCGAACGGCAGATCCGAGCGGACCTGTTCGGCGGCGTCCAGGATGGTGCGGTCGCGGGGCAGCGCGGCGGTGGTCGAGCGGCCGTCCAGGGTGATGGTCACCCGGCTGACCGGGCCGGTCGTGCCGGGTTCGCGGTGGATGTCCGGTGGCGGTGGCGTATCGCCGACGTAGAACAACTCGCGGTGGATGCGCGCCGGATCCAGACCGAATTCGGTGAGCACGGTGATCGCATCCTCGACCATGGCGTGCGGTCCGCACATCCAGGCGTGGTCGAGGTCCTCGACGGCGACGAAGGCGGTGAGCAGCTCACGCAGCCGCGCCGCGTCCAGCCGCCCGGTGAACAGCTCCACGTCGCGCGGTTCCCTGGACAGCACGTGCATCACCGAAAACCTGCTGCCGTACCGGTCTTTCAGGTCGGCCAGCTCGTCGGCGAACATGACCGAGCGGGTGCGCCGGTTCCCGTACAGCAGCGTCACCTCGCTGTCGGGGTTCGCCAGCACCGACGCGGCGATCGACAGCAGCGGGGTGATACCGGATCCGGCTCCGATCAGCAGATGCCGGCCACCGGCCAGCGGGTCGGCGACGAATGTTCCCGCGGGCGACTGCACCTCGACACTGTCGCCCGGTGCGACCTCGCGAACCAGCCAGCCGGAGAAGGCCCCGCCCGCGATCTCCCGCACGCCCACGCGAGGCGCCGCGCCCTCGGGCGCGCAGATCGAATACGAACGGCGCTGCTCGGTTCCCTCGATCGTGCGCCGCACGGTGAGGAATTGCCCCGGCCTGAACCGGAACTCGTCCGCCAGATGGTCGGGCACCGCGAAGGTCACCGCCGCGGCGTCGTCGCACAGCCGCTGCACGGCGGCGACCCGCAGAGTGTGGAACCCCCGAGATCGACTGGTGGCGGCCGGTTCCGCGGTGGCGCTCATCTCAGATTTCCTTCACATGGTCGAACGGCTCGCGGCAGTCGCGGCAGCGGTACAGGGCCTTGCACGCGGTGGCCGAGAACTCGGACAGCAGCCGCACCGCGGACGAACCGCAGTGCGGGCAAGCCACGCTCGTACCGCCGGGGCGGGAGGTCGGCGAGCCGAGACCCAGGGTGAGCGGGATCGGTCCCGACTCCCGGGCGGGCGCGGGGCCCGGCGGGGAGTAGCCGTTCTCCCGCAGCTTGCGCCGTCCGTCGGCGGTGATCCAGTCGCTACTCCACGCGGGTGAGAGCACAGTGTCCACCCGGACCGCTCCGAAGCCATTGTCGCGCAGTGCGTTCTCGATATCAGCGCGGATGGTCGCCATGGCCGGGCATCCGGAGTATGTGGGGGTGATCGTGACCACCGTGCACCCGCTCGGATCACGGTGCACGCTCCGCAGCACGCCGAGATCGGCGACCGTCAGCATGGGCATCTCCGGATCGGGCACCCCGGCCGCAAGGGCGTACGCGACGTCGTGAGCTCGCCTGGTCATCGTTACCACACTCCTTCCGGGTGAGCCCTTGCCACGCTCTGCATCTCGGTCAGCAGTTCGGCGAGTGCCGGGGTGTGCGTGCCGTGACGGCCCTGGGCGGCTCCGGCGGCGTCCTTGGAGGCCACTCTGGGAGTTGGCATTTCCGCTGCCCGCAGGATTGTGGCGATCGCCTCGTCGAAATCCGGACGTGCGGCGCCGGGGTCCACGGCCACACCGGTAGCGGCGAGGGCGATCTCATCGTCGACCGGGGCGAAAAGCTCGTTCACATAGGGCCATACGTGATCGAATGCGGCATATGTGCGCCGACGGGATTCCTCGGTGCCCGCACCGAGGACGACAGCCCAGCGCGCGGCGTAATCCCGGTGGTAGGTCAGCTCCTTCACGCCCTTGCCGGCGATAGCCGCGAGGACCGGATCGCGCGAGCCGCGCAGCCGGTCGAAGACCGCCGAGCGGGCGGTGACGATCAGCAGCAGCCGCACGATCAGCTGGGCGAAGTCGCCGTTGTCGAGCTCGCACATCAAGGTATTGCGGAATTCGCTCGCGTCGCGAAAGTAGGCGAGGGCGTCCTCGGCTGGGATCGACGTGGTCGGCGAGATACGCGGTACCACACCGGAGTCGGCGGCAGCCGCGCGAGCGAGCAGCAGTCGTGCCTGGCCGAGCAGGTCCAGGGCGATATTCGCCACCGCGACCTCCTCCTCCAATTCCGGTGCACGCGTGATCCATTCGCTCAGTCGTTGCGCGGCGATCAGCGCGTCGTCACCGAGCATCAGGCAGTAGCGCGCCAGCATCGGACCGTCGACGTCCGGGGGCAGTGTCGTATCGATTCCGGCCAGCGGATCATCGAAACCCGTTCCGAAGGCCCACCGGTCCTCGCCGCTCCCCTCGGTCAGCCCGGCGTAGGCGTTGTCATGATCAACCGTCATCACTCACACCTCACATATGCGGAACGTTGTCGGGAATCTCGTAGAAGGTCGGGTGCCGATACACCTTGTCCCCACTGGGTGCGAAGAACGGATCCTTTTCCGACGGGCTCGACGCGGTGATCGCATCCGAACGCACCACCCAGATGCTCACACCCTCATTGCGCCGGGTGTACAAATCGCGCGCGTGGTGCAGCGCCATCCGATCGTCGGCCGCGTGCAACGACCCGACATGGACATGGTTGAGCCCCCGCTTACCGCGCACGAACACCTCGTACAGCGGCCATTGCGAGCGAACACTCACCTGCTCGCCCACAGTCGCGCCGCGTACACCGGACATGACCGAGGAACCCGTGCCGCTATGCCCCACCGCCGCCTCCGCCTCGTTCATGCCCGCGTCGTCGCTGGCAGTCGGCCCCGAAATATGCTCTACCGTTGACTCACTCATGCCTCCGCTGCGCTCCGGCACGAGCGAGAACTCGGCTGCGTCTACCGGTCGCTCGCTACGCTCGGCTGCGTCTACCGGTCGCTCGCTACGCTCGCTCATACCGCCGACACCCGCTCACGTTCGGCGAACGCGACCGCCGCCTCACGCACCCACGCACCGTCGTCGTCGGCCGCCTTGCGCACCGCGATGCGCTCCGTATTGCACGGCCCGTCACCGGAGATCACCCGCGCGAACTCGTCCCAATCCGGCTGCCCGAAGTCGTGTGCCCCGCGCTCGGCGTTCCACGCCAGCAGCGGATCGGGGAAGCTGACCCCGAGTGCCCGCGCCTGCGGCACGCTCATATCCACGAACCGTTGGCGCAGCTCGTCGTTCGTGTGACGCTTGATCCGCCAGCGCATGGACTGCCCGGTATTGGGCGAGGCGGCGTCGGGCGGGCCGAACATCATCAGCGTGGGCCACCACCAGCGATTCACCGCGTCCTGCACCATATCTCGCTGTTCGCCGGTGCCGCGCATCATCGTCATCAGCAGCTCGTAGCCCTGCCGCTGATGGAAGGACTCCTCCTTGCAGATCCGGATCATGGCCCGGGCGTACGGACCGAACGAGCTGCGGCACAGCGGAACCTGATTGCAGATCGCCGCGCCGTCCACCAGCCACCCGATCACGCCGACGTCCGCGAAGGTTAGCGTCGGATAGTTGAAGATGGAGGAGTACTTCTGCGCACCGGTGATCAGCTTCTCGGTGAGATCGGCGCGGTCCACTCCGAGCGTCTCGGCGGCCGAGTACAGGTACAGCCCGTGCCCGGCCTCGTCCTGCACCTTGGCCAGCAGAACAGCCTTGCGCCGCAACGACGGAGCGCGGGTCAGCCACGCGCCCTCGGGCTGCATGCCGATGATCTCCGAATGCGCGTGCTGGGCGATCTGCCGAATCAGCGTGGCGCGGTAGCGATCCGGCATCCAGTCCCGGGGTTCGATCCGCTGACCGGCGTCGATGGTCGCGTCGAAATCGGCCTGTAGCGGATCGGGCGGCGGTGCGGTCATGATCGAGTCCTTCTACTGTCCCGTGGCTACTGTCCCGTAAAAGCGGGCTTGGTCTTGGCGAGGAAGGCCGTGACGGCGGCGCGATGGTCGGCGCTCGCGCCGAGGCGCTCCTGGGCGGCCCGCTCGCGCTCCAGCGTGGCGTCGAGGGTCGGTTCCGGATGCCGCAGCAGATCCTTCACCGCGCGGAAGGCGGTGGTGGGACCGGCGGCCAGGCCCCGGGCGATCTCGGCGGCCGCGCCGTCCACCTCCTCGTCCGGAACCACCCGGTGCACGATTCCCCACTCCAGCGCCCGGTCCGCACCGATCCGGTCGCCCAGCAGCATCAGTCCGCTCGCGCGGCTCGCGCCCACGGCGGCCACGAGCGTATGACTCAGCCCCGAATCGCTGGCCAGTCCGATTCCGGTGAACGCGGCGGCGAATTTCGCGCCCTGCCCGGCGATCCGGATATCGGCCGTAAGCGCCAGCCCGAGCCCGGCGCCGACGCATGCGCCCGAGATACCGACGACAACGGGTACCTCCAGACCGGCCAGGGCGCGGACGATCGGGTTGTAGTGCTCGCCCACCGTGCTCATGGCGGTGGCGGGATCGGCGTCCAGACCCGCGCTGTGCTCGGCCAGATCCTGGCCGACGCAGAAGTTGCGTCCCTCGGCACGCAGCAGCACCGCCCGCACGGACGTGTCGGCGGCGACCGACCGCACGGCCGCGAGCAGCGCGTTCTTGAGCGCTACGTCGAGCGCGTTCGACGCCGAGGGCCGGGCGAGGGTGATCGTGGCGAGGCCGTCGGTGCGCTCGACCGTTGCGGCGCCTGCGATAGCAGTCATTGCGAGTCTCCTGTCCTCTGCTCCATAATTACCGAACATTCGGTTGGTAATCAAGACCCGGCGGCAATCCGGTTCGCGGTCGCCGCCTCGCCCTTGGAAGGATGGACCGATGACGTCCTCACGCCTCACCCGCAGGTCAGGGCCCGGCAGACCGGGCTATGACCTGGATTCACTGCTGTCGGTCGCCGTGAAGGTGTTCAACGAGAAGGGCTACGACGGCACCAGCATGGAGGCCCTCGCGCAGCGGCTGGGGATCACGAAATCATCCATCTACCACCATGTTTCGGGTAAAGAGGCGCTGCTGGACCTGGCCCTGTCGCGGGCCCTGAACGGCCTGTTCGCGGTGACCACCGAGGCGGAGGTCGGCACGGGCCGCTCGATCGACAGGCTCGAACATCTGGTGCGGCGCAGCGTGCATGTTCTGGTCACCGAACTGCCCTATGTGACGCTGCTGCTGCGGGTGCGCGGCAACAGCCCGGTCGAGCGGCACGCACTGGCCCGCCGCCGCGAACTCGACGACATCGTCGCCAAGCTGGTCGCGCAGGCCGTCGCGGAGGGCGATCTGCGCCCGGATATCGAGCCCGCACTGCTCAGCCGACTACTGTTCGGCCTGGTCAACTCGCTGATCGAATGGTACCGGCCGCGCGGCGACACCTCGGCGGATCAGGTCGCCGAGGCCATCGTCCGGATGACGTTCGACGGCCTGCGCACCGGCTGACAGCAGTTTCCCGCGGTACCGGCCGACTCTTGACACGGCTCCCGTGCGGCGGGATGGTAATTACCGACCGAATGGACGGTAGATCGGAGATGTTGTGGTCAGGCTTCTGCAGAGTTATGTGAGCGGCCGGTGGTATACCGCCCCGGACGCGGGCACGCCGGTATTCGACGCGACCGACGGCGCCGAGATCGCGCGCGTATCGTCCACGGGCCTGGATTTCGCGGGCTCGGTCGACCACGCGCACACCGTCGGCGGCCCGGCGATGGCGGCGACGACATTCCACGAGCGGGCCGCCGCACTGAAGACGCTCGGCCGGACTCTCATGAGCCAGAAGGACGAGTTCTACGCGCTGTCCCGCGCCACCGGCGCCACCGACCGCGACTCGGCCATCGACATCGACGGCGGCTTCGGCACCGTGCTCAGCTACGCCGGCCGCGCGCGGCGCGAACTGCCCGACGACACCGTCTACGCGGACGGCGGGGTCGAACAGATCGGCAAGTCGGGTTCGTTTGTCGCACAGCACATCTACACCGCCCGCCGGGGAGTCGCGGTGCAGATCAACGCCTTCAACTTCCCGGTGTGGGGCTTCCTGGAGAAGTTGGCGCCCGCATTCATCGCCGGTGTGCCCACGATCGTGAAACCGGCCACCCAGACCGCCTACCTGACCGAGCTGGTATTCCGCCGGATCATCGAATCCGGCGTGCTCCCGGAGGGTTCGGTGCAACTGATCTGCGGTGGCGTCGGGCCCCTGCTGGACCGGCTCGGCGGACAGGACTCGATCCTGTTCACCGGCTCGGCCACGACCGCGGCCACCCTGCGCACGCATCCGTCGGTGGTGCACAACGGAACCCGGTTCACCGCGGAGGCCGATTCACTCAACGCCTCGATCCTCGCCCCGGACGTCACCGCCGGTTCGGCCGAATTCGACCTGTATGTACGACAGCTGGTTACCGAGATGACGGCCAAGGCCGGGCAGAAGTGCACCGCGATCCGGCGGGCGTTCGTCCCGAACGGACTCGTGGACGCGGTCATCGAGGCGACCCGGGAACGCCTGTCCGGCATCACCGTCGGCGCGGCCGAGGGGAGGACCATGGGCGCGCTGGTCAGCACCGGACAGCGCGAGGAGGTTCTCAATGCCGTGCGTTCGCTGACCAAGAGCTGCGAGATCGTGGTCGGCAGCGATACCGCACCGGACGGTCCCGGCGCATACCTACCTCCGATCCTGTTGCGCTGCAACGATAACAAGGCCGATGAACTGCACGACATCGAACCGTTCGGCCCCGTCGCCACCGTCATCGGATACGACGGCGCCCACGAGGTGATCGAGCTCGCCGCGCGCGGCAAGGGCAGTCTGGTCGCCTCGCTCGTTACCGCCGATCCGGCGCTGGCCCGCGAGATCGTCCTGGGCCTGGCCCCCTATCACGGCCGGATCCTGGTCCTGAACGCCGAGGACGCCAAGGAATCCACCGGCCACGGCACCCCCCTGCCGATCCTGGTGCACGGCGGCCCCGGCCGGGCCGGTGGCGGCGAGGAACTCGGCGGCATTCGCGGTGTGCTGCACCATATGCAGCGCACCGCGGTACAGGGCTCCCCCAACATCCTCACCGCCGTCGGACGGCAGTGGATCACCGGCGCCGACCGCCGAACCGCCGAACCGCACCCGTTCCGCAAGACCCTGGCCGAACTGATCGTGGGCGACACCATCGTCGCGGGCCCGCGCCAGGTCACCGCCGAGGACATCGCCCACTTCGCCGAATTCACCGGCGACACCTTCTACGCCCACACCGACCCCGTCGCGGCCGCCGCCAACCCACTGTTCGGCGGCATAGTCGCCCACGGCTACCTGGTCGTCTCCCTGGCCGCCGGCCTGTTCGTAGACCCGGCGCCCGGCCCGGTCCTGGCCAACTTCGGCGTAGACAACCTCCGCTTCCTCACCCCGGTCAAAGTCGACGACACCCTGACGGTCACCCTCACCGCCAAGACGATCACTCCCCGCGCCTCGGCCGACTACGGCGAGGTCCGCTGGGACACCGTGGTGGCGAATCAGCACGGCAAACCCGTTGCGACGTACGACGTCCTGACACTGGTCGCGAAGTCGTAAGGGCGGCCCGACCCACCCGAGGTCGATCGGGAACGGGCCGCATACCGATCACGGGTGCCCTGGCGGGTCAGATGGTCCAGTTGATCGGGTAGTTGATGATCGGGGCGAAGGTCACGGCGCCGAGTGCCTCGAACTGGCCGCGCGCGGTGACGACCATTTCCTTCAGTGTCTCCATCTGCGTCGCATGCTCGTCGGAGTCCCAGACGCTGAGGTTCACGATCGAGCCCTTCGGCGAGACGGCCGCATACCAGTGCACGAGGCCCGGCAGTTGCTCGATGGCGGGGACCAGGAACTCGGCTTGCTTCGAGGCCAAGGCGTCGACCTCGTCGAACCAGCTCGGGTCGAAGCTGCCGCGCGAGACGCGGATGACCGCGGTCGACGGCAGCGACTCGGCCGATTCGTTCCCGATGATCCAGTTGATCGGGTGGTGGACGATAGGGGTGAACGTGACGCCGATCGCCTCCGCCTCCCCGCGCGCGATGACGACCATCTCCTTCAGCCCGTTCAGCTGCGCGGCATGCTCGTCGGTGTCCCAGATGCTGATCTGCATGATCGAGCCGTCCGGCGAGTCGCCCGAGTAGAAGTGCAGGAGCCCCGGTAGTTGCTCGATGGCCGGGACCAGGTACGCCGCTTGCTTCGAGTTCAGGGCATCGACCTCGGCGAACCGGCTCTGGTCGAAAGTAGCGCGCGAGACGCGGACGACGGCGGTGGCCGGCAAGGACTCGGTCATGGTGGAGCCTTCTTTCGCAATTACGTTCCGATGTACTATCGCAATATAATGAGCACTCCGCAAGCGAAGGCCGGGCGACCGAGGAACCCGGCCCTGGACGAAGCTATTCTGTCGGCCGCCGCTCACCAGCTCGGGGAACTCGGTTACGCCCGGATGTCGCTGGAAGCCGTGGCGGCCACCGCGGGCACCACCGTGCCCAGCCTCCGGCGCCGATACCGGAACAAGGCGGAATTGGTCGCCGCGGTGATCGGCTCACTAC
>NZ_JAGPOX010000360.1 GCF_019038435.1 Nocardia alni
TCCTGGCCGGGGCCGGCCTCGATGGTGATCGGCGTGTCCTGCACGATCGAGGCGGGCGTATAGCCGTTGTCGAGCGCCGCCGAGTAGACGATCGGCTTGAACGAGGAGCCGGGCTGGCGCATCGCCTGGGTGGCGCGGTTGAACTCGGATTCGTCGTACGAGAAGCCGCCGACCATCGCGTGGACGCGGCCGGTATTGGGGTCCATCGCCACGATGGCGCCGGATACCTCGGGCTTCTGGCGCAGACGGTACTGCCCGCGGCCGCCATCCATCGCCTCGACATAGACCATGTCGCCGGGCTGGAGGTTCGGCCGGCCGGCCCAGCGCATGCCGTCCGGGGTGATCACGCCGGTCTCGCGGTCCTTGCCGACCTGGCCCGAGGCCTCTCGCCGGGGCTGGAGGCCGACCTGCACGCCGCCGCCGCCATTGCCGAGC
>NZ_JAGPOX010000361.1 GCF_019038435.1 Nocardia alni
GCCTCGTCCCCGGCGGTGTGGCCCAGCCGGTCGTTGATGGCCTTGAAGTTGTCGACGTCCAGCAGCGCCACGCAGAGCGGCGCGTCGTTGCGCAGCGCGCGCGCCACCTCGCGCTCCAGCGCCTCGTCCAGTCCCTTGCGGTTCAGCGATCCCGTGAGCGGATCGTGGCGCGCCTGGGCGCTGGCGCGGTCCAGCTCCTCCTGCAACTTGGCGATCTCGGCGTGGCGCGCCTCCGAACGCTCGCGCAGGTTCTGCAGTTCATCGCGCGTCAGGCGGGTGTCGAGCGCCATCGCGCGCGTGGCGCCCATGACCTCCTCCAGCAGCGGCGTGATCTGGTCGAAGCTCGTGGCCCGGCCGATCTGCTCGGCGCAGCGCTCCATCTTCTCGTGGTAGGTGCTGCTGGAGGCGGTGATCTGCGCGAGGCGCTCGATGAA
>NZ_JAGPOX010000362.1 GCF_019038435.1 Nocardia alni
CCTCGAAGTCGATCAAGGCCGCGAGTTTCACCAGCGGGTCGCCGTTCTCCGACAGACGCTGATAGCGCTCATCCAGATCGAAGAACCCTGGCTGACCCATCCGAGCCTCCCCAACGCCGACAGCATCAGGGAATCACGACACCGCACCGTACGGAAGGGGGTATTTCGAGGTGTCCGAGCGACTGTTCCATGGCAGGACGCGCCATTAACCAGCGCTGCAACGCCACGGTTCACGTAAATCGAAAAATAAGGCTGACCGTATCAGCAAGTTCCTCAGCCCACCAACCGCTCAGCCCATCGTGTGTTGCAATTCGGACGGGTACAGCACTAAACCGCGCTCGGATCGTGATAGGAAAGGGTGAAGCTGAAGAATCCCGAGCCAGGATTAAAATCACCCTTATTAATTTTTTCGATTCCGCCGTTGCCTACAT
>NZ_JAGPOX010000363.1 GCF_019038435.1 Nocardia alni
CTGTGGATGCTGCTGGTGTTCCTGAGCGCGGTCGCACTGTCGCTGGCAATGTTCACCCAGCCGGCGCTGGTGGTGTTCGACAAGCAGAGCGGCATGCACGCGCTGCGCCTGAGCCTGCAGGGCTGCATCGAGAACATCGGCGCAATGATCGTGTTCGCCGTGCTCGGCCTGATCGCCGCGTTCTGCATCTACATCCTGTTCGTGATCGTGATCCAGATCGCGATGCTGATCGGCGGCCCGCTGGCCGCCGCCTTCATCGCCCAGCTGGTGCTGACCACGGTGCTGATGCCGCTGTATGTCGGCGCGGTCTACGCCGCGTGGAAGCAGATGTTCGTGCACCGTGGCAGCCGCGCCGCACCGCCGATCCCGACCACGCCGACCTCGAGCGACATCTTCCACGCCTGATGAAAAAAGGGGACGGAGGGGATT
>NZ_JAGPOX010000364.1 GCF_019038435.1 Nocardia alni
CCCCATGGGATGCCGCGGCAGGGTCATGAGACCCTTGCCATGCCCCGGAAGCACCCGCGTGCTCCCAGGAACATTCCTTCAAGGCAGGCCACCATCAGGTGGAGGCTGCCGCCCCTTCCGTTGCCGGCTTCGCGGCAGGCTTGCGCTTGCCGGGAGCGATCATCATGATCATCTGCCGCCCTTCGAGCTTCGGGAACTGCTCGATGAGGATGGTGTCGCCCAGGTCATCGCGGATGCGGTTGAGCAGGGCCAGGCCGATTTCCTGGTGGGTGATTTCCCGACCGCGGAAGCGCAGCGTGATCTTGCACTTGTCGCCTTCCGCGAGGAAGCGGCGGATGTTGCGCAGCTTGATGTTGTAGTCGCCATCGTCCGTGCCCGGACGGAACTTGACTTCCTTGATTTCGATGACCGTCTGCTTGGCCTTGGCC
>NZ_JAGPOX010000365.1 GCF_019038435.1 Nocardia alni
GTCTCGGCCTGGTGATCAGCTGGACGGGCGTCACCGTGCCAGGCGGCTCCGTCAGCTTCCCGCACGACGTCCTGCGCACCACGGCGGCGGCCTTCCGCGAGCCGCGACTGGCCGACCCGGGCCCGTATATTCCGCGCGAGGACATCAGCGTCATGGATCCGTCGATCTCGAATCCGACGGCTACTCTCGCGGCCTTCGGCATCGGTCCCTCCGCCTACCCGGGATGCGGCCCGGTGACCTGTCTGGGCAAACCGCTCGGATCACCGATCGCCGACTGGCCGCCCGGCTGCTTCATCCTCGGCTGTGTCGGCACCGACCCGGAGACGCCGGGAATCCACTAGTCGGTCGACGGACCCGGCCACCCGGACGTTCCGTTCACTTGTCGCCGACGAGTTTCCCGAGAATCGCGGGAAGGCGCTTGAGGACC
>NZ_JAGPOX010000366.1 GCF_019038435.1 Nocardia alni
GAACTAGGTTGGGGGCGTGCGCATCGACATCGTGAGCAAAGAGTTCCCCCCGTCCATCTACGGCGGTGCCGGCGTCCACGTCGCCGAGCTGACCCGTGTCCTGGCCTCCCGCGCCGACGTCCGCGTGCACGCCTTCGGCGCGCCGCGCGACCCGGACTACCACGGGGCCCGCGTCCTGACGTACCCGAACCCGCCCGGGTTCGACGCCGCCAACGGGGCCGTGCAGACCCTGGCCACCGACCTCACGATCCTCGGCGACCTCGAGGGCGCCGACGTCATCCACTCCCACACCTGGTACGCCAACCTGGCCGGCCACCTCGGCAAGCTCCTGCACCAGACCCCCCACGTCCTCTCCGCGCACTCCCTCGAGCCGCTGCGCCCCTGGAAGGCGGAGCAGCTCGGCGGCGGCTACGCCCTGTCCAGC
>NZ_JAGPOX010000367.1 GCF_019038435.1 Nocardia alni
CCGCCGCCCGGCAGGTGTGCAGTGTCGTGGCCGGGCCGTGAGGCTCGGTACGCAGGTTTGTTAATGCAACCTGATTGCGTTAACATCGCCGCCACCCGCCCGCCTGCACGCCGTGGCGGGGCATCCACTTTCCTGATACTCCGGCGGGCGGCCTGCACGCTTGCCTGCCCACCCGCGCCTGCGCGGGCGTCGTCGACAATACGCCATGCCATTTTCTCCCGTTCCCGGTCCGCGCGCGTGGGCCCTCCTGCTGGGGGCCGCGCCCGTCGCCGCGCTGGCGCAGTCCGTTGCGCCGCAGGATGCCCCGGTGGCCTCCCTGCCGCAGGTCGAGGTGCGCGAACGCGCCGAAACCCCGCGCCTGGCACAGCCGGCCACATCCGCCTCGCGCCTGGGGCTCACCGTGCGCGAGACGCCGGCCTCGATC
>NZ_JAGPOX010000368.1 GCF_019038435.1 Nocardia alni
CGGTTACTCTTTGCCCCTTTTCATTAAAAATCTGATTGCCATTTTCATCTAGTTTAGGTATTCTATGACTTTTGTTTAAGATATTGCCTTCACTATCTACTTCTCTCATTGTTAACATAATATGAGCATGGGGATTGTTTTCATCATCTCTATGAATGGCTACGTCTGCAATCATTCCTTCACTGACAAAATTATCTTTAACAAAATCTTCAATCAACATTCTTTGGTCTGAATTATTTAATTCAATTGGCAATGCTACATTTACCTCTCGACAAAGTTGAGCGTTTGGACTTTTTTCTGCTAATTCCATTTTATTCCATAATGTCTGTCTATCTAAAAACTCATTAGGTACATAATCAGGTTTTAAAATAAAAGCTTCTGGTTTAACAGTTCTATGGTTGTATAGATTAGTTTTTTCATATAG
>NZ_JAGPOX010000369.1 GCF_019038435.1 Nocardia alni
TACTTGGTGAGCGCATAGACCGCCGCCGGGGAGTTGGTGGCGCCGCCGCGCGCCACCGAGGCGCCCACGGGGGTGCACTTGTCGTCCGCGACGCGGATGCCCCATTCGTCGATCGGCAGGCCGTTGGGCGTGCCGATGTCGGCCGCGCCGGCCATGGAGAGCCAGGCATCGGTGAAGCGCCAGCCCAGCGACGGGTCCTTCTTGCCGTAGTCCATGTGGCCGTAGATGGGCTTGCCGTCGATCTGCTTGACGTCGTTGCTGAAGAACTCGGCGATGTCCTCGTAGGCGCTCCAGTTCTGCGGCACGCCCAGTTCGTAGCCGTACTTGGCCTTGAACTTGTCCTTCAGGTCCTGGCGGGCGAACAGGTCGGCGCGGAACCAGTAGAGGTTGGCGAACTGCTGGTCGGGCAGCTGGTAGACC
>NZ_JAGPOX010000036.1 GCF_019038435.1 Nocardia alni
GTAACGGCCGAGATTTGTGCGGGCGGGGATTTGTACTGCTCGACCAATATCGCGCAGCACCCGGTCCTGGGCGCGCTGGGACGGCTTTTGTCGCAACCCACACAGCAACTCGGAACAACCCCGCCGGGAGCAGGTGCCGGAGGCGCCGGGGACGATACGTCGGCGGAGTTGCGGTCGTTGGTATCAGACTTCGGCGACCTGCATCTGGGAGATGTTCCGGGCACTATCCAGCAGCTCATCGGTCAGGTGACCTCCGGGCATCCTGACCCGGGCCAGGTCTCACACAGCGTGAACAGCCTGACCGGCACGTTGCGATCACTGGCGGATGTCGTCGGGCAGACGGCGGGGGATCCGCAGGCGCAGTCGCGGTTGGCCGCGGCGGCACCGGGCTCGGGTCGGCTGGCGGGCAAGGTGCTGGACGCGGCCTCGCATTCGGATCTGAAGGGCGCCCTGGATTCCTTGGCCGATATCGGTTCCCGGATCGCCGGCACTGCCGCAGGGTCCGCCCTGAGTCGTGAGAGCGGCGACTTGTCGAGAGCGGCGAATCGGGTGGCGTCGGCGACAGTGCCGTTGCAGGGCGCGGTGTCGGGGTCACCGGCCGAGGCGTTGGATGTGGCGTCGCAGGCGCTGGGGGTGTTGAAGCCGTCCGCTGTGGTTGGTCAGGTCACGAATGTCGCGGTGAATGGGCTGAAGTTCGCGGCAAACGTGCCGAGCGTGCTGGACACGCTGAACCGGATCATCGGGCTGATCGGCGATCAGAAGGTGGATGTGCCGGGCAAGGTCCGCGGGCTGCATGAGCTTGTCGGGCAGTTGAATACGGCGTTCGAGCCGCTGGTCCGGTTGGCCGCGGGGGTGGATCTGCATATGGTGGCGCACCTAATCGGGATGATCCCTGATCAGGGCGGGACCGCGCAGATCATCTCGGTGCTGGTGGATCTGCTGGGCAATCTGGATGTGCCCGCGTTGGCGGCGCAGATTGGCCGGTTGCAGGAGAACCTGTGGCAGTTGGCGCAAGCGCTGACCTCGGGAGCGAACCCGGTAGATGTCATCACCAGTGCGGTGGCGTTCATTCCGACGCTTCTCGGGTTCGCCACCGTGGCGGTGAACACGCTGACGGGTGCCCCGAAATCGAGCGCCGAGGCGGGTGTGGCGGGTGCCGCGAAAGCGGTGACCGACAAGCTTTCCGGTCAGGGGCTTGACTCGCTGGCCGAGCTGGGATCCGAAGGATTCAGTGCCGCTTCGTTTTTCGCCTCCGGTGTGCACGAAGGGTACGACAAGTATCGGGTCGACGCGCAGGGGCGTACCGCGACGCAGTGGCTGGTGGACTGGTTCGGTAACCGGATCCGTTCGCTGGGAGCGGCGTGATGAGCGCCGGATGGATCGGCGTGCCGGTGGTGGCCGGTGCCGCGCTGGTGGTGTTGATGCTGGTGCTGATCGGCTCCGGTGACCGCACACCGCAGGACCCGAACTGCTTGCCGGACATGCCCAGAGTCGATCGGATCGCACCGGCCTCGGTGGGAGTGGTGGTGATGCCGCTACCAGCGGGCAGTTACACCGAGTCCTCGCCGTTCGGACCCCGGTCGGGCGGGTTCCACCGCGGAGTGGATCTGGCGGCACCGCTGGGCACTGCGATCCTGGCCGCCGCTAACGGGGTAGTGGTGGCCGCCGGACCGGCCTCAGGGTTCGGGAACTGGATCGTGCTGGACTCCCAGGGGCCGGACGGGCTGACCTCGACCGTGTACGGGCACATGTTCGACACCGGTGTACTGGTCCACACCGGTGACCAAGTACGGGCCGGTCAGCGGATCGGCGCGGTCGGGGCTGCCGGTGAGGCCACCGGCCCGCACCTGCACTTCGAGGTGTGGCCCGGCGGGCGATTGGCCGGCGGGCACGCCATCGACCCGATGCCCTGGCTCACCGGGCACACAGCCACAGCCCAGCCAGCCCGAGTGGACCAGAGTGCTGCCCTGACCTCACGGTCGGCGCGCCGCCGCAGCGCGCTGGCATCCAGCGGCTGTAGCCCTGCCCCGGCATCGGGGCCGACCGGTGACGGTGCGTTGCGTGCGGGCTCGGTGCCGCCGGAGTACGAGCCGTGGATCCGGAAGGCCGCCACGCAGTGTCCGGAACTGTCCGCGCCGATCTTGGCCGCCCAGTTGCAGCAGGAGTCTGGGTACAACCGGTGGGCGGTGTCTCCGTCCGGTGCGCAGGGGCCGGCGCAGTTCATGCCCGGAACCTGGGCCACCCATGGCGTGCGAGCCGAGGGCAGTGGTCCACCGGATCCGTTCTCGATCCCGGACGCTGTTATGTCGCAAGGGAAATACGCCTGCGAGCTGATTGGCATCGCCAAACAGGGCTTGACTGACGGGCGGCTGCATGGGGACCTGACCGAGTTGTGGCTGAGCATGTACAACTGCGGCGCGGCGAACACCCTTGGCCAAGGCGAAGTCTGCCAGAACAGTCAGACACTGCACTACGTCCAGATCATCCCGCAACTGGCCGCTAACTACCGTGTGCCCGGCACCGATCTGCGTGCGCATTCTGGTGAAAAACGGTGAACCACAAGGGATCTGTTGAGTTCGGCCCGACCTCGCTCGATGGCGCAGAGCGCGTGAGTCGGACGGGCAGCGCGGTGATCGGGCACGCGAAGGAGGTTGAGATGAGCGACGAACCGATCGAGGGCGATAGTCCGTGGGAGCCCGATGAATCGACCGCGGTAGAGGCAATCGATGGTGATCGTGCGGACTACACCGCCGAAGACCCGGTAGATCTGCGTCGGCAACGCCTTCGAGGACGACCGCGCAGGGTGAGCGCGGACGAGCCGGACGAGGAACGTTTCGAAGACCGCAATGATGACGCCGATCCGGTTGTAGTGGTGGATGATCCGTATGGGGTCGGTGCGGAGAATCTGAGTACTCCGATGCCCGATCCGCGCGAGATCGCCGCGGTACGTGAGGCGCGGTTGGCGATGTTGCGTAACCCTGCGCCGGGTGTGGAAACCGATCCGGCGCTGTGGGGGTGGCGCGGGAAACTCAACAGTCTCGGTCTGCGGCTGCGGCCACACCGCATGAGCGGGGAAGTGGTGTACCGGCGTGCGGTCGAACGGATTCGGCAACCGTTGCCGGGCACACCGCTGGTGGTGGTGGCCAATCCCAAGGGCGGCACCGGGGTGAGCCCGGCGGTGGTGCTGTTGTCGGCGTTGTTCGCCCGGCACCGTGGAGGGCAGGTGGTGGCGTGGGACGCGAACGAGGCATGCGGCACCTTGGGCGACCGGGCTGCGGTGAGCAGTGGCCTGGAGTCGGTGTGGGATGTGCTCGGGCACGCGCGAGAGCTGTGCTCGGCGAACACGGACGCCTCGGGGTTGGGGCGGTTCCTGCATCGGCAGCCGACCCTGGACGAGGTCCTGGCCGCCGACGACGCCCCCGGTGGGAGCGCGTGCATCGGCGCGGAGGAATGCGCGGCGATTTGGGCGGTGCTACGCCGGCATCGGTCACTGGTCGTGGCCGACACCGGCGACAACGAACGCGCCGCGGCGTTCCGGTGGACGATTGAGCACGCGACGGTGCTCGTGGTCCCGGTCATCGGTCGCCGCGACGCGGTGGTCGCCGCGCTGCGGCTCCTGGATGGCGTGGCCGACAACGGGCGCGAAGACCTCGCCGAGGCAGCGATCATCGTGCTCGCCGAGACAGGTGGCGGTGGCGTGGCGAGCGAGGCACTGACTGCGGCCGGGATACAGCGGGTCGTGCGGGTGCCGTTCGATGCCGCTCTCGCCAGCGGCGAACGGATCGTGGTCACTCGCCTGCCGCGGTCCACGATCGCGGCTTGGACCCAGGTCGTGGCTACCGTCGCCGACGGCGCCGCGGACGCACTGGCCGGGCGTGCCGTCCCGTTGGAAAGCGGATTCGTTCCCGAATCCCGGTGGACCACACCCGGATCCGAGCAAGCGAGCGTGCGGCAACGCCGAATGCTGGCTTATTCCCTGCACCACGCACCGACGCCGATGACCGAGCAACACCGGATCCCGTCGGTGCCGACCTACTCGCAGGATCCCGGCTGGTGACCAACCGCACGAAAAGTAGGAGGTTCGAGATGCACTCAACACACCCGAGACAGGGACTGCGCCGTCTGGTGAGCGGATGCGCCGTGGCGTATGCCGTGGTCACCGTCAGCCTCCTCGTCGCGATGGGCACAGCGGACGCGGGGGTGATCGATAACCCGTTGAACGGGGTTAAGCCCGACCTGGGTTTGTTCTCCAGCGCTCTGGACGCGAGTTGGAAACGCGTGGTCGCGTTCATCTGGGCGTTGGTCGTGGTCGGCTCCGCGGTGCGGGTGATCGTCGGCGCGTTCAAGGTCAAACGCGCCAAGTCCCGCGGCTACGCCAACGATCTGGCCGAAGGATCCGAAGAACTCCAGGACGCACTGGTGTCTCTGGGCCTGGTCGGGTTGGCGTCACCCATCATCGCGACCGTCTTGTTCGTCGTCGGCGGAAGCTGACGAATTCACGCCGTAGATGAGGCTTATTCACCCGGCCCCTCATGTTGTGGGCCCGGATGTGAGGAGGTGGAGCAGATGACAAGGAGCACAGGAAAATTCGCGGACCTAACCCCGGAAACGCCGAGTCGGCAACAGGATAGCGAGGGTAACTCGGTAGCTCCGGTGCCGCGCGGATGGCGGTCGACGCGGTGGTGGCTGAGTGCCGGTGCGTGTCTGGTTGCGGTGGTGGCGTGTGGATTGCTGCTGGTGCATGCCTGCGCCCGCGGGGGTGGGGGAGCGCAGCAGGAGGTCAGTGTGCATGCCGCGCATGGCCCACACGGAAGCGTGGCCGGTGTGCCAGTGGGATATACGCACGATCCGGCGGGGGCGGCAACGGCCGCGGTGAACGTGCTGCAAGCGCTGACCCAGGCGGGCCAGGGGAGGGCGCGGATGGACGCGGTGGTGGCAGGGCTTGTGGCCCGGGATCCGAGTCCGGGATTGCGCGCGTCGATCGGGGTGGGCCGTGATCGGGCTGAGAGCCGTGATGTGGTGAACATCGTTCCGGCCGCGGTGAGCGTGGCCAGCTATTCACCGCTGTCTGCGCGGGTGTCGGTGTGGACGATGGCGATCTCGCGCGGCGCGATCAGCGACGGTGCTCCAGTGTCGGTGATCACCGCCTGGGCCACGCACACGGTGGATGTGGTGTGGGAGGACTCGGATTGGAAGGCCAAGGACACCACCGGCCAGGTCGGTCCCACTCCGGACCAGGTCGTCACTCCGGACGCCGATTCGCCTCTGGCGCAACCGATCCAGTCCGGTTACTACTCCTTCTATGTTAATTAGGCGGTGAGGCGATGTTGCACCGACACCACCATTACCGCCTGTTCGCCGCCCTCGCGGTGGTGCTGCTGGCGTGCGGGATATTGGGCGCCGCTGTGGGTGCTGCGTCCGCCGGGCCGATCAGCCCGGGAATCTCGGTCAGTGGCGGTGGGCTGCCGAATGGTTTCCCGGCGGATCTGCGTCAGTTCGTTGCCGGTACCGCCGAATTCAAGTCCGCGCCGTGGTTTTCCGGCCCCTGCGCGGGGCGCGGTGGAGATGTCGGTGGCTATATCAACGCCGCGATGACGGTGGAGGATCGGCTGCTGTATTGGACCTCCACCGACGATCAAAAGCTTCAGATGCTGCACGGCCAGCTGCCGGACACCGTCGCTCAGCAACTGGTCTCCCAAGGCACAGAGCCGCCGAAAACCGCTCTGCCACGGGTCTTCCCGGCCGGTGACGCTACTTTTCACCTGCCGTCCCCGGCCTGCGCGGACGATTTGAAGCGGTGGGGCCGCACCCCGGCATGGAATTCGTGGGGCTTCGACTGGACGCCGGCCCCGGATACCCAGTCCTTGCGTGCGATCCATGATGCGACCACGCACGCCTTCGCCGAGGTGCCCGACAAGGCATGGTCCGACCCGTGCAGCGTGAACGGATCCTATTGTGCGCACGCGTTCTTCGTGGACTGCGCCCATGCCGATACCGCTACCGGTGATCAGATCGCCTGCCAACGCTGGAACGTCGCGGTGGGCAACCTGTTCGTGGGCACCGCGGACTGGCTCGACCGCAACACCGGGTTCTCCGATCGCGCGAGCGCGGCGATGAAGGACGTGTTCGGGAATTCGGCCGGCGGGGCGATGGTCAAGGCGTTTTCCTGGGTCGTGCAGAGGGCTTCGGATACAGCCAAATTCGTCGAGGACCCGCAGAGCGTGATCGATGACTGGGCCAATGCCTCCAAGTCGAGTGCCGTCGATTTGAGTAGCCGGGTGCTGGACGGGCTTGCGGCTACAGGGCGTTTCGATCCTGCCGCGCCGTGGTTTCTGCACTGGTACGCGCTGTCGTGCGGGATCGGGATCATGGTGATGGGCGCGATGACCCTGCTGGCGCTGTGGCGGGCGTCGGCGCAGAAGGAGAACCTCAAATCCCTGGGCGCCGACCTGTTCGGATATCTGCCGGTCGGGGTGTTGATGATGATGTTCGCGCCGATGATCGCCGGAATGCTCCTCGAGGTCGCCAACCGGTCCTCGGAATCGATCACCAGCACGCTGGGCCCGGACATGGGCCAGATGATCACCAATCTGCAGAAGTTCGTCGGCGAGATCACAGCCAGTCATCTGGTCGGCGGCGTGCTGGTCGGGCTGGTGTTGTTCCTGCTGCTGATCGTCGGTGCGCTGGCGGTGTTCTTCGGGTTGCTCATGCACCAGGTCGCGCTGCCGTGTCTGGCGGTCGCGGCCGGGATCGGGTTCGGCATGTGGGTGCATCCGGTCTGGCGCAAGAAAGCGCTGCGGCCCGCACTGCTGTTCGTGGCGATCGTGTTCAGCAAACCGTTGTTATTTCTGCTGCTGGCGGTGCTGACCGGCGCGATCAACGCCGATCTCCCCGACAGCGGCGCGGGCGGTGACCAGCTCGGGATTCTGGCCCGGCTGTGCACGGTTGTGGTGGCGTTCCTGGTCGCCGGGATGGCGCCGTGGACTCTGCTGCGGTATGCCCCGTTGCTGCCCGCGCGATCGGACGCGGCCGGGTTCGGGCAATCCAGCTCCATGCTGGCCGGTGCGGTCGGCGGCGTGGGGTCGGCGATGATGATGAACCGCGGGATGGGCATGCGCCGCCAGCCCCCGCGCGCCGAGGGCTCCGGCCCCGCAGCCGGTCCAGGTCAGGGCGATGCCAGCGGAGGCGGTGGTGCCAGCGAGGGCAGCGGGGGCGGTGAACGCAAGAGCGGGGATCCGAAGTGGCGTACCGGCGGACGCAGCGACGGCAAATCCGACACCGAAGCCGGTCTCGGCCGCACCCTGGCCAGGAGCACTGCCACAGCGAACCCGTCCACCCCATCGGGCAGCCACGCCACCGTCGGACAGGCTGCCACGCGCACGACACGCACCGTGGGCTCGGTGGCCAAGGCCGCCGGTGGGGCCGCGATGAGCGCGGGCGTGGTCGCGGTGCCGATCGCGGCACAAGCGGCCAGCGGGGCGTTGACCAAGGCACGCAGCGCCGCGGAAGGCGCTCCCGGAGAGGCCGAGACCGAATGACCGGGCCACGGACCAGCGTGCTGGGCGGGGAGATCGCGCGCCGCTCCTGGCTCGGGCTTTCGCGCCCGGTGCTGCTGGCATGGGCCGCGAGTATCGGTGCCGCACTGGCGATCTACCTGCTCGGCGGCGGCGCCACCTGGGCGATCATCGCCGCCTTGGCCCTGCTCGCGGGTGTGTTCGCAGCCACCATGGAATGGCGCGACAGACCCTCGTTCGCCGCGCGTCGCCTGCACGCCCTACGCACATGGTCGCGGCGACGGCGCGGGGAACACGTCTATCGAAACTCCAGCGACCCCGCCTACGGCAACCCGGTACTGGATCCCGGGTGGGCGTATCCGCCGCCGCTCGGGCACACCGCGCCTCTGGAGGTGGCCGGTACGGGGCTGGATGAGATGTTCATCGTGCGGACCGCCAATCCCGGTGAGCGCGTGTACTTCACGGTGACCCTTGCGGTAGATGGCGTCGCGGACGGGCTGCGTGGCGACGCCGCCTACGCCAGCGCCTCCAGCGCGTTCGGAGTGTTCCTGGCCCAGATGGCCCGCACGAGTTCGCTGATCCGGGGCATTCAGCTGCTGCATCGCAGCGTCCCCCACGACATGACCCCGCACATCCACTGGGCCCACACCCGCGTCGCCCAGCTGGCCGACGCACGTTTGGCACCCGCTGTGGAATCTTATGGCGCGCTGATCGACGTCACCGCCCCCTTGGCGGAGGAGCACCGGTCGTTCGTGGTGTTGCGGATCCCGCAAACCGAGGCGTTCATGGCCGCCACCGCCCGGTTGGCCCGCAGCAAGAACGCCACCATGCACGGCGCGATCGCACAAGTCGTCCGCGACGAAACCGAGCGCGCGACACGCCTTTTGGTAATGGCCGGTATGGGTCGGGTGGATGTGTTGGGGGAGCGGCGCGCCTGCGCGGTGATCCGGGCGTTCGTGGATCCGACCTATCAGCTCGACCGGCACCGGGACGCCAGCTGGGCCACCTGCTGGCCCAGCTACATCGGCGGCTCCGACAGCGTCGCAGTCGGCCCTCGCGGGCAGTGGCGCACCCGGGTCGGGACCATCGCACCGCGCGCCATCGAACCGGTCCCCTTGGGGCCATTGTGGCTGGCGCCCTTGCTGACCGGGGTCGAAGCCGACCCAGGAGATGAGGAGACAGCGCCGATGCCCACCATCCGAACCCTGTGCGTCCGTATCGATTTCGTGCCCGCCCACCGCGCCCGCGCCGCAGCCCGCGGCGATTTCACCGCCGACCAGGCCCGCCGCACGAAGGACTATCAGCGCGGCAAGCTCGACGACGGTTCCACCGAGGTCATGGCGACCGCCTCGGACCGGCGCCGCCAGGATCTGGTACCCGGCTCCGGGCACCACGGCGTGATCTACACCGCCGCCGTCGCGGTCACCGGCCGCGACCCCGACGACCTCGACCGAGCCTGCCTGCGCGTGACCGAAGCGGCCAACGAATCCGCCGTCGCCGAAATCACCTGGGCCGACGACGATCACGACGTCGCCGTGTTCACCACCCTGCCCCTCGGCCGCGGCCTGGCCGCCACCCCGCACACCCGCTGAGAAGGAGGCGATCCTCGATGACGAAAAAACGAACACGCATAGCCGCGACTCCCCAGCTGGTACGGCGAGCTGCCCGAAACCCGCTACGACGGCAGCAAAAGGCATTGCAGCACAGCGTGCCCACCTTTACCGAGCAGACTGCGGAGCGATCGGTCGACGGTGATCGGCGGCGGGTATCGCGGCGGCGGCGCCTGCTGGACAAGTACGGCTGGTACGAGGGGCGCTCAGAGGGCGCGTGGTCGACGACCCGCCAGGCCGAGGCATGGAACCTGGCGACCAACCGGCGTCGTACTCGCCAGGACGGAGTGCTGGCCGGACTGAACACCATGACGCAAACCCTGGAGATCGTGGACGCCTTCGCCGCCTACGGCATCGACACCTCGGGCATCAACATCGTGGTCATCGGCGACATCGGACGCGGCAAATCCTCCTGGATCAAAACCGTGTGCGTGCTACGCCAGCTCGTGGCCGGACGACAAGTCGTAGTCCTGGACCGCAAACCCCAAGCCGGATCCGGCGAATACACACCCCTCGCCCAGGGATTGGGCGCGGAAAGCATCCGGTTCCGCATCGGCGGCACCGGCGCCTGCCTGAACCTCCTCGACCCGGCCATCAGCCGCGGCGGCGACCACCAGCACGGACTGGAAGGCATCGTCCCCGCCGGACAGGAAGCCCTCGTCCTGGCCGTACTCACCGACGCCATGGGCCGCACCCTCGACGAGAAAGAGAAAGCCGCCGTCGGCGCGGCGCTGGCTGCGGTCAATACCGCCGCGCACAGCACCGACACCGAGCCGGTGATCCGCGATCTGGCCATGCGGCTACTGGACCCAGCGTCGAACGACGGAACCGTGTTCGGCTCCCGATGGAGCGAACGCGCACTGGAATGGGGCCTGGAACCGGGCCTGGCGCTTGCTCGGCTGGCCGACCGGGACCTGCGCGGTTTGGTCGACGCACCCACCAGCCCTGCGGTCCGCGACGCCCTGGAAACCCATCCGCTGGTGCACTTCGACCTCAGCTCCTTGCCGACCGACGGACCCGCGCTGCGAGTGGTGATGACCGCGATCAACACCTGGCTGGCCAACCGGCTGGCAGCGCGATCCTCGCGCTACCAGCAAACCATCCTGGTCGTCGAGGAAGGCTGGCACGTCGCGGGCGGCTCCACCGGCGAAGTCTTCCGCGCCAATCTGAAACTCTCACGCGGACTCGGGCTTTCGACTGTCTCGGCGTTCCATCATCCGGCCGATCAGCCGCCGGACTCGCCCGCGCGGGCGTTGATGGGCGAGGCGTCGATCGTGGTGTTGTTCGGGCAATCGCGCGCCGACGACGCCACCGAGACGGTCAACCTGTACCGGCTGCCAGCCGGAACCGAGGACACCCTCATGCAGCTGGGGCGCGGCCAAGCCCTGATCAAGATCGGAAGCCGAGACCCGTTCCTACTCAGCCACATCCGATCCCCCTGGGAAATCGCACTCACCGACACCGACGCCGCGATCACCGGCCAACCCCACACGAACCCCGCGCAAGCGATCGGCCGTCAGGACGAATCATGACGCGCCGCGGCATGCCGAGCCCGAGCCGACACGAGCCAATGCTTCCGGCAGGACTGACCCTGGCACTGCTGGCGGGCGCCACGATCGTGGTCGCCGTACTCGGCGGCGGCGCACTGTCGGCGATCCTGTGCGGGCATCGGCCCGCGCTGGCCGGGCCCGGCGCTGTCGTCGGCGTCATCGGCACCCTGATCACCCACCCCGCACACCCCGCCGCAGCATGGCCACACGACCCGCGGCCCGGGCCAGCGTGGCTCACCTGGCCGTGCATCCTGCTCGTCGCCATCGGCTGGAGCGCGGGCGTCAGCATTATCGGCAGCGCGGTGCACGGGCGGTTGGGGCGACGGCGCGACGAGGGCCTGGCCAGCGTCCAGGACATCCGCCGCACCGGCCTCGATGCCCGCTCCGCAGTTCGCAAAGCCATCCACGAATACCCAAACCTGGTTGCCCAGCACCGTATCCCGCGAACACAACACCGAAGGCGGTGGATGCGATGACCTGGATTTTATCCCGGACACATCCAGCGGTGGACCCCTCAGCGGTAGCGATCGATATCGGCGTACTGCGCGATGACCCTCGCGAGCACGTCTACCTGCAACACCGCGACGGGGTGATCGTGCACGGACCCACCGGCTCTGGAAAAACCTGGCGCGTCGCCTGCCAACGAGTCTGGGACGCACCGGGATTCGTGCTGGCCACCACCACCAAAGCCGACCTCGTCGCCGCGACTTTCGCCGCCCGCGCCGAAGTCGGGCAGGTCGCGGTATTCGACCCGGAAAACCTCACCGGCTGGCCCGACCCGATCCGCTGGTCGGTTCTGACCGGCTGCGACGACCCGGACACCGCCATCCGCCGCGCCGCGGCCCTGGCCCGCGCCATGCCTCTGGAAGGCACCCGCAACGGCGCCTACTTCGAACAAAAAGCCGCCACCGTGGTGCGCTGCTACCTGCACGCCGCAGCCCTGGACGAGTACTCGATCCGGGACGTGCGCGTGTGGATCTCCGCACGCACCAACCGCACCGCGATCGACATCCTCACCGACGCCCTACCAGACTGGGCCACCGAACTCGAACAGATCCTCGGCTCAGCCTCGGAATCCACCGACGACGTCCTGGCCGCCGCCGCCCGCCTCCTCGAGCCCCTCGCCTCCCCGAAACTCCTGGCCGCCGTGGACATCCCGATCGAGGAATCCTTCACCATCGAGCAGTTCGTGCTGTTCGGGACCAACACGCTGTACCTGATCTCCAAAGGCGGCACCCACAGCATGGCCCCGTTCGTCGCCGCCCTCGCCGCTGAGGTCCACTACATCGCCGACCGCGCCTCCCAACACCGGCCTGGCAAGCGGTTGGATCCGCCGATCCGCCTGGTACTCGACGAGATGAACAACGTCGCACCGCTGCCTGACCTTCCCACGATCATGACCGACTCCGGCGGAAAAGGAATCAGCGTCTGGGGATTCAGCCACAACCAAGACCAGAACGAACTGCGATGGGGCACCGAAGGCGGCAAAGTCCTGGCCCAATCCGCACCCGCCACCGTCATCCTGCCCGGCCTGCGCGGCGTCGAGGAACTCACCGCCCTGTCCCGGCTACTCGGTGAACGCCGCCACTGGGAAGCCACCCTGCACGACGGCAGCCGCAGCTACGCCCTACACGACGACACCGTGCTACGCGCGGACGAAATCCGCGAACTCGGCACCGACCAAGCCCTCCTGATCTACCGCAACGCCCCCGCCATCGTGCTTCGGCTGCCCAGCGTCTGGGATGTGCCCCGCTGGCGGGAGAAGGTCATTGCCTCTACCGCACGCTTCGACCACATCGTCACCACCACACCAGTGCCGTCGACACCGCTGCAACAGGACCCGAGAAAGAAGTCGCGATGAGCGAACATGCCGATCACGACCTGGCCGAGTACCTGCGTCGACAGAAGATCGTCCAGGAGATGTGTGCCGCGGCCACCGAGGTATATCGCTGTCGCATCAAGCAACGGCGTCGGCCGGTTTCGCGCCAGCCCTGGCGACTCGTGAAACCCCGCCGGATATGACCGCGGATCGGCACCGATGCGGACGGAGTCGCCGGAAGAGCCTGATGCAGAACACCGATTCTGCCAACAGGTAATGAGCACAACAGCATTCAAGTTCAGTCGAAGGGAGTGATCCATGACATTCGACGAGGAACGTAGTCAGGAAGATTCGGTCGATCTGCCTGTCCCGTGCCGGTATTCGTGGCCAGACCTGGATTTCGCCGGGAAAGCTGCGTTGTGGCAAGATCTGGCGGACTGGGTTGACTGGCTGCGGCAGCGCTACCAGCTCGGCTCCCGTATTCCCGCTTGCTGGTGGCGTCACGAAGCGGTCGTGGAAGAACTCACCGCGCTCATGGCTGCGCACATCGCCGCCTACACCTGCCCACCGGCTCAGGCCGAGCTGGCGCGTGAAGACCTCACCGCCTGGCACACCCAATGGTTCTGGCCCACGGTCGAACGCCTCACCCGCATCAGCGATTTCACCGGTTGCCGTCCCACCGAGTGCGGATACCGGCGCACCAAGCAGCCCACTCTCGACGGCCTGGCTGACCTGATCGCCACCTATACCGCCCGCGCCGAGAACGCGAGTGGATGGTGATGTACACCCTCGACGGACACCCCCTGGACCTGCTCGGCGAGGCCGGGCAACAGGTGCTGGCCGATATCCACCGCGACCCGAGCCGCCGACCGGGCTGCCTGTGTAGCCCGAGTCAGGACGGCGGGGTACCGATGTACATCGCTCGAATCGGCCAGCGTTACTACCTCAAACGCATGCCAGGTACCGGTCCCGAACACGCACCTGACTGCGGATCCTGGAGCCCACCGGCTGAACTGTCCGGCCTGGCGCCGTTGCTGGGCACCGCGATCTGCGACCAACCCGACGACGGCGCAACCCGTCTCGGCCTCGGCTTCGCTCTTACCCGCCAGCCTGGCCGCAACACCACCGTCGGTGCCAGCAGCACTGTCACCGACACCGAGGACGGTAGGCACGCCCGGTTGAGTCTGCGGGGGCTGCTGCACTACTTGTGGGAGGAGTCGGGGCTGACCCGCTGGACTCCCGCCCTGGCTGGCAAACGTCACTGGGGGATGGTCCGCTCGAGGCTTCAGCGGGCGGCCGAGGACAAGGTCACCAAAGGCCACCCGCTGGCCGACTATCTGTATATCCCCGAAATGTTCTCCAGTGCAATAAAATATGACATCGTTGGCCGTCGGACCTTGGCGCTGAAGCGGCTCACCGGGACCGATGGAAGCCGTCGGCTGATGCTGCTGGTGGGCGAGGTCAAAGATCTGCGTCCCGCTCACTTCGATCAGCGCGCACTGATTATCAAACACCTTCCGGACTTTCCGATCCTGGCCGACGATGCACTCATCACCCACCTCCGCACGAGCCACGGCACAGAATTCGCTCTGCGACAAGCAATCTCCGACAGCCATCTCATCCTGGCGGCCACGTTCGCACTCAGCACCGCCGGTGTAGCGGTCGCCCAGGACGCGGCGCTGATGACCGTGACCCGGGACTGGACCCCGTTCGACACCATCAGCGACCACGCCCTGCTCGGTGTCCTTGCCCAGAAGCGCCGCCGATACGTCAAACCGTTGCGCTACCTGCTCCCGACCGCCGCGCAGATCCCCTGCGTGGTGCTCACCGACACCGACCCACCTACGCCCTGCTACCTCACCGACAACCATCAGCCCGAGCCGCCGAATATAGCGGGACCGCAGTGGATCTGGAATACCAGCACAGCCCCCCACATGCCGCCTCTGCCCCCGGTGAACATCGGAACGACGATCCGGGCCGCTAGGTGAACGAACCCGGCACGAGCACCTGTTGGTGAGACCCGGATCCCGAACGTACGTGAGGAGAAACTGACAAGGAGGCCGTCATGGAACCTGACAGCAACGATCGCCCTGGCGACCGGGCCGACATCGAATCGGCGCTGCGGCGAGACTTCGCGCGCGCTTATCGCCTGGGTGTCGCGGCCGAGTTCGCCACCACCCAGACCGAAGGTCTGAGGCTGCGCGAACAGGCCGACCATATCGCCCGAAGCTGGCTGGCGGGAAACGACGAATGGACACGACACTGGCAATACCTCGACGACGCCTGTGACCACTTCAGAGACGACCCGATCCAGGCCCGGAAATACCCCGGCAGTCTTACCCACCACGACAGTCCCGATCCCGCCACCGCCGCAACGAAACTGGCGAGCTTGCAGCAAGCCTGGGTGATGGATCACGAACGCCGAATCGCGACCGCGCCACCCGACCCGATCGACCATCGCACTCTGCAAACCCTGCCCTACACCGCAACTTACCGCCCCCACGGACGCTTGAAGTCCCATGAACGGCTCACCAGCTGGTGGCAAGCCCGCGAATGGATCCGCGACACCACCTACAGATACCCCAGCACCGCTGCCGACATCGAGATCAGCGCCCGCGACATCCACACCGGCACCCAGCACGTGCTGATGACCGCCGAACACGCCGACCCCATCAAACTGCGCACCGAACTCACCCGACTGGACCAGCTCCTGGGCGCACGCCGGAACCTCGACGGCAAACCCTGGCTGGACGAGCTGTGCGCAGACGTCCTTGCCGACGAATACCACAAAGTACTTGCAGCCCAATCGAATCCCTGGGGAATGCGCCACCGCTTCGAACACCAACTCCGCGCGGATGACCTGCGCGACCAATACCTCGACTTCGCCACCCGCGCCGCCATCCCCTCCCCGGCCGACCTACTCGCATCGATCGACCACACCGTGCGCACCACGAACCTGTACGCCATCGAACCCGCCACGACCAGCTGGCTCGACGATACCGTCACCCACGCCGAGCAGGCGCCCGTAGCAGTGAAGGACGCCGGCCTGAGCACCCACTACCGTGCACCCGACGATTCCGCGGTCACCATCGTGGCCGGCTGGAACATCATCCACGGCGACACACCCTGGTACGCCGAGACCCGGATAGCAGTCGAAAACAACGGCTGGATCAGCACACACACCGGGCCATCGGGCCACTACGCCACCTGCGCCGAACTCATGGCCGCCCTGCAACAGCATGCCGGTACCGGCGCGACCGACCCAGGCAGCGCGCGTGCCGTGCCCGCGAATGTCGCGGCCACGCTCTGGGATTTCGAGGGCCAACTCGCCGACCTCACTGACGATCTGACTGCGACCCAACACATCCGCCAGACGATCCGGAGCGATGAACCGTACCGGCTCACGAGCTCCGGGTCCGTAGAGTCCCAGGCCGACGGGCGGAAACAGCTGAATTCGACTGCGCTGGAACAAGACCACAGCCACCTCCAAGGCGAGTCGAAGCTCATCGACCAGAACCGTGAACGTGCCAAGCATCGACGCCAACGCGCCAACCGCCAACCCCCGTTCCGCCCTCCACCGCACCGCCGCAGGCCCTGACCGCTATCCCCGCAACCAACCGACACCAGGAGGCCCGCCCGGAAGGAGTAACCCACATGGCAATCCCCAACCCCGACCCCAGCTCGGCCACCGCCGCCGCCCTCACCGCAATCCGCACCCTCGTCCAATCCCAGAACCTCCGCCAAGCCAAACAGCAACTGCGCCAACTGGAAAAAGGCATCGACGACCAGACCTGGCTGATCATCACCGAAATCGCCCACACCCTACGCTTCAAAACCCACGACGCAGCCCTGGGCAAACTGCGCAACCTCTGGTATCGAAACGAGCCCTACCGAGCCCTGATCGAAGCCTGCGTCCCCAAACAAGCTGAGGGACAATATATTCGCGAACCAGCCAGGAAACAGCGTCCGACACAAGATGACGTACGCCCCCGCGCAGGCAACATCACCGAACAATACGAAGACGAACTCGGAAAGACCGAACGCAACGACCCCGGCACGCCTCGCCCAGAACCGATCGTCGACAACCGCGACTACGACATCGACGCGGTCGACAGAGGCCAGATCGGCCTGTGCGTCTCCTGCCGTCTGGAACGCTCCGCCATCGACCGCGAGACTGGCCAAGCCCTCACCGGACACGGCGACGACGGCCTCTGCGGCGAATGCCGCGGACTCGGCCGCCCCGGCATACCCGAACTCCCGCTCAACCACACCCGCCAACAGGCCGTCGAAGCCCGCTTGCAATTCCTCGCCGAGTCCTTTCACACCGATACCCATACCGACCCCCGCGCGGTCTTCCGCCAGGAGTGGTTGTTTGCCGGTTACAAAACACGCCCGATCATCGAGAAGTGGGTCGATACCCATACCGAGCCCGAACTGCTGAAGGAACAGCTGCTGGTCGATGCCCGCTCGATGAACGGCCAATGCGCAAAGTGCAAGGAATGGCGCCAACTTCGCGACAAACTCTGCGTCGACTGCCACCCTGGATTCGGTGGCGAAACAACACCCGCCGGCTCGATCGTGCCGGGCCACACGGCAGAGCAGGAGAAGGTCGGCATAGAGAAGCTGGACCCAAGCGCACAGGGCGACGAGCCCAGCACCGAATCGGCCCAGGGAGATCACGTCTCGAAGAGTGCGAATAGCCAACGGACAGAGCCGGAATGGGTCAGGAGTGGCTCCGCCCCCGTGTCGCAGGCGGTTGGAGTTGAGGTAAAGCGCGCGGATACGCGACCACCGGCGGCCTCGGCAGAGCCCAAGCCTGAACAGCGGCGTCGGATGCCCGTCCGGCAGCTGACACGGCCAACTCGCTTACGCTGATGGGAGGTTCTCCTTCTGGTTTGGGCTCTACGGTCATCGGCCGCGGCTTACTTGCCGGATTCGAAGATTTATCGTGGGGTGGGCGGATGAGAACAAGGTGGACGTTGTCATCTAACCGATATGGGGACGTTGGGGTAGGTTTGGAACCCCTAGTGCGACTGAATCTCCAGGAGGGTTCCGAACCAGCGATCAGGCAGATTGCGGTGCTAGGCAGTCGATATCTGACTCTGGCAGCTGGCGGAGAGGCAGAAGTCCCAGTTCAGGCAGGGCAGCGCCGGACGTCCGCGTCCGGCGAGGATCTCAACGAGTCGATCGCTGCTCAGATCGAATTCGATCCCGCGGCAGCGCCGGACGTCCGCGTCCGGCGAGGATCTCAACCCGACAAGAACGCCGTGGCTGCGCACAGCCGTCCTCAGCAGCGCCGGACGTCCGCGTCCGGCGAGGATCTCAACTGGTTCGCGATCGCGTATATGCGCACGACAGGGACCGCAGCGCCGGACGTCCGCGTCCGGCGAGGATCTCAACTTTTTGAGCCGGACGGCAATCGAGTTCGGTCCGAAGCAGCGCCGGACGTCCGCGTCCGGCGAGGATCTCAACACCGTTCGATCCTTTGCTGTAGGCGTTGCAACACGGCGGCAGCGCCGGACGTCCGCGTCCGGCGAGGATCTCAACGCCAGCCCGACCCGGATGCGCTCCATCGTCGCGGGCAGCGCCGGACGTTCGCGTCCGGCGAGGATCTCAACGTGATCCGTGCGGGCCGACGCATCTGCGGGGTCCTGAGCAGCGCCGGATGTCCGCGTCCGGCGAGGATCTCAACGCCAGCACCACGTCGTATCGGCCGCGGGTCAGCAGGCAGCGCCGGACGTTCGCGTCCGGCGAGAAATCGCAACTGGGATATCTCGGGGGGCGCGCACGTGGTGCTGGGGGTATTTGCCGGGCCCACAGGTTCCAGGTTTATCGGAATTCAGTGATACAACCGTGCTCACTGGTTCCCGCAAGTGACGGGCTATTCCCGATATCTGTCCGGCCAGCTTGGTGACTGCTTGTTTCGCTGGGATCACAGGGGCGGATCCACAGGACCGACTCACCGGTATGCAGGGCGGCCGGGGCCGACTCACCGCCCCGGGCATTCCCGCTGGCAGTGCTACCGGGCTGAACAGGGGGAATCGTGGGCTGGCTGTGATGCCTACGTCCAACCGCTTTGCAGGTTTCGTTTCTCGAAGTAGTGGTCGTCAGCGGCCTGGATCTCGGCTTCGGACAGGGGATGTCGTGCTTGCTCGGGAGCTGCCGATCGGGTGCGTGCGTGAGTCAGTTGATCCTGGATGCGCGGGCTGGCCTGGCTGGCGAGGCGTGCGAGCTTGGATTTGGCGTCGGCGCGGGCTTTGCGGTGGCAGTCGAGCAGGGCGGCGGTGAGCTGCTGGCTGGTCCAGCGCATGACGCCGGGGGCGATCTGCAAGCTGGTGATGTCACCGTTGGCGTCGACCTCGACGAGCACGCCGCTGACCTCGTGGCGTCCGCGTACCGCGGCTGCTTGTGACGCCAGTTGCTGCCCGTCGCGCTGGATATCCGCGAGTTTCTGCTGGAGGTGGCGTTCCCATTCGGGCAGATTCACCACGTGCTACAGCCCTTTCACAGTCATGACGTCCGTACGCGGCCCTCGACGGGTTACGGTGTCGCCGCCCGTTCGATGATAGTGCCCGGAGTAACAGTCGTCTTCAGTCTGGCATCCAACGCGATTGTTGTTTTACCCGGTAAATTGTGCGTTTCGATCGTTCGGACCGTCGCTTCGACCAGGCCGTGAGCGTGCCGGACTGACAGTATGTCGCCGATGGTTATCGCCTCACCGGTCAGAGCGCCTGTGACGAAAATCCACTGCGGTCGGCTGCGGAGGGTGTCAATGCGCTCGACAACCATATGAGAAATCTGTTCGGTCAATACGCATTCCCTCATTGGGCGATAGCGAAGCATACCTGCTGGCGTCTCGTGCCTGACCTATCGCGGTGGCTCTTCCTCTGAGACCGAGTAGATTACGTCTCCGGGTTCGATCTGCGCGGAGAGCTCTGTGGAGAACATCAAGGCGATCTCGTCGTCTGAGTGGTGATGGAAGTCGAGTGCTTCCAGGCGGCCTCGGTATTTCATGCCGTCTTCCTTGCGGAGTTCGACCTCCTGACCGATTGTGAAGTTCCCTGTCGCCTGCCCGGCCACGTACGGGTTCGGCAGGACGCTGATACGGAAAATCTCTCTCACTCGGAATTCGCTCATCGCTCACCCACCTGTCTTTCCACCGAGATAGTTGTCCCAGAACTGTTGGTCTGCGGCGTATGCCTCATCTTCCATCGCATTCTTGGTCTCTGAGTTGATCAGTCCGGCGCGGTATTGGTCGATATGAACTTTTTCGTGGACCAACGTTCGCATCAACGACTCCTCATCGGCAAATGCGGATGGAGCGAAGACGATATGGCCAGGCACTGTGCTCGCGCTCGCCTGGGCATAGCCGTCATAGAAACGAATGTCGTCAGGCGTACTGGCTATGTCCACTCGCACTCCTGACAAATCGACGCCAGCTCGGCGGGCGTACTCCTGGATCGTATCCTGCGTGATTGGGAGATGATCACCGCTGTCCAAGACTTCCTGGCTCGTTCGGTTTCCCATCCGCGAGTACATACGTCCGTCGGCCAAGAGGGGGCCGCGCAGAGTCGGAAGTGTCTGGATCTTGGCGGCGGTGATCCAGTCGCCTATCTTGTTCACCAGGGGCCGGATTCGTTCGGTGAGTGGTGTGAGGGTGTCGGTGATGATCTTGCCGATTTTGGCGGCGAGTTCGGTGATGATGGTGGAGATGCGTCGGGCTCTGATGGTGGCGCGGGTGGCGAGTGCGGAGTTGCCGGCCCATTCGGACAGGCTGCCGGTGAGGGGTGTGAGGAGGGCGGCTCCGGCTTCCCAGGCGGCGGTTTCCAGGGCGAATTCTTTGAGTTCGTCGAGGATTTTGTGGTGGGCGTCGTCGAGGTGGGTGGCGTATTCGCCGCAGGCGTCGCCGAGGCTTTGGCAGGCGTCGGCCAACGTGTTTAAGTTGTTTTGCCGGTCGGTGCAGGTTTGGACGGTGATCGGGATTTCGGGGGATTGCTGGTTGGTGAGCAGGCTGATCGCGTCGGGGGCGGTTTGGGCGATGGTGCGGTAATCGCTGGAGGCGGTGTGCCAGGCGTCCTTGGCGGCGTCGAGCCGGTCTTGGTGACCGTCGGGCCAGGCCGCGCCGACGAGATCTTTGAGGATCGACCAGCCGAAGGGTTCCGGGATGCCGTCCCCGGCGGCCGAGGGGGTGAATTCGGCCAGGCAGGGATCCGGAATCAATTGAGGCGCAGGGGGCAGTGGGAGGTTGCGGTGGTCCGCGGTGGTTTCGGCGATCTGGTGGTTGTAGGCGCCGGTGACGATCAGATCGCGGGTCTGCCCGCATGCGGTCGCCAGTTTCGCTGCCGTCGAGATCGCTGCTTGGGCGCCGGGGGTATAGGAGGCGGCCCATTGCTGCCCGATGCTGTCGTCGCCGGCCATGCCCTCGTTGGCAGCCAGGACGGCCAGCAGTCCACCGTGGGTGGTTTTCGTGTCCGTGGACATCTGCGCGAATACTTCGCCGGCGGAATGGTATTCGTCGCCGCGGCACACGATGATCGGGACTGTGGGCGGGCTCATTGTGGCCACATACCGTGGTTGGTGGGCCCGACCGCGTCGTATGCTTCGCGGGCTGTGGTGAGTGTGCGGCGTAGCTCGGTGAGCGCTTCGCGCATCTCGGTGACCGCCGCGATCCGGGTGTCGTGTGCGGTTTTGTGGGCGGTGGCTGCGTCGCCGTTCCAGTCGACGTGCAGTGTTTCGACGCGTTTGTCGATGTCGGCCGCGGATTGTTCGATGGCGGATTCGAGGGTCGTGGTGGCGTCGATGAGTCGTTGCATCTCGTCGAGATCGACGCGGTAGGTCGCTGCCACGGTCAGATGCCTGGGAGGTTGAGGCTGGATCCGGTTCGGGTGATCGCCTGGGCGTGGGCGTTGTCGGTGGTGAGGAATCCGGTGGCGGTGGTGCGCAAGGCATCAGCGTCGGTGGCGAACGAACCGATCACCCGCCGGGCAGCGTTTTCCCAGTCCGTCCAGGGGGTTTCGTGGGATGAGGCGGCGGTGCCGGACCACTCTGGGCCGATGAACGCGCGCACGGCGCGCATGTGGGTATCGACCTTGTCGGCGAGTTCCTCGACGGTCTTGTCCAGCCCTTGCGCAGTGGCACGCAGCGCTTCGGGATCTACATCGGCACGACCAGACAACACAAGCCCCCTCCTGCTACCACTGGCTCATCGAATCTCCACTATAGAGTCGGGCTACCGGGCCGCCCAGCGGAGCAGACCAATCGCGCTGCGGTTCGGGTTCGCATGCGCTGAGAACCGGCCCGCTGACGCCTGCTTGTGCGAATATCCTGTGATCCCGCTGGTGAGCGTTCCTGGGGAGCACAGTTGACAGGACCCGTGGTTTGTCGACTTGATCGAAATCATGGGGCAGGTCATGAGTGACCGTGTTTGTCGGCCGCGATGTCCAAGAGCAATTTTGCGCTGGCGTCCTCGTCGAGTGCGACGTGGTGGATCTCGTTGACGGCGGTGCGGTAGGTGGTGATGTCGGTGTGGTGGTCGAGGTAGTGGGTGGAGGTGAGCCTGGGCAGGTGGACAACTGGTGGTTCTGTCAGTTCGGGTATCGGGTGTTCAGGGAATTCCAGCAGGTCGAACGCGCCGACGAGCAGGCCCGGATGGATACCGGCGTGCTGGGGAACGATGCGTATGGACACGCCCGGCTGTTCGCCGAGAGTCACCAGATGCGCGAGTTGATCTCTGCGTACCTGGGGGCCGCCGGGCAGATCGCGTACTGCGGTTTCGCGCAGGATCACCCGCACGTCGACGGTATCGGGGGCGCGATCCAGTAGATGCTCGTGCCGATGGTCGAGGAATTCGAGCATGCGGTCCACCTCGTCGCGCGGGAGGTCGGAGGACTCGGCACGCGCGAGCGCTCGCCGGTACCCAGGTGTCTGCGCCATCGGCGGGATGAGGTCTGGGTGAAAGGTCGTCACGCGCTGTGCATGGTCTTCCCAACCCAGCAGCAGCTCGATCTCGTCTGAGACGAGATCCTTGCAGTCATACCACCAGCGCGGATTCTTTACCCCCTGCGCGAGTGTCAAAAGCGCTGCGGTCATCTCGTGAGAGGCGCCGTACAGGTGGCACAAGGCCATGACGTACACCCGTTTCACAATTCTGGTCTTCTGCCCGATTTCCATGCGCCATAAGGTTTGCGGGGAAATCTCCATCGCCTCGGCCGCAGTTGCAGCCGATACCTCGGACGCCTCCCGCAGCTGTTTCAACCCGCGGCCCAGCATCCGCCGCGATACGACCGAGCTGGTCACAGTAATGCCTCCTGGCAGGGTTGTTCCAGGTGCGGAGGACTGACCGGGGACGGGTAGTGGTGTTGCGCGATGCATCGGTGGGGATGTCATGTCGGCCACCGCGTTTGGTTCCGGGGCGCGGGCTGTGACGGCGAGTCGCTGACCGTCGTCCAGGTGGTTGTTGGTGGATCGGGCGGCGGTCATTCGTGGAGTCCTGGAAAGTCGGCGGTGCGTGTGGTGGGTGAGTGGCGTGCGGGGAGTGTGTGTGGGTACAGCTTTCGGTGCTGGCGGGTGTAGGCCGCGCGGGCGGTGATGAACGCGACGGTGGCTTGCTGGTGCCCGTCAGCCTCGCCGGGGGCGGTACTGGGTGTGGTGCGCCGGTACTGCTGCCAGGCGCGGGCAACCCGGTCCACCAAAGGGCCCAGGGCACAATCTGCTGCGGCGTGGTTGATCCGGTCGATCAAGTGAGCGCGCACGACATCGGCGATGTTGGCGATCCCTACTTCCGACAACACGTTGGCGCCGGTTACTCCGTCGTCGGTGGTGACTATGTCCGGGGTGATCCAGTGATCGACGGTGGCCAGTAGGAACGCAGCCTGCAGGATGGGCCGGGCCGGGCCGGCGACAGGCACAGTGCCGGTCATCGCGGCGACCAGCTCTCGGATCGCAGGTACCGCTGAGGGCGAGGGCGACCGCCGGATGCAGGCGGGTGAGACCGGATTCATTGTGGGCGGATGGGGCTTTTTGTGCATCACCGATACCGTGCTGCAATCTGACCGATCAGAGTCCTGGAGTGTTCCTCGTCCAGTGCGACGCGGTGGATATCGGTGACCGCCGCACGGTAGGGCCGGACCTGCTCGTCGCGTTCCAGGTACGCGGCGGTGGGGAATACCTCCGCGTAGATGATCGGGGGCTCGGGCAGGCCGGTCGCGGCAAGCGGACCGAACTCCAACACCGAGAACGCTCCGGTGTGCAGCCCGGTGTGGCTCCCGGCCTGCGACGGAATAACGCGAATCGACATGGTCGGCAACTTGCTCAGAGTTTCGAGGTGGCCCAGTTGTCGGCGCATTACCGTCGCACTGTCGATCGGATGTTCGAGCACGCATTGCAACAGGAACACGTGGATACGAGCACCGGTACCGGACAGTTGTTGTTGGCGCCGCGCGGCCAGTTCCACGCGTCGCTGGATGTCCGGTGTCGAGTCCAGCGGGTGCGCGGTCTGCTCGACTGCGTGGCAATAGCCAGGGACCTGCAGCAGGGTCGGGATCAAGGTGGTGTGGAACAGCGTGAGTGTGCGGGTGGCTTGTTCCAGGGCGATACGGCGGCTGTCGTCGTCCGAGCACAGGTCCGCGTACGCCGACCACCAGTAGCCGGACCTCGTGCGACCCTCCCGGATCTGCTGTGCCAGGGCTACCAGCACCTGCTGGTCCTCGGCGCTGACCCTGTAGGCGTCGCACAGAGCGGCCAGGTTCGGGGGCGAGAGCTTCACGGCCAGGCCCTCTTCGAGTCGTCCCATGGACTGCGGGGACATGTCCACCACCCGCGCCCCGGCCGACTGAGACATCCCCACATCGACACGCAGGGCGCGCAGGCGCCGCGCGAGGGACCGTCGCGCCAGGATCGCTGCTGCAGTGCGGTCCGGCCGAGTTGTGTTCACCATCCCAGCGACCTCCGCACCCGTCCCAGACTCTCGGTCGCGGCCCACTCCAGGATTTCCAACACGAACATGGTGTCCTCGTCGCGGCCGGGGTGACGCAGTGCCGGACCGAAACCGCTGTAAATGCCGCGGGCGGCATGCGGATGTGAGAACCAGACGAAGCCCTCGATCCGACGGATATAGCATTCACCGATCCACCGCACGAACACATCGATGGTCTCGAATCTCGCCGGGTCCGTGGCCGTGTCCTCGGTTGGGAAGAAAACCGGAAATACCGCGCAGATACGCTCGATTGCCGGATCTCCCCAGAATGGTTCCGGTAGTCCGGGAATCGTCACCGTCGCGAAGTGCGTCAGTCGGGTGTCCATGTCGTCGAGCCACGCGCCCCATGCGGGCGACTCGAACGCGGTCGAATTTGTCAGCTCATCCATGACAGAGAACCTCGGTCCTTCGATTATGAAGATACAAATGACATTTCATGAGAAGCGAAATACGGCAAAGAACCCGGACGAACTTCGACCGGCGGTCACCCGTTGATACGTTCGGCCTCTGGGGCCGGATCACCGGCTGCAAGCCGGGTTGCGCGGCCGGATTGCCACCACACGCTGCACCACTCGCTCAAACCGGCGTGCAGGCTGGCCCACACCCGGCCGTCGCGGGCGCGCAGGGCGCGGTGGACCCAGTCGGTGACATGGATGCGGGCGTCGGTGTACTCGAACACGATCGTCGCGCGTATACGGTCCGGGTGCTCGGGGGCGGGGTCGTTGTGCCAGTACCCGTCCAAGCTGGCGACCAAGACTTCGCCGAAATACCGCGCGTATCGCTCCACTGCCAGCCGGTCACACCCTGCGAGGAATGTCGCAATTGGTTCGGGGACAGTGGATTCGGGGAATAGCGCCAGCAGGCTGTGTTCGGCGGCATGCAGCCCCGCGCTGGAATACCGGTCCGCAGGCAGCCGGACCTCGCTGTAGAACTGCTCGAGGCACCGAGTGCGCTGGCCTAGCCATCCTTGCCATGCATGGGTGAGCGGAGTGTCGATGAATCTGGTTTGGGTGTTTCGGTTGCCACTGTTGATCACCCTTGCTCTCCTGCGGTGGCTGTGGCGAGCGCTGTGTTCACCTGGGGCTGGTGCTCGATGAACACCACGTGCCGCTTGTCAGATTTGGTCATCGCCGCTCTTCCCGCTGGGCAATTTCGGCGAGCGCGAGAACAACCTGGGCGAACGTCGGCAGCTGATCGTCCGTCGGTGTCTGGATCCAGCAGCGATCCGAGGATCCCGGGGTAGGCAAGCGAATGAGTAGGCCCGGGTACGCCAGCGCCATCACCTCGTACGACCGGTACAACTCAACGGTCGTCTCGGCGATATCGATGTCCGAGGACGGGCATTGGGTGAGGAAGATGCAGGTGCGGTGGTCGGTGAACATTGGTCCGCACTGTTCGCGCAGTTCGGCATGGATTTTTCTGGCCAGAGTGCGGGATGTCATCAGTCCCACGACCTGCCCTGCGGGGACCGCCAGGGCCGTTCCGTTCTGGGTACGCACCGTGCACAGGCCGAACGTATCCAAGTATACCTTCGCACGATCGTCGATCAGACGATCGCGGACCAGATCGGGTGCTATCGATTGATCTGGATTTAATAGTGGTGCAATGGCTTTCGGTGACACGAGTGTGGTCGACACTGTGGCTCCTTTATCGGTAACGGTGGAATTCGCGATTTGAGGTGGAGTGTCCGCACACCGCGGCGGTGGCGTGGTGTCGGAGCAGGGATCCCATAGCCGTGCGCACGGCAATGAAATCTGATCCGGGCGAACGTCGTCGTCCACACGGACATTGATCTGGTCGACGTTGGCCAGATCGGCAGCGACCTCGTTGACCTGTTTGGCAGGGCCTTGGTAATCCAGATGGAGGGGCCCGGAGTCCAAGTGCAGATGTCGCCGCGCCGCCGGTGTCATCGACGGGGTGCCCCCTTGCGAGAGGGGCGCCGTGGTGATGTGCGCATGCGGCTCTGCTGTTCGGCTTGGAACCGGCGTAGGAGGGCAGCCACCGAATCGCGATCATCGGTGACCGGCCACCAGCACACGAGGCCGATTGTCACGGCGCAGACCACGGCGAGCACCCCGAACGCGAGCAAGAAATACCCGATGCTCGTCATCGTCTGTCACCGCCCGATCGGTAAATGCAGCATCGTCAGTCCTCCCCGGCCTCGCTCGACAGTGCAGCCCCGGCAGAGAGTTGAGCTCGGCAGCCAGGCGGACAGTTGCTGTGCTGGCCCCACAGCCGACGCGCGGTGGCCCAGTCCAGGCCGTCGGGCTCATACATGCACTCGGAAGGGTTATTCTTTTGCACCACAACAAGATCCGATGTCATTTCCGCCACCACTTCGGTGCTGCATAATCGGGCGTGATGCGTTTAGCGGCGATCAACGTCTTGTAAGCCGCGCGCTTGCGGGCGCAACTGTGCTCGTGATGCAACTGCATCGCACAGCCCGCCTCGACGATCGTCAGCGGACGCGTCGGTGTCGCACAACTCCGCGCGGTTGGCCGCCGAACCGGCCTGAGCTGGCATCCAGCGTGACACGACCGACGGCGCGGCGTGATCGGCCATATGCGGCCGATTCCCGCTCCGCTCAGCGCTGTCGCGACGACTGTGACGAGGAACGGCCGGGCTACCTTCGTTACTCCCATGGTTGGCTCACCTCATGCAGCCCAGTGCTGGGCAGGTGCGACGACGACCCGGTTGAATCGGTGAACGGTCGAGCAGTCCGACCGCCCGAATTCGGTGCCGCACGTTCGACGGAGAGCGGGCTCGCTGCGTTGCAGGGATCCGCGAACAAGACGGTAATGCGCTGGCGCCCGTGTGAAAGGTATTGCAGTACAGCGTCTCGAGCTGGATCAGGCAGCGGGATGTGCTCGGCGGACGGCATGACGATGGTGCCGCCGTTCTTGCGAAGGTTGGATACGAGATTCCAGAAGACCGGATTCGGTGCAATGCTCAGCAGTTGATTTGGAGCGATGTCGCTGCTCGCCGCGACCTCGATCAGCCACGAGGGCAACTGCATTTGCGGGGGTCTTCCAGCCAAGGGCGGCAGTGCCTCGGTAGGCGCAGGTGGCATCGGGTCGTAAACGAACCGGTCAAGGTACCCGTCATGCTGGACGGCGACTACGACGAGGCGTCGCCACAGATGATCTGGTTGCTCAGCAGTCCGCCACAATTGCGCGTACCCGGCCATGGGTGCTGGCATATCTCGATGCAGTGCGCCAACCTCGGGCAGTGCAGCTTCGCGCGCGTCGAGGCTTCGGTATGCACTGTCGCCAGGTGCACGAACCTGGCTCAGGGGCTCACCGAAGGTGGTAGCGAGCCTTCCGATGTCGATCATGCATCGAGTCAAGCCTTGGAATCCGTGGCATTGCCATGGCAAGAGGCAAGGCAAGATCGGGCAGATTCGGGCACGTCGCGATCAGGCAGGCTCCAGAGTCTATTGGTAACGGTGCCAGGTGACTGTGGTGTCGCCGCGCCGCAAAGAACCCAGCCGGTGAGCGTGTTCGGCGGCAACTTCCGGGCGGTGGCTCAGGTTCGGCAGGACGCTGGTGACCATGATCAGTTCCCGGATATGTTGCAGGACTGGCCAATACGATTCCTCGCGGACATCTGCTCCATAGGCGTCGACGAACTGTCGATAGAACGGTTCGCGGGAGAATCGGGTCGCGCCGACAGCTTGTGGAACCAGATCCCACAATATGGGTCCGATGCCGGTTTCATCGAGATCGCACAGGATGGCACGTTCGCCATCGGCTAGCAGGTTTCCCAGGTGCGGGTCACCGTGAATTACACCGAACGGCATGGCGCGCTGCCATTTTCGATAGGTTTCCTCAGCCGTGTCCCACTCTTCGCGTAGCCACGCGAGGTCTGCGGCGGACATTGCGGAATCCGCCTCGGCGAGCCGTTCACGGGCGATGCCGAACGGATCCCATTGCGGCATCGCCGAGTCCGGCTGCAACGTATGCAGCGCACGAAGTGGGCGCGCCAGGTCCGCGGCTGTCCATGTTCGCCGGGCGTCGAGTTCGTCCCAGAATGTGAAGGTGAACCGGTCCGCGATGTCGATGGGTTGGTCGCCGTCGAGCAGTTGGACGGTGGGTGCGTCGCGGTCCTCCAACCAGCTGGCGACGGTGACCAGGCGCCGGCCCCGGGTACGCCCGAGGGCGCCGGCTGCTACACGTACGACGACCGGCGCGGTGACCAGTCGGAACACGGCATTAACGGAGTACTGGATAAGTTCGGCTCCGTCGGCGTCGAGGTCCATCCGGGCACAGGCGTCGGTAAGCGCAGCCCGTAGCTCGGCGGCGTGTCCCGGGGAGAGTTGCGTCGCCACACCGCCATCGTAAGGACTCGATCGAGATCTTCTGCGCTCACGGTGACGGCAGCGCCAGCTGGCCCACCTGGTGGCATACGTCGCGTACGTCCGAATAGTCCCGCAGGCCGGTCGCCGCGGTGGCCATCGATCTCAGCCGGTCCAACGCGCGAGCGCTGAGTACCGCGCCGGTCATCCCCAGCGCGGTGGCGCCGGAATCGATCGCGTTCTCGCGGTCACGCAGGCGGAAACAGCCGGTGGCGATCGTCGTCAGGTCGAACAGGAGGCTGCGGCGCGGCCGATCGGGCTGCGACGCTCGTAGTGATGCTCGGGCGGTGTCGACCGCGATAATCGCGTACCGGTCGGCCAGGGCGACGCTATCGGTGGCTGCAGCGAACTCGTTGTATATCACCGCGGTCAGGCCGGTGTATTCGCCGGAAGTGAAGAAGACTTGCGTCCAGGGATCGATGTCCTGTTCGTCGACCAGGCTCATTTCATGCTCAGCGCGTGCCAGCGAGTCACGCATCTGCCGCTCGTTGCCCATCATCGCGTGCGCCCACGCCGAATTCGAGTACAGGCGAGCGGATTCGGCGCGGTTCGCAGCGTCCTGTGCCGAGATCTGCCCCAGCTGGAACAGTCGTAGCGCGGACTTCGGCTGTCGCTCGAACAGACTGATTCTGCCCAGCACGTAGAAGATCGACGCGGCCAAGCTGTCTGCTCCGGCCTGTTGCGCATACAGGAACGCCAGCGCCAAGTAGCAGCGGGCACGGTGCTGCTCGCCGGCGTCGTGGTATGCCCAGCCGGTCAACCTGGCCAGCGAGGCCAGGGCCATACTCATAGCGGTTGCGGTCGCGTCGTCCTGGCAGCCGTGCAGCAGGTGCTCCGTCGAGCGTAAGAGTCCCTCGGCAGCATCGACGACTGCGAGACCGCCATGACGCTGATCGACGCTGCGCAGACTGGCGGTGACGAGGCGGACGTGCTCGACGTCGGGCGGGCCCACATCCTCCGGAGTCGGTCTCGCGGCGAGCATCGGTTCCGGCAACCATGGTGTGAGGTCGGCCGGCGAACCGACCGCAGCCGCTGCGATCGCGCCCAGGAAGTCCTGATCGTTGGCGGGAGTCTCGACATCCACTGTGACGGCGGTCTGTACCTGCACGACGGAAGCGCGACAATCGCCTGCTTCAGGGGCACCGATTGCACGAAAGAGCCGCTTGTACACCGCAGTTGGCGTCTTGACGTCGCCCTGTTCCCATCGGGTGACCAACCGCTCCCCGCACGAGACGTTCACCTTCATCTCGCCGCCCTTGCGGTTCAGCAGCTCGGCGAACTCTGCACGACTGAGTTGCAGCACGTCCTCACGGAAGTGCTGAAGTTGGTTGCCCCACTCGGATTGTTCAGGTAATGGCTGGTACTTGGCCATTGAGGTGCCTCCTACCCAGATAACGCCAGGTTATCGCAAGCACACGATGGTGAAGTAGGTTTCTGCCCAGCGGCGGTGTCGATCCAAGATCAATTCTCGACAACCTAATTCCGTGGTATCTCCGGCATCGCAGTGGTCGATACCGTCCCTGCGCGCCGATCTCTCGAGGCGCTGCGCGGCTCGCCCCGGATCGCTCGCCCGGCGGCATGAGAGTGCGTGCCGGTCAAAGCCCCAGGGAGGTCTGTCGAGCACGTTTTGTCACTTGGGTTGGGCGGGTCAGCGTTACTCGTCCAGTTGTTGGAGTCTCACAGCCGCTCGGTCGCCGGCGGCGGCCAAGCCATCGATGATCCGGTGATAGCGGCTCTTTGTCTCCGCGACGATCACCCCGTTGTTGCGGAGGCCCGTTAGCCACTCCTCCAGAAGCCAGAGATGGTTGGCGATTAGGTGATAGTGCCCATCGATGATCGACTCGATCCACTTAAGCGCTGTCGTCGTTTGCCACTGCACGGGCGCGCTGTTTGCGAGCTTGATCACGGCGTCGACGGCTTTTGGTTCCCAACGGGCGAGGCGTAGCCAGCGGTCGGCGAGTTCGCCGAGAGTCTCGGGGTGGAGCCAGTTTTCGCGGCACCGCGAGAGGGTGCCGTCGATGTCTGGATCCCATGATCTAGCGTGCGGTGCGGGGAGCAGGGCCGCGGTCATGTAGTCGAACCAGCGGTGTTTCGAACGCAAGGTGGCTGCGTCACCGACGCTGTTTAGAGCGACCTCCATGGCCCACGGCCAGAAGTCGACGATGGACCGTCGAAGTTTGTTGTCGTAGGTGAAGACGGTCGCGAATCCCTCGAAAAGCATGTGCAATGCCTGCGAGTCCGCGGCACACGCCTCGATGTGAGCCCTGACGGGGTCCCGGTCACCGTCGAGCGCGACCTCGATCATGCGGTGGGCGATCGGCTCGTGGGCTGCCTGTTCGCGGTGGTCGTATCCTTTTTTCCACCAGTGAGCGAGGCTTCTGCGATGGGCGTCCCAGAGCGGTGCCCAGAGATCGCCGACAGCGCCCTGAACACAGATGACCAGTCGGGCGTCAATCATGCATGCCAATGGCATGCGCAGTCGATTGACCATGAGTTGGTCGTCGGTGATGGCCAGGAGCGACTCGTGGAATGGCATAGACAATGGCTCTGATTCGCCCCGCTGCGTTTCTTGGCTCCACGGGCCCAGCCTGCTGTCGATCAGGCCTGCTGTTGCGGCGACCCAGGCCGGCTGGTGCCGACGGCATTGGCCTGTACTTTGATCGATATCGCACGGGGCGGCCCACACCGGCTCGCAGCCTTTGACGTAGATCGCGCGTACCTCGTCGAAGAGACTCGTCGCGAGGGATCGCAGGCAGTTCTCGACACGCGACCGGTCTAGGTTCAGGTTGTCGAACGGTGCGAGAAGAAGCAGCGGCGCGGACGCTGCTGCAGCGCGGTCGGCACCCATCGGGAACATCGATCCGCTGTAACTCATCCCGTCAGTCTGCGGATTCTCGGCAGCCCAGATCACGGCATCCGCAGCCCAAATCACACTGGAGGTATCCATCGTCACAAGGCCCAACGCATGGGCTCGCAGGGCTGCTGCGGCGACGCCCACGATGGCGTTCTCCGGCCACAGCATGCCTTCAGGAGCCTCGTCGTTCACAAGGCGGCGGGCGGTCGCAAGGTCCTCAGAGAGGCTCTCCACAGGCCAGCTTTCCGGGGCCTCGTTATAGCGCGCGTAGCGGTTCTGGAGGCCATACAGAACGCTCCTCGTCTGAATGTCTGCGTCGCGGGGCGCAAGCACTTTCTCGATCCGCTTTGGTCGCTCGAATTCGACAACCATCTGTTCGCCGGCCCGGCTGGCCCGATAGTTCTCGATGCGGAAATGTTCGGCCCAACTCTCGACCATTGCCAAGTATTCGATGTTGCCGGTCCCGTCCTCGCCAAGCTCGGCCCGAGCAGTTTCGATGAGTTTCGTGCCGACCGCTTGGAGTTGGGCGAGTCGCTCATCGTCAGAAGTGAGTCGAGCGTTGACCACCATCGCACCAACGGTCTCCTGGAAGGTGCGCCTGCGCCGGTCAGATCCGGTCAACTGGTCGGCATCGGCATCTCGGACACGAAACCCGTAGTCGCCAGTGACGCGAGCAGCCTCAAAGTGCCAAATGTCGGGGGATGCCAGAAAGGGGTCTAGAAGTGCGTCGGTCGTGTCGGGATGGCGGGTCAGGAAGCCCACCGCAAGACCAGGCATCGCGAGGTTGTGACAGTCGTGAAGTAGACGTTCGATGATCGTTTGGGCGGGAAGGTTCAGATTCTCCAACAGGTGGTCAATGAAGCGCTCCAGCGCGAGGAGCGCGCTCATGCACACATACGGTCCGACACTCGTGCCGCGATACCACGCCCAGACGTGACTGTCGCCGACATATCGCCGCCGACCAGTCCCGAGCAGATCTAGATATACGCCTTCCAGGTCTTCAGGGTCGTCGGAGTGGTCCCCGCGGGTTGACGGCTTCGCAACTCGGAATCTTGCAGCGTGGTCAAGCATCCGGTTGATGAAGCCGATCGTGTCTACAGGGATCGTGTTGAGCAAGCGAAAAAAAGGACCGTAGTACCAAGCGGCCTGGGGCATGCCGAATCCCGTACCAAATCCGTGCTTGAAGCCTCGAATGCCATCGTCGAAAGGACTGGCACCGCCCCAACGATCATGTGGGTCCGGCGTTTCGAGGTAGTAGGCCTCTGCAAGATCCAGCAGTAGTTTCGGTCGGGTCCGCGACATACTGACTGAGATAACCGTCGACTCCACAGCGGGGCCGAGATGCGCTGGCCTGTCTTCGGCGACGTCACGAAGCCATGCCTCCGCTCGGTCATCGATGTCTGCCCCCAGAGAGGCGAGCGCCTCGACTGCGAAGTCGCCGTGGAACGACGGGGCGCCGTCGAGCACGATGTTGCGGATGTCCTGACGAAGTGGATTTGGCGCGAGGCAGGTGTTCGCCATTCCACATAGCCAGGCCAAGACGAGGTCGTGGATGACTTCATGGACGGCTTGACGGGCGAGCCGTCCTCCGGGTCCGACCTCTGGTCGTTCGCAGAAGGCGACCTTCACCAGCGGTGCAAGTGCGAAAGCGTCACCGATCGTGCCGCTCACATATCGCGCCTTAGCGAGGCGGAGCAACGTCACGAGCCCAGCACCGTCATTTTTTGTCAGCGCCCCCCACAACTCGCGGATTGCCGACTCAGCGTCTCCGAGTGTTAGAAGGGCTTCGTAGGGAACCTCCGACCATCTCTCGCCGTGAGCATCGGCGATCTCGATGAATCTCGTCGACAGGTGAGCCCAGCTAGTCGTGGTGCTCCGGTCGAGCAGCGCAACCTGGCATCCAAGGCGAACCGCACGGATCGACCAGCGCGGGGCTCCAGCCGAAGCGAGGGGCTCCCATCCGTTTGTGATGAAAAGACGACAGAGCGCGAAGTCACGGAATAGATCGGTTGCGAATTCATCACCAGGCGAAAAGGCAGGGTTGTCAGACACTCGGAGGACCCCGTCTGAACGAAGCTCGGCGGAGCCGGTGCCATGGGGCGGGTCGGCAGCGATGCCGAGGGTTCGTTTGGCCACGCTTAGGGCAGCGTGTTCGCGATCATCTGGGGACGCAGTGTTCAGGGCACGGATTTCGTCCCGCCGAATGAGGTTCCGCCACACTGCGGAGAACACGTCCGCTTCGCACAGCAAGTCGGCTGGATCGAGCGTCTCGCCGGTTCGTAGCAGTGCGTCGACCAGGCCGGGCCGGCCAAGCAGCCAACTTGCGCGTGAGTCACTATCCAGGCGCGCGAGTGCTCCGAAAGTTGCCGGAAGCGCTCGGCGCTCGTCGGCAGCCAACGGCCCTACAACGTGTTTGGCCGTAGCTCCGGTTGATCCGGCTAGCTCGCTTGCGCGCGTCAACTCGTCGTGGACTTGGCGGAAGCCATCGGTTCGAGTGACGGCGACGACGCCGACCCCGGCCCTGAGGGCGGCTGCCGCGACAGTTCGAAAAATCGTGCCCTTGCCTTCGAGAACGGCCTCCGCGCCATCGACCAGGAGAAGTCTGATGGGTCGCACTTCCCAAGTTGCCAGGACGTCGTCGATGGCGGATCCGCCCAACTGGCTCTCGAATTCTGTCGGGCTATGAGGGAGATCGCGCAGGCTGAGGCTGACGACGGCTGCGTCCTCCATTTGAAGAGCCTCGACTGCGCGCAAAGACAAGGCAGACTTCCCGACATCTGGATCGCCGGTCACCACGAGAGTGCCAGCCGACGTGCCCACCGTCCGCAAGGCCTGAACGAGGCGCGATTTCTCATCGGCGCGCTCCAACTCCAGCGACTGCGAACCTGACCGCAAGGCCGGACGAGTCCCCTCCCGCAGTCGGACACCGAATCGGTCGATCGTCCTCCACGCGTTGGCAAACTTGGCCGATCTCGATAGTGGGTAGCTACTCAGGTGCCGGCGGATCACTGATTGTGTCAGTACCGCTCCGCCCGGTGCCCATGCCCCGACAAGCTCCTCGATCCGCGAGAACAATGCATCTGCTGTTGCGGGTGTGCCGTCGCGGAGCATGCGCTGCAGTGCAGCGACTGCCGCAGTTCTGTCTGTGCGGTCGGTCCTCTCCAAGCGAAGGCTTCGTGTGCTGAGACATGAGAGGAGCCGCCAGGTCAGCTCCTGCGAACTCAATCCGTTCGCTGTAGCCAGCCCGGCCGACGCTTGGCTGACCAGACTCTTGATACTGTCGTATCGCTTGCGGAGCTCGCTGTTAGTCCTTCCTTGCTGCGTCAAGCGGTCCGCCAGAGCTTCTGCGCTCGGAAGGTCCTCGGCGAGTTCGGCGAGTTCGGCGAGTTGCGTTATCGCGTTGGCGTTTGTGGACACTGCGAGGACGATCCGCCGCCGTCCCGAGGACGCCTCGGGCCAGTGGTCCAGGATTTCCACCAAGAAGTCCCGGAACAGGGGAACCGACTTGCTGTCGCTTGACGTAAGGGCAGGGTTCCGGCGAACGGCGATCGATGAGCAATGCTTTTCACCGTGAGCGTCACGACCCTCGATGAAGATGTCATCCACTTCGCTGGAATCGCTCGCCTGAAGCCGAATACAGTCGACCGATACAGCATCACCAAGCTCCGGAAGCGCGCCGCCCGCGAGGAATTCAGCAATCAGACATGCCGCATAAGAGTGCTCCAAGCGGACACCTCCACCGCCCGTCGAGTACGGGCTCGATGCGGCCGCAGACACTGTCTCAGCAGACATCGTCTCCGCCAGCCAGTCGCTGATTGAAGGGTTCGAGACCGTGAGCTGCCACAGTGTCGCCCTCCCCGACTTCCTGGACGTCGCGAACCCAGCCGCCGACAGCGTGAACAACGCGTCGTTTGCGGTGGTTGGAGATACACCCAGGGCGCTAGCGATTTTTCGTCCCGAAAGCGGAGTCGTGCTCGCGGCAAGCACCTTCAGGGTGCCGTATTCGTTCTCGCTGAGTGTTGCTTGAAGGGCCTCTCCGGCGGTTGCCATAGCAGCATCGTAACAGTCTATGTCCAGCAAATCTGGACATAGACCCTGTCCGTCGTTATGCTTGCCACCGCAAGATTCTTTTCATTGCGGTCCGACGATAACTGAACACCTGCCGAACGACGCCGAGGCCCTAGCCGGAAGCGGAACTCCCAGCAGGGCCTCGGGTGTGTCTTGGTAGGACTCCTCGATGCTACGTCACCCTGTGGCACTCCGCGCGCGGAGTGCCACAGGGTGATTTCTGACCGAGTTGCGCTCACCGGTGACATCCGTCTCCTCGGAGTCCCGCACAACGGCCCTCCTTCACCCGAGGCCGGAATGGAGTGAGCGTGACTGATGAAAATCAAGGCGAGGACAGCGCAAAACCACCAAGGACCGCCACTTGGTGGTCGAGCCTGCATCGTCTGATCGACCCCACCGACGGCCCCGCCAACCTGCGCACCTTCGTCCGCGCGAAGTACCTCCACAACGACAACTACGAGATACGGGAGTTCAGCCACGACGGGCTCACAGGACTGTTGGTCAGCGGAGCGAACCCTCCAGAGCGCTCTGAATGGTGCCCGGCCGCGCAAGGACTGACCGGCCTTCGCGTATCGGTGAACACCAATCAGACCGGAGGCTTGTTACTCACTCGCTCCACCGGCAGGCTCTACGCCCTGACCTACGGCAGCCTCGGGCACCATATCCTCGACCCTGCCTACCGCGACGACGACTTCGGAGTCGGGTTCGCCGTCCGCTGCCTCGACGAGAACGATGTCACCCGGTTCCGCAGCGAGATCATGGATCGCCGCGGCCGTGTCGAGGATTACACCATGCTCGGCGGCAGTGACGTCGCTGGCTTCGGTCTCGATAAGTTCAGCTCGCTGGTCCGCAGGATCTGCGGCAGTGCGCATTTGGACCTCACGGCCAAGCCACATACGTCGCGCGCGGTGCGAGTCGAATGCTCCGGCCATGCGATCAAACTGCCGCTCGCCACCACTCCCGTTCAGTTCCTGACCGACCTCGCCGAAATCGAACGGATCTGCGACAAGGATGATCCGCTCGACGGACTCGCCTTTGTGCAGAAGTTCCGGAAGCTGAACAAAAACAGCCCGGCAGCCCTGGCCGCTGATCAGATCCTGGCGAAGCTATTGGGCAACCTCAACAACGCCCGGCTCGGGATCATTCTGCCCGACAACTGCGTCGACGATTACGGTACCGCGCAATCGTTTCGTATCACGCTGGGCAGCAGAACGACCGCGGTCGGCGACATCGACCTTGGTGCACTGCTGGCACAAATCCACGGCCGCGACGAACATCGCCGCGTCCCCGGGCTCCAGCAAGTTCGGATCACCATGTACAAGGATCAGGAGCAGACCGTACCGGTCGGCCCGGAAACCCGCGGTACCGACTGGCTGGTCGCGGAAGTGGAATCCGGCGACAACCGATATTACTACGGGCAGGGCTGCTGGCATGAGATCGGCGCCTGGTACCTCGATACGCTGCGCGAGGAGCTCGACGAACTTTTCACCGCTACAACCGATGTCACCATCCCGGCCTGGACGAAGGGCAGACGGCGAACCAGCGGATCGAAACAGGGCCAGGACTCTCACGACGAAGACTGGTTCAACCACAGGGTCGCCAAGCAGGCTGGCTACCAGCTGTTCGACAAGCAAAATTTCGTCACCAGCTTCTACCACGGTGGTGGGCTTGAGATTTGCGACATCCTCGGCCCCGACTGCGAGCTGATCTGCGTCAAGAAGGCCACCAGCAGCGCACCGCTGAGCCACTTGTTCGCACAGGCGGTCAACGCGGTCACGGTGTTGCGCACCGACAAGGAGGTCGCGAAGAAGTTCCGCGACAGCGTCGCGAGCCACAACCCGGATCACCCCATGGTCCATGACATCGGCACTCTGAAAGTTGTATTCGCGATTCTGCTCAACGGAGGCAAAGAGATTACCACCGACTCGCTGTTCCCGTTCTCGCAGATTTCACTGGTCAGGTCGATGAACGAGCTTCGCCGCATGAACGCCGAGGTCAGGGTGGTAACCATCAAAAGGTCGTAGGGCTACCGGTTCGTGTCACCGGATTGCCCGCCACCCCACAGACGTCGAAATGGCAGAGGGGATTCATACACGAGAAATCCCAAGCCGACCAGTGCCAAATCCGTTCCTCGACAACGGAGACGGTCGGTATCCGGCGTCATTGGCCACAGCGATCCGCTGCTGCGGCCAATAGTCCATGCCGTTGTGGTCGGTGAACTTGCGTGCGAGGGCGAGGCCGTTCGCGGCGGATGATGATCCGCATGCCCGGTGGCCAGCCGGCCAAGTCGATCAGGCCGGTGAGCTCGGCGACCGCGGCACCATCGCGTGGTTCACCATCAGCGTTGCAGGCGGGTGTCCATGCTTTCTCGGGTATGAGATCCAGTGCGGCAACGATGGTTCCGCTGAGCCCGAACCCGATCGAGTATTGCAGGCGGCGGGTGTGGCAGTAGGTGAGGAACTCGTGGGTGCCACCGCCGGCATCGGTCCGGACGAGGACTTTGCGGCCGACACGGTAACCCGGCTGCCAGGGCAACTGCTCGATCGCGTCGTGCAGGACGCGTTTGTGGTCGGCGGCGGTGTTGGAACTGGCGTTGCCCGGTCGCAGCAGGGCGGCGGCGGGTTCGCCTGTGCCGTCGGTGCCGTGGTCGATGAGCGCCAGCAGTGGGTGGAAGCCGTATCCACGTTTGAATGTTGGTGCGGCCTTCTCCTTTTCGCTGTGGGCTTCGAGAAGAGTGGCGTCCAGGTCGATGATCAGCGGATGGTCGCGGTCGATCCTGCGGTCCGGGGCTTGGTCACCGGCTTTCGACCACGCCGCCGCCCGCGCGGTGGCGCGCGCGGAAGCGATGGCGGACAACACTTTCGACGCATCAGCGGACAGTGCGGTGATCAACCGGGAGATCGTCGGATCAGAAGCGACCGGCCCGAACACCCCCGGCTGCGAACGGGGCACGGCCACGTCCGACACGCAGTCCGCGCCCGCAGCCACCGCGATCGCCAGATCCAGCACGGTCTTACCCGGATCATGCGTGGCCAAGGGTTTCCGACACAGCGCCAGCTCCTGTGACAGGCCCTTGACCAGGCCCGCTGGTGAGCTGTCGGAGGTGTGTGTACTTCGATCGGTAGTCCGCGGTGTAGCCGATTCCCCGGTTGTCGAGGAAGGTCTGTGTCCAGGTTTTGAGGTGGTCGAGTTCGCTGACGATCTGGCGTTGGCAGTCCCGGACGTCGCCGCGGGAGCGGATGTACTCGATCTCGAGCTGCTGTAGAGGTATTCGGTGGCCGGTGAAGGTGCAGCGGTCGGTCATGAGCGAGTAGATATGCCCGGTGTCGGCGCTCTCGAGCATGTCGTCGAAACGGATCCGATCGAAACCTCCCAGATAGCGGGCATCCAGACCGAGCCGTTGACGAACGTGGGTATCCATTTCGTCGAGGGTGGCGTGCGTCTGGGGCCAGTAGGTTTTACGTTCGACTCGGCGGAAGCCGTCGTGCTGAAACAGCTTGCGCTTCAACGTGTATCCGCCGTTGAGACGGGGAATGAACGAGAGGTAGCCGCGGTCGGTGTCGGCGGGTCCGGTGACTTCGAACATGTGATTGCGGAACTGCCAGAGTTCGAAGTCGTTCCGGTACTCGGCTCGATATCGGCGCAGGTCGCCGTGCCCGATCTCGTTGTGGATGTCGCGGGTCAGGCTGTAGATGTCCAGGTCCGGATCGAGGGTGAGTTTGTGCTCGTATTCGTAGTCCGGATCGTGTTTGAAGTACCAGCATTCATGGCTGCCAACGGTTTTCGAGTAGTCCGGTAGTTGGGCGAGCACCTGGTCGAGTGTGTCGGCTGACGGCTGTGGTTCGTGATGCTTCGTGGCTAGGCGGTCGACGCGGTGGAATAGTGCGTCGACCGGTCCGAGTCGGATCGGCAGGTAGACGTCCCATCCGTCGGGGCTGTCGTCGGCGAGCAGTGCCAGGGGCATCGCATCCGGCAGCTCTCGTGATTGGTGGACCGAAAGAATCAGGCCGTCATATCGGAGCGTCTCGTCGGCCGGAACCAGGCCGTTGCCCGCGCTGTAGTGGTAGACAGATGGTTCGTCGGGCAATTGGCGCCATGTGACGACGCGGGTGAAATGGCCCCCGTCGGCATGGATGCGGATGAGGCGGTGGACGCCGACCGAAGGGGCGCCGCCAGTTGGGTAGCGGGCCTGCCAGGGCCCGAAAAGCAGCCAGCGGGATCGTGATTCGGGCATGACGAAGACACCCCCGGGTGCGTTTAGCGCGGTGTCATCGGCGAGCGGTGAACCTGCGAATCGTGTTTAGTGCGATCAGAGCCGCCAAGCGGACGCCGAGGAAGACGGTCGCGACGGGCAGCAGCAGGCGTTTCCAGCCGGTGCGGGTACGGGCGTAGAAGACGACGGCGCTGCGGTGGTGGTGCCACAGCGATTTGTTGCGGCGGAATCGGCTTGACCCACCCCCGGCGTGGGTGACCCATGCAGGGCCGGACAAGACGGTCCGGTAGCCGCGCTGACGGAGCCGCCAGGCAAGGTCGGCGTCTTCCAAGTACATCCAGTAGGCGGTATCGAACCCGCCCATCTCCTCCCACAGCGGGCGGCGGATCATCAGGCAGCAGCCTGATACCCAGTCGACGACCTGGTCGGCATCGGGACGGCCGAAAGCCTCGCCGAAGTATTCCTTGCTCGCGGTGTTGCCGGGCCGCAGCACGCCCATGACGGCGTGCCGGGCGGCGATCGTGGTCGAGGGGAAGCGCCGCCCGTTCGGGTAGGGCTTGCCGTCGGTGATCATGCGGGTGCCGACCACCCCGATCTGCTGGTCGTCGAGAGTTGCCCGCAGAACTTCCAAGCATTTGGCGTCACCCAGCACGGCGTCGGGATTGAGCAGCGCGACGTAGTCGCCGGTGCCGATGGCAGCGGCCTGGTTCACCGCGGCCGCGAAGCCGACGTTGACCGGGTTGGCGATCGGCTCGATACCCAGATCACGAGCAACAGCGAGGGTGTTGTCGGTGGAGGCGTTGTCGATGACGGTGATCGTGACGTCGCTGTTCGCCGATTGCGCGCGGACCGATTCGACTGCATCCGGCAGTAGTGCGGCGCTGTTGTAGGTCAGGATGATGAGATCGATGCTGCTCATCGCTGTGATACCTCTCGCTGTGACGCGTCGTGGATGGACGGGGGTGTCGGATCGGGACCGGCGGACGGTATCACTTCCGGCTGGATCGGCGAGGGGCAACCAGCGGTGGCCAGCAAGGAGCGGACGGCGCCGCCGGAATCGGAGTACCGCCCGGCGTAGTGCTGGACGTGTCCGTGCATCGGCCAGAAGGCGATCTTGCCGATCGTCATGCCGGGATACACGCGGATCGGCGCGGCGGCCCGCAGTTCGAGTGTCCAGGGGATCACCGCACCGCAATGGCCCAGTGGTGCCGACAGCTGGATCCGCAGTCCTAGCGAGGATATCGATCGGCAGGCGTGCAGGGTGGCGGCAAAATTGGTGCCGCCCATCGCTTCCCGGGTCACGCCGAGGTACAGGGTGCCCGGTTCCAGGACGTACCCGATGTCTGGGATGAGGGTTCGGGCCACCTGGGTATCGGTGTGGGGGTCGAGGATCGCGCCGGGCGGGTCGTAGCGCAGCAGCTCGTCGCCGAGGCGGAAGCTGTAGCTGTTGGCGCACAATTGTCGGGCGTCGAACGGGTCGATGACGATCTCGCCCGTGGTTACGGCGGTGTGGATGGCGGATCCGGTCAACACGGCAGCACCCTTTCCATCAGGAGGCCGACCTTGCTGCGTAATGCGGCGATGGTGGTGTCATTGCGGATCTCGAAGTCGACGCCGATGTCGTCCACGCCGGCGGTGCTGGCGTCGGACAGGCTCAGGTAGCCTTGGGCGGCAAGGCGTTTGCCGCGAAGTTCCTCCGGTGCCGACACTCGCACCGCGGTCCATCCGCGTCGCCTCAGCTCGGGATAGTCGAAGTCGTAGGAGCGCACGTCGTCGTTCACCAGCACTTGGGCGTGCACACGCTCGGCGCGGTCGAGGAAATCCTCGACCAGGAACTGCGGTTGGCGCTTGCGGACCCATCGGGCGATCCCTTCCAGCAGCTGCTGGTCTTGCTGCCCAGCGGGCAGTGGGTGGCCCAGCCTGGCGTAGAACCGTTGCTGAAGCTCATAGAGTGGTGCGCCGACCTTGATCACTTCGCAAGTGAGATGCCTGGCGCCGGTTGCGTCGTGGATCATTGCTGCGGTGGTTGATTTGCCGGAGCCGGAGTGGCCGACCAGGCAGATGCGTGTCGGGGTCATGATCGAGGTTCTCCTGTTCGAGCGAGCGAGTAGACCAGGCCGTCGTCGAGCATCATCAACTCACCGTTCCTCGCGTGGTGGACGGCGGCGGGAATTGCGTTTTCCCGCAAAATGATTCCCAGATGGCACAGGCGGGAGCCAGCGTCGAAAAGGAAGCCGTCGACGTGACCGAGCAGGGCGGCGAGGATGGCGTAGGGTCGGCGGGCGGAGACGATTACCTGCTCGCCTGTGACGTGGATTTCTCTGGCGCGGGCGACGATGTCGGCGATCGTACGGTGGCCGGTGACGTCGACGCCGCCGCTGACGCTGACCGCGGGCGCGACCGACAATCGTTGCAGCACCTCGTCTTCGCTCACACGCAATACCCGCCCCACGCATCGGCCGGGCGCGATCACGACGACGTCGGTGGCCGATACGGGTGGGGTGTCGTGATGGTCGGTGCCCAGCACGGTGTGGTCGATGTAGTACAGGGTGCCCTCGGCATCCACCACCCATTCGACCGCGACCGGTCCGAGCGACTCCTGGAGGTGTTCGGTCAAGGCGACCACCTTGCCGATGTTGGTGGTGCCGCCGAGTGTCTCGATTGCGGAAGCCGCGGGCGTTGTGGTGTCGAACCGGAATTCGACGCATCCGGCGGTACCGCGGTTCATGGCCAGCAGGCCGTCCACCGATGCCTCGCCGTAGAAGGTGCCTTCGGCGGTGCGGCGGGTGATGACTCCGCGTAGACCGGTGACGTATTGGCGGACCAGGGCTGTGACCGGTTCTTCGGGTGGTGTCGCTGCTCGGATTCGTTCCAGCTCCAGTCGCAGCCGGGCGTAGTCGGTCACGATCTGGCGCTCGAATTCGTTGGCGTCCACGATCACCCGGCCGTCGGCGAGCGGGTCGTCCAGCTGCGCGGCGAGGACGGTGTACCAGTCTGCCGGGGGCCGGGCCGGGATGTACACCACGAACGCCGCACCTCTGGCGATACCCAGCTCGGTCGCCCACAGTGCCGCGCAGCCTCGTTTGGCCACGAAATGCGCGCACGCCGGCCCGATCGGTCCGAGCGGGATGTCGCCCGGAACGAGTTCGTCGTAGAGTCCGATCACCGCTGGGCGGGATCGGTGAGATGGGCTGTGCCGGGCTGTATTCGGTCGAGCCTGCACGAGATACATCCGGTCACCGTCCAGCGCCCACTCGATATCGACTGCCGACTGCGCCAGGTGCGCCCGGGCCGCATCGATCAACCTGTGGACATCCGCGACCTGTTCAGGCGACAGGATGTCGGCACGTTCCGGGGTCGCGGCCCCGGCGGCAAGCTCGTCGGCGCGGCCCTTCACCGCCTCGATCTGCACCTGGTCGGGTACTGCGGAGTCCAGGCCGGTCATGGCGATTCCGGCGATGTCGGGCTCGATCATGCGTTGGATGATCACCGCCATCCGGGGCGTCGGGTCGAGATCGCCCGCGCGCAACCGCGTGCCCACGGCCGGTAGCGAGTAGTACGAGCGCCACACTCCGGCCACCGCGCCCGCCACATCCGGCGCCGAGACACCCAAGAAGCTGTCGTAAACCCCCGCGTGTGACGAGGACGCTGAATCCTCCCCGGCGGCCGAGGAACGCACCGCGAACCGAGTCTCTGGATCGAACACCTCAGCCAGTCGCACAACCAGCAATTCCGCAGCGCGCGGACTCAACTCGGCCTCGTTCAGCAGCGTGCTGAGCCGGGCGGCATCTTCGCTGATATTCGCGCCTACTGTGGCATGCAGATCGGAGAACACCGCTGCGATCTCCTCACCGGTCGCGGGTGCCAGCGCGGCCATGAATTCGGTTGCCGGAACGACGATCAGCTCCGGCACGCTCACCCGGTCGGCCAGCCGCGCCAGCACTGCGGCCTTGGCACCCACACAGGCGGGATCCAGGTCCGGGCCGTCTGACCCGGGAAATCGCAGGCGGGCGATGTCACGGTCGAGAGTGCGCCAGCACTCGCTGGCTCGGGGACCGCGCGAGTCCTGGTATTTGCCGTTGTAGCGGGTGATCTCCCCCGAGGGCACCCACCACATCATCTGTCCGATTTCCATGCCCGGATACACCCGCACCGGCTGAGTCGCGAGCAGTTGGAGGGTCCACTGGCCCTCGTAGCCGATGTCACCGAGTCCACTGGACAGGTGGATCGACAACCCCAGCCGGGCAATACTCGACCGGGCGGCGAAGGTCGGCGCGAACATGGTGCCGCCCAACACTTCCGCGGTGCCCGCCAGATACAGCCGACCAGCCTCAAGCACGAACCCGGCGTCGGGAATCATGACTTCTTCGGTCGGATTCTCAGCGCGCGCATCCAATTCATGGCAGCTGTACACGCGCAGCCGGTCATCGAGGGTGAAGTTGTAGCTGTTGGGATTCAACCGGCTCTCGTCGAAGGGCTCGATCCGGATCGCGCCGCGCTGGCGCTGGCGGCGGATCTCCTCGCCGGTGAGGATCGTCATCGCTGACTCGCCTCTTGCGTCAGCAGCGCGGTGTGGTGCCGACGCTCGGTGTCGGCCACCGACATCGTCAGGTGCACCCGCTCAGCGGTACCGGCGTTGAATGCGGTGTGCCGCAACCGGGTATCGAACACTCGCAGTCGGCCGTCGACCGGCACATGATGCCCGCACCCGGAAGGGCCGACGAGATAGGCATCCGGGTTGGTGTGGATCGCCAGGTGCGCGCGCTTGGTCGCATCGGCGTGCGACCGGTACATCTTGCCGGGCCGCACGATCATCAACCGCATCCGCCCGATCGGGAACACCGTGGTGATCGACCGATGCACAGCGGCGAAGTAGGTGTCGGCGAAAAGCTCGTTGAAACAACAGAATTCGCGTTCCAGATACCGCAGCGTGCCGTCCGGCGCGAACTGCGACTCCAGGCCGTCGGCCAGCGGATCGACGGCGGCGGGCCGATGTGTCAGCGATACGCAGGTCAGAGGGTCGCCGTAGCGGTCGGCCACCAGCGGCTCGACGCGCTCCATCACCTGCTGGTACGCCTGCCGGAGCAGATTCACATCGAAGATCGCGTCGGCCGGTCCTCGATAGAACTCCCCGGCGCGAGTCTCATCGGCACCAAATGCTCTGCTAGGCAACTGATTCACGGGCGGGCCTCTTTCTCGAGACGCAACGTTGTGTGGTGCGTCTCACCATCGCCCGACGTGAGCCGAGAGCGTATGCCCGATCGGTTATCCCGTATGCGCTGGCAGTTATATCCGCAGCCCAGCGGTCGTACGTGCGGATACACTCGGTTCACCACAGCCGCCGAAGACACAGATTCCTGGTCACAGCAATGGATGACGGTCAGCCGAACCACTGCCGGTCGTGCGGGGCAAAGCTCGCCCGCGACAACACCACCGGCCGCTGTTCGGCATGCACCGGCGTTGCCCGCGACCAGCTCACCGGCCCGCCGACCTCGCTGCCGCCGACGTTCTGGGACGATCCGGCCATCGCCCGTGCCTTGGCCGAATGGCACATGGGCAAGGTCATCGCCGCCTACCGCCTCAACCCCGCCCACCGCTCCCGGATTCGCCAGGCCGATGTTGCCCGCTGGGCCGGTATTACCCAGGTCCGCCTGAGCCACGTCGAGAACGGTCCACCGATACAGCATCTGGACAAACTGATCTTCTGGGCGAATCTGCTCGGCATCCCGCACGACCGGCTGTGGTTCCAGCTCCCCGGACGCCCACGCCGCGCCCCCAGCCCTGAACCCATGACCGGCCCGGCTGGTCCGTTCCGACTGCTGCGAGTCGGCCCGCACGGCACCGACGAGAACCCCGACATCGCCGCCATGCAGGCATTCCGCTCCGCCGACAGCGAACTGGGCGGCGGACACCTCTACGCCGAGGTCGTCTCCTACCTCACCAGCGAGATCGGACCTCGCCTGTTCGGGGGCGAGGCCACCACCAGCCAGCCGGTATTCACCGCGGCCGCCGGACTCACCGAAATGGCCGGCTGGATGGCACACGACACCGGAAACGACGCCCAGGCATACCGGCACTTCCACCGCGCACTCGACCTGTCCAAACTCGGCGGCGACCGGCAACTGCACGTCCACGTCCTGGCCAGCATGAGCCACCTCGCACTGCACCTCGACCGCCCCCGCGACGCCATCCGCCATGCCTACGACGGCGAGATGGCCCTGTCTAAAGCTCCTGGCAACTCCGAGCTCACCGCCCGGCTGTGGGCGATGCAGGCCCGCGGCTTCGCCGCGCTGGATCGGCCTCGCGAAGCAGCCAAACTGCTGGACCGCGCGGCCCGCACGCTCACCGACCAAGGCGCTGCGGTGGCGTCACCGTGGGTCAGCCGTTTCGATCACGGGTCCTTGGCCAGTGAGGCCGCCCGCAGCTGGCGGGCACTCGGCGATCTCGACCGCGCCCAGCAGCACGCCGAACAGATCATCACCCTGCGCCCACCCGAACGCGCCCGCAGCCGCGCGTTCGCCCAACTCACCCTCGCCGCCCTGCTGGCCCAACGAGGCGAACCCGACCACGCCTGCGCCATCGCCGCCGAGGTCATCACCACGACCACGTCGCTGGCCTCCTTCCTGGTCGTCAAGCACCTGGCCGACCTGCAACAACAACTCCAGCCCTATCAGGCGGTCCCAGCGGTACACCAGTTCCTCGAACACCTCGGCGAAGGCATGCGCGAAAGGATGTGGATACAACAATGGCCACCAACCAACCCACCCCACGCTCGATCCGGTCGGCAGTGATGTCATGAACCCTGTGGAACCGCTGTACCGACGCGACCCCGACGAATGGCGACGCCATCTCGCCGAAGGCAACGCCACCCAACCCCGCAAACGCGTCGGCGCCGACGCACTCCTGTTCGATGCCGCCGGACGGATCCTGCTCGTGGACCCCAACTACAAACCCAACTGGGACCTGCCCGGCGGCATGGCCGAAGCCAACGAACCACCCGACACCGCGCTCCGCAGAGAGCTCACCGAGGAACTCGGCCTGCCTTTCGCCGACGGCCTGAAACTGCTGTGCCTGGACTGGGTTTCACCTCACGGTCCCTGGGACGACTCGCTGATGTTCATCTTCGACGCCGGAATCCTCGACACTCAGCAAGTGAACACGCTCCGGATTACCGATCACGAACTCGACGCGTTCGAATTCTGTACCACCGAACAAGCCCGAGAACGCCTGCGCCCGTATGTCTGGTCACGCGTCGACGCAGCACTCCACGCCCGCGAAACCAGCCAGGTCGCTTATCTCCACGACGGACAATCGGCCTGGTAGGAGGTAGAGCCGCCCGATGGACCCGCGCCGCTGCCAGGGTGACAGGGCGCGGTTGAGGAAGGTGTCGTAGGTACCTTCGGGAGTTTGCCGTCCGTGGCCAGGGGTGTGAGGAAGATCGGAGCAGGATTTCGGGGTGGTCAGTGATGCAACGATCCGTGAGCCCATGATGTGCTGCGCGCGCGGCGGTTCCGTCCCGAACACCCGGTCGTAGTCGCCGGCGCGATCCTGCGAACGAAGGGGTGCACCGCGTGCACGAACTCGACGCGGTCTTCAACTTCCCCCCGATCCCAGAGTGCATCGGACCCGCATCCAGACCATCCGCACCGTCCTCGGCAGCACCACCGCACCCGGACCGCGCCAGCCGGCGGCCATGACGTATGCGTGTCGGCGAGCGGACACAATGAGGACAATGAAAGCGACAGTTACTGATTGAACGCAGGCGCGGCACGAGACGATGCCTGACCGTGTATCTGGTAAGTGTGATCACTGGGAAGGGGAGTTGGCTGGGCTTGGTTCGGAACCCCTAGTGCGACCGAATCTCCAGGAGGGTTCCGAACCGGCGACCAGGAGGGGAAGGGGGCCGGTCAGCCGACATCGGGCTGTGGTGACTGGTGCACAGGGCGAAACCCCGGTTCAGCCAGGGCAGCGCCGGACGTTCGCGTCCGGCGAGAATCTCAACTTGATCCCCTCCAGCGCCTGCGACCCCGACGGGTCGCGGCAGCGCCGGACGTTCGCGTCCGGCGAGAATCTCAACCCCATGACCACACTCGGATGCGCATCGCCGACCTCGCAGCGCCGGACGTTCGCGTCCGGCGAGAATCTCAACCTCGAGCAAGCGGAGCAGGCGCTGGCTGTCGCACCCGGCAGCGCCAAACGTTCGCGTCCGGCGAGAATCTCAACATATTGTTGAGAGAGCCTCTAAAGGTGGCACCCGACGCAGCGCCGGACGTTCGCGTCCGGCGAGAATCTCAACGGCATCGAGATGCCCCGCCAGCCTCTACGCCTGATGCAGCGCCGGACGTTCGCGTCCGGCGAGAATCTCAACGGGAACCCCTCAGACACGCTGTATGACAACACCACTGGCGGCAGCGCCGGACGTTCGCGTCCGGCGAGAATCTCAACAACCAGAACGGCACCTGGACGCAGCCGAGCGGGCTCGCAGCGCCGGACGTTCGCGTCCGGCGAGAATCTCAACAGGGCGACGCCGCCGACCGGATACTCCGGCGCCGAGGAGCAGCGCCGGACGTTCGCGTCCGGCGAGAATCTCAACAAGGGCTCGGCCCGGCAATGCAAGACCTGCCCGCTAGGCAGCGCCGGACGTTCGCGTCCGGCGAGAGTCTCAATGGGGACTTCACCTCCGCATTGGAGCAGGTGACGTGTGAGCAATGCGCCTGGAGATAATCCGCGCCCCTCGCGGACGACACTGAGATGTCGGTGGTGGGGTTTACGTTGTGCGGATGGTTCTTTGGGCACACAGCGCGCGGTGGCAGCGCGGCTCGGATGAGGCGCTCGTATTGGGTCCTCGGCATGCGCTGGCTGATCATTGTCGGTCGACGGCAGTGTTGGCGAGGAGGTTCGCCGCAGTGTTCGGTGCGGGCGAATTGGCATACGTACTAGGGCTTTTTCATGATGCGGGGAAGGCGTCCTGTGTGTGGCAGGATCGGTTGTTGGAGGTGGAGGGTACCGATAACCCGGTAGGAGTGCCGCACAAGGAGTTGGGGGCGCGGCTGACAACGAAGGCCGTCGGTTTTGCCGCGTTGGCGATCCTAGGGCACCACGGCGGCCTGAAAAATCGTGGAGCGCTCGACGATCTCGACCTGGATGGGGACTGGTCAGCTGCGGATGTCGACGCGGCGGTTCGTTTCCTGACGGCGGTGCCAGAAGGATCCGGTGCTCGACTGGCCTCAGGGTTGTATCCGTCGCGATGGCGGTCGGTGAAAGACAAGCTGGGGATGGAAATGCGGTTGCGGATGGTGTTCTCGGCGATGGTGGATGCCGACCATCTCGACACGGCCGCGCACCGGCGTGGGCTCGCCGCGCCGCACTTGACGGCACCAGTGGACATGCGGGTACTCGCGGCGCGATTCGAACAACGTCGGGCTGAGAAGGTCGTCGGACCGGTGACCGACGTAGGTCGGATGCGGTCCGAGGTGTACCAAGCGGCGGTTGACGCGGCGGCGAAGCGGCCGGGGTTGTTTCGCTTGGCGGCGCCGACTGGTTTGGGCAAGACGTACGCGCAGGCAGGGTTCGGTTTGGAACATGCTGCGCGCCATGGGAAGTCGCGAGTGATTGTGGCGGTGCCGTTCATCACGATCACCGAGCAGAACGCTGGCGTGTATCGGGAGTTGCTCGACACGGATGAGCAGCCGGTGGTCTTGGAGCAGCATTCGAGTGTGCGATTCGGTGGGGACGACGATCGGGCGGTGACCGATGCCGAGCGGTGGGCGCGGTTGGCGGCGGAGAACTGGGACGCGCCGTTCGTGGTGACTACGACGGTGCAGTTGTTCGAATCATTGTTCGGGCGTAAGCCTTCGCAGGTGCGCAAGCTGCACCGACTGGCGGACGCGGTGGTGATCCTGGACGAGGTGCAGGCATTGCCGACACGGTTGTTGCTGCCGATCTTGAGTGGATTGCGCACGCTGGTCGAGGATTTCGGGACCACGGTGCTGTTGACGTCGGCGACTCAACCGGAGTTCCAGGCGTTGTCGGTGTGGAAGCCGTCGGCCGAGCGGGCCGGGGTATCGGTCACGGAGGTGATCGAGGATCCGCAGCCGTTGTTCGAACGGGCGCGCCGGGTGGATTATGAGTGGCGCCTGGAGCCGCAACTGAGCTGGGACCAGGTAGCCGACGGACTCGCCGGGGTGAGACAAGCGATGGTGATCGTGAATTCGGTCGCCGACGCCCGCAACCTGTACCGGTTGCTATCCGTCCAGCGAGAGGAGGTATGGCATCTGTCGACCCGGATGTGCCCGCAGCATCGGCGTCAGGTTCTGGCCGTGGTGAAAAGCCGGTTGACGGCAGGGTTGCCGACGTTATTGGTATCGACGCAGCTGATCGAGGCCGGCGTCGACGTGTCGTTCCCGGTGGTGTGGCGCGCACTGGCGCCGGCGGATTCGTTGCAGCAGGCTGGCGGTCGGGCCAATCGCAATGGCGAGCTGCGTGAGGGTGGACTGGTCGTCGTGTTCGATCCGCAGGATGGGAAACGTCCCGCCGAATACGAGCGCGCATGCGCTCTGACGGTGAAGTATTTCGGACCGCACGGTGCGAAACTAGATGATCAGGCTATGTTGGCTAGCTACTACCGCGAACTATACGAGGATCTGCAGCTCGATTACCGACGGGCAGACCGGTCCAAGGACAACGTCGGTCAGATCGTGCAGGCCAATCGTGAAGATCTGGACTATTTCGCTGTCGCTGATGGGCCATTGGACATAGCGACCGGTGCACGCAATCGGAAGAAGGCGTTCCGAATGATTCTGGACGAGTCTGTCCCCGTAGTCGTGCCCGATGCCGAACACGAGGCCACACTGGAAGCGCTGTTAGCCGACCTCGCCGCTGGGACGACCAGCGCGGGTGCGGCATTGCGGATGTTGCAGCCGTGGATTGTGCAACTTGGTGAACGAACCGCGTCCGCGCCGAGTGTGTCCGCGCTGATCAGTCCCGTCGTCGGGGATCTGGGCCGATGGAACGGCATCTACGACTGGGACCCGAACACCTGCCGCGGGGTGGGACTGGATGAGAACGAGATAGACCTCGTCATCTAACTCGATACCGAGACCTTCGAGCAGGTTGGGAACCCCTAGTGCGACCGAATCCCCAGGAGGGTTCCGAACCTACGATCAGGCGGTTTGTCACGCCGGGCAGCCGAAATCTGCCTGAGGCAGCTGGCCTACAGGGAGAAGTCCCAGTTCAGGCAGGGCAGCGCCGGACGTTCGCGTCCGGCGAGAATCTCAACGACCCCACCACGGTCGCCGACGAGCGCGACCTCCAGCAGCGCCGGACGTTCGCGTCCGGCGAGAATCTCAACGCCCTCGACGGCTTCAGTCCAGAACATCGGCATCGGCAGCGCCGGACGTTCGCGTCCGGCGAGAATCTCAACCCCGGGTGTTCGCGCTGTCGACTGAGGACGCCTTCGCCGCAGCGCCGGACGTTCGCGTCCGGCGAGAATCTCAACCGTCGCGTGTGACAGTCATGGTGTCCTCACTTGAGCAGCGCCGGACGTTCGCGTCCGGCGAGAATCTCAACACCTGGCCGGGCTGATGCGCGAGCACGCGGACACGGCAGCGCCGGACGTTCGCGTCCGGCGAGAATCTCAACCTCGTGTGCGTGGCGGCTGCGCTCGATCGACTGCGCAGCGCCGGACCTCCGGGTCTGGCGAGAATCTCAACTTGTTCGCAGCCTTTTTCGGTGCGGCTATCTCCGGCTGCAGGGCCGGACCTCCGGATCCGGCATAAATCCCAACGCGGAGGGCTTGTGAGGCAAGGGATTACGTGTCGATGCGGCACCGGGCGTCCGCGTTCGGCAAAGAATCTCGACATCAGGGGTGTTCATAGTATGAACACCTCTTACGTAGGGCAAGGCGTGTTCGGCGAGAATCTCAATGGTTGTGGAGGGCAACGGATCCGCAGGTCGTGTTGTAGCGGTGCACGTTTGTGGGCGAGAATCCAACGAGGCGGTAGGCTCGAAAGCTGCCAAAAATTGGCCGCGCCGAGCCTAGGGTTTGGCGAGAATCTCAAAGTGTTATCGCGTAGGCGTATGAAAACGTCGGACTGGCGATCGATTCGTCCGACGTTTTCTGCGTGCGTCCGGGCTGCCCCTGATAATGGCGGATGAATACCAACTGGTCTATCTGAATTACTTTGCAGCACTGTATGATTGCTGAGTATTTACTATGCTGGCGTCTTGATTTCGCGGCGGGAACCGCCAATACTCATCGAGTCGAAGGGTTGGAGCCTCCGAGAAAACATGAAGCAGCAGTGCTGATTCGGAGGCTCAATCTCGCTCGACCTGTTGGGGCAGCGCCGGGCGTTCTGGCTTGGCGGTTACTTGTCGGTGGTCTCGTGCATGATGCGGGACATAGGTTTTCGCGAGTCCACCTGACGGTGGCTCGTACGCGTTATTGGCTCATGCGAAAGGGGTGGAGTGTGTCGTTGGTGGTTCAGGTGGGTGGGTCGGGGGCCTTGTTCACGCAGCCGGGTTTGACGGCGGAGCGTACGACGTATTCGGTGATGACGCCTACTGCCGCGGTGGGGGTGCTACAGGCGATTTATTGGAAACCGCAGTTCCTGTACCGGATTCAGAAAATCGAGGTGCTGGAGCCGATCCGGACGTTCACGCTGCGCAGGAACGAGACGACTGATCTGGTGTCATTGAGCGATGCCGTCGGCGGGGACAGGACCGTGGATGCGGCAGGGCATCGGGTGCAGCGGAATGCCCTGTGCCTCAAGGATGTCCGGTATCGGATCTTCGCCCAGATCGACGTGCTTCCGGGGGCGGGCAAGGCGGAGGCGGCGTATCGGGATCAGATGCGGCGCCGGGTGCAGCGTGGTCAGTGCTTTTCCCAGCCGTACCTGGGGACACGGGAGTTCCCGGCGTATTTCCAGGAGCCCGATGAGGACAAGCCGATCGAGTTGTCCGCGGAGCTGGGCACGATGCTGCACAGCATCGATTACTTGTCGACTCCGCGGCAGTCGAAATGGTTTCACGCGAAGCTACGTGACGGCACGCTGATGGTCCCGCGGTATGGCTTGGGTGACGACGAGATCCAGGAGCGGTGAATGTTGTTGCAGCGCTTGACCGCGTATGCCGACGAGCATCGCGGTGACATCCCCCCGTTTCATCGGGAGCGTGAATTCCGTTGGAAGGTAGACATTCCCGCTGCGGGGGGTCGCATCACCGGGCCGCCGGTCCTCGAGCCGGTGCGGGATGTCGACAAACCTGCCCGCGGCGTGGTGCACACGGTGCCCGCGTCGACGCGGACCGTGGCAGTGGCACCGCAGCTCGCGGCTGATGACGTGCAGTACGTGTTGGGCTGGGGTGATGACACGACCCAGTCGGCGAGGGTCACGCAATGCCATGCCGCGTTCGTCGAGTTGACCCGGGAATGGGCCGCGACGATACCGGTCGCGCAGGACGGTGTTCCGCACGTCCTGGTGGAGCTGTACAGGTCCGGGGCGCTCGCGAAAATTGATCGGCCGCAGGAGATTCGCGCCAAGGACGGGGTCGTGCTCGCGGTGAACGGGCAATTCGCCTATCGCAGTCCGAGCGCGGCCGGATTCTGGAAGACCCAAGTCGGGCAGCGCAAGGGGAGCGGGCGGTCGGGCCGGTGTCTGGTGTGCGGGACCTGCGGGGCGTTGGCGAACACGATCCCGGGTAAGGTGCCCGCCGCTCTCGTACCGGGAGCCAGCAACGACGCGGCATTGGTCAGCGTGAACGAGCGGGTGTTCGGTTACGACTTGGTTGCTCAGTTGACCCACACACCGATCTGCCTGTCGTGCGCTGATGACGTAATGGTCGGGTTGACCGGCGTCCTGTCCTCGAAGCACAGGCTCACACTGGAGGGACAGGACACTCGACTGGCCTGGTGGGTGACCGATACCGACGAGAGCGACCAGATGGATCTGGTCATGGAACCGGACCCGGCCCAGGTCGACGCCTTTTTCGCTGCGCTACCACAGGCGCGGGAGCGCACATCGCGGTTGAAGGGCCGGTTCTGCTGGCTGGCGGTCGGCGGAAACGTCGCTCGGATCATGGTCCGAGAATGGATCGACATCGCATTGACCAGCAAGAATCACAATGTCGTCGACCACGACAGCAATATCGTGGCCTGGTTCGCCGATCACAAGAACACCCCTCGCCGCACGACACCGGTGCGGCTACGAGACGGACGTGATCTTCCCGCGGGACAGTGGCTGCACAGTCCGGTGGCACTGGCGGCGTGCTTGGGCCGATGGGACGAGACGACGGGTCGCTATCGCCCGTTCGGTGCCAGGAACACGGATCGGCCCGAGCAGGCCCTGAATCAAATCCTTCGGGCTGCCGTGCTCAACGAACCGGTTCCAGCCGCTATGCGAGCCCACCTGATCCACCGTGTCCGCAACGACGGGCACATCGACGACCTGCGAGCCAGCCTGGTCCGGCTCGCCCTGAGTCGTCGTCCGAACAAACCGAAAGGAACCTCCGTACCAATGTCCCTGGATGAGACATGCACTGAGACTGCCTATCTGGCTGGCCGCTTGTTCGCGGTGATGGAGCATGCCCAGCGAGATGCACACTACAAGACGCGTCGGACTTCGCAATCTGACTCTGCGGCAACCGAATCCGACAGCGATGCGGAACAGGAGCAGAACCAGCGGCGCGAGGTGAACAGCTCTTTCGGAGATAAGTTCCGGCGCCGCGCCTGTGAAACACCCCGGCCGATCCTGACGCAGGGCTGGAAGGACTCCGCCGCATGGCTGACCAAGATCCGGCGCCATCAGGGCGAAGCCCTCGCGCGCTGGCACCAGAACCGGCTGACCGACCTGTACGAGAAATGCGATGGCATCCGAGGGGTTCCGTTGCGCAGCAGCTTGACCCAACAAGAGCACTTCATCCTCGGCTACCACCACCAGTTGGCCTACCGGACCACCAAGAACACCGCCGCTGAGGCGTGAGTTTTCATCAACGAAAGGATCGCTCTCCCATGACCACTACGGTCACCGCGCACCTCAATCCTGCTGTGCGCCACGACATGGTGTACCTGTTCGACGTCACCGACGGAAACCCGAACGGTGACCCCGACGCCGGAAACCAGCCCCGCACAGATATTTTCACCGGCCACGGCCTGGTCACCGACGTGTGCTTGAAACGCAAGATCCGCGACAGCCTCGCTCTGATCGCCGCAGACAACCCCCGCTACGGCATCTTCGTCCAAGCTGGACACGCGTTGAACACCCGCCTGAAGGAGTCGTTGACAGCCACCGGGATCGATACGACGCCAGCCAAACCGCCGAAGGACACCAAGAAGAACGGCAGGCAGCAAACGAAACTCACTGCGGAACAGGCCCAGACCGCGCGAGCATGGCTGTGCGACCGGTACGCCGACATCCGGCTGTTCGGCGGTGTGCTGTCCACCGGCGACACCAACGCGCTGGGCAGCATCCGGGGACCGCTGCAGCTGGGCATGGCCCGCTCCATCGACCCGATCCTGCCGACCGAGCACGCGATCACCCGGGTCACCCAGACCCGTAGCGAAGACATCGAGGCCGGCGAATCCACCGAGATGGGCTCGAAATGGACTGTGCCATACGGGCTGTACAAGGTGGAAATCACCTACTCCGCCGCCCGTGGCCAGCAAACCGGCGTGGACGAGAAGGATTTCGAGCTGCTCTACCAGGTGCTGGAAATGATGTTCGACCACGACGCCTCGGCGACGCGCGGACGGATGACCGCCCGCGGTCTGCACGTGTTCAGTCACGACAACGCCTTCGGCAACGCCCCCAACAAGAAACTGTTCGACCTGATCCACGTCGAACCCGCCACCGTCCCGGATACTCGGCCCGCCGAGGACTGGGCCCCACGTCGATTCACCGACTACACCGTCGCCACGGTCGACACCGACCGGCTTCCGACCGGTGTGACCTACACCCCGGTCTTCAACTGATCGGGCATGAACAAACCTCACCCGCCCGGTGACCGGTGGAGCGTGCCGATCTCCGCGATCGAGCACTACGGGTACTGTCCGCGCCAAGCGGTATTGATATGGCAGGAATCGTATTTCGAGTCCAACCTCGACACTGTGCGAGGCGATCTCGCCCACGAGGCCGTCGACCGGGGCGGCACACTCACCGGACGGGCCGGTGCACGCATCTGGCGGTCGCTGCCCGTACACAGTGACGCGCTCGGGGTGCACGGTGTCTGTGACACCGTGCACCGCTCACGAGACGGACTGATCCCTGTCGAACACAAATCAGGCCGCTACACCCCGGCGGACCTGCCGACCTGCAAGTGGCCGCTCAAGTGCTGTGTCTGCGTGAGATGTTCAACCGGCCTGTCCCGCACGGTGAGTTATTCACCGGCAAAGACCGGCGCCGCCACCTGATCACCGTCGACGATGAGCTGACAGCAGCCCTCCAGCGGGCAGTGGATCATCTCCGTCAACTGATCGAGCACTCCAGTATGCCTCGCCCGGTCCATGACAACCGTTGCCGCCGATGCTCATTGCGCCCCGGATGCCTACCAGAAACCGCCGGTCGACGTATCGACCTGTTCACACCGCGCCCACTTCGAGACACCGATGACTGAACTGCTCAAAACCCTGTACGTGACAACCCCAGGCACCAGCCTTCACCTGGACGGCGACGCCCTGCGCGTCTATCACCCCGATCGGCCCGGTCGACAGCTTTTCCCGCTCGTGCGGCTCGACCACCTGGTCGTGTTCAACGGTGTCACCGTCACCGACGACTTGATGCACCGCTGCGCCGCGGATGGGCGCGGTGTCACCTGGTTGACCCGCAACGGGAAATTCCTGGCACGTGTCGGCGGACCCCGAACCGGCAATCCGCACCTGCGCATTCAACAGGTACGCGCTCACGACGACACCGACCGACGCCTCTCCATTGCCAAGTCCATGGTCGCCGGCAAACTGCACAATTATCGCGACCTACTGCTGCGCGCTGCCCGCGATCTCACCGGATCACGCCAAGCCCAGCTGCGCGACATCGCCCAAACCCACGCCACCGCATTGACCGCGCTGGCCGACGGCACCAACCTCGATGAAGTCCGGGGCATTGAAGGCCGAGCCGCCCGCGACTACTTCCAAGCCCTACCCACCCTCACCCCTGCGGCCCGCGCCGGCCGCAGCCGACGACCACCGACCGACTCGTTCAACTGCCTGCTGTCGTTCGGATACGGACTGCTGCGAGCCGCAGTACACGGAGCGATCGAACAAGTCGAACTCGACCCGTACATCGGATACCTCCACGGCGTCCGTCCGGCCAAACCAGCACTGGCCCTTGATCTTATGGAAGAATTCCGGCCCCTGCTGGTCGACCGCTTCGTGTTGACCCTGTTCAACCGAGACCAGATCAAACCCGACCACACCGAAACCCTGCCCGGCGCACAGGTGCAACTCACCGATACCGGCCGCAAACTCTTCCTCGAACAATGGTCCACCGCCCGGGAACGGACCTGGCACCACGCCTACCTCGACCAAAGCATCCCAGCAAGCCTGCTCCCACTGACCCAGGCCCGACTACTCGCCCGACACTTGCGCGGCGACACCGACACTTGCACCCCGTGGACGGTGTCGTAATGGAATTACTCATCACCTACGACGTCGAGACCACCACGCCCGAGGGAGCCCGCCGCCTGCGCCGAGTCGCCAAGATCTGCGAAGGCTACGGCCACCGCGTCCAACAATCCGTCTTCGAAATCACCTGCAACCCCACCGACCGACTCAAAATCGAAGCAGCCCTAGCCAAAACCATCGCCCCCGCCCTCGACAGCATACGCATCTACCAGCTGGACAAAGGCACCTTCGACACCGCCCGCCACCTCGGCGCCGCCATCACCCCACCGCACAACACACCACTCGTCCTATAACCCGGTTCGGAACCCCAAGTGCGACAAAAGTGCCAGGAAGGTTCCGAACCGGTGATCAGGACAAACGCTGTCTGTCTCAGCACGATCGGAGTCACAGAACATACTGAAAGACAAGAAACTGCAGGTCATCCAGGGCAGCGCCGGACGTTCGCGTCCGGCGGGAGTCTCAACGGTTTCGTCAAGGACGATGCCGATCTCTCGCCAGAGCAGCGCCGGACGTTCGCGTCCGGCGGGAGTCTCAACACCTACGGCAACGGGACGACGACACCAACGATCTCGGGCAGCGCCGGACGTTCGCGTCCGGCGGGAGTCTCAACAGCATTCCCTGGTAGGCGATGGCTCCGCTCTGCTGCGAGTGCAGCGCCGGACGTTCGCGTCCGGCGGGAGTCTCAACCTGCCGTACGGCGCGAACCTCCACGACCTCAACTACGCAGCGCCGGACGTTCGCGTCCGGCGGGAGTCTCAACTCGCCGGGCGGCACGACCAGTAACACGGTCAGCCGGGAGTCTCAACAGCTGCGCGTCCTCGAGAGTGAGACCGCCCTGACGCAGCGCCGGACGTTCGCGTCCGGCGGGAGTCTCAACATCGGTGGCGGGGAAACCTTGGCTGGCCTCCTGACGCAGCGCCGGACGTTCGCATCCGGCGGGAGTCTCAACGGCCGCCCGCGCCTTCTGCGCGAGGCAGAACGCGGCCGCAGCGCCGGACGTTCGCGTCCGGCGGGAGTCTCAACAACGTCCGGCCGTCATCCTGAAGCGACGCGCGTTCGCCGGCAGCGCCGGACGTTCGCGCCCGGTTAATCGGGTTGGCTTAGATGGAGCGTCGGCGTCGAGATTGCCGCTGTTGTATTCGTCGATGGCGGGCTCGGTTAACTGATGCTGGTTGCGGGGTGTCTGATGTCGGCGGCCGGGCAGGCGTGTGGTGTGGTGTGGTCGGCGTGCTGGCGCGGGGATCGGGACAGGAGTCGGCCACCGACAGGATTTGTTGGTCGGTGGTTGCCTGGATGCGGTGTCTGAGCTGTTCGGCGTATGCGGCGAGTGCCGTGTCCTGGCCCGGGTGAGCTGGGGGTACGGGACGGGATCGGCCGCCGAATGGGACGTCTCGCGACGCGCGGAACGGTCCAGGCGATGTCGCCGAGGTGGCTGACGAGCTGAGAGCGGCAGCGAGGGTGAACGCATCAGCGGGTTGCAAGTCGGTCAGTGTTTCGGTGGATACCGGCACTGTCGAAGGTACTGGGGGTGGCAGGTGATTCTGGATCCATCGGTCGGCGCGGGCGCGTAGTACGGCGGCGGTGTCGTGGGCGTTGACGAGTGATTCTCCGAGGTCTTGATAGTGGTTGGTGGCGATCGCCGCGACGAGCTGACCGGTATCGAGCGTGTGTGCGTCGGCGAGGGCGATGGTGTCCTTGAGGTTCTGGAATTGCGGTGAGGCGGCGGCTTCGTGGAGGAACACGGCGGGTAGGGCGCGGTCGAGCAGGTGGGTGGCGCGGGCGTCGGCGAGTTGCTGGTAGACCTCGGTGTAGGCGGTGCGGGCACGGCGGTCGGCGTTGGTTTGCTCGGCGCGCATGACGTCGATCGCGGACAGGTTGTCGTCTTGGCGGGCGAGGACTTTGGTGAACATGGTGAGGGGTGTGAGGGGGTCGTCGGGTTGTTGGTCGCCGGTGATGTCTAGGAGTTGGTCGGTGGCCAGGTAGATGCGATTGAGCAGGCGGGCTCGGGTGAGTCCGACGTAGGCCAGTGCGCGGCCGAAGGTGGCGTCCATAAGTAGGTAGGCGTGGTCGACGGTGGATCCTTGGGCGCGGTGAATGGTTGTGGCGTAGCCGAGTTCGACGTTGTCGGTGATGTAGTCGGCGGGCAGGTGGACGGTGCCCCGGTGGCCGATGCCGGTCGCTGTGAGCGAGCCGTCGGGGTGGATTGTGCGGATCTTCCATAGGTCGCCGTTGTCGATTCCGGCGCCGTGGCGTGGGCCGCCGGTGACGCGCAGGGCGGGGTTGTTGAGGCGAGTGACGATGGTGTCGCCGGGATATCCAGTGTGTTTGTCGGACAACGGGACCGAGGGGCCGGTGGTGGTGATGCGGCCGGTGGCGGTGTGGGCGGCTTGGGCGCCGGTGTTGAGTGCGGCGACGTTGTCGAGGGTGGCGGCGATCATGATGGAGGAGATGCCGTGGGCGGTGTCGTGCAGGTGGGCGGTGAGGATGTCGGCGCGGAGTTGATGGCTCGTCCCGTGGGTGACGCGGCCGTTCTCGTCGTAGAACTCCCACGCCCTCAGCGTGTTTCCGGCGCGGACGGCGAGCGTGGCGGCGGACTCGGCGGGGTCGGTGAACCGGACCAGGCGGTGCAGATGCGGGGTGCGGGTGTCGCGGGCGAGAGTGCGCAGGATCCCACCAGCTTCGACGGCGGAGAGCTGTTCGGGGTCACCGATGCACCGCACGGTCGCGCCATGGTGGCGGGCGAGGGTCAGGACGGCGTCCAGGTCGGCAGTGGCGGCCATGGCGGCTTCGTCGATGAGGATCATCGTGCCGGGGGACAGGCCGGTGGGGCGGCCGTGCTGGGCTTGGGTGAGGAGTTTGGCGATGGTTTTGGCCGGGAGACCGAGTTCGGTACCGAGTTTGCGTGCGGCTGAAGCGGAGGGTGCCAGGGCGATGACGCCGCGGCCGGTGGCCTGCCAGGCGTCGACGACGGGCTTCATGGCGGTGGTTTTGCCCGAGCCGGCCGGACCGATCGCGACCGACAGCAGCATGCCATTGGTGCACAGGTAGCGGGCGATCGCGCGCTGTTCGTCGTCCAGGCGCAGACTGTGGGACTGTTGGATCCGGTCGATGGCCTGCTCGACGATGGCGACGGGAATGGATTCGGCGGTGGGTGTTTTCGCGGCGTCCAGCAGACGGGTTTCGGTGTTCAAGACCGCCCGGGAGGTGTAGCGGGTGGCGCCGGTGACGGTGAACACCGATTCGCCGCTGCGGCGGGCCACGGCCGCCGGGATGAGGTCGGGTTCGACGGTCAGTTGCAGCGATAGTTGGTCGCGTACCAGTGTGGTGATTTCCTCGACGGCTGCGCGGTGGTCGGTGTCGGTGGCGAACTCGCAGAGCCCGATGCGATCCTCGACCGCGGAGCGGATATTCGCCTCGGTCCAGGTGGCACGCCGGCGCGCGACGGTATCGAGGACTTCCAGCGAAAGGGGGTGCGGGTCATAGACACTGCGCTGTAGCGCGCGATGGGCGGCGTCGATCCACTTGAGCAGATCACGGGTGGGTGTGCGCGACAACAGCGTGCGGACCGCGGTGTGTGCGTGGCGGCGTTGTGCCAGGCTGTCGAACAGGCAGGCATTGAGGCGATCGGTTATCCGGGCGTCGAGTTCGGCGTGGGTGGCGGCAGTCAGGCCGGTGACCCCGCCGAGGTCGACGCCGACCGCGACGGCGATATCGGTGAGCGCGAACGGTGTGGGCTGAGGGGCGGTGTGCTCGGCGAGCAGGTCGGCGATGAACTGCACACCCGTGCGCCCGTCGCCGAGAAGCACACAGGCGCGATCATCCCACTCGGTGAGCATGTCTCGCAACGCTTTCGGCAGCGGCTTGGCATGCCGGGTTTCCAGAGTGGCCTGCTGCGCGAGCTTGTATTGGGTGATCGTGGACGGGGTGTGCCCATGCACGGTGCGATACTTGGCGACGAGTTGTTCGGTGCGGGCGATGATGTCGGGGGTGCGGGAGAACTCGGTGGTAATCGCGTCCTGGATCCCGACCACTTCCAGCACAGGCTGCTTACCCCGACCGCGGGCACGCGCTTCGAACTTGAAGCCGACGTTGCGACGGATCTTCCCCACGACGGTGGCGTTGTACCGGCACGACAGCGACACGGCGGAGGCGAACAGCGGCCGCGCATCCAGGGCGGACCATTTCCCGTCGACGCCGAGAACCTTGCCGGAAATAACCGAATGGGTGTGCAGATTCAAGTCGCCGACGCGATTGTCGAAGTGCTCGAACGCCGCGATGACGAGCCCTTCGGCGTCGATCTGCTGCACCCCGTTACGTCCGCGGCGGGTCACCGAACACTGGGATTCGGCCCACGCCAACGTTTCCCGCACCGCCTCGCGGTGACAGCGCAGAATCTGTGTGCGGATCTCCTCGGAGCCCAGGCCCCACAGGATCGAGATCGACTTGGGTGGGGTGAATACGCAGTCGAACCCAGCGACGGCCTTGCGCGAGTCGGCCTTCTCGGTGGCGAGAGCGGTCTCGATCTCCACGCGGCTCGGATCCCGGCCCAGGGTCGCGGTGAGGTGGGCGCGGGCAGCATGACTGCGCAGCGAGGTGCGCTCGTCCCAGGTCGGGCGCCGCCGCTCGGCGAGGGTGAATTCCTCGACCGCGCGGTCGTAAAGGTCGTTGATCGGCGAGGGCCGGGTGGTGTATTCGGCGAACGCATTACCGAGTTTTGCGGCGTCGATCGCCTGCCGCACAGATTTCCCGGCAGCGATTTCACGAGCGATGATGTCATTGGCTTGCGGATGCAAACCTTCACCGAACAAGGCCGCCATCTCCGCCTCGGACACCCCACCGGCGAGCCCTAATTTCTCCGCACCCGCACCCGTCCAGATACCAGGCGGAGTGCCGGTGTCGACGTAATAGTCGGTGAGATCCCGAGTCCGGTCACGGACACGGTCGCCGCTGGCCACCTGACTGGTCAGGTACAGGTAGCCGTCTCCGGCGTGCAAGCGGTGAATCGTCATCACACACTCGAAAATAACACCGGAATTCACATCCCATTAAACGCTCTCCGCCCTGCGTGCAGACGATGCAAGAGGTGTGTCAGTCGCTGGAAATAGAACCCATATGGGAGGTGTAGAAAAGAGGTTTCGGTGATTGCGGGAGGATGGATGGGAGGGGATGGTGGAAAAGGGAGAGGAAATGGAAACTGGAGAAGCAAAAGAAACAGAACGAGAAAGACGATCCTGTTATAGCAGCCGTGTGCTGCGGAAGGGATCGGATGGAAGGGAGGCCGGGATGAGTGATCGGACGGTGTCGGCGCGCCGGTGGGCGCGATCGGTGGCCGCGCAGCTGCTGGCCGAGCAGGCGCGCGTGGCGAAGGCGACCGAGGCGGATCTGCTGGAATTCCGCAAGCACGAGAACCAGCTGGCCCGGGCGGTGACGCGGCGAGACACCGCAATCGCCGCCGCGGTCAATGCCTACGACAAGACCCTGACGCAAGTCACCGCTGGGCGCGCGGCGGCATTGCGGCGACTGCGGGACCGCGGCATGAACGAGGCACGGCTATCCGAGGTGACGGGACTGGCAGTGCCGGAGCTGCGGCGGCTGCTCCACCAGAGTGGGGCCACAGAGCAGGACTCGCCCCGCGGGCCCGGGGCGGCGCGTTCAGGTCGTGGGGCCGGGTGGCGGGAGCAGGGTGGAGCGGGGGATCAGGTGCCGCAGGCCGGGCAGCTGGAAGATACGGAGCGCGATCCGGGAGGCCCATATACCGTGCTTGGCCGCCCACGCCCAATGCCCGGCCAGCCACAGGACGAACCCGGCCAGCAGCCACCACACCCGATACGGGATGGCGCGGTCGGGAAACAAGACTATCGCGCCCAGCGAGTCGAGGACGACCAGCACCCCCAGGATGCGGGCGGTCAGCGGGAACGCCCACCACAGCACAAGCAGCACCAACACCGCGATAGCGGCGAGCCAGATCAAACCCATGAGACAACCTCCTAGGCGAACAACCGGCAACCGGGTGTGCCTTCTAGTGCACCGCGAAAGCGGTCGCCTAGATAGGGGACGAGACAGAACCTGCGAAACGGTCGCTGTGACGCGCCGCGGCAGTGGTGAGGAGTTGCTCGTTGTCGCAGCACAGCGCGTGTGCGCTGGCACGATCCAGGGCGTCGTCGAGCGCGACCGCGAGCAGATGATTGCGGCGCTGCAACGCCCGATTCTCGGCAGCCAGGGCATGAACGCGGGCATGCAACAACTCGAGCAGCGCCAGCCGAGGCGGAACAGGGCCCGACGCAGTAACCAGCGACGGCGACCCATCAGCGGTCGGCACCGGCGGCACGAGCGTGTCGGACCAGCACACCACGGAGGTGCATGGCGGGAGAGCGGCGGAATCCGGCATCAGTATCGCCTCCTGACCGGATACGAACGAGGAGCCCGGACCCGGGTGAGACGGGACCGGGCGTAGGGGAGAGTGCGCTGGGCCGGGCACGTGCCCGGCCCAGCGCCTCGGTCAGAACGGCGCCTTCACCTTCGCGCCGTCCTCGACGGAGCTGGGCTCGGCGGGCGCGGACTCGCTGGGGTCGGTGACGTTGCGGGCGATCTTCTTGACGGTGGCCTGCGCGTAGCGCAGATCCGGGCCGATCGAGTCGACCCGCAGATCGGTGTAGGTGCGGGTCTCGCCGTCGTCGTTGGTGACGCGGTTCTGCGTCAGCCGGCCGTGCACGAGCACACGGGTTCCTTTGGACAGGGACTTCACGACGTTCTCGGCCATCTCGTCCCAGATGTTGCAGCGCATGAACACCGCGCCACTGTCCTTCCACTCGCCGGTGGCCTGGTTCAGAACGCGCGAGTTCTGGGCGACGACGACCGTGGCCACCTTGGAACCGCCAGGAGTGAACCGTATCTCCGGGTCGGCGGTGAGGTTGCCGGTGAGGGTGAGTGGGGCTTCTCCAGCCATGACGAAACTCCTTGCGTGAGTAGGAAAACTCTCGGATTGATCTCGAACCCCTGGTGGGCGGTGCCCGTGGGGCTGTCGATCTGCGGCTTCGCCATCAGGGGCGGGCCGGGTGCGCAACGGGGCCGCGCACCAGCGGCAGGCAGAGCGGGGTGGGATCGCCGCAGGCGACCGGAGCGCAGCGATGGCCTGTCCCACCCCGGCACGCCTGCATGTATGGGTTCGGCGGGGCTCCCTTGCGCGTCCGGTGTGTCCCTGATCCCCTTGGGGGCTGATCGACAGCTCCACGGACACAGCACGCCCATCTTGTGCCTGCGCATTCCGAGCATGGCCTGTGGATAGAGACAGGGGCCAGGTGGCCCTTACTCTCAGTTCTCACCGTTAGTGGGGAGTGCCCGCACCGCCGGACCGGGCGAGTGGAACAAACCAACTGCGGGGACGAGTGGCCGCCTGGTCTAGTGCGTTACCAGTGTGAAGAACGCTAGACCCAGACCAGTGGTCCCGCCAAAGGCACCGAACCCGAATAAGGCGGCGTTGTAGACGTTGGCCCCGCCCCGCCACGACAGGAACCCGGCGAGCAAGCTGCAGACGGCGGCCATGGCGAGTAGCAGTAGGCACGCTAGCCAGAACACACCGGACCCGGCATGGACCGGGCCGCCAGCGGTGGTCATCAGAGCAGCACTCTCAATGTAATGCCTGTTCGAGGCTATATAGAGTTGCATGATAGCCAGTGTAGACTATCTGTCATGGCGGACAAGGTGCGTATGACGCTCCAGACCCTCGCAGTGCTACGGGCCCTCCTCGTGCAACCCGCGGCCGAGAACTATGGGCTACGGGTGGCCCAGCGGTGCGAGCTGCCCACCGGCAGTGTCTACCCGATCCTCGCGCGCCTCGAGGCCGCCGACTGGATCACCAGCGACTGGGAGGACATCGACGAGTCCGCCGAGGGCCGTCGCCGTCGCCGGCTCTACCAGCTCACCTCCGGCGGTGCCGACCGCGCTCGCGCCGCCTTGCTCGAGACTCAGCAGAAACTCGGCTCCTCTCACCCCACCGCGACCGGGAACCCGTCGCCCGACATCGCCTGGGGGTACTGAACCATGGCCTTCGTGTCCCGTTGGACCGAGTTCGTGCCCGATTTGCTTATCGCTGTCACGGTGTGCATCCTGCCCCGCAGTGAACGCGATCGATACCGCGACGAGTGGCACAGCACGCTTGACGACATGCGCGCCCAACAGATTCCCACCCTGGGGTTCGCATTCAGCATGCTGCTGCACGCACCCTCGTTCCGCAGGGCCGCCACCAAACTTCGGCGCCGCCGCGAGATCCCTGCCGACAACCTGATCCTGGCCGCTATCCCTGCCTTCGGAGCTACGGTCGCCGTCCTCGCCGCCATTGTCGCCATTGCCGTCGGTGCCGTCGCCATCGCTGGCGCCGTCGACAACAGCATCGGTGCTGCCATCGTCGCTGTCGTTGTCCTTGTTGTTATCACCGCCGGCTTGGTTGTCACAGCCGCCGCCGTTGCGGCCACCGTTGTCACCGACGACGAATTCGTGGACGTCGTCTTGGACTTTGCGCTTATCGCGCTGAGGATCTGCAGGCGTCTCGGAAAATCTGCCCGCCGCTCAGACGCCCCCGCGGTACTACCCCTCGATGAACGACCGAGGACCCCAACTGGGAGCCGTGAAGCATCCATCGGTGTGGTCCAGGAATTGTGGGCGATTTCCAACACCACCCCATGAGCGAATTCAGTCATCTGGCGATCTATAAGGCAATCTCCTGCCTGGAGTGATCCGCGGTGCGCGTAGTGCGGTGCCGAGCCGACCGGATAGAGGTGCCAGCGGTGTGTGTGATGCTAACGCGGCGTCCGCCGCGCGAGGGAATGTCGGAACCAAGCGCGGTCCGGTGTTGGGACGAAGTGTGATGTGTTGCGAACAAGGCTGTGGAGCATGGCGATTCAAGTCCTTATGCTGCTGCTGGGGCCGGGGTGGGTGTGCGGTCGAGTTGCTGTCCGGTGATGGCTTCGACCAGTGCGGAGACCAGGATTTCTGCGCAGGGTGGGGTGACGGCGTTGCCGAGTTGGCGGACGCGGTCGCGTTTGCTGCCGACGACGATGTAGTCGTGGGTGAATGCCATGGCGAGGGCGATTTCGTGGGGCTGGAGCATGCGGAATCGCACGTCGTCGATGTCGCAAGGCACTGGGGTGTCGTCGGTCGGTCGATGGGCGGAGGTTGCAGTGCCGGCTGGGGTGGTGGTGCTGGATGCGGCGTACAGCTGTGCGGTCCAGAGTTCGGCTGGCAGCTTCGGGGGTGGGGTGAGCAGTGCGTGGTGGTTGCCGCCTGCGGTGACCGCGGACAGAGGATGGGTGACGGGGCGGGCGTGCGAGCCGCCGCCGCGTAGTTCGGCGATGAGGGGTATGAACGCAAGGGCGGTTTCCGCGCGGGTGGTTTGGGTGCGCAGGGGCACGGTGGCGGGTGCGGCTTCTTTGCCGTCGCGTCCTTCCATCGGCACGAGCAGCGGGGGGACGACGAGGGCGTGGTTGGAGCCGTCGGCGACGACGGTGGCCAGTGGTTGATCCAGGCCGATGGTGCGGGGTCGGTCGGAACGCAGCAGCGCCAGGAAGGGCGCCGGGACCGCGAGTGCGTCGTTGTCGCGGGTGGTGCGCGTGGGCATCGGCATCGTGACCGGTGAGGCCGTCTCGCGCCAGGTGCCGCCTGCGGGGACCATCAACGGGACTGGGGTTGTGTAGCGGTGTAGCCCGACGCGGATGCGGTCCAGGGTTTTGTCCGCGAGGGGCCGGGTCCGGTCGCCGATGCGCTGGCCGGGCAGTGTCCAGTCGATCGCGGCCAGCGCGGGTAGGGCCGGTGGTTCGAGGATCGTGTTGCGGCAGCGGGTGTGGGGGCAGCGGAAGTGGTACTGCTGGCGGTACCGGCCCATGTCGGCGTGGGGCTGCTTGAACACCTGAAGGGCGTAGACCCATTCGTCACAGGCGGGGCACCAGGCGCGAGGACGTAACCATTTGTCCCAGTCGGGATCTCGGCTCAACCTGGCGTCCCAGAACGCCAGATACAGGCGGTCACGGCTCTGCGGCGCGGCACCGGTGCGCACGGGTTGGGCGTGCATGGAGTTCATCGCGATCAGGCGGGTGCGGTAGCCCAGTGCGCGGATCTCGCCGACCCACCGGTGCCACTGGTCCCAGCCGCGCACCTCGATGACGTTCTCCACGATCCCGGCGGTGACTCGCCCGCCGCGAGAGATGACGCCGCGCAGGTACTGGGGGATCTCCTCCATCAGGGCCCGGGAGCGCTCGGCGTCCTGGTCGCAGGGCAGGTCGAGAAGGTCGGTTTGCAGGCTGTTGCGGTATTCGGGATGGACGCCGCGGGCGGCGGACCATTGCGGGCATTCGGGGCTGGCCCACAGCAGGTCGGCGACAGGCCAGCGTTCGACCGGCGCTGTGCGGATATCGCCGATATAGTGGTCGGTGGCCGGGAAATTGGAGGCATGGCTCTCGATGGCCAGATCCCAGTGATTCGCGGCCCGGGCGACGTGGACCCAGGGGACGAGATGCGCGCCTATGCTGGAACCGCCAGCACCGCAGAACCAATCCATCAATGCGAGCATGAGAACCACACCCCTTGAAAGAGAACGGAGTTGGGAAGAAACGCATCGCGGAACGCCGCTCGGATGCGAGATCATGTGGTCGAAAAGCGCCTCGGTGTAGCGCTTTTCGCAGCTGTTGCGCCGAGTTTAATCGGTGAATTCGCCGATTGGACGTACACAAGAGCCCCGAGATGGCCGAGTGGTATCGGCCTGTGTACGGGAGCGCTGGATGCGTATCAGCAAGTGAATTAGGCTGCTGTAGAAGGTGATTGGGATGTAAAGTTGGTAACGGAGTGGATTCCGGTGGTGTGTTGGATGAGGTTTTCAGTGTCAAACGTGAAGAGTATTGTTGTTCAACGGATTTTGCGTGCCGTGGTGGATGGGCTGCGGAGTTCGTTGTGTCCGTGGCGGTCGCAGTAGGCGGTGGAGACGAATCGTTTGTAGCCGTTGTGTTTCCAGTCGGCCCACCAGGTGGCGGGTTGCCCGCATTCCCAGCAGCCGATACCGCGATCGGGCAGCGGGGTGTAGTGGCGCTTGGTGGCGCCGGTCGGGCGGCCCATTATCGGGTCACCGCCTTGAACACCTGGGCTCGTTCGGTGTCGGTGCAGTCGTAGAGGAATACGAAGGTGTGGATGGAGGTGCGGGTGGGGAGCGGGCGTTCGGCGAAGAGCCACTGGTCCTCGGGGACGGTGTCGACGATCGGTGCGAGGGAGGCGGTGAACGATTCCTGAGCGCGCAGGTAGGCGATCATGGCGGCAGTGGTGGTGCCGTGCGTGGTGATGGCGTCGGCGTCTGGTTCGTAGGCGCGTCGGGGCAGCCAGCGGACCGTGCGGGTGGAGTCGCGGAGCCATTCGGCGTCGGGAGAAATGGGAGACACTTCGCAGCGGCTGATTTCGGCTTTCATTGTGGGCCTCCGGGATTCGTGGTGTGTTGGGTGTCGAGGTGGCGGGGATGACGTGCGCCGTAGGCCAGGCCCCGGGATAGGGTGCGTTCGAGTTCGGCGGCGGTGAATTCGTGATGACCGATGTGGGGTGTGGCGGCTGCGGTGAGTACCGCGCGAACGTGGTCCTGGTCGAGATGCCCGGCGCTGATCAGTCGGCCGAGGGTGAGTGCGGCGCGGAACAGGGTTTTGTTGCGGACGTGGTTGGCTGCGTGCGTGACTCGTGCGGCTTCGGAGGCCACGATCGCGGCGAGGTAGGCGCTGAGGCTGACTCTTATACACATCTGACGCTGCCGACGATG